>JALHQC010000001.1 GCA_022842165.1 bacterium
GTCCTTCAGTTCGAAATCGGGAATGATCTCGAAGGCAACGGAGAAGGCGAGATCGCCCTTCCCGTCCATCACGGCGTTCACTTCCGCTTCGTCCTCGGGAAGCTTCACTTCCGGCTGATAAGCGGGCTTCAGCTTTTTCTCGGCCAGCAGTTCCTTCGACTTCGTGTCGATGGTCTTCTGGACGACTTCGGCCATGGCCGACTTTCCGTAGACGCGCTTCAGATGCGGCACCGGCACCTTGCCGGGGCGGAAGCCCTTGATGTTGGCCTTGGCGGAGAGCTCCTTCAGCTTCGCGTTCAGCTCCTGGTCCAGTTCGGCGGCGTTGACCACCACCTTGTATTCGCGCTTGAGGCCAGTGCTGAGAGTCTCGGTAACCTGCATCGTTTTCGCTCTTGTCTTTCAGATGAATCGGTGAGGACGTCGGCCTGCTCGTGCCTGGTGCGGGCGGAGGGACTTGAACCCCCACGGGTTTCCCCACAGGAACCTAAATCCTGCGTGTCTGCCAATTTCACCACGCCCGCGCACGAGCAAAAGCCTCGGGCCGTTGCAATGGGCGCGGTCTATAGCAGAGGGGTTTCCGCTATGCCAGTGAAGAAAAAATCATCGAGCAAGGCGCGCCGCCCGCACCTGCGCTAGCGTCGAAAGACCGATGCCGATCGCCACCACCGCAACACCCGCCCACACCATGGCAGGGAAGCTCTCGCCCAGGAACAGCATGCCGATCGCAACGCTCAAGACCGCCGCTACATAGCCGATCTGCGAGAGATAGGTTGGGCCGCCCACCGCCTGCAGCCGGAAGAAGGTGAGGTACATGACAGTCGATGCCGCAAGCTGGATCAGCACCAGCCACGGCACGCCGAGCAGCGGCCAGGGGTCGAGCCCGTTCCAGGCATATCCCGCCACGGCGAGCGGCAGAACGGCGGCGAGGTTCACCATCGCTCCCAGCCGCATCGGGCCGGCACCCCGGGGCCAGGCCCAGCTGCGATAGACGTTGCCGAACCCCAAAAACACCGGGATCAGCATGGCCAGCAGCAGCCAGCGGGTTTCAGTCGCGTCGAAGCCTGCGTTGCGCGCGATGATGATGAGGAGGGCCCCGGCGAGACCGAAACCGATCCCCAGCAGGCCGAGCGCGGTCGGCGGCCTCACCTTCAGCAGGATCGAGAGCAATGCCGTCGTCACCGGCGACAATGCCACCAGAATGGCGGCAAGCCCGCTGCCGATGTGGGGGATCGCCGCGAAGGTCAGGAACAGCGGGACGACATTCGAGATGAAGCCCGAGATCAGCGCGTAGCGGAAGATGCCGGGGACTGCTGGTGCATCCTCGAAGAGATTGGCCACTGCCAGCAGCGCCAGCCCCGCGCCAAGGCAGATGACGATCGCCCAGATCGCGGGGTTGACGCCCGCCGCCACGGCGAGCTTCGCCAGCGGGAAGTTGCAGCCGAAGGCAATGCCGGTGACGAGGAGTAGCGGAAGCGGCTTGTTCATAACATCTCGACCAATGAGTCCGCCGTCAGTCCCCGCGCGCCATGGCGGTTGGCGGCATCGCCGTGAAGCCAGACAGCGGCACAGGCCGCATCGAAGCCGCTCAAGCCTTGCGCCAGAAGCCCTGTTACGATCCCCGCCAGCACATCGCCCGAGCCTGCCGTGGCAAGCGATGGTGGCGCATTGACGTTGATCTTCGCGCGGCCATCGGGATGGGCGACTACAGTGTCAGCCCCTTTGATGATGACGACCGCGCCGGACAGGGCCGCCGCCTTGCGGGCCCGTTCAAGCTTTGAGTGCAATTCCGCGCCCAAACCTTTAAACAGGCGCGAAAATTCGCCGGTGTGCGGCGTCACTACCACGGGCCTTTGCGGGTTCATGCCGATGAGCCGGAATAGCGGTTCTGCCTGATCGGCAAAGCTCGTCAGCGCATCGGCGTCGAGCACGGTTGCCGCCCCGCTCATCAGCACCGCTTCCACTTTCGCCCGCGTTTCGGCACCCACGCCCGAGGCAGGCCCGATGCAGACGGCATTCTTCCGCCGGTCGGACAACAGGCTGGCGAGTTCGGCGTCCGACAGCATGATCGCCGTCAGGTGGCTGGCATGAACGGCCAGCGCCTCCCGGCTGCCGGAGATCGTCACCAACCCTGCCCCCACCTTCAGCGCTGCCTCCGCCGCCAGCCGCGCCGCACCGGTGTTGAGCGGCCCGCCCGAGACGGCTACGGCATGGCCGCGGCCATATTTATGACCCGCAACCGACAGTTCCGGAATGGCAAAAGCTTCATTGATCCATAGGTTTGGACGGATCGTCTCAAGAACCGCGCGAGGTATTCCAATATCGGCCACCACCACTTCGCCACAGCGTTCGCGACCCGGCATCAGCACATGGCCGGGCTTTTTCCGGAAGAAGGTGACCGTGACATCCGCCTTGACCGATGCACCGCGCGGGGCACCGGTCAGTCCATCGAGGCCCGAGGGCACATCGATGGCGACGACCGGAACATTAGCGCTATTGATGGCTCCAGCAAGTTGATCTGGAAAATCCTTGGAGAGCCCTGCCCCAAACAGCGCATCGACAATCAATCCGGCCCCGGCAATGTCCACGCCCTGCTCTACCGAACCATCCCAGCGGCTCACCATCGCCGCCGCGTCGCCTTTCAGGCTTGCGCGATCACCCAGCAGTGCCACCCGCATCGGCCAGCCCCAGCGCTTGAGATGGCGCGCTGCCACGAAGCCATCGCCGCCATTGTTTCCCGGCCCGCACAGCACCAGCGTGGGACGCGCGCCATAGCGGCGGACGATCTCGTCTGCCACGGCGCGACCGGCGTTTTCCATCAGCTTCAGAGAGGGCACGCCCGCCTCCACCGCCAGCGCGTCGGCACGGTACATCTGCTCCGGGGTCAAAAGCTCGTGACTCATGCAGCGCACGCTAGACGATTGCTGTCCCAAGAGGAACCATCGGCGCGGCATCGCGTTCAACGGGCGAGACAATAACTCAACCGGAGATAAAACATGAAGTATCTGAATATCATCGCCATGGCGCTCCTGGTCATTGGCGGGCTGAACTGGCTGCTGGTCGGCCTGTTCGAATTCGATCTCGTCGCCGCCATCTTCGGTGGCACGGTGGGTCCGCGCAGCGGCCTGTCGCGCATCATCTACATTCTCGTCGGCCTTGCCGCGATCTACGGGCTTTACCTGTTCAAGCCGATCACCGAGGATCGCGAGCGCTTGCACAACACGCGCGTCTAGCGGCTGATATTCACTCCGCGCCCTGGTGCCGGTGGTGATTTCCATCGGCGCCATGGCACTCCGGCACCGGGCACCGTCAACGGACAATTCCGTGGCGGTGCCTTTCCATTCCGGAAGACACGGCCAGGCTCTGGGATATCGATTGGGAATGGCCTAAACATCGCGGGCATCCGATCCCCAAGGACGTGCCCGATGACCAGTGTTCCCGCCGACGCCGTCAAGCTTCTCGCCAAGCGCATCCTTGAAATCGGCTACGAGGACCTGCCCGAGCGCGAGCGCCAGGTGATCGAGCGCGTGGCGAAGCGGGTCGCAGTCTCGCGCGACGTGAACATCGACTACGACACAAGCCGCACCTTCGGAGAGCGCCTCTCGGACCAGATCGCCGGGTTCGGCGGTTCCTGGACCTTCATCATCATATTTCTCACGGCGGTCGTGTCGTGGACGGTGGTGAACACCATTGTCCTCAGCCGATGGGGAGCGCAGCCTTTCGATCCCTATCCCTTCATCCTCCTCAACCTGTTCCTGTCACTCGTCGCCGCCATCCAGGCGCCGATCATCATGATGTCGCAGAACCGTCAGTCGGCGAAGGACAGGCTCCAGGCCTCCCATGACTACGAGGTGAACCTCAAGGCCGAGATCGAGATCATGGCGCTGCATGAGAAGCTGGACGAGTTGCGGGCAAAGGAGCTGGCGGAATTGCTCCGCGCCATCAGGCGCTAGAAACCAGACTGCCTGAATTTCAGCCATTCTGCCTGTTTTGCAGCCATTTCCGTATGCACAAAAACGTAGCAGCCGCCGCAAACCCTTGAAAACATTTCGGATGTCAACTGGCACGGAGCCTGCAATCCTTAGCGCGCGTTAACGCGAGGCAGTCACCTGACATGAAAAAGATCGAAGCGATCATCAAGCCCTTCAAGCTCGATGAAGTGAAGGAAGCGCTTCAGGAGGTCGGACTCCAGGGCATCACCGTGACCGAGGCCAAGGGCTTCGGCCGTCAGAAGGGCCACACCGAACTCTACCGCGGTGCCGAATATGTGGTCGACTTCCTGCCAAAGGTGAAAATCGAGGTCGTGCTTGCCGACGAGTTCGTGGACAAGGCTGTGGAAGCCATCCAGAACGCCGCCCGCACGGGCCGCATCGGCGACGGAAAGATTTTCATATCAAACGTCGAACAAGCCATCCGCATCCGTACCGGCGAAGCCGGGCCGGACGCGCTCTAAAAACAACAAAAGCTCACTGAAGAGGGACAAAACATGAGCAAGCCACTGGATGCCGCCGGCGTCCTCAAGATGATCAAGGAAAAAGACGTCAAGTACGTCGACCTGCGCTTCACCGATCCGCGCGGCAAGATGCAGCATCTCACCATGGACATCTCCCAGATGGGTGAAGATGCATGGGCCGATGGCCTGATGTTCGACGGCTCTTCGATTGCCGGCTGGAAGGCCATCAACGAGTCCGACATGGTGCTGATGCCCGATCCGTCATCCGCCCATCTCGATCCGTTCTATGCCCAGTCGACGCTCGCCGTGTTCTGCGACATTCTCGATCCCGGCACCGGCGAAGCCTATAGCCGCGACCCGCGCATGACCGCGAAGCTCACCGAAGCCTATCTCAAGTCGACGGGCATCGGCGACACGGTCTATGTCGGCCCGGAAGCTGAATTCTTCATCTTCGACGACGTGAAGTTCTCGACGTCCCCCTATAACACCGGCTTCAAGCTGGACTCGGTCGAGCTTCCGATCAATTCGGACCGCGACTACGAGACCGGCAACATGGGCCACCGCATGCGCATCAAGGGCGGCTACTTCCCCGTCAACCCGATGGACTCGGCGCAGGACATGCGCTCGGAAATGCTCTCGGTGATGGGCGAGATGGGCCTCTCCGTCGAAAAGCATCACCATGAAGTGGCTAGCGCCCAGCATGAGCTTGGAACCAAGTTCCAGCCGCTCACGATGGCAGCGGATCACATGCAGATCTACAAGTACGTGATCCACAACGTGGCGCATGCCTATGGCAAGACCGCCACTTTCATGCCGAAGCCCGTGTTCGGCGACAATGGTTCCGGCATGCACTGCCACTTCTCGATCTGGAAGGACGGCAAGCCGATGATGGCCGGCAACCAGTATGCCGATCTCTCCGAGACCTGCCTCTACTTCATCGGCGGCGTCATCAAGCATGCGAAGGCGCTCAATGCCTTCACCAACCCGTCGACCAACTCCTACAAGCGCCTGGTGCCGGGCTATGAAGCCCCGGTGCTGCTCGCCTACTCGTCGCGCAACAGGTCTGCCTCCTGCCGCATTCCCTTCACGGCAAACCCCAAGGCCAAGCGCGTGGAAGTGCGCTTCCCCGACCCGACGGCCAACCCCTACCTCTGCTTCTCGGCCATCATCATGGCCGGCCTCGACGGCATCCTGAACAAGATCCACCCCGGCCCGGCGATGGACAAGAACCTCTACGACCTGCCGCCGGCAGAACTCGCCAAGGTTCCGACCGTGTGCGGAAGCTTGCAGGAAGCCATCGACAGCCTTGCCGCCGACCACGACTTCCTCCTCAAGGGCGGCGTGTTCTCGAAGGACCAGATCGAAAGCTACCTCGAGCTCAAGCAGGGCGAACAGGACCGCTACCGCATGACGCCGCACCCGGTCGAGTTCGACATGTACTACAGCTGCTAAGCGCAGCAGACTTCAGGGACGAAGACAGGAAAAGCCCCGGTGGAAGCACCGGGGCTTCATTGACATTAGTCAAGCCGGCAAGCGGCCATTGGGCCTATTGTCCAGGCATCATGAAGATCCGGAGCGCAATAGCAGCGGTGATGGCGCTGGCGGTGATTGCCGGTGCCGGCTTCGCCGCGGCTTACATCATCAGAAACCGGCCGCTGACCGTAGAGGTGGCGCAGCCGGAAAACAGCGTGGCCATCGAGGTATTCGGCCTCGGCACGGTGGAAGCCCAGATCATCTCCAGTATCGGCTTCGAAGTCGGCGCGGCGCTGGTCGAACTCGCCGCCGACCATGGTGACAGCGTCAAGCGCGACGCCGTGCTGGCGCGGCTCGATGCTTCCGAACAGCAGGCCCGCGTGGTGCGCGCCAAAGCCATCGTGCAATCCAGCGAAGCGGCATTGGCGCGGGTCCAGACCCTGGTCGACCGTCAGGCCGCAGTGCTGGCCCAGAAGGATGAGGTCAACCGCCGCCAGCAGGATCTGGTGCGAAAGAACGTCGTCTCGATCGAAAGGGCGCAGGAGGCGGCAATGGAATTCAAGGTGGCGCAGGCCGACAACGCGGTGGCGGCAGCCGATGTGACAGTGGCGCGCGCCGCCCTCGAAACCGCCAGGGCGGATCTGCTGCGCGAAACCGTGCTGCTGGAAAAATACCAGCTCAAGGCGCCTTTCGATGCCATCGTCGTCGAACGCCACCGCGAACTGGGCGCGGCGGTCAAGGCAGGCGATCCGGTCTTCACTCTGGTCGATCCAGCCACCGCTTGGGCGCTTGCCCATGTCGAGGAATCGCGCGCGGGCAGCATCGCCGTCGGCCAGCCGGCGGTCGTACGCCTTCGCTCGAGGCCGGGCGCGCCGCTTGCGGCACGGGTCATCCGCATCGGCATCGAGAGCGACCGGGTGAGCGAAGAGCGGCGTGTCTGGGTAAAGTGCGAAGAGTGCCCGCCCGCCTTCCACCTCGGCGAACAGGCGGAGGTCGTCATCACCACCGCCGTGCTGCCGGAAGCCTTACTGGTGCCTGAAACCGCAGTCAGCGGCTTTGACGGCGTAAAGGGCAGCATCTGGGCGGTAGAGAACGGCAAGGCGCGCCGCATGACACTTGCCTTCAGCCAGCGCACGCTGGATGGCAGACTGGCTCTGGCGGACCCTGTGGCGGAAGGCATCGCCATCATAACCAGCCCGATCACCGGTCTCAGCGAGGGCCGCAGCGTTTCTCCCGCCAGGGACAGCGTGCCATGAACCTTGCCTATCGCGATATCAGGCACGGCCTCGGCCGTTTTGCGCTGACCTGCGTCGGGCTTGGCATGTTGCTTGGCGTCGTGCTCGCGATGATCGGCATCTACCGTGGACTGGTGACCGAAGCTTTGGCGCTGGTACGGGCGCCGCAAGCCGACATGTGGGTCGTCGAAGCTGACCGGCGCGGACCCTTTGCCGAGTCCTCGCGCATTCCCGGCGATACGCGAGAGGCCATGGAGCGCATTCATGGCGTGGCGGCTGCGGGCTCAGTCACCTACATGACGACCGATGTCGAGCGCCCCGGCGGACGGCTGCGTTTTCAGCTGGTGGGGTACGAGCCGGGCCGGCCGGGCGGGCCCCGGAACCTGATCGCGGGACGCTCGCTGGCGCGAAGTCACTTCGAACTGGTGGCCGACCGGTCGACCGGCCTTGCGATCGGCGATACGCTGATGCTGGGCCGCAACCGTTTCACCGTAACCGGCCTCACGGCAGGACAGGTCACGTCGGGTGGCGATCCAGTCGCCTACATCAGCCTTCTCGACAGCCAGAAACTGCAATTCGAGTTGGCACCGCCCGCGGCACGCATCGAAATGGCGCGCGGAACTGCGGGCGGCGGCAAAGACACTGTCAATGCGGTGATCGTCCAGCTGCTACCCACCGTGCCGGTGTCCGAGGTCGCCCGGAGCGTGGCGCGCTGGAAGCATCTCACCGCCATCAGCCAGGCCGACCAGGAAAACATTCTGACGCGTTCGGTGGTGCAGCGCGCGCGCCAGCAGATCGGCCTTTTCACATCGATCTTGCTAGTGGTATCGGCGGTGATCATTGCCCTCATCGTCTACACCATGACAATGGACAAGGTCCGCGAGATTGCCACCTTGAAGCTGATCGGCGCGCCGGACCGAACCATTGTCGGCATGATCGTGCAACAGGCCGTGGCGCTGGGGGGCACGGGCTTCCTGGTCGGCGCGATATTGATCTCGAGCGTCAAGGACTATTTCCCGCGCCGTGTCGTGATGCAACCGGAGGACGGGTTGGCGCTGGCGGGCGTGGTTTTGGTGGTGTGCCTGATTTCGAGCGGCCTCGGCGTGCGACTGGCACTCAGTGTCGATCCCGCCAAGGCCCTGGGCGGCTGAAATGAATGGCGCCGACAGACCCCTGGTCGAACTCGCGGGCATCTCCAAGCATTTCGGCGAAGGCGACACCCGCGTCGACGCGCTTTCCGAGGTATCGATGTCGGTGATGCCAGGTGAAATCGTCGGCTTGGTGGGCCCCAGCGGATCGGGCAAGTCGACGCTGCTCAATGTCATCGCCTGCATTCTTGAACCATCGAGCGGCCGAATGCGGATCGAGGGCAAAGACATCTACGACAACCGATGGCTCAAGGGCAACTTGCGGCGGCTGCGGCTCGACAAGATCGGTTTCATCTTCCAGTTTCATAATCTCCTGCCCTTTCTCAATGCCCTCGAGAATGTCGCCATGGTGAGGGAATTGGCCGGCGCCAGCTCCGCGGAGGCGCGAGCGCGGGCTACCGAGCTTCTGGATTATCTCGGGGTCGGCCACCGCAAGGCTGCCATGCCGGCGACGATCTCGGGCGGCGAGGCGCAACGCGTGGCCATTGCCCGGGCGATTGCCAACCGGCCGCGCATCATCCTGGCGGATGAACCGACTGCGGCGCTCGATTCACAGCGCGCCGGCATCGTGATGGATCTGATGAGCCAGGTGGCGAAGGAACAACAGGCGGCTGTCATCGTGGTCAGCCACGACGAAAAGATCTTCAATCGCTTCCACCGCATCTTCCACCTCCGCGACGGGCGGCTCGAAACTGTGGAATCGGCGCCGGTCCAGGCGAATGCGTCAGGCATGCAAGAGCCCTGAGCTCCATCACCAAACCGCCGGCCAACTCCTGCAGGCGGCTGGTGCCGGCCGGGCCTACAGCCTCTTCCCAAACCAGTGGTGGGCATAGGGGTTGCCGCTGTAGCGCGGGATTTCGCTGTAGCCGGAGCGGAGGTAGAGGGCCTGGGCGGTCTTCAGCACGCGGTTGGTGTCAAGACGTAGGGCGGAAAAGCCGAATTCCCGAGCCTTGGCTTCGAGGTGAGCGAGGATCATGCGCGCCAGGCCCCTACCCCGCATTTCATCTGCCACCCACATGCGCTTGATCTCGACGGCCTCGTCGCCTTCCTGCCATTGCAGGAAGCCGCAGCCTACGGCTTCAGCCTGCGCCCAGGCGAGGACGCAATAGACCTTGGGCGGCTTCTCCTTGCCGGTGCCGGCATAGGCGGCCTCGGCGGGGTCGAAGCCCCCCTCGAAGACACGGGCAAGCTCGGCATAATAGCGGTCGAGGCAGGTGCGTGCCGTAGCACCCGAGGGGTCGGCAGCGCGAAGTTCGAATGCCTTGGAGATTCCAGCCGTGGTCATGACGGGCGGAGGCTAGCGTGCCGTCTCCACGCGCCGCAAGCCATACTGGCGTGCAGCACACTCCCTTGTGCAAATTTCGCGCGGCGGTTAGAGGCTGCATCACCATGGCCCAGACCCACGCGATCACCGCTCCTGCCCGCGCCACCGATTTCCGGCTCGGTATCCTGCTGGTTGCCGGGGCCGCTCTCACCTGGAGCTTCGGCGGCACCATCGCGCGCTTCATTACCGTTCAGGACAGCTGGACCATCGTGTGCTGGCGCGCGGGCTTTTCCGCGTCCTTCCTGATGCTGTTCATGCTTCTCAGGGATGGGCCGAGAGACACTGTGGCGATGTTCCGCAACATGGGTCTGGCGGGCTTGGGCGTCGCCTGCTGCTTCGGCATCGCGTCATCGGCCTTCGTCGTAGCCCTGCAGCACACGACGGTGGCCAACATCCTGCTCATCCAGGCGGCGGCCCCGCTGTTCGCCGCCATGATGGCCTGGGCGATCTTCGGCGAGAAGGTGAATGCCGCCACTTGGATCGCCATCGCGGTGGTGATCTGCGGCGTCGCCATCATGGTGTCGTCGTCCTTCTCCGGCACGATCTCGCCCCTGGGAGACGGCCTCGCCCTCCTCATCACCGTCATGTTCTCGATCGCCATCGTCATCACCCGCCATTCGCCCCATGTGCGGATGACGGCCGCCGTCTGCCTTGGCACCGGCATGGCCTGCGCCGCGGCCTTTTTCCTGTCAGGCAGCCTCGCGGTTTCCGCAGCAGACCTCGGCTGGTTGTTCCTGTTCGGCGCGGTCAATCTCGGCATGGGGCTGGCGATGTTTGTGACCGGCGCGAGGCTCGTTCCGGCAGCGCTCGCGGCGCTCGTCAGCACGCTCGAACCCGTGCTGGGGCCGATCTGGGTGTGGCTCATTCATGCCGAAGTGCCGGGCCCCCGCACGCTCGTCGGTGGAGCCATCGTGTTCGTGGCGCTCTTGATCCACATCCTCACCGACTGGCAGCGGCAGAAACAGCTGCAGCGTACCAGTCCCACGCCCTGACGGTGAGGGCGTTCTCCACCACATAGATGCGCCGCGTAAAGGATGGCGCGTCCGTCACCTCATGCAGCCTCCCGTCAGCCAGCGCGGCGGCAACATGGCGGCGCGGCAGATAGCCCGATCCACCGTTCCGCAGCAGATGATCCAGCGCCCAGTCGGACGAGGCGATCACCAGCGCTGAGGTCACATCGCCTGGAAAAGCCGCCGCGTGCTGGCGGCGGAATTCGTCACCGTGGTCGACATAAACATAAGACCCGTCAAGCACCGCGCTTCTGTCCTTCTCGGGCGAAACAAGGATCAGTTCATCATCGCACAGTGCGCGGCTCGCGAAGCGCTCGCCGCCTTGCGGCGCGTAGCAGAATGCAATGTCGACGAGGCCGATTGCCAGCCAGCGGTCGATCATCCTCTGTTCGCCCGGCCAGAAGGCCAGCGCCACGCCGGGGTTCGTCTCGCGCACATGGTCGAGGAAGCGCCGCCCCAGCCCATTCCAGAGATCGAAATCGAGCCCCACATTGCAGATGCCCTCGAAACCCTTGGGCAGCGAAATCTCCGAACGCGCCTGCCCCCAGAGTTGCACCATCACCTCGGCATAGCGCTTGAACTTGAAACCGGGAGAGGTGAGTTCCGTGCCTGACTTGTTGCGGTGGAGCAGCTTCTGCCCGATCTCCTCCTCCAATCCGTTGACGCGGGCGGTGACGGTCGAAGGCGTCACGTTCAGCCGCCTGGCCGCCGTGACGAGGCTTCCGGTCTCGACCACTTCGAGAAAGGTTCGGAGTTCTTCGAGATTCATGGATCGCTCCAATTCGATTTTTCCGAACATAATGCCAAAAATATTTCGATTTTCAAAGTCAGTCGGCTCTGTCACAGTCGCCCTTCAGCTTCCGGGGACCGAACCATGGACTTCATCCACTTCCTGTCCAGCCACATGCTGGACCCCGCGATGGGCGGCAAGCGCCTCTACAAGGGTGTCGTGCAGCAGGCGATCCACGCCGAGCAGCTTGGCTATCGCGGCGTCGCCATCCCCGAGCATCACCTCATCAACATCCTGCTGATCCCGTCGCCGCTGCAGATGGCGGTGAAGATCGCGGCGCACACCAGCCATTTGAAGCTCATCACCTCGGTCTGCCAGCTGCCGCTCCGCGACATGCGGATATTCGCGGGCGAAGTGATCCAGGCGCAGGCGCTCTGCGATGGACGATTGATGCTGGGCGTCGGCAAAGGCGCGTTCGGATACGAGACCGCGCGCTTCGGCGTGCCGATCGAGGAGACGAAGCCCCGCTTCGAGGAAGACATCAAGCTGCTCGAGGCGCTGCTCACACAGGAGGAAGTCTCATGGAATTCTCCCCGCTACACATTTGAACCCCTCACCATCATGCCGCGCCCTGAAGACCCCATCCCCTTGATGGCGGCGATCATGAACCCCATCGGCATCGAGGCTGCGGCAAAGGCCGGCTATCATGTGCAGACCACGCCCTTGGGGGGCAGCCACCAGCAGCTCATCGATCAAGTGACAGCCTTCCGGCGCGGCAAGGCGGCGGCAACATCGAAGCTCGATACGCGCCTCAGCCTGCAGCGCGGCATGTTCCTGGTCGAGAACGAGAAGGACCGCCAGCACATCGCGGAACGCGCCTATGAATACTACAAGAGCTTCGACAATGTGTTTGGCGGTCAAGGCATCGTGGACAAGGGCATCATCCGGCCGCTGCCACGAACCCAGACGCTGGAAGAACTCGCCTCGAACATCTTGCTCTGCGGCAGAAGCGAGATGATCGACCGGCTCTCGGTCTATTCCGAACTCGGCATCGATGAAGTGCTTACCACCTCGAATTTCGGGCAGGACGAGCAGATGACGCTCGACATGATGAGCCATTTCGCGGAAGAGGTGATGCCGCATTTCAGCAAACCCGCCCATGCGCAGGCGGCGGAATAACCAACAGTCAGGGACAGCTTTATGCCGATCATCCGTGTCGAAATGTTCAAGGGCCGCACGGCCGAACAGAAGAAGAAAATTGCCCGCGAACTCATCGACGGTTTCATACGCGGTGCGGGCGGCGGCAAGCCTGAATCCTTCCATGTCGTGTTCACCGATGTGGAGAAGCAGGACTGGGGCACGGGCTACGACATGATGAACGAGAAATATCCGGACAAGTAGGATGCCCACTCCAATCCGCTCGGCCTACTCGGTCGAGGGCGAGGGCGAGCCCCTCTTCCTCATCCATGGCATCGGCGCGTCGCGCGCGTCCTTCGCCGGCCTCATTCCACATCTCAGGAACGAATACCGCGTCATCAGCTACGACTTGCGTGGCCACGGCGTCTCGCCAACGCCGAAGCCTCCATACACGCTCGATGATCTCGTCGAAGATCTCGAAGCGTTGCGGAGAGAATTGGGTATCGAGAAAGCCCACTTTGCAGGCCATTCGCTCGGCGGCATGATCGGCCCGGCCTATGCGCGGAAATACCCGCAGCATGTGTTGACGCTGGGCCTGTGGTCCACCGCCGCCTTTCGGACGGAGGATGACAGCGCCAAGGTCAAGGGCGTCGTCGCCGCCATGCGCACGAAGGGCATCCCGCAAATTCTCGAAACGCTGAAGGACCGCTGGTTCACGCCGGAATTCTCAGCCGCGCGGCCGGATGTGATCACGCGGCGCATGAACCAAGTGATCGACACCGATCCGGACGTGTTCCTGTCCGTGTTCGATATCTATGCCGAAACCGAAATGTCGCCCTGGCTGCATGAAGTGAAGCACCCGGCCCAAGTGCTCACCGGCGAGAACGACGGCGGCTGCAACCCGCGCCTCAACACGCTGATCGCAAAAGCGCTCCCTGATTCAGAACTGGTGATATTGCCGGTGCTGCGCCATGCCATCCTGTTGGAAGCGGCAGATAAGGTCGCTCCCCCGGTGCTGGAATTCCTCAGGCGCCACAGATCGGGCTGAAGCCTCTCAGGAGGCGCGGCATTCCGCATAGGCGCGGCGATAGACCCGGCGATATTTCTCGCTCGTCCCGGCACTGCTGACGACTGCGCCGCCGACGCCGCCGATGATGGCACCGTTGCGGGCACCCTTCTTGCCATTAAGCGCGCCGCCAAGCAGCGCGCCGCCCACGGCGCCCAGCACGGTTCCGGCAACCACATCGCCGCCATTGGCCCGGCGGCTGGCGACGTCCTCGGCATATTGCCGGCAGAAGGCCTTGCTTTTCGCCTCGACCGGACCAGCGGCCACAAGGGTCGACAGCATGGGGATCAGCAGAAGTGCGGCGCGTTTCATGGAATCCTGCCTGGAATCATGTTGCTTGGTTCAGTCCTAGAAGCGGATTATGGCACGAATTGGGGGGAATTGCATGGGTGAAGTTGCAAAGCCTTCCGAAAGGCCCACGGTTGGGTTAACCTGAGTCGCGAGTGGTGCAGACGCGGCCAGCGCACCGGGTTCCGGCGCGGATCACCATGTTGCAACGGGTGCCGCACTTGGGACAAGGTTTCGTGAGTTTCAATTTCGCCGGAACGAAGCCGGGCCAGGCCATGAAGGAGGCAGCAGAATGACGACGATGACGAGGCTTCCCGCCGTCGAAACCCCTTCCCTGCTGCTGCGCGAAATCGAATCGCGGGATGCCGACGCCTTTTGCGGCTTCATGATGCAGGACACCTATCAGCGCCACATCGCCATGCGGCTGTCGAGCGAATCGGAGGTCAAGGCCTTCGTCAGCCGCTCGGTGGCCCGCCAGGGCGACGACCGGCGCAATGTGTTTCATCTCGCGGCGGAAGAGAAGATGAGCGGCGAGGCGATCGGCGACGGTTTCCTGATCGTGCAGCGCCCAAAGACGCTGGAGATCGGCTGGGGCCTTCACCCCGCCATGTGGCGCATGGGACTTGGCACCGAAATCGGCCAGGCGCTGATCGGGCTCGCCTTCGAGAGGCTGAAGGCCGAACGCGTCTGGTGCAAGGTGATGAGCCCGAACTCGGCTTCCGCCCGGCTTGCCAAGCGCATCGGCATGAAGCACCTGCAATCGCATCCGGATTATCCCGCAGGCGGGGGCCGTTTCGCGCCGGTCGAATTCTACGCCATGTCGTCGGAAGAATATTTCGACCTCGTCTATTGATGAGCGCGGCGACGGCCCGCCTCATTTCGAGCATCGGCAGATCCGCATTTCCAGAGTCGCTTCTCTCCGCTGCGGGCGGGGCAATCGCGCATGATGCGGCGGCCCTCATGGTACTGCATTCCGCCTCTGCTCCCACAGTCGTCGTCGACCGGCTGAAACCTGCCGAGCGTGGCTATCTCTATGGCGACTATCTTTCGGGCGTCTATACCCTGAGCCCCTTCTACCGCGCGGCGCGGAAGCTGAAACAGCCGCTCACGGCGCGCATCATGGATGTCGCGCCCAAGGGCTTCACGCAGAGCGAATACTACCGCCGCTATTTCGCGCTGATCGGCGTCGACGACATGATCGGCATACTGATCCCGGCGTGCAATGGCGATACCGTGTTCATATCGTTCTCGCGCAGTTCGGGAAGCCCGCGCTTCTCGGCGGCGGAGCTTCGGGCTTGCGATGCGCAATCGCCGATCCTCTCCGCCGCCACTGCCCGGCATGTGGAACTCGCCGGACCCATCGCAGCGCGACAGCCCGGAGCCGTTGCAAAACCCGTGGCGAATTCGGCCGACGGCCTCACCCAGCGCGAGTCCCAGGTCGTCAACCTCATGCTCGAAGGCCACTCCTCGCGCGCCGTGGCAGAGGCTCTGAAGATCTCGAACGAAACCGTCCGCGTCCACCGCCGCAACATCTACGAGAAGCTCGGCGTCTCGTCCCAGGCCGGGCTTTTCCGCTGGTTCCTGGCGACCCGCGGATAACCCCGTTGCGGTATGGCGCGGGGCTTCGCCCTGCCCTAGTCTCCCCCACTACACAGGGAGACAGACCATGAGCCAGAACAACACGCCGCTCCGCGCCCGCCTCGAAAATGGCAACACGCCCAAGATGAAGGGCCGCTGGGAAATCAAGTCCGAAACCGGACCCTTGAAGGACGTGCTGCTCGGGCCCGCCGAAAGCTTCCGCTGGCTCGGCATGGAGAACGCCGCTTGGTCTTCCCTCGTACGCGACACGATGCGGAAGGGCTACAAGTTCGACAAGCAGGTGGCCATGCGCCAGCACCGCGAGATGGTCGATGCCTACCACCAGGCGGGCGTCACCACGCATTTCCTGCCGCTGGACATGTCGATCCCGTACCAGGTCTATGCGCGCGACTCATCCTTCATGTCGCCCTATGGCGCCGTAGTCTGCCAGCTCGCCAGTCCGCGCCGCCGTGGCGAGTATGCCGCCGTGCTGCGCTTCTATCTCGAGAACAACATTCCGATCTACGACATGGTGTCGGCCGGCAATTTCGAAGGCGGCGACTTCAACATCATCCGCGATGGCCTGGCACTCGTCGGCTACACCGATCACCGCTCCGAGGAAGTGGCCGCCAATCAGGTCGCGCAATGGTTCCTGAAAGAGGGCTGGGAAATCAAGTACGCCCCCATCGACCAGTTCTACGTCCACATCGACCTGATGGTCTGCATGCTGAACGATCATTGCGCCGCCGTCTGCCTCGAAACCACGGAAGATGACGTCATCGCCTGGCTGAAATCGAAGAAGATCGAAATCATCCCCGCCAGCTTCAAGGAGACGATGGCGCTTGGCTGCAACGTCGTGTCGCTTGGGCATGACCGCGTGCTGTCGACCACCGCCGCGAAGGATCTCAACGCCTCGATGCGCGCCGCGGGCTTCACCGTCTATGACCCGGACATGACGATGTTCCTGCAAGCCGGCGGCGGCGTCCATTGCATGTGCCAGCCCTTGAACCGCGAGGCGGCTTAGACCTTCGGCACTGGCGGTGGGCCTTCACCTGTGTAAAGGCCGCACCCATGTCACATGTAAAAGTCATCGGCGCCGGACCCTCCGGCCTCATGGCGGCGGAGGTGCTTGCCACCGAAGGCATCGCCGTCACCATTCACGATCACATGCCCGCACCCGCCCGCAAGTTCCTGCTGGCGGGGCGTGGCGGGTTGAATCTCACGCATTCTGAACCGCTGGAGGCCTTCCTCGAACGCTATGGCGAGGCGAAGCCGCTGCTGGAGCCGGCCATTCGCGCCTTCTCGCCCACCGATCTCATCGCCTGGGCCAACGGCCTCGGCATCGAAACCTTCGTCGGCTCGTCAGGCCGCGTGTTTCCCAAACAGATGAAAGCCTCGCCGCTGCTCCGCGCGTGGCTCCGCCGTCTCGATGGCCTTGGCGTCAAGCTCGTCCCCCGCTCGCGCTGGGAAGGTTTCGACGGCACGCCGACCATCCTCGCACTCGGCGGCGCGAGCTGGCCGCATCTGGGGTCGGACGCGAAATGGGTGCCGATCCTCCAGGAGGTAGGCATCACCATCAATCCGTTCAAGCCCGCCAACAGCCGCTTCCTCGTCGAGTGGTCGAAGATCTTCCGCGACAAGTTCGCGGGAACGCCCGTCAAGAACATTGGCCTCACCTATGCCGGCCATCGCGTTCGCGGCGAACTGATGATCTCACAGGAAGGGATCGAAGGCGGCGCCATCTATGCGCTCTCCAAGGGCTTGCGCGAAAAGCCCGGCCATCCGCTGATGATCGACTTCCGCCCCGACCTGACGGTGGAAGCACTGGCCGAGCGCCTCAAGCGCCCGCGCGGCAAGGACTCGCAGTCGAACTGGCTCCGAAAGATCGCAGGGCTATCGCCCGTCGCCATCAACCTGTTGCGCGAGACAGGAAGCGCCCCCACGGCCGATAATATCAAGGCCATGCCGCTGCGCCTGTTGCGGCCTGCCGGAATACTCCGCGCCATTTCATCCGCTGGCGGCATCGACCGTTCGGAAGTCGATGGCTGGTTCCAGTTGAAGAAGGTGCCCGGCGCTTATGCCGTGGGCGAGATGCTGGACTGGGAAGCCCCCACCGGCGGATATCTGCTGCAGGCCAGTTTCTCTACCGCCGTCATGGCGGCACGGCATCTTGCATCGCAGCTGAAAAGCGGCTGAACTCTCCATCATGGATCTCGCGCTCTCCGGTAAATCAGCCATCGTCTGCGGCGCAAGCCAGGGCCTTGGCTTTGCAATCGCCGAAGCACTGGCGCAGGAAGGCTGCCGCGTCGGGCTTCTGGCACGCAATGCGAAGAAGCTCGAAACCCATGTGGCAGATTTCGCAGCGCACGGTCTTTCAGCAGTGGCACTTCCCGCCGACATGGGAGACTGGGCTTCGCTGGAAGCGTCGCTTGCAAAGTTCGGCATGCCGGAGATTCTCGTCAACAATTCCGGCGGCCCGCCGCCCGTCGATGTCACGAAGGTCGACCCCGATCTCTGGCGCAAGCAGTTCGAGATCATGGTGCTGAACCAGATGCGCCTCACAGAGGCCGTTCTGCCGTCCATGCGCTTCAAGAAATTCGGCCGCATCCTGAATGTCGCCTCCACTTCGATCGTGGAACCCATCCCCGGCCTCGCAATTTCAAACTCGCTCCGCGCAGCCCTCGCCAACTGGATGAAGACGCTGTCGCTTGATGTCGCGAAGGATGGCGTCACCATCAACATGCTGCTCCCCGGCAGCTTCGCCACCGAACGCATTGACGGTTTCAACATCCGTGAGGCGAATGAGCGCAGCATCCCCATTGCACAGGTCGTCGCCGAAAACTCTGCCGCCATTCCCGTGGGCCGTTACGGCGAGCCGAAGGAGTTCGGCGCCGTCGCCGCCTTCCTCGCCAGCCCCAAGGCATCATACGTCACCGGCCAGATGATCCGCATCGACGGCGGTTCGACGAAGTCGGCATGATGCTGATCGCCGATCTCCGCTCCGCACTCGGTGAAGGCTCCGTCCTCACCGGGGTGGATATCGGAGCGCGGCATTCCTCCGACATGAGCGGCACGGGCACCACTGCCCCCGCCGCAGTCATCCGCCCACGGACGGTTGAAGACGTTTCGACTGCGCTGAGGCTCTGCAACGAGGCTGGCGTTCCCGTCATCGCGCATGGCGGCCTCACCGGGCTGGCGGGCGGTGCGAATCCATCCGGCAATGAAATCGCCATCTCGCTGGAATTGCTGCGTGGGATCGAGGAGATCGACGTGGCATCCGCCACCATGACGGTGAAGGCCGGAACGCCGCTGGAGGAATGCCAGAAGGCCGCAGCCGAGGCGGGGCTGTTCCTCGCCCTCGATCTCGGTTCACGCGGCTCAGCCCACATCGGCGGCAATCTCTCCACCAATGCAGGCGGCATCCGCGTCATCCGCTATGGCATGGCGCGCGAGCAGGTGCTGGGGCTTGAAGCCGTGCTGGCGGATGGCACGGTCATTTCCTCCATGAACAAGATGCTGAAGAACAATGCAGGTTACGACCTCAAGCATCTCTTTATCGGCTCCGAAGGAACGCTCGGCGTTATCACCCGCGCGGTGCTCAGGCTTCACCCGCCGCCCGGCGAAATCACCACGGTACTGTGTGCGGTTGCGTCTTATGATGACGTCGTCACCCTGCTCCGCCGCGCCCAAGGCGAGCTGGGCAACATCGTCGCCTTCGAGGCGATGTGGCGGGAATACTACGATTTCAACTCGCGCGCGCTGAAGCTGTCGTTCTTCGCCGAGCCGCATCCCTTCTGCGTCATCCTCGAAAGCACTGAAGGCACATCCACCATCGAAGCCTTCCTCGCGGCCATGATGGAGAACGGCCTCATTCAGGATGCGGTTCTCGCACAATCGCAGGCACAGGCGCGCGAGATCTGGTCGGTGCGCGAGGGCCACCCGATCGAGGTGCTGCCGAACCTCCTGAACTTCGACGTGAGTCTTCCCATCGCGAAGATCGGCGAATACGCCACCGCCTGCGGCAAGGCATTGCACGCGCGCTGGCCCTCTTCGCACAATTCCTTCTATGGCCATGTTGGCGACTCCAACGTCCATATCTGCGTCTCGGTGGAGTATGGACCTGGCGAGGACATGCACTCGGTCGATGATATCGTCTACGGCGTGCTGAAGGACTACAACGGTTCGATCTCAGCGGAGCATGGCATCGGTACCCTGAAGCGGCCCTATCTCCATCTCTCACGCAGTGCGCAAGAGCTCGCCCTCATGCGGAGCCTCAAGGCCGCGCTCGATCCCAAGGGAACACTCAACCCGGGGAAGGTGATCTGATGAACCTCAGGCTCTCGCGCCGCGCAGCCATGTTCGGGACGCCGCTGCTACTGGCAACGCAGGCCACCGCCGATCCCGCCCAGATCGCCCGCGCCTTCGCGATGCGCGACAAAGCCGTGGCCGATGGCGACCAGCCATATGGCGCCGTCATCGTGCGCGGTAGCGCAATTATCGCTGAGATGCCAAGCCGCGTCATCGTCAATGGCGATCCGACTGCGCATGCAGAAATGGAGGCTATCCGCGCCGCTGCGAAGGTTCTCGGCAGCCGCGATCTTTCCGGCTGCGTGCTGGTGTCTTCGTCACGGCCCTGCCCGATGTGCGAGGCCGCCGCCCATTGGGCAGGCATCAGCCGCATGTATCATGGACAAGTGGGAGTGGATGCAGGAGCCCCAGGCCTGTGCCGGTGATCTGCCGCCTGATTTCTGCGCCATTCCGGCGGGACGATTGAAAGCATGATCCGATCCCTCATCGCTTCTCGCGCGCTGTTCCGGCTGGCAATCGCCCTGCCGGCGATCATCATGCTCACCCGCTATTTCTCAGTTCAAGGCGGCTCCGGGCACCTGCTGCAATCATCCGGCGAATGGGCGGCGCGAATGCTGATCGTCACGCTTGCCGTCACGCCCATCCGGCTGCTGCTCAAGAGCCAGCACTGGTTCCAGCCGTGGTCCATGTGGCTGTTCAAGCGGCGGCGCGATCTGGGGCTCGCGGCCTTCCTCTACGCGCTGCTGCATCTCGGAGCCTATCTCATCCGCCAGTCGAGTCTGAACGTCATTCTCTATGAACTTCAGTTCATCGAATATGTCCTCGGCTGGGTGGCGCTCGCCTCGATGCTCATCCTTGCCGTTCTCAGCAATGACCGGGCCATTCACCATCTCGGCACCGCCTGGAAGAAGGTGCAGCGCCTGGTCTATGTTGCCGCCATCTGCGTGTTCCTGCACTGGTTGTGGATCAAGCTCGACAATGTTCCGGCACTCCTTCACTTCGCGCCGCTGGCCGTGCTCGAGGCCTACCGCCTGTGGTACAATTTCGCGCGGCCTAGCCTGCGGCATCCCTCAGGATAATCTCGGCCCCCTTCCAGCCCACCATCATGGATGGCGCATTGGTGTTGCCGGCAATCAGGTTCGGGAACACGGAGGCATCGCAGACCCGCAGGCGATCGACGCCATGCACCTGCAAGCGCGGGTCGACGACGAAATGCGAGGCATCGGGGCCCATCCTGCAGGTGCAGGACTGGTGATAGACCGTGCCGCTGCGCTGGCGGAAATCATGGATCAGTTCGTCATCGCTCCGGCACTCGGGCCCCGGCCGCAGTTCTTCCGCCATCAGGCTCTTCAACGGCTCCTGCGCCGCGATCACGCGGAGGAATTTGACCGCAGCCAGCATTTCGGCCACGTCCTTCTCCGTGCCATAGACGTTGAAGGAGATCTTCGGATGCACGAAGGGATCAGGCGACTTGATCATCACCTCGCCCCGGCTCGAAGGCCTGCAGTTCGAAAGCCCCAGCGAAAGCCCCGAAAAGGGATCGGGGTTGAGCAGCGGGCGCTCGCCTACGCGCGGAATGAGTGTCGAGAAGGCCTGCATGTAAAGCTGCATGTTGGGCCGCTCGAGATCCGGGCTGGTGCGGAAGAAGCCGCCGCCCTGATTGACGCTCAAGGACAACGGTCCGCGCTGCCTCAGCACATAGTGCGCGCCCACGCGCAGCTTTCCCCACCAGGGGCGAAGCGCGTCGTTCAGCGTCGGCACCGTCATGCGCCAGGTGTAGTTGATGCCGTGATGGTCCTCCATCCTGGCGCCCACACTGGCGTTCTCGCGCAGCACGGGGATTTCCATCTCCTGCAGCAGCGCGCCCGGCCCGACGCCTGACAGTTGCAGAAGCTGCGGCGAGTTGATGGCGCCGCCCGAGAGGATCACCTCGCCCCTGGTCTTCACCGTCAGCCTCTGCCCGCGCTGGAGGTATTCGACGCCGACCGCGCGCTTGTCCTCGAACAGCACGCGCGTCACATGCGCGCCGGTCTCGACCTTCAGGTTCCTGCGCCTCATGGCCGGCCTCAGGAAAGCGCGCGCGGCGGATAGTCTCCGCCCACCCTTGGTGGTGAGCTGATAGAGGCCAACGCCTTCCTGCTCCGCGCCATTGAAGTCGGGCGTGTATTTGAGGCCTGCCGCCATCGCCGCCTTGATGAAGGGCTGGCACAGCAAATGCGCGTCCGGCCCCATGTCGCTCAGGTGAACCGGGCCGCCGCGGCCGCGATAGGCGGGGTCGCCGGCCGGATAATCCTCCATCTGCCTGAACACCGGCAGCACGTCGTCCCAACCCCAGCCGATGTTGCCCTCGCGCCGCCAGTCATCATAATCCGCCGCCTGACCACGGATATAGACCATGGCGTTGATCGAACTTGACCCGCCCAGTATCTTGCCGCGCGGAACATAATCACGCTGGCCGTTGAGGCCGGGGTCGGGCTCGGCCACATACATCCAGTTGCAGCTCTTGTCATAGAAGGTCTTGCCATAGCCCAGCGGCATGTGGACGAAGAAGCGCCGGTCGCTGCCGCCGGCTTCCAGCATCAGCACCTTGTGGCGGCCATTGGCGGTGAGGCGTTCGGCCAGCACGCATCCGGCCGAACCGGCGCCCACGATGATGTAGTCGAAATCCAAGTTAGTCCAGTCCCGCGCATGGTGAGAGGAACCCGCATTTGCGCCAGCTTGCGGGCCTGAAACAAGCCCCCTTCTCTCACCGGCGGTTAGAAATTTTCATCTCGAACGGCGCTTCCAAACTGGTAAGAAGCAGTGCTTCGGGAGGGCGCATCTCATGAAAATCAAGGATCTTCAGGTCTTCATCGTCGGCAATCCGCCGCCCGGCTGGGGCGGGCGCTATTTCACCTTCGTGAAGCTGACGACGGACAACGGCATCACCGGCATCGGCGAATGCTATTGCGCCACCTTCGGCCCCAAGGCGATGACGGTGATGATCGAGGATACCTTCGGCCGCTACGTCGAGGGGATGGACCCGTTCCACATCGAGGACCTGTGGCGCAAGGTCTATGGCTCGGGCTTCACGCAGCGCCCCGATGTCTCGCTGATGGGCGTGCTCTCCGGCATCGAGATCGCGCTGTGGGACATCATCGGCAAGTCTGTCAACAAACCCGTCTATGAATTGCTGGGCGGCCGCGTGCAGGAGAAGCTGCGCTCCTACACCTACATCTATCCCGATCTTTCCAAGGGCCAAGACGATTCGATCTACTGGAATGCCGAACAATCGGCGGAGCGCGCCGCCGAATATGTGAAACAGGGCTTCACCGCCATCAAGTTCGATCCGGCAGCACCCTATTCGGCTTTCGATCCGCGCCAGCCGTCGCTGGAATCGATCGAGCTTTGCACCCGCTTTTGCCGCCTGATCCGCGAGGCGGTCGGCGACAAGGCGGACCTTCTGTTCGGCACGCATGGCCAGTTCACGGCGTCCGGCGCCATCCGCTTTGCCAAGCACATCGAGAAATACAATCCGCTGTGGTTCGAGGAACCGACCCCGCCGGACCGGCCGGAGGAAATGGCCCTCGTCGCGCGCGGCACGTCGATCCCGGTCGCCACGGGCGAACGGCTCACCACCAAGTATGAATTTGGCCGCGTGCTGGAACTCCGCGCCGCATCGATATTGCAAATGGCGCTGGGCCGCGTCGGCGGCATCTGGGAGGCGAAGAAGATCGCCGGCATGGCAGAAGTGTTCTACGCCCAGATTGCGCCGCATCTCTACGCCGGCCCCATCGAGGCTGCCGCCAACATCCACTATGGCACGTCGCTGCCAAATTTCCTCATCCTCGAGTCGATCGAGCAGTTCGGCGGCTTCTATGCGAAGATTTTGAAGAAGCCGATCAAGTGGGAGAACGGCTACGTGATCCCGCCCACCGAGCCGGGCCTTGGCGTCGAACTCAACGAAGAGGTGGCACTGGCACATCCCTATACGGGAACCAAGCTGCACCTCGAAATGACCAACCATGTGGTGAGGTAGTCCCTCACCGGCCCCTGGCGGGGCGTCCTCTCCCGCAAGCGGGAAAGGTTGAAGTACGAAGCTCCTTGTCTTCTCCCGCTTGCGGGAGAAGGTGCCCCGCAGGGGCGGATGAGGGGAAGTCCCCACCCGGCGCGTTCCGCGCCACCCTCCCCGCAAGCGAGGAGGGAGAGAAAAGAGAAAACACACATGCATTACGGTTACATCGGCCTCGGCAATCTCGGCGGGCATCTGGCTCAGAACCTCGTCACCAAGGGCTTCAAGGTGACCGTCCATGACATCGACAAGTCGCTTGCGGAACGCCACCTCAAGGCCGGCGCGTCCTGGGCCGCGTCGCCGAAAGAACTGGCGAGCCAAGTCGATCACGTCTTCACCTGCCTGCCCTCGCCCGTGATCTCGGAAAAGGTGCTGGTGCAAATCCTCCAGGGCCTGAAGCCCGGCGGAACATGGATCGAGAATTCCACCAACGGGCGGGACGAGATGCAGCGCCTCGCAGCCCTCGCTTCGGCCAAGGGCATCCGCACACTGGAAGCCCCCGTCACCGGCGGCGTGCACCTCGCGGCGCGTGGCGAGATCACGGTGCTCGTCGGCGGCGAGAAAGACCTGTTCGACCTCCACACGCCGGCACTCGAGGCGATCGGCAGGAGAATCTTCCACATGGGGCCATTGGGCTCCGCCGCCGTCATCAAGGTCATCACCAACATGCTGGCCTTCATTCATCTTGTAGCCGATGCCGAGGCATTGATGCTGGCCAAGCGCGGCGGGCTCGATCTCGCGCAAGCGTGGAACGCCATTACGGCATCCTCCGGCACCAGCTTTGTTCATGAAACCGAGGGCCAGTTGATCCTCAACGGCAGCTACGACATCGCCTTCACCATGGACCTGGCGCTGAAGGACCTCGGCTTCGCCATGAACTTCGGCAAGGAATTCGGCGTGCCGCTCGATCTCGCCTCGCTCACCAACCAGACTTTCATGAAAGGCAAGGCCGCGTACGGCGGCACGGCGCAATCAACCCAGATCGCCAAGCTGCTGGAAGATCTTCTGCACACCGATCTTCGCGCTCCAGGCTTCCCCGCCCGGCTGGAATAGTTATCCAGCCGGAAGGGTCAGGCCTGGTCACATGTCCATGCACTGGGCAATCTCGATACTTCCGCCGGATGCGAGGATCGGGCAACCGCTTGCCTTCTTGTGGGCATCTTCGAGGCTCGAGGCTTCGATCAGGCTATAGCCGCTGGCCGGATTGGCGCCGCCACCTGCGGCGAGCGAACCGTCAGGCTTTACGGTGCTCGACTTGCCGACCGGATTGCCGCCGTCAACCACCGCTGCCCCCATGCTTCCAAACCAGGCGCCCCAGGCGTCCATCGTCTTCTTGATGTCGGCAGGGTTCGTGGGCGCGCTCCCGCCATGATATACGAACAGATACTTGGCCATTGTCTTCCTCCTAGATCCCGTTCCGGGCGACATGCCCGTCATTGTTCGATATCCCCTGCGCTGTGCCTTGCACATGGCAGGAATTGCCGTAAACTGCGGTCCTTGATTGTGAGGACTTCACAACGACATGAGCACGCCGGCAAATCTTCAGGCGCTCAGGCGCAGTCTTGCCGCGCTGGCGGGGCTTCAGCTTGTGCCGCAGGCCGCGCCAGTTCTGGCCACCACGATCGAACAGGCGACTGCAGCCCTCCGCAGCGCCATCCTGGCGGAGATTCCGGCTTTCCAGACATCCGGCAACCCGCAAGTCCTTCCGGGGCTCTCGGCCCATGTTGAAGCCCATGTCGAAGCTATCCACGGGTTGTTCGGAGGCCACGGGCCGGATGATTTCGCCTTCGTGAAAGATCATGCGCGTCTCAGGGCCGAGCAGCATTTTCCCCTTGAAGTGATGCTCCAGGCCTATCGCTGCGGGCATCGGTCGCTCTCGCACTGGCTGCGTGGCGCCGTTCTCGCGCTGAAGCCCGCACGAGTCGAACAGGCCGTCGCGGCAGTGGCGGATTTCGCCATCGAATACACCAACGTGGTCAGCAACATTGCCGCCGCCGAATATGTCGCGCGCACCCGCCTCCTCGCCGAGGCCGAAAGCGACCAGCGTACCGAGCTCCTGTCCATCCTGCTACAGGGCTATGACGAGGCGGATGGAAGGGTGACAACGCTTCTGAAGCGGGCCGGATATCTGGCTCAGCGCCAGGCCTATTGCGTGGTGGTGGCGCAGCCCGTCAACGTCGCCGAGATGGAACATCCCGAGCGGCCCCGGCGCATCATCGCCACCGTCTCCGATGCGCTTGCAAATACTTCCATCCGCATCCTCGCTGGCGTCAGGAACAACATGTTGACGTTCGTTCTCTCCGATCTGCGCCGGCAATCGGGCTGGACGGCAGCACAAAGCGGGCTGGCGGATCGCATCCATCCGCTGCTCGATGTTCTCGGCACGTCGGTTCTGGCCGGCATCAGCGCTGATCATCCGTCCACGTCGTTTCTGCCCCAGGCCCTCGGAGAAGCGGCAATCGCTCTCGACCTTGCAAGCGTCACGGCCCGCTGCGTGAAGTTCACCGGGATTCCGGTGCGCGGGCTGCTCGTGCACCGTGGGGCCAACGCAGTGAAGGCCACGCCGCCCGCATGGCTGCCCGCATTCATCGCCGCCGATACCGAGGCGTCCGGAAATCTCCTTGCCACGCTCCGGGCCTTTGCCGCCTGCGACATGAACATGCAGCGGGCGGCGCGGCAGCTCGGCAAGCACCCGAACACGCTTTACGCGCGGCTCGTCCGCATCCGCGACCTGACGGGGCTTGATGCCCAGCGCTATCCCGCCCTCACCGAAATCCTGCTCACCGCCGACTGCTGGGGCGCGTGATCGACATTCCCGTCTCATGGCGTTTGGCAACGTCCACCTGAAGCGAATTTACCTTCCACTGCGGTCCGAGGTATCAGCGGGAACGATTGGCGCCGGCGGGGGATTGTTGCTGCTCTCTCCCGAAGGGGTCCATGCGCATGTCCCTTGTCATCACGGCTGCAATCGCCCTGGCCTTCGCGGCCATCCATGTCGCAGGGCCGGCCATGGGCTTTCTCCGCACCACGCCGCGCAGCATCTGGCTTTCTCTCGCGGGCGGGGTGTCGGTCGCCTATGTCTTCGTGCATGTCCTGCCGGAACTCGAAAAATTCCAGGGCAGCTTCCGGCAGCACATTGAAAATGGCGGGCCGCTGTCGCAGATCGAATCCCATGTCTATCTCATCGCCCTGTCAGGGCTTGCCACCTTCTACGGGCTGCATCGGCTGGTGCGCTGGGCCGCTTCATCCGGAGAGCGAGACCGCAAGGGCACCACGCTTGGCGCGTTCAGGGTCCACCTCGCCTCCTATGCCCTCTACAGCGCCCTCATTGGCTATCTGCTGCTCCACCGCGAAGAGCAGGACCTGCGCGGCCTTGCCATCTATGCCAGTGCCATGGGCTTCCATTTCATCGTCAATGATCAGGGCCTGCGGGAAGAGCACGGTGCGGCCTATGACAAGCGCGGCCGCTGGATTCTGGCGGCAGCACCGGTCATCGGTTGGGCGCTGGGTGCGATGCTCACTCTGCCGCAACTCGCCATCTCGGCGCTGTTCGCGTTTCTCATGGGCGGCGTCATCCTCAACGTCCTCAAGGAAGAACTGCCGGACGAGCGCGAAAGCCGGTTCTGGGCCTTTGCCGGCGGCGCTGCGGGCTACAGCGCCATCCTCCTGCTGAGCAGGTAAGTTCGCAACCACAGATAACCATTACGGCAGGGAACCATCGAGTCGGAGCGACATTATCGACAGGTTCACGATGGAGGCCACCCGATGAAAGCCCTGACCTGGCATGGCAAAGGCGATATGCGCTGCGAGCAAGTACCCGATCCGAAGATCGAGCATCCGCGCGATGCCGTCATCAAGGTCACGTCCTGTGCCATTTGCGGCTCCGATCTTCACATCTACAATGGCGTCATCCCCGACATGCACAAGGGCGACATTATCGGCCACGAGACCATGGGCGAGGTCGTGGACGTCGGCCATGAATGCACCAATCTGAAAGTAGGCGACCGCGTGGTCGTTCCATTCACCATCTCATGCGGGGAATGCTTCTTTTGCCAGAACGGCTGGTACTCGGGCTGCGAGCGCTCGAACCCCGATGCCGCCAAGGCCGAGAAGATGTGGGGCCATTCGCCGGCGGGCCTGTTTGGCTATTCGCATCTGCTCGGCGGTTACTCCGGCGGCCAGGCCGAATATCTGCGCGTGCCCTATGCCGACGTGGGGCCGATCAAGGTGCCGAACGGCATGAGCGACGATCAGGCGCTGTTTCTCTCCGACATTTTCCCGACGGGCTACATGGCGGCGGATTTCTGCAACATCAAGGGCGGCGAGACGATCGCCATCTGGGGCTGCGGGCCCGTGGGCCAGTTCGCCATCCGCAGCGCCATCCTGATGGGTGCAGGCCGTGTGATTGCCATCGATACGGTGCCGGAGCGGCTTGAAATGGCGCGGGCCGCGGGCGCCGAGACGCTCGATTTCCGCGAAGTCGATGTCTACGACGCGATCCAGCAACGCACCCACGGCCGCGGCGCTGATGCCTGTATCGACTGCGTGGGTACCGAGCCCTTGACGTCGTCCGGCGCTGATGCCGTCGTCGATCGCATCAAGGTCGCCACCTACCTCGGAACCGACCGACCGCATGTGCTGCGCGAGGCGATCCAGTGCTGCCGCAACTTCGGCACGGTTTCCGTCGTCGGCGTCTATGGCGGCTATCTCGACAAGATTCCGTTCGGCTCGGCTATCAATCGCGGCCTCACCTTCCGCATGGCCCAGACGCCGGTGCAGGCCTACATGCCGAAGCTTCTGAAACTCATTGAGGATGGCAAGATCGATCCGACCTTCGTCATCACCCACAAGGCGAAGCTCGAGGATGGGCCGGAACTCTATTCGGTTTTCAACGAGAAGCAGGACAACTGCATCAAGGTCATCCTGCAGCCCTGATATCTGAGGAGAACGTCATGACTCACAGCAAGCTCGCCGTTGTGACGGGCGCCTCGAGCGGCATCGGCTTCGAACTCGCGAAGCTTTGCGCGGCGGATGGTTTCGACATTGTCATTGCCGCCGACGAAGCCGAGATCGAAACGGCCGCGGGTGTCCTGGCCAAGCATGATGTGAAAGTCGATGCCGTACAGTGCGATCTTGCGACCGTTGAAGGCGTCGACAAGCTTCTAGAGAAGATCGGAAGCCGCCCGGTCGACGCGCTGCTGGCTAATGCCGGCCACGGGCTGGGCCATGCTTTCCTCGATCAGGATTTCGACGACATCCTGCACGTCATCAACACAAATGTGCTTGGCACCGTCTATCTCGTCCACAAGGTGGGAAAGACCATGCAGCAGCGCGGCGACGGCAAGATTCTCATTGTCGGCTCGGTCGCGGGTTTCATTCCCGGCGCCTATCAGGCGGTCTACAACGCCAGCAAGGCGTTTCTCGACTCGTTCTCCTTCGCGCTGCGTGCCGAGTTGAAGGACAGCGGCATCACGGTCACCTGCCTGATGCCGGGCGCCACCGACACCGACTTCTTCGAGCGCGCCGACATGATGGACACGAAAGTCGGCCAGGGCAGCAAGGATGATCCGGCGGATGTTGCAAGGCAGGGCTATGACGCGATGCTCGACGGCAAGGGCGATGTCGTCACCGGCTGGATGAACAAGCTGCAGACGGCGATCGCCAACGTGACGCCTGCCGGCATGCTGGCCGAGCAGCACAGGAAGCAGGCCGCCCCCGGCACGGGCAAGCAGTAGCACATCCATTGCATCCGGAAAAAAGATGGCCCCGGAGGATCATCCTCGCGGGGCCTGTCCGTGCAGCTTGCACTTTGCCCGTTTCACTTGGGCGGATGCCGCGTGATGCGGCCTGTTCGTCAGCGATGTCTGGCGGCCGCCTGCCCGCTGGTTTGCAGCACGGGTTCAGGCGGCGTGGTCCTGCTTGGGGGGCATCAGTGTTCGAGACCTCTCGCGTTTTACTGTTGCTGAATCATCCACCCTCGCAGGGGCACAAGTCAAATCACGCTTTGAGTCAGCAAGGCTCACCTAGTCATCAGCCAGCAGCGCCTTGTGAATGACGGCGCCGATCACCGCGCCGACGATCGGCGCCAGCCAGAACAGCCAGAGCTGCTGGATCGCCCAGCCGCCCGCGAAGAGGGCCACACCGGTCGAACGCGCGGGGTTGACGGAGGTGTTGGTCACGGGGATCGAGATCAGGTGAATGAGCGTCAGCGCCAGGCCGATGGCGATGGGTGCGAAGCCCGCCGGAACGCCCTTCCCCGTGGCGCCGAGGATGACGATCAGGAACATGCCCGTCAGCACCACTTCGGCAATCAGGGCGGAGATCATCGAATAGCCGCCCGGCGAATGCTCGCCATAGCCGTTGGAGGCAAAGCCCCCGGCGGTGGTAAAGTCGGCCTTGCCGCTGGCGATGAGATAGAGCACCAGTGCGCCCGCCACACCGCCTGCCACCTGGATCACCACGTAGGAGGGAACGCTTGCCCAGGAAAAGCGCCCTGCGGCGGCGAGGCCCACCGTTACCGCCGGGTTGAAATGCCCGCCGGAGATGCCACCCACGGCATAGGCCATGGTCAGCACCGTCAGACCGAAGGCCAGCGACACGCCGGCAAAGCCGATCCCCAGCTCGGGGTATCCCGCTGCCAGCACGGCCGACCCGCAGCCGCCGAACACCAGCCAGAATGTTCCGAAAAATTCAGCGCCAAGTTTCTTCATCGTCATCTCCCCCATGTTTTCCGCCTGCGGCAGAATCGCATGCGGCCCCCGCACGCTATGCGCGAAGCCCTCCGGCCTCAAGCCTTGGCAAAACTTTAGCTTCAAACCACGGGTTAATTTGACTTTCCCGCAGGAAAACCCTACATGCGGCGGTAATTCATGCGCCCCGGGCCCCTTGGCGAATACGCCCCCGGCGCCACCCATACCCCAATCGCCAGAACGGTTTTCCATACCACATGATGTTTTCCGAGCTCGGACTGAGCCCCAAGACCCTCGAAGCGGTAACCGCCGCCGGATATACCACCCCCACCCCCATCCAGGCGGAAGCCATTCCGCCCGCCCTGCAGCGCCGCGACGTGATGGGCCTCGCCCAGACCGGATCGGGCAAGACCGCCGCCTTCGTGCTGCCCATGCTGTCGATGCTGGAACGCGGACGCGCGCGCGCCCGCATGCCGCGCACGCTGATCCTCGAGCCCACCCGCGAGCTCGCCGACCAGGTGCGTGAGGCCTTCGAGACGCTGGGCAAAATGCATAACCTGAACGTGGCGCTGCTGATCGGCGGCGTCGCCTTCGAGCCGCAGGCCTTGAAGATCGACCGCGGTGCCGATGTCGTCATCGCCACGCCCGGCCGCCTGCTCGATCATTTCGAGCGCGGCAAGCTGCTCCTCACCGGCATCGACATGCTGGTGATCGACGAGGCGGACCGCATGCTCGACATGGGCTTCATCCCGGATATCGAGCGCATCTGCAAGCTTCTGCCCTTCACGCGGCAGACGATGTTCTTCTCCGCCACCATGCCGCCCGAGATCCAGCGCCTCACCACGGCCTTCCTGTCGAACCCGGTGCGCGTCGAAGTCTCGAACCGGTCGTCCACCGCCGAGACCATCACCCAGATGCTGGTGAAGGCGCCGAGCGATGCTAAGGCCAAGCGCGACGTGCTGCGGAAGCTTCTCCGCACGCAAGGCCACGTCAAGAACGGCATCATCTTCGCCAACCGCAAGACCACGGTGGCGCTGCTCGAAAAGTCGCTCAAGGTCCACGGCTTCAATGTGGGCGCACTCCATGGCGACATGGACCAGTCGGCCCGCATGAAGACGCTTGCCGGCTTCCGCAACAACGAGATCACCTATCTGATCGCGTCTGACGTCGCGGCCCGCGGCCTCGACATTCCGGAAGTCTCCCACGTCTTCAATTTCGACGTGCCGACGCATGCGGAGGATTACGTCCACCGCATCGGCCGCACCGGCCGCGCCGGGCGCGAGGGCCAGGCCTTCACGCTGGTGACGAAGGAAGAGGGGAAATACTGGAAGGGCATCGAGTCCCTCATCAAGAAAGAGATCCCCTACTTCGACCTGAGTGCGGACGGAGACGCCGAAGCCCCGGCTGACGAGGACGCCGCCCCCGAGCGCGCGCCCAGAGAGCGCCGCCCCCGCCGCGAGGCAAAGCCCCGCGCGGAAGCGAAGCCCAGGGCAGAGCCGAAGCCCCGCGCCGAAAAGCCCAAGGCCGAAGCCGCGCCCGAGCAGCCGGCCCCCAGGCGCGCGCCGGAGGAGCGGAAACCCCGCCCCGCCGCCCAGGCCCCCCAGCCGCGGCAGGAGAGGCCGGAACGTTCGGACCGGCCGCAGCGCCCCCAGCGTAACGACCGCCACCCCCAGCGCGACGTGAGCGACGCGCCCGACAGCCACAGCTTCCACGATGGCAACATGCCGGCCTTCCTGATGCGCAGCGTGAAAGTGGGCTGAGGCCCGAAATCGCATCAATTGATCTCGTCATCACCGGCCACGCCTTACTCTCGTCATCACCGGGCCTCGTCCCGGTGATCTCTTTCCACAAGCACTGCACTTAACCAGCCAGATGGCCGGGACAAGCCCGGCCATGACGGGTTGGAGCGCAACCTCCGCCCCCTTGCGGAACCACATCTCCCTGCCGCAGGTTAGCTCCTGCATCACTGAGGAGCCCGCGCCATGACCGAAGTCACCCTCTGCCTGTGGTACAATGGCGATGCGGAAGAAGCCGCGCGCTTCTATGCCGAGACATTCCCCGACAGCAGCTTGGGCAAGATGCAGCCGGCGCCGGCGGATTTTCCGGGCGGCAAACAGGGCGATCCGCTGGTGGTTCAGTTCACCGTGCTGGGCATTCCCTGCATCGGCCTCAACGGCGGGCCGATCTTCCGGCCCAACGAGGCCTTCTCCTTCGTCGTCTCGACGAAGGACCAGGCCGAGACCGACCGCTACTGGAACGCCATCGTCAACAACGGCGGCAAAGAGAGCGCCTGCGGTTGGTGCAAGGACAAATGGGGCATCTCATGGCAGATCACGCCCAAGGTGCTGACCGACGCGATGAGCGCCGGCGGCGAAACCGCCCGCCGCGCGTTTGAGGCGATGATGCCGATGCAGAAGATCGACGTGGCGGCGATTGAGCGGGCGGTAAGGGGAGTGTGACGCGATGTACTGGCGGCGATCTTAGCCTATCTGAAGAGTCTTTTCGATCCTTGGAAGGCCAAATCTGATGAAAGACTTATCTGAACGCTCATTAAGATCAGCGAGTGTGCCTCGGCAGACCGCAATCAACAAGCAACAACTCTCATAGAACGAAACAATTTCATCTTTGCTATTACAGTTGAAAGAATCGACCTTTACCTCTAGCCCACTAGCGATTTTAATCCTGTCAGCGATGGTTTGAACTGTTAAAGCGCTTTTATAGGGGAACCACACTCCGTATTTTTGTCTGTATTGAATGGAGTTGCGCATTGCTGATAGTTGATGAGCATTTGCACCGGCTCCGGATACGGCAGCTATGATTGTGTTTATTTCATTCTCTAGTGCTTTTTGTATTTTTGTCTCTAAGAGGCTATTGCTGATGATTAGCTTAGATTCAGAGAGGACCACACCTAGCCTTTTCCACATATGTTCATGGCTACCTCCAGAATTATTTTCGTAGGTCATAATAATTGCGTTATTTGAAACGTCGGCCTCTAATGTATATAGACCAGACTTGAACTTTGACGCTTCCGCAACTCCATACACATTTGCAGTATTGCGTAGCTTGAGCAATTCACTAGTCTCGAAGAACGAAGGGCTTACCCCCAATACTCTTAATAGTGCATGCGAATAGAATAATGTTGAATAATATAGCATCACTAGCGGCCACGCAGTGGACTTGGGTAAGTCTTGATACTGCCTAACGTTACAGAGCGACTCGTGTGCCGCAACACTGAATCGATTAATGTCACTACCAAAGCATTCAATAACTTCTCGGCTACTAATGTTTTCTAGTATTATTTGATTTGGTCTTGTCGAACTTGAAACAGCGTAGGTTCCATTATTGATCCACTCCCGGAGGGCAGCACGTGGTTGATCCGAAAGGGCACTTAATCCTGCCAACCATTTCATCCGAAACACGTCTCTATAGTCGGCCATGGTTAGTCCAAAATGGATTTTGATTTCAGTGCATCTGTGAATATTTTTGAGTAAGCAGTTGCACTATTCCCCACAGTTTTTGTGGAAGACACTTTAACTCTCAAGAGCATTTCGCGTACTACTTCAGCGAATTTTTCTGGTTCGTACTTCTTTCCGAACCTGTCTCGAACCCGCTGCGCAACATCCGGGAAAACCATCATTAAAGATCTGAAAACAACCGGGTTTCCGATTTTTATCTCGATTTTGCGCTTCTTTGACTCAGATAGCATTGCAATTAGATATGACGAGAGTACCTGATATATCGCTGATGTATCTGCCTCACCAAATAACACAAGAAGTGGTTTAACGGCCGCATTAAATGTTACTCTCGAAATATCTCCTGCACGCTTCTTGGCTGGAGTCATTTTCCCTAGCAATGGACTGTCAATTTGAGTGTCAAAGAGATCGAATATTTGTCCCAGTCGAGTCTCTACGTCGTTTTGGTACTCAGCAAGTTTGCGAATATCTAGGAGCAACTCATTTGGCACTGGTTTCTGCTTTGTATTGATATCAATAAACAACCGTGACTCGTCAGTTCTAGACAAGCCATTGTAGATTACCACAGGTACTCGAATATCAGTCTTCGCCAGCTTGAAGGCGTAGACCCGGTGCTGTCCATCGAGGATCAAGAAAGACTTAGGTGTATCCTTGAAACTTATAGTTTTTAGTCGAGAATTATATTGAAAGTCAGCTGCTGACTGAGCGGACAGGACAACTGATGTGGGAATGGTAGCCATTCCGGCATCTATAAAGTCTGCAATCTCTTGCGCACGTTGCTTATTCAGAAGTCTCTGAAACCCTTCTTCGGGATCTTCATCGCGGCTGATGACAAAACATGTTTTCGTTAGGACCTCAGATGGCATCGCCAACTGGTAGAATCGGTACTTGCCTTGGGTTATTAAGCTTGCTGCAAAACTGAGTGGAGAGTTGCTCTGTTCTGATTTGGCCACTTGCAGTCTCCCAAATAGATTCGAAAATTCGCTGATCGATCATATGATGGAAGGTTACTATCGGCACCTAGGTATCTGATGGTCGTCAACATTCATAGAATTGGCCTCATGCTCAGATTTCACAATTCTCTACTTTATGGGACTCGAACTCGGCAATAGACTGCGCCAGCCGCGCCGCATTGGCGGGGCTGCGCAGCAGATGGAGGGTTTCCTCCCAGGAGGAGAACTCCTCCAGCGACATCAGCACGGCGGCGGGCTTTCCCCGGTCGCGGGTGATGATGACAGGCTCGCGGTCCTCCGTCACCCGGTCAAGGATGTTCGCCAGATCGTTCCGGAACTCACTGTCTGAAACTCTTTTCATGGTGCGACTGAACGCCATTACGTTGAGGAATTCAAGTGGGGCTCCCCCTCTCCCCCACAGGGGGAGAGGATAAAGGTGAGGGGGTGCCGCTGCGGGGATGGTGCTGGAGTTGGAGGTAGCCATCCCCTTCACCCCGCCCTCTCCCCCTTCGGGGGCGAGGGGGAAGGCAAGCGCCCTCATCCGGCCTGTCGGCCACCTTCTCCCACGAAGTCGCGGGAGAAGGCATAAGAGGCGGGCCGGCCTCACCCCCTGACGCGAGGAGCCGGAGCCCACGCCCTGCACAAAAAAGCCACGGCGCCCTTGAGGAGAGCGCCGCGGCCGGTCGAGATCGTGACCCGTGTCAGGCTTGCTTACTGGGCAGGCTGCTCGGTGGTCGTCGTGGTGCCGGTGCCAGTTCCAGTGCCCATGCCGGTGGCGGGAGCGTTCGGATCGCTCTCGGCATAGCTGCGGCTGGTGCGGTTATAGGCCGGCGCGTCTTCCAGGATCTGCTTGGTGGCGTTCACCACCAGGCGCTGGCTGTCGCCGTCCTGAACCATGTTCACCGCGTCGACCGAGACGGCCACGTCCTTCTCGCCGATGCCGAGGAAGCCGCCGACGCCCAGAATGATGGCGCGGGTGTCGCCCGAGGCCGAGAGGATCATGTCGTTCACTTCGCCGATGTCCTCGCCATTCGCGTCATAGACGCGCTTGCCGATGAAGTCGCTGGCGGTCATGAACTGCGTGCCGTTGAAACGGTCCGCCGGAACGATCAGGCTGGTGCCGCTCATCGTTGTCGAGGTGGTGGAGGCGTTCGGATCGACCGGGGCGGTGGAGCCCGTCGAATCGGTCGTCGTGCTGGTGCCCGACTGGCCGGTCGTGGTGGTGGTGGTGCTGGCGTTCGGATCCATCGTCGTGCCGGACTGGCCGGTCGTCGTGGTGTTGGCGTTCGGGTCCATCGTGGTGTCCGACTGGCCGGTCGTCGTGGTCGTGTTCTGGTCCATCGTCGTGCCGGACTGGCCGGTCGTCGTGGTGTTGTTCTGCTTCATGCAGGCGGGATCATTGGCGTTCACCGCCTGCGTGCAGTCCACCTGGGCAGATGGGGCGGGCGCCGTTTCCTGTGCGATCGCGGGCGTGAAGGCAAGAATAGACAGCGCTGTGCTCAGCGCGAAAACGCTCTTGTTCATCTGATTGTTCCTTATTGTTTGACCCATGCGGCAGCTCGCGCTGACCTGCTGATAGAATGCAGAAGCAGCGCAAATGTTCCGATTGCGGTTTCGGAAGTGCCGCCGTCAGGCGGTGAGCGCCAGCTTGCGGTCGCGCGCGCGCAGCAGGTACCACACGATCAGCACGCCGATCGCCTTGCTGGCAACCTCGGTGGTGAAGCCGGCGGGGGTCAGGTAGTTCGCCAGATACTGGAAGGCGAAAGTATCAAGCGGAATGGCGAAGAGGCTGGACCACAGGATGCGCTGCGACAGCGGCCGCTTGGTGAAGGAATAGATCGCCCAGTCCGCCAGCTCGGAGAGCACGAAGGCGGTGATCGAGGCCAGCGCGATCGCGGGGTCGACCATGAACCAGGTGATGACGCCCGCCACCGCCGTGGCGAAGAGAACCGAGTGGCCGATTTCGCGCTGTGCATAATCGCGCAGCACGAACACGAAACCGACCATGATGTTGGCAAGATAGAGATCGCCCAGCGGCGTCGACCACGGCGCGATCGCCATGAACATCCAGTTCACGACGACGATCGAGACGACGTAGAGGGCGGTCCACATGGCGATCAGCCGACGATTTCGTCAGGCTTGAACACCTGGGCAATTTCAATCGCCGCATTCTCGGGCGAGTCCGAGCCATGCACCGAATTGGCCTCGATCGACTCGGCGAATTCCTTGCGGATCGTTCCGGCAGCGGCATTCGCCGGGTTGGTGGCGCCCATCACCTCGCGGTACTTCGCAACGGCGTTGTCGCCCTCCAGCACCTGCACGACGACGGGGCCCGAGATCATGAAGCTGACGAGATCGTTGAAGAAGGGGCGTTCCTTGTGAACGCCATAGAAAGCTTCGGCCTGCGCCTTCGTCCACTTCACGCGCTTCTGGCCGACGATGCGCAGCCCCGCACCCTCGATCTTGGCGTTGATGGCGCCCGTCAGGTTGCGGCGGGTCGCGTCGGGCTTGATGATCGAGAAGGTACGTTCGGTCGCCATGGAAATCCTCGTGATGTGAAGCATGAATGGAATGGGCCGCCGTATAGCGGCGGCCCAGCCCGGTTGCAAGCCTCGGCGTTCCGGCCCTTACTCCTCCAGCGCGCCAACGAGCGGCGTGATGCGGGCAACGGAGACGCGGCGGTTCTCCTGCTCAGGTTCCGCCGTCGGGATCTTGAGGTAGCGTTCGCCGAAGCCGACGGTCTCGAGATTTTCCGGCGGGATCACATAATAGGTCGACAGCGCCTCCTTCACGGCACTGGCGCGCTGGCGCGACAGCTGCAGGTTGGCAGCGTCGGAACCCACCGCGTCGGTATGGCCCTCGATCATGAAGATCTCGTTGGGATTTGCCGCAACGATCTTTTCCATGATGCTGGCGATGCGGTCGAGGTTCTCGATTTCCTCCTCGCGCAGGAAGCCTTCGCCGAAGCCGAACCTGACGGTGTCGATCTCGATGCGGGCAACGGCGTCGCGCAGGCTCTCGTTGTTCTCGACCTCCTCGACCGAATAGCGGCGCTGGATTTCGCGGCGCGGGGGTGCTGCGAGAATGTCTTCGAGTTCCTCTTCATCGGCCTCTGCGGCAAAGACCGAGCGCGGCGGCGGCGGACGGTTCGCCTGGAAATCGAGATCGAGGTCGATATCGACATCGCTGGCACGAAGTTCCTGCTGGCGGCGGCGGCGGTCGTTCAGCATCCGCTCGCGCAGGACAAGCCGGTCACGCTCGAGATAAACGCGAAGTTCCCGGCGTTCGTCCTCAGGGTAGCGCTCGTCCGCGATCACATCGCGGTAGACGTTGATGCGGCGGCGCAGTTCGGGCTCCCTCAGCTCGCGGGAGGGCCGGCGGTCGCGCAGTATCACGCGCACTTCGGTGTTGGTAATGTTGTTGTTCACCGTCACGTTGGTGTTGGTCTGGCTGTTGTTCGAGCCCGAGACGTTGCCGCCCTGGTTGCCGGCGCTGCCCTGCTGGGCCGAGCCGTCCGGATCGATCTGGCTCCGGAGCACGACGCGCTCCTCGGCAAGCCGCTGGCGCATCTCCTTCTTCGTGGCGGGCGACAGCTTGTTCGAAGCCAGCAAGTCGCGCATCGACGACAGCCGCTTGCGCAAGTCCTTGCGGTTCATCGACCGCACATCGACCTTCGTATCGAGCAAGGCCCGCGCCTTCTGTTCCGCACCGGCATCAACCTTTGTGTTGTCGAGTTGCTGCTGTTGGTTGCCGTTGTTGCCCGACGGCTGGGCCGTCTGGGCGGGGACACCATTGTCCTTGTTGACGACCGACGGCGGCTGGCTTTCTCCGCTCTGGCGGCGGGCCATCTCGGTCCGGCCGTCGCGCATGACCTGGCGAAGCTGCTGCCGCTCGGCCTTGGAAAGCTTATCCGACTTCGCGAGATCGGCAGCCTTGCGCGTCTGCTGCCGCAATTCGCCGTCGCTCAGCTCCGACGCTGGCCTCACCGACTGCAGGAATGCGGCAACCTTGCCGTTGCCGTTACCACTGGCCGTAGCGGCCGATGTCTCTGGCTGCGCCGGAACCTGGGCCTGGGTCTTCTTGGTGGCAGGAACTTCAGCCGCAGCGTCTGGCGCCGGGGCCGATTCCGCCTCGGCGGTCTGTCCGCCATTCTTCCGGCGCTCCAGTTCCGCGCGGCCATCGCGCGCAATCTGGCGGAGCTGCTGGCGTTCCTCGCCGGTCAGGTTTTCACCCTGCGACAGCCGCAGGGCCTGGCGCGTCTGCTGGCGCAATTGATTGTCGTTCAAACCCGCAACCGGCTGCACAGCCTGAAGGAAGTCGGAAATTCCTGTCCCTCCGCCTTCAGCGGCTGCAGCCTTCTTTTTAGCCGGTTGTTCAACCGGCTGTTCAGCCGTTTTCTCCTGAGAGGTTTCCGGCTGAGCTTGAGCGACTTCAGGCTGGGCTGGGGCGGCTTCCGGCTGGGCAGGAACCTCGCTGGCTGCGTCATTCCCAGCCGACTTCCGGGACGCCAGTTCAGACCTGATCTGGGCCACTTCCTGTTCGAGTTCAGCAGCAAGGTCCGGCGCGAGATTGTCGCTCTTCAGGAATCGCTGGGCCCGCTTGAGACGCTGCTGCAAACGGTCTTCGTCGAGATTTGCCAGATTCTTGCCGCCCGAAAGAAATTTCCTGATGGCATCGGCATCGCCCGCGCCCTCATCCGCCTGAGCAATCACGAAGCTGTCAGTCGCGGCAGCCTTTGCAGCCAATGCCGAAGCGGGCAGCGAAAACAGTGCGAGCGCCAGAAGGCTCGATGTCAGGGGAGTGAATTTCATATGTTGGCTCCATTTCGTTCATTAGGAAGCTAAATGGGCTCCCTACCGCTGGTGTTCCACCTATGATGTTGCTCCATGGCGGAATTAAGGGTCCAATGCGGATGCGCCGCCACAAGTCTGAATGGAAGCTGACAATGAAACCAATCACTTACGACAACGCCCCGGACCACGTGAGAGCCGTGTTCGACGACATAAAGATGGCGAGAAAGGTTCCGGACGTGAACAACTTCTGGAAATACCTCGCAAATGAACCGCGCATGCTGAAACACGTGTGGGACAGCCTCAAGGACGTCATGGGGCCAGGCCACCTCGACCCGTTGACCAAGGAACTGATCTATGTGGCGGTCTCGGTCACCAACAACTGCGATTACTGCATGGCAAGCCATGGCGCGGCAGCCCGCGCAAAGGGCGCGACGGACGAGATGATGAACGAGCTATTTGCCGTCGTCGGCCTCGCAAACATGACGAACCGGCTGGCAAATGCCTACAAGGTTCCTGTGGACGATGCCTTCAAGTGACTACCACACTCCACGCCTGAGGGCCGTCCACAGATAACCCCAAAGGGTCGGATGGTAATACTGGCGCGAAGGTGCCTTGCTCTTGCCTGGCTTCAGCCGCCCTTCAAGGGCATCCCCGACAGCGCGGACAGCCAGATGCCGGGCAATGCCGGCCTGTATATAGAAATAGGTCGCGAAACTGTCGTCAGCCGTAGCGGCGAAGCGTTCCTGATAGAGGATGTCGCCGGTATCGACGCCAGCGTCGACCAGATGCACGGTAACTCCGGCGTGGTCAGGATCGCCTGATGCCAGCGCCCAATACCCACCAGCTTGCCCCCGGTATTGCGGATTCCAGCCGGCGTGGGAGTTGATGACCGGTACCTTGATCGCCGCCAGTGTTTCGCGTCCTATCATTCGGGTGCCGATCACCAGGACGACATCGGGCTTCACCATGGCCAGCGCGGCGCGGCATGCCATGGCGTTCACCGAGCCGATCTGATGTATCATGCAGGAAGGATTTGGCTCGGGGTCGAGAGCCATCTCCCTTATGATGGTTTCGATCCGGCGGCGCTGCCGCGGCTCCATGAATTTCTGCAACACGACAAATCCGATTTGCCCGCACACCGTCAGCAAACCCTGCCGCTTGATCCTGTTGCGGATCAAAGCCCATCGTGCCTGACGCTCTTCCGCGAGAACATGGACAGGGCCAAATTTTTCTACCAGCGCGTTGATGACAATCCACGAATGGGGGGACGGAACGGTAAGGACCGCGATGTGATTTGATTTCGACATGGGTGGAGCATAGATAGCCGGAACTGAAGAAGAATGAACGGAGTATGGCGATCATGACTCGGATCAACCGGCGTCTAGTTATTCTGGGAGCGGCCTTCGCCGGCAGCATGGGAGCGGCATGGCCTGCCGCCGCAGCAGCCCCGGTGTTCTATCGCAGCCCTGGCTGCGGCTGCTGCCACGTCTGGACTGAGCGGATGGCCGCTGAAGGCTTGCCCGTCAGCCTGCAGGATACGGATGAGTTGAGTGCCAAGTCTGCCGCATTCGGCGTGCCCGATCAGTTGCAGGGCTGCCATGTGGGCGAAATCGAAGGATATGTCATTTCCGGCCACGTCCCGCCCGCCGACATCAAGCGCCTGCTGAACGAGAGGCCGGAGGCGCGGGGCCTTCTGGTTCCCGGCATGCCTGTCGGCTCGCCCGGCATGGAGATGGACGGCCAGACCGAGCCCTATGACGTGCTGTTATTGAAGGCGGACGGAACGACGGCAGTATTCGCGTCTCACGGCTAGAGCCGGCCAGCCTCGATAATCCGCTTCAGGAAGGCGCGGGTTCGTTCTTCCTTCGGGTCGCCGAAGATCTGGGCCGGAGGGCCTTCCTCGTGAACCACACCTTCGTAAAGAAAGCACACTTTCGAGGCGACTTCTTTGGCGAACCCCATTTCATGCGTGGCGAGCAGCATGGTCATGCCCTGCCCCGCCAGGTCGCGCACGATGTTGAGGACTTCTGAAACGAGTTCGGGATCGAGCGCCGAGGTGATCTCGTCAAGCAGCATGACCTTGGGTTCCATGGCCAGCGCGCGGACGATGGCAACGCGCTGTTGCTGGCCGCCGGAGAGGCGGTCCGGGTAGTCCGTCGCCTTCGCCTCGAGGCCGATCCGCTTCAGCAATACCATGGCCCTGGCTTCGGCCTCGTCCTTCGACAACTTCTGCACCTTGGTGGGGGCGAGAATAACATTCTCCAGTACGCTCATATGCGGGAAAAGGTTGAAGCTCTGGAAGACAATGCCAACGTCCTGGCGGAGCCGGTTGAGATCGACGCCGGGGCCAGAGACACGGTCGTTCATCAACCGGATTTCGCCGCCCTGGATCTTTTCCAGGCCGTTGATGCAGCGTAGCAGCGTGGACTTGCCGCAGCCCGATGGGCCGATGAGGCAGACGACCTGATGCTCGTTCACACTCAGGTTCACGCCCCGCAGAACCTTGACCGGCCCGAACTCCTTTTCGACATGCTTCATCTCGAGAAACGACATGTCAGCCGCCTGCCCGCATGCGGGCGTTGTCGCGGTCGATCAGCCGATCGACGAAGCGGGCCTGCGGAATGGTGATCAGCACGAAGAGGATCGCGACGATGGTGACGGCCGAAAGATTGAAGGCGTTGGATGCGATGATGCGCGACTGGTTGAACGCATCGATGACGCCAACCACCTGCACGAGTGCGGTATCCTTCTGCAGGCCGATGAAATCGTTGAGAAGCGGCGCCATGATGCGGCGCACGGCCTGCGGCACTACCACGTAGCGCATCGTCTGCATATAGGAGAGGCCGAGCGATCGGGCGGCAGAAACCTGGCTCCAGTGGATGCTTTCGATTCCGGCGCGGTAGACCTCGGCAACGTAGGCGCCGTAGGTCAGCGTCAGCGCGAGGATGCACCACCAGCTTACCGGAATGCGCGTGGCCTGGCGCGCTTCCGCCACTGACATTGCCGAAAGGTCGACGAACAGCCCCACGATATGCGGAACGATGAGATCGGGAAGCCCGGAGGTGGGTATGCCGAAGCCGATGAGATAGAGCGTCACGATTGCCGGAAGGCCGCGGAAGATGTCGCAATAGAGAATGGCCAGCGCCCTGATCGGCTGGCCGGCGGGTCCTGGCATGAGGCGCGCCAGAGCCACGACAAGGCCCCACACGAGGACGAGGATTTCCGCGACGACGAAGATGAAGATGTTGTTGATGATGAACTGTTTGGTGACCTGCCACCATTTTTCCTGCATCAGCGGCAGGAAGAAGAAGGTCTTGCCGACGGCGACATCGTTCATCATCACGAAGCTGAAAAAGCCCAGGGCGATGAGCGCGAAGGCGCCCCAGCCGAAGGTGATCCAGGCCTGCTCGCGCGATGCCGCGGTCTGTATGCGGGCTTCCACAATGTCCTTTGTCGCGAGTGCGGCGCTTGCCCGCCTCGAAAAGGCGAAAGCGCGCAGCGACGGCAGGAACAGCAGCGCGGTTCCCGCGATGACGATCCAGAACAGGACCTGCCAGACCGTTGAGGTCACGCCCAGATGCAAGAGTGCGCGGCTGACGAGGCCCGTGGCGCCGAAAGCCGCAATAACGCATAGGGCGGTAAACAGGATCGCCGCCATGGCAAGGCCATCGGCGCGCTGGGGAATGGAAGGGATTGGCGATGAATTCATTGTGCCGGCGTCATCACAGCAGGGAGCCCGATGACAAAGGGGGCCGCGGCATGGCCACGGCCCCGCCGTTCATCACGGGTTGAAATAGGGCACGGCTGCCGGGTCCTTGCCCCAGGCGGCGGCAAGATATTTCGCGCCCAGCTTGGACATGGTGCCATCGTCGATCATCGACTGGATGATCTTGTCGATGGTGGCGTTGTTGGCATTGCCCTTCGGATAAATGGCGCCATAGGCCTCGCCGGTCTTGTATTGCCCCACGACGGCGACCTTGCCCGGATTGGCGACTTCCTCGGCAAGAACGATCGAGGTGTCGGTCATTGCGGCATCGATCTGTCCGGCACGCAGCGCCGTGAACATGTCGCCCTGGTCGGGATAGACCTGTACGTCCGTCAGGCCGAGGGTGCCCTGAGCGAAGGACGCGCCTGTCGTTGCCTGCTGGACGCCAACCTTGGCGGACTTGATCGATCTCTCGTCAACTGGCGCGTCAGTGCGGGCCAGCACGCCGATATCGGAGTTGAAATAGGAAACCGAGAAGTCGTGAACTTTCTTGCGCTCCTCGGTAATCGAAATCTGCGACATGGCGAGGTCGAAGCCCTCGGTCTGCCCGGCGATCAGCGCGTCCCAGCCGACATTGATCACCTCGAGCTTGTCGTATCCCGCGCGCCAGGCAATCTCGGCGGCCATGCAGTATTCCATACCGTCCTTGATGGCTTCGGGCGTGTCGCCATTCCACCAGATGGGAGCGGGCAAGGACACTTCCACTGTAAGTTGCCCGGCCTTGGCAGGGGCGGCGATCGGGATCGAGCCCTTCTCGCCGGAAACTTCGCAATTGCCGATCATGTTGGCCGCGGATGCCGGCATGGAAAGCGCCAGCACGGCGGCGGCGGCGAGAAGCAGGCGTTTTGAAATCGTCATGGCGTTGTGTTCTCCCTGTGTAGTCTTGTGACCCCGACTACACTGGAAAATCTGCGGCAGGGCAAGAGGCTTCGATACATGCCGCAAGACATGTTCGTTCCGGGCGGCTAGAGGACGGGCCACGCTCACCGGGACTGTTCCAGTTCACCCCATGCAAACGATCGGCATCGACTTCGGCACGACCAATACCGTTCTGGCCATTCCCGGCACAGATGGCAGCGCGCATGTGCAGACATTCCGGCGCGGGACGGAAGATTTCGAGGCGGTGCGGACGGCTCTGTCTTTTCGCAGGAATCCCAAAAGCGGCGGCGTGCCCCTGGCCGAAGCCGGGCCATGGGCGATCCAGTCTTTTATCGAGCTTCCTGAGGAAACGCGCTTTCTGCAGTCCTTCAAGTCCTTTGCCGCAAGCCCGTCCTTCACGGAAACGGCCGTCTTCACGAGGCGCTACCGGTTCGAGGATCTGCTGGCCACGTTCCTCGACAGGCTGCGGCAGCATGCCTGCATCGATAACCTCCCGGGAACGGCCGTGGTGGGCCGCCCCGTCACCTTCGCCGGCGGCAATCCTGACGATGCACTGGCCCACCGCCGGTATGATGCAGCCTTCAGGTCCTTGGGTTTCGATCGCGTTCACTATGTGCTGGAGCCGGTTGCCGCCGCCCATTTCTATGCCAGGCAACTGACGCGCGATGCGGTCGTCCTCGTTGGCGATTTCGGCGGCGGAACGAGTGATTTCTCGATCCTGCGGTTTCAAGTATCCGGCAAAACCATGCGCGCGGATGCCTTGAGCCACACCGGTATCGGCATCGCGGGCGACACTTTCGACTATCGCATCATCGACAACATCGTTTCGCCAAGGCTCGGCAAGAACGCGACCTACCGGAGCTGGGGCAAGACGCTGCCAGTGCCCGTTCATTACTTCGCCAGCTTCTCGCGCTGGAACGAGCTCTGCCTGATGCAGCGCCCCGAGGTGATCCGGGACCTCAAAGTTCTGGTGCGCACGAGCGACGAGGGCCAGAAACTGCAGTCCCTCATCGATCTGATCGAAGGCGGTGCCAGCTACGAGCTTTATCGCACGGTCTCGCGGGTGAAGGCCGAATTGTCACAGAAGGATATCGCAAGTTTTTCCTTCAGGTCACTGGGTGTCGCCATCGAGACGGAGGTCCGGCGGGCCGATTTCGAGCACTGGATCGGCGAGGATCTGGAGAAGATCGGAAGTTGCGTCGATGATGCCCTCAACGCTGCGGGCCTTGGAGCGGTTGACATCGACAGGGTTTTCCTGACCGGAGGCACGTCCTACGTTCCTGCCGTGCGGCGCCTGTTCGAGCGGCGGTTTCCGCTTGACCGGATCGATACGGGCGAACAATTGCTCTCGATCGCCAAGGGGCTTGCACTCATCGGTGCCAGCGGCGAAATGGAGAAATGGTCGGTCAATCCATGAAGCTGGTCGTCAGCGCCTTCTACAGATTCGTACCGCTGCCGCAGTTTGAAAGTCTGCAGGAGCCGCTGCGCGCGCTGTGCACCAGTCATGGCATCAAGGGCACGATCCTGCTGGCGCCGGAGGGGATCAACGGGACGATTGCCGGTACAGCTGAGGCCATCGGGCAGGTGATGGCAGCACTCCGCGCCTATCCCGAATTCGCCCATCTCGAAGCGAGGATTTCGCATGCCGAAGACATGCCGTTCCAGCGCATGAAGGTGAGGCTCAAGAAGGAAATCGTTACCCTGGGAGTGGAAGGCGTCGATCCCAATATCCGGGTCGGCGAGTATGTTGCCCCGCAGGACTGGAACGAACTCATTTCAGATCCAGATGTTCTGGTCATCGACACGCGCAACGGTTTCGAAGTTGAAGCCGGTTCGTTCCGCAACGCCATCAACCCGCACACCCGCAGTTTCGGGGAGTTTCCAGCCTTCGTGCGGGAAAATCTGCACGGTGACAGACACCGCAAGATCGCGATGTTCTGCACCGGCGGAATCCGCTGCGAGAAGGCCACGAGCTTCATGCTCAGCAAGGGGTTCGAAAAAGTCTATCACCTCAAGGGCGGCATTCTCGGCTATCTCGAAGCGATACCGCCCGAGAAAAGCCTGTGGCGCGGCGATTGCTTCGTCTTTGACGGGCGCGAGGGCCTGAGTCATGGGCTAGAAATCACCAGGGGGCCCGAAAAGAGCTAAGGCAATCTTGGCCCTTCATGATCGCCATCCACGGAACCCGAGGTTTTCCGTTCCGTTCGGACCCTGACGTTTCCAGTCAACCGAGGCGGCCTGCCGCGCATGGGGTGACAGGGCTTGGCCTGGAGGCTAGAAGGCGCGGCATGCTGCATATCAATGGACTGACTTACCGGATCGGCGGACGACTGCTTCTCGAGGAAGCCAGCGTTGCCGTGCCCGAGGGCCACAAGGTCGGGATCGTGGGGCGGAACGGCGTCGGCAAGTCCACGCTGTTCCGGCTGATCCTGGGCGAAATACCGGCGGAATCCGGTACGGTCACACTCCCCCGCAATGCAAAGATCGGCACCGTCGCTCAGGAAGCCCCCGGTGGGCCAGAGAGCCTTCTTGACACTGTGCTGGCGGGCGACCAGGAACTGTCGTCGCTTCTGGCGGAAGCGGAAACTGCCACCGACCCGCACCGCATTGCCGACATCCAGATCAGGCTTGCGGATATCGAGGCGCATTCAGCGCCCTCGCGCGCGGCAACGATCCTCAGCGGGCTAGGCTTTTCGGAAGAGACACAGGCAGGCCCCTGTTCAGCACTTTCGGGCGGCTGGCGCATGCGGGTGGCGCTTGCCGCCGCCCTGTTTGCCAGGCCCGATGTGCTGCTGCTGGACGAGCCGACCAACTACCTCGACCTCGAAGGCACCATCTGGCTCAACAGCTTCATCCACGACTATCCGCATACGGTTGTCATGATCAGTCATGACCGCGATCTGCTGAACGAGGCGGTGAGCTACATTCTTCATCTCGATGCCGGAAAGCTGACGCTCTATCAGGGAAACTACGACAGCTTCGAACGCCAGCGCCGCGAGAAGCAGGCGCTGACGGCCAAGCTCAAGAAGAAGCAGGACGACCAGCGCAAGCACATGATGGAGTTCGTCGATCGCTTTCGCTACAAGGCATCGAAAGCGCGGCAGGCGCAAAGCCGGTTGAAAGCTCTTTCGAAGCTCGAACCGATTTCCGAGCTGATCGAGAACCGGGTCGCGCCATTTCTGTTTCCCAATCCCGAAAAGGCCATCGCACCGCCACTGGTGAAGTGGGACAAGGTGAGCGTGGGCTATGCCGACAACAAGCCCATTCTCCGCAACATTACGCTGAGGCTCGATCCCGACGACCGTATCGCCCTGCTCGGTTCGAATGGCAACGGCAAGTCGACCTTCGCCAAACTGCTGTGCGGAAAGCTATCCACTCAAGCAGGAGAAATGAAAGCGCCGGCGCGGCTTACAGTGGGTTACTTCGCCCAGCATCAGCTGGACGAGGTTTCGGCCGACCGGACGCCTTATGACTATTTCCGCGACCTGATGCCCGATGCGCCGGAAGCCAAACGCCGCGCCAGGCTCGGCGCCTATGGGTTTGGCGCGCAGCTTGCGGATTCGAAGTGCGAGACATTGTCGGGCGGCGAGAAGGCGCGGCTGCTGTTCGCGCTCGCTTCATTCCATGCCCCGCATATTCTGGTGCTCGACGAGCCGACAAACCATCTCGACGTCGACAGCCGCGAGGCCCTCATCATGGCCATCAACGACTACGAGGGCGCTGTCGTTCTCATCAGCCATGACCGGCACATCATCGAGACCTGCGTCGATACGCTCTGGCTCGTCAATGACGGCACCGTCAAGCCTTTCGACGGCGACATGGAGGATTACACGCGCCTGGTTCTGGACAAGTCGCGCGAGGGCCGCCGCAGCGAGCGGATGGCAACGATCAAGGCCGCTCCGCCACAGCCGCCGCCGAGACCAGGCAACGCAGCGGCGCAGAAGAACATCCAGAAGATCGATCTCAAGATCCTTCAACTCAAGGACAAGATCGCCATTCTGGATCAGGCGCTGAGCGACGCGACGATCTACAAGGAAGAACCCAGGAAGGCCGCCGACTTTACGAGATTGCGTACGAAGCTCGCGGACGATCTTGAGGAGCTTGAAACTGAATGGCTGGAAGCACATGACACCTGACATTTCCAATGGCGCGAAGAGCCGGCTGCAGGCCTTCATCCATCACGAATCGACCGCCGGCCTGTTTCTGGTCATTTCGGCAGCGCTGGCGATCATCGCGTTCAATATCGACGCGATCCGGCCGCTCTACGATGGTTTTCTGCAAACGGTTGCCACGGTCACGATCGGCGGCTTCGGCGTCTCGAAGCCGGTGCTGCTGTAGGTCAACGACGGCCTCATGGCCGTGTTCTTCTTTCTCGTCGGCCTTGAAATCAAGCGCGAGGTGCTGGAAGGCAACCTGTCGTCACGCGACCAGATCATTCTGCCGGCCCGTGCCGCGGTGGGCGGCATGGCGGTGCCCGCACTGGTCTACAGCATCTTCAACTGGCACGATTCGGTGCTGATGAGGGGCTGGGCCATTCCGGCTGCGACCGACATCGCTTTCGCGCTGGGGGCGCTGTCGCTTCTCGGCACCAGAGCGCCCCTGTCGCTCAAGGTCTTCCTGCTGACGCTCGCAACCCTCGATGATCTGGGCGCCATCGTCATCATCGCCCTGTTCTACACCGCTCAGCTTTCCATAACCTCGCTCATTCTCGCGGGGTGCGCGCTGGCGCTGCTTTTCGGGCTCAACCTGATGAAGATCGACCGCACGGGCGTCTACATGATCGTGGGCGTTGCCATGTGGCTCTTCGTCCTGAAGTCGGGCGTTCATGCCACACTTGCCGGCGTGGCGCTGGCCTTCATGATCCCGATGGGCCGGAAGGATGGCTCGCCGATGCTGCACAGCATCGAGGAAAACCTGCACTCCTACGTGAAGTTCCTGATCCTGCCGCTGTTCGCCTTCGCCAACGCGGGCATTCCGCTCGACGGATTTGCCGCATCCAAGCTCGTTGAACCGCTGCCCTTCGGCATTGCGGCGGGGCTTGTCATCGGCAAGCCGGTGGGCATCGTGCTGGCCTGTATCATCGCGGTGCGGTCGAACCTCACGTCGCTGCCGGAGAGCTGCAACTGGTTCCATATCGTGGGCGTGGGCTGCCTTGCCGGGATCGGTTTCACCATGAGCCTGTTCATCGGCGGCCTGGCCTTCGAGTCGGCTGAATTGCAGTCCTCGGTACGCGTCGGCGTGGTGGTAGGTTCGCTGATCTCGACCCTGGCCGGCGTCACGATCCTCTTTGCGGCGGCGCGGCAGAGAGGCTAGTCCGCACGGTTCTGCCAGCGCCCCTGCTCATCCTGCTGCCAATAGCTCACCTCATGGCCCGCGGCGCGGAATCGCTTCCAACCGGCGCGGGCAGCGTCAACCGCTTCGGCGTCATTGCCGTCAAACAGGATCACGGCGCGGACGAGGCCACCCACTTCGCCGACTGCCGCGCCATCGACATAAAACCTGACATTGGCGCCGTTCGGATTCTCATCTTGCGCGGTGAGCCAGACGGGCTGCAGATCGGGAAAGCCATCCGCCTTGGTGCCATGCGGCAGGAAACTCTCGTCGTCGAAACTCCAGAGCAGCGCGGCCAGGGCCTCGGCACGCTCGTCCGACCCGGCCTGGACCACCACCCGCCAGCCACGCTCCAGGCTGGTGAGCAGCATGCGGGGCAACACGCTCTCCAGCGGCTGGCGTTCGAGGTGGTAGAAGAAAACCGGCGTCATGGCCTCATTCAGCAATCTCCGACCACCCGGTCAAGCGTGCAGCGCAGGCTGCCGGATCGCGCGCCCGGACGGAGGCTTCAGATGTGGCGCAATTTCCGCGTGACAGGCAATTCCACTGCTGTGCCCGATGCGCTAATGTTGCCGCAACAGGACGGGAGAACCACATGAAACTGGCGGTCGCTGCCTTTGCAGCGTGCACATTCCTTTCGGGCGCGGCGGCGCAGGCTGCCTCGCTCTGCAACTGCTGCGGAGATGCGACGGCCGCCTCTTGTGCCGCTGCTTGCGCTCCCGTCAAGCCCGCTCAGGGGCAATGCGTTGCGGCTTTCGATCCCGCGGGCGAGACAGTGATCGCCGCCGGCCAGAACCCGCTTTACGACATTCCGCTGCGCAATGCCTGGCTCGATCCCGTCAACAAGGGAAACCTCGAGGCTTTCCGGCGGTTGCTGGAGAAAGCCCGCAAGGGGGCGGAGGCGGACCGGAGAGGGGCACTGCGCGACAGACGCCGGCACAAGATCGACAGCGAAACCGCCTTGTCTCTTGCCGAGCGGTATGATGACGCGATGGTAAATTACTACCTTGGAATGCAGGCTTACAGACTGGCGAAGGCTGCCGGGAACTAACCAGCCTCCATCACCCTAAGTCAACCACTATGGCAGTTCTCCCATATTGCGGAGAAGGTTCACTGTGGTTGAAACTCATCCCGCAGATGCAATGCCGGTCGGCCCAATCGGTCATATGGCGCATCATGGGGAGGGTTCGAGGTGAACAGTTCGGAATTTGAGACGCTTTCGCGAACTGAGGGGGCCAGTCCCGTTAGCCTCTATTGCATGGGAAGCCTGGTGGCGGACGAAGCTTCGCGCAACGGCTTTGCGGATTTCGCCCGCTCGATGGAGGCCGCGCTCGGCAAGTTCCTCTCGGGGCTGCCACGTGACGACCAGTGGCAAGCACTCCGGCTGTCTTATGAAATGGCATTGGGCAGCGAAGAACCCGCCCCGCCCCGCCTCAGGCTGGTGTATTCGCGGGATTAGAAGTCGGTCGCCTCGCCACCCTCGCGGATGCGCCTGGCGACGAAGAGGTCGATTGCTTCAGCAGCCGCCGGGTCCATGTAAGGCTCGGCATATTCGGCCAGCGCCTGCTTCCACAAGGCGTTGGCTTTTTTCTCCGCCGTCGGCGAGCCCGCCGCCTCCCAGTTGGGAAAACTCCGCCAGTCGGAGATCAGCGGCTGGTAGAAGGCCGTCGCGTAGAGCTGGAGCGTATGCTTTGCGCCAAAGAAGTGGCCGCCGGGGCCAACCTCCTCCATCGCCGAAAAGGCCATCGAGTCGTCGTCCACCACCACGGGCTTGAGGAACTCCTGCACCATCTGCAAGAGATCGATATCGACCGCGAATTTCTCGTAGGACGCGACGAGGCCGCCCTCCATCCAGCCTGCCGAATGCTGGATGAAGTTGCCGCCGCCCATGATGGCGCCCCACAGCGAAAAGACGGTCTCATAGGCTGCCTGCGCGTCGACGCTGTTGGCGGCATTGGTGCTCGACGTGCGGTAGGGAAGCTTGTAGCGCCGCGCCATCTGCCCGCCGATGATGCAGGACTTCATGTATTCGGGCGTGCCGAATGCCGGCGCGCCTGACTTCATGTCGACGTTGGAAGTGAACCCGCCATAGACGAAGGGCGCGCCGGGATTGGAAAGCTGCGACAGCGCCAGGCCCGCCAGCGCTTCGGCGTTCTGCAGCACGATCGCGCCTGCGACAGTCACCGGTGCCATGGCGCCGAGCAGCGTAAAGGGTGTGACCACGCAGATCTGGTTCAGCCGCGCCATCTCGATGATGCCCATCGCCATCGGCGCATCGAGCTTCAGGGGCGAGTTGGTGTTGATCACCGTGTAGGCCGATGGTTCGCGCAGCATCTGTTCGTGACTGATTCCGCGCGCCAGGCGCACGATTTCCAAGCCGTCGAACAGCCGGGCGCGGCCGGTGGCGTAGACGAAGGGCACCTTGTCGGAATAGCGCATCTTGTTGCGCGTGATGTGGAGATGGCGGATCGAGGCATGAACGTCGAGCGCGTCCACGGAGGCACCGCCCGCAGTGTGAATGGTGTTGAAGAACTGCGAGAGCTTCACGAAGTTGCCGGCATCTTCCAGCGTACCAGGGCGCCTGCCGCGATCGAGATCGGAGCAGTTCGGCGGCCCGCCCACCGGCGCGAATACGATCCAGTTTCCGCCAATGTGCAGGCTGTGGGCCGGATTGCGGGCGTGAAAAGTGAATTCGGCAGGCGGCGTCTTGAGGGCTTCCTCGATAATGTCGCGGCCGATCCGCACGCGCTCACCCTCGACGCGGGCGCCGGCTCTTGCCAGAATCTCTCGCGCCTCGGGCAGGAGGATATCCATGCCGATCTCTTCCAGCACCTTCATCGACTGGCGGTGGATGGCCTCGATGTGATCGTCCGACAGAATGCGCGAAGGCTCCAGCGTCAGGCGAGGCTGGATCCAGGGCAATTGTTGCACCGGGTTGCGGGCTGCATCCATGCGGCGGCCGCGGCGTTGAACGCTCATGATCTTTTCTCCGAAAGTGCGGCCGCAATTTGTGCGGCGACAAGGGCATTGTGTCTGGCCAGCGCAATGTTGGCGGTGAGCGAGCGGCCAGATGTCACACTGGCGATTTCAGCGAGCAGGAAGGGGGTTACGTGTTTGCCGGTGATGCCGCCTGCCCTTGCCTTTGCCACCGCAGCCTCGATGACGGCCGCGATCTCCTCCGCGGGAATCTCGAAGGCTTCCGGAATGGGATTGGCAACGACGACGCCGCCATTCAGGCCCATGGCCCATTTGGCGCGCAGCAGGTCGGCAATCTCGGCCGCGGAGTCGCAACGCATCGGCACGGCATGGCCGCTGGCGCGCGAATAGAAAGCCGGAAACTCATCGGTGCCAAAGCCGACCACGGGCACACCCAGCGTCTCCAGCGTTTCGAGGGTGAGCGCCAGATCGAGAATTGCCTTGGCGCCGGCGGTGACGACGGCCACGTTGCTGTTGGCGAATTCCGTCATGTCGGCCGAGATATCGAAGGTCTTCTCGGCGCCGCGATGCACGCCGCCGATGCCGCCCGTTGCGAACACATGAATGCCCGCCATTGCCGCCAACCGCATGGTGGATGCGACGGTGGTTGCGCCATCGCGCTTCTGTGCCACCGCAAAGGGCAGATCACGCACCGAAACCTTGGCGATGCTGCGGCCTTCGCGGCCCAGGTATTGAAGCTCGTCGGGGGTCAATCCGATCTTCACCTCACCGCTCAGTATCGCGATCGTTGCCGGAATAGCGCCATTGTCGCGCACGATCTTCTCGACCTCGCGCGCGGTCTCCACGTTCTGCGGATAAGGCATGCCATGCGCGATGATCGTCGATTCGAGCGCCACGACAGCGGCACCCTTTTCAAGCGCGGTGCGAACGTCAGCATTGATGGATAGTTCAAAGGCCAAGGCTGAACCTCATGAGATGCCTGCAAGGTGGAACAGGGCTTGCCGGGTCATCGACGATGCCGCCGATTCGCGCGAGGACAGTTTCATCGATGCGGCAGCCTGACCTATCCGGGCAGCTGATTCCAGCGGCATTCCGTCAAGAATTCCGCACAGCAGACCGGCGACCGCTGCGTCTCCGGCACCGGTAACATCGGCCACGTCTGCAACCAGAAAGGGCGGAACCTCAATGATGCCTGATCCGGAGGACACCAGTGCACCCTTACCGCCCTGGTGCATCACCACATTCGCGAAGCCCAGAAGATGCAGCTTTGCAATGGCGCGCGCCTCGTTCGCTTCACCGGTCATTGCCGCAATCTGCTGAAGGTTCGGCGTGATAGCAAAAACCGGCTGGATGCGCGTGAAGGACAGAAGCTTGCGGGCCTTGGGCACGGACACGGGTTCGACCGCCAGCCTGATGCCGCTTTCGGCGCTGAAGCGGCACAGCCAGTCCAGGCAAGCCGCCGGAATATTGCAGTCGGCGACCAGCATGTCGGCCTCCCGCAGCCGCGCAGAAACACGGTCAAGCTGAGCTGGCGTCAGGGATTCGATGGCCTGCATATCGTTGATGGCGCTGATCAGTTCGCCCTTGCGGTCCAGCACCACGAGGTATGTTCCCGTGGCCAGGCGGCTGGTGACCGTCAAGCCAAGTTCGACGTTCGCTGCCGCGCAGGATTCGCGAACCAGCCGGCCATTCGCGTCTTCGCCCAGAACGGTCAGCAGGGAAACTCCATGCCCGAGCCGTGCGAGATTCTCCGCAATGTTGCGCCCGACGCCGCCGACCGACACGGTAACGTCTCCAGGGTTCGATGTTCCGCCGATGAAGGCCCCGCTTGAGCGGCCCTTGATGTCGACATTCGCGCCGCCGATGACAATGACCCGTGCCATGCCAGGTCAAAAATCCGTTGGCGCGCCGCCTTCGGACTTTCGCTTGTCGACGAAGGCGTTCAGTTCGTCCTTCACTGCGGCATCGATTGCGGGCTCCTGATAATCCGCCAGCGCCTGTTTCCAGACGGCGTTGGCCTTCTGCCAGGCTTCCGGCTTTCCGGCGGCGAGCCACTGCTGGTTGTTGCGCCAGTCGGAAACGATCGGCGCGTAGAAGGCATTGGTGTAGCGCTGCAAGGTGTGCTGGGCGCCGAAGAAGTGCCCGCCGGGACCAACTTCGCGGATCGCCTCAACCCCTAGTGCGTCCTCTGTGGTTTCAAGGGGTTGCATGAATTCGCTCACCATCTGGATCAGGTCGCAGTCGAGAATGAATTTCTCGAAGCTCGCAACAAGGCCGCCTTCCAGCCAGCCTGCGCCATGCATGATGAGATTGCCGCCGCCCATGGTGAGGCCCCAGAGCGAGAAGACGCTTTCGTAAGCCGCCTGGGCATCGACTGTGTTGGCGGCACAGGTGTTCGATGTACGAAATGGCACGTTGTAACGCCTGGCGAGTTGCCCGCCGACGATCGTCGCCTTCATGTACTCGGGCGTGCCGAAGGCGGGAGCGCCCGACTTCATGTCGACATTCGACGTGAACCCGCCATAGATGACGGGGGCACCCTTCCGCACCAGCTGCGTAAAGGCCATGCCGGCCAAAGCCTCGGCATTCTGCTCGACGAGTGCGCCCGCAACGGTCACCGGAGCCATGGCGCCCGCCAGCGTGAAAGGGGTGATGCAGACGATCTGGTTGCGAGCCGACATTTCGAGGATGCCGCGCAGCATTGGCGTATCGAGCTTCAAGGGCGAATTGGTGTTGATGATGGTGAAGAGCGAAGGTTCCCTCTCCAACTGCTCATGGCTGATGCCGCGCGCAATGCGGGCGATCTCGATTGCGTCCTGGATACGTTCCTGACCCAGTGAGTAGGCATGAAAGGGCTTGTCGGTCAGCAATACGGCGTCGCGCAGCGCCTCGAGGTGGCGGATGGACGCATGGATATCGATCGGCTCCACCGGATAGCCCGAGAGGAAACCGATGCAATTGAAATACTGTGCCAGCTTCAGGAAATTGCGGTAGTCCGCATGATTGCCGGTGCGGCGTCCGCCATCCATGTCGGAAGCGTTGGGGGGGCTTGCAACGGTGCCGAACACCATGCTGTTGCCGCCGATCCGCTGGGTGTTTTCGGGGTTCCTCGCGTGAAAGCTGAACTCCGATGGCGCCGAGCGCATCAGTTCCTCGATCATCGCGGAATCGAAACGCACACGCTCGCCTTCAACGCTGGCGCCCGCCTTCTTCAGCATGTCGCGCGCTTCGGGCAGCGTGAAGTCCATGCCGATCTCGGAGAGGACGCGGAGCGATGCCAGGTGAATCGATTCGAGCTCATCGGCCGAGACGATCTGCATCGGCGGGAAAGCCCGCGTGAGCTTGCGGCGCGGCAATTGCGGCACGGAGGCTCGTCCACTACCGCCACCCCGGCGGCCACCGCCCTCGCGGCGCGAGCGCCTGGATGTTTCGGGGCTCGAAGTCTCGATGTCGAGATCGGTCAAGATGTCTTTCCTTTTTCACGATAGGCTTCGAGCGATGGATCATTGGCGATCTGCTTCACCAGCCAGTCTTCGAAGCGTTTGATCTTGGGCTTCATGCGATGCTCGGCATTGCAGGCGAAGAGCCAGTTGTGGCGATGCGGCACCTTCAGCGGAAAGGGCTGCACGAGCCGGCCCGTCTTGATTTCCTCGGTGGCAAAGGGGCCAATGGTCATGGCAATGCCGCGGCCTTCGATGGCCGCTTCCTGCGCGAGAATATAGCTGTCGAAGGCGAGACGGTCGGACAGCTTGATGCCCTTGACACCCGCCTCTTCGAGCCACAGGTGCCAGTCCTCCTCGGCGGTATAGACATAGAGCAGCTTGTGTTTCTTGAGATCCTCGGGCGTCTTCAGCGCGTTTGGCCCCTTCAGCAGTTCGGGCGAACAGATGGGTGTGAGCTTCGAGGTGAAGAGCGTGCGGTAATGATGGTCGGGAGAGCGGTTGCGGGCGAGGATCAGGCCCACGTCCACATTCTTCTCATCGAAGTCCCAATCGAAATAGGAGGTCGAGAGCCGCACCTTCATGTCGGGATAGCGGCGTTCGAAGTCATGGAGCCGCGGGATCAGCCATTTCAGCGCCACGGTCACATAGACCTGCACCGTTAGCTCGTTATCTGCTGCAGCGGGCTTCAAAGCACGGGTCTGGGCCTCGATCATGTCGAAGGCTTCGCGGATGGGCGGGAAGTAAGTGTGGCCGGCCTGCGTGAGTTCGGCCCGCCTTGCATCGCGGCGGAACAGCTGCACGCCGAGGCGCTGCTCCAGCGATTTCACCTGATGGCTCACTGCCGAGCGCGTGATGCCAAGCTCGCCGGCCGCCAGCCGGAAGCTGCCGAGCCGGGCGGCCGCTTCGAAGGCGGTGAGCGCGCGGAGTGGAGGCAAGTCGCGTCTGGCCAAGATTCCTCACCAATGATTGGTGACACCCTCTTAGCACTATTGAAATTGAAGGGTTAAGAGGCGAGTGTAGCAAGCGGCTGCCAAACTTGGTGAAAAAAACTAACGCATCGTGCAAAAGATAAGCCGTTGAAACCCAGCCGCGAAAAAGCGGATATAGGGACCATATCAGGAGTCTTGAAAATGAGTGCAGTGGAAGATCTCTCCCGCCGCCGCGGCGGCCGTGAAGCCCGCCGTGCGCTACGGTCCCGCCCCATTCCGATGGCGGAAGCGGCCGTTCGCCCCGGCATGGTGGGAGGACAGTACAAGCCACTGACCGATCATGACATGCAGCGCATTCACGAAACTGCGCTGAAGCTTCTGGAAACCGTGGGGCTTGCGCAGGCGATTCCGACCTGCATCGAGGCAATGGTGCCGCGCGGGGCCTTCCTCAACGCGCAAGGCCGGTTGTGCATTCCGCGAAGCCTCGTTGAGGATATTCTCGCGAGTTGCGCCCGGAATTTTGTGCTGCATGGCCGCGACCAGCGCCACGACATGGAGCCTTCCGGCAACCGCGTCTACTTCGGCACGGCGGGTGCCGCCGTCCACATCGTGGAAGCGGCCACCCGCACGTACCGCGAGTCCTATCTTGCAGACCTTTATGACGCGGCCCGCATCGTCGATAATTGCGACAACATCCATTTTTTCCAGCGCTGCCTGACAGCGCGCGACATGATCACCGGGCACGACCTCGACATCAACACCATGTATGCCTGCCTTGCGGGCACATCGAAGCATGTTGGCACCTCGATGGTCGATCCGGCGCATGTCGATGAATGCCTGCAGATGCTGCACTTCATCGCGGGCGGCGAAGCCAAGTGGCGCGAGCGGCCCTTCGTGTCGCAGTCGAACTGCTTTGTCGTTCCGCCGATGAAGTTTGCTGAAGACGCCTGCCGATGCCTTGAAGCGGCGGCGCGTGGCGGCATGCCGGTTCTGCTGCTGTCCGCGGCGCAGGCTGGTGCGACATCGCCCGCAGCGCTGGCCGGCACCGTCGTTCAGGCGGTCGCCGAATGCCTCGCGGCACTCGTCTATATCAATTGCGTGGTGCCGGGTGCGATTGCCATCTGGGGGCCGTGGCCCTTCGTGTCGGACCTTCGCACCGGCGCGATGTCCGGCGGTTCGGGCGAACAGGCGCTCATCACGTCGGCCTGTGCGCAAATGGGGCACTTCTACAATCTGACGGTTGGCTCCGCCGCCGGCATGTGCGACTCCAAGATGCCGGACATGCAGGCCGGTTATGAAAAGGGCGTAACGGCTGGCATCTCGGCCATGACCGGCATCAACCTGATGTATGAGTCAGCCGGCATGCATGCTTCGCTCCTCGGCTTCAGTCTCGAAAGCCTGCTGATCGACAACGACATGCTGGGCTCGATCAACCGCAATGTCCGCGGCATCGAGGTCAATGACGAAACGCTGTCGCTCGACGTGATCACCGATGTCTGCGTGAACGGTCCCGGCCACTATCTCGGCAACGAGCAGACGCTGAGCCTGATGCAGAAGGAATATGTCTATCCGCAGATTGCCAACCGCATGAGCCCCAAGGAATGGGCCGAGGCCGGAAAGCCCGATCTCGTGGAACGTGCCACCGCCCGGAAGATGGAAATCCTCACCACCTACTACCCCGACTATCTGCCGTGGGAGATGGACCAGGTGATCCGTCAGAACCACGACATCAAGCTGCCACGCTCGATGATGGAGCCGGGCGACCCGCGCTGGGCCTGACCTGCCGATGGAACACCCGGTGCTGACGGCAATCCGGCGGGCGGCTTTCACGCCGCTCGGATGGTTCACGCCGCAGCCTGAGGATCGCGTGCCCGGCGAAACCAAGTTCGTGATCCTGATCGGCAACGCCGGCCCGGACATGTTTCGCCGCTTCGCCCGCGAGCGCGATCCATCGCATGACGCCATGGATGACTGGACCCGCGCGGCCGCCGGCTCTCTTGCCCGCGAGCTTGATGCTCGTGCCGTCTATCCCTTCGACATGCATCCGCCGTGGCCCTTCCTCACTTGGGCACGGCGCGGCGGAGCAGGCCATACCTCGCCACTTGGGCTCAATATCCATCCGACATACGGATTGTGGCATGCCTACCGCGCTGCGCTGCTGTTTCCAGTCCAGTTCGATCTGCCGACGCCTAAAACTGGCGCGCATCCGTGCCAGTCCTGCGAACTGAAGCCGTGCCTCGGCGCCTGCCCGGTCTCGGCTTTCAACGGAACGCGCTATGACGTCGATGCCTGTGCCAGACACGTCGATTCTAAGCTTGGGCAGGCGTGCAGGGACATAGGCTGTCTTGCGCGCCATGCCTGTCCTGTGGGACAAAGGTTTGCCTATGCGCCCGCACAGGCTGAGTTCCACATGCGGTCGTTCCTTGCCGCGCGACAGAAAGCCTCGTCCTGAATGTATCAGCATGTTGCCGCGAAGCTTGCCCGGGGCGACGTCATCATCCTCGATGGCGGAACCGGCACCGACATCCAGCGGCGCGGCGTGCTGATGAGCGGCAACACCTGGTGCGCCGAAGCCAATCTCAGCCATCCGGAGATCGTCAAAGAGGTTCACGAGGATTACATCAAGGCGGGTGCGGACATCATCATCGCCAATACGTTTGCCACCAGCGCCCTGCTGTTCAACGCCCTGGGCCGCGATGACGAACTCCTCGCGATCGACCGCGCGGCTGTAACGATCGCCAGGGACGCCGCCGCGGGAAAGCCTGTCGCCGTGGCGGGGTCGATGTCCACCATGCGGCCGGTGCAGCCGGGTAGCGACCGGACACAGAAGCAGCGCGAATGGCCTGAGGCGCAGGCCCGCGCGCTGTTCAGACGCAAGGCAGACAACCTCGCCGCCGCGCATGTCGACCTTATCATGATGGAGATGATGCGCGATGTGGATTATTCGCTCTGGGCGACCGAGGCTGCGATGGCGACAAGGCTTCCCGTCTGGATCGGCATTTCGGCGGAGCGGCGCGAGGACGGCAAGATCGTCGGTTTTGGCCGCGAGGACCAGTTACTCGATGATGTAGCGCGCGCGCTTGCCGCAACCAAGCCTGCACTCATCAGCATCATGCACACCTCGCCCAACGATACAGACGAGGCAATCGACATCTTGAAGCGGTATTGGAAAGGGCCAATCGGCGCCTACCCCGAGAGCGGCTATTTCAGAATGCCGGAGTGGACCTTCGTCGACATCATCCCTCCGGAAGAGCTGGTCGAAAGAACCCGTATCTGGCGGCAGAAGGGCGTCACGGCTTTTGGCGGATGCTGCGGGCTGGGGCCTGAGCATATCCATGCTCTTTCCCGGGAGTACACAGCATGAAGACGGGTTCCTGCCTCTGCGGCGCGGTGAAATACGAAGTGCATGGTGCCTTGCGGCCGGTCATCGCCTGCCACTGCATCCAGTGCCGGAAGCAGACCGGCAACTACTGGTCGTCAACAGCGGCAAAGGACAGCGAACTCATCATCACCGCGGATCGCAGCCTCAAATGGTACCGGTCCAGCGACGAGGCCAAACGCGGCTTCTGTCAGGAGTGCGGGTCGGTGCTGTTCTGGAAAAGGGACGGGAGCAAGGATACCTCGATCACGGCGGGCACCATCGATGGTCCAACCGGCGCTCCGCTCGAGGGACATATCTTCTGCGAGAGCGCCGGTGATTACTATGAGATCGCCGGTGGGGCATACCGGCTGGACCGCTGGTAGGCCCGGGCGAGGAGCCGTTCCAGCTTCCGGCTTTCTGTGCCGGCTGCCCGAGCATCGCATTCCCGGCATGAAGTTTCGCTGAGACGAGCGATCAGCTTCCTGTCAGACTGGACGAAGCGTCACGCGCGGCGCCCAAGGTCTGTCTCGAGTTCGCCATATCCCGTGAACCGGTACTCATAGCCAAGACCAAGCCTCTTGGCGGCCGCCATGGCTTTTTTAGCAAGCTCTTCGTCGCGCGTCTGCGCCAGATAGACGATCTTGCGATAGTTTCCGAAATACATCGGCAGCAATTCGGGGTGGCGGTCGAGGCCCAGGCCAACCCAGATCAGCTTGTCGAAGTGCTTGGCCAGATAGTCGGTCAGATAAAACGACGTGACATCGTCGTCGGCATGGCGCGCGAACTCTGCGTTGCCAGAAAAGAACGCATAGCAATGCGGCCCAGCGATGCGCTCGATACCTTCCTCTACCAAGAGCTGATCGAGCATGCCGCCCGTTCCGCAATCGCCGTAGAGCACGAAGATCGACTTGTAGCGGCCCTTCGCCTCGCGAATTTTCTCGCGTAACGCGGGCACGATCCTGTCGGGCGTGTTGTGCCACTTCGCAGGCAGGCACTGGAGGTCGAAGGCCTGCCAGCGGTTGCGCTCGATCAGATCCACGATCTCGCGCGCCAAAGCACCGCAAGCCAGGAGAAGAACCTCCCCCTTTCCTGGCTTGAACTCGAATTCGTCAGAAGGCTTGAGATTGACGAGGGTCAATTGCGGACCCCTTTCGCGTAGCCTCAGCCGGCTGCCATCTGGTTGTGCTTCCTCGCCATGTAGCTCTTGGCGGTTTCAACCGCCACGGCCGCATCGCGGCAATAGGCGTCGGCGCCAACGGCCTTGGCGAATTCCTCGTTCAGAGGCGCACCACCGACCAGCACGATATAGTCATCGCGCATGCCCTTCTCCTTCATGGTGTCGATCACGACCTTCATGTAGGGCATCGTCGTCGTCAGCAGCGCCGACATGCCGAGAATGTCCGGCTTGTGCTCTTCGATCGCCGCCAGATATTTCTCGACCGGGTTGTTGATGCCGAGATCGATCACTTCGAAGCCGGCACCTTCCATCATCATGCCGACGAGGTTCTTGCCGATATCGTGAATGTCGCCTTTCACCGTGCCGATCACCATCTTGCCCTGGCGCGGTGCGCCGGTAGCAATCAGCAGCGGGCGCAGGATGAACATGCCGGCCTTCATCGAGTTGGCGGCCAGCAGCACCTCGGGAACGAAAAGAATGCCGTCGCGGAAATCGACGCCGACGATGCGCATGCCTTCGACGAGCGCCTCGGTCAGCACCCGGTACGGCGCCCAGCCACGGCCCAGCAGGATGTGAACCGCCGCCTCGACCTCTTCCTTCAGGCCATCATAAAGATCGTCATGGACCTGCTGAACCAGCTCCTCGTCGTTGAGGGAGTTCAGATCAAGTTCGCCTTCATCGCTCATCGGGTGTCTCCAGACGGGAAAATCGCAAGCTTTCACAATAGCCGGGCGGGCGGAAAAGGCCCTGCCAGCGGGCGACGTCCACATGCCGGAAAGCGACGGTTGAGGCAAGGAGAAAGGGCGGCTAAGGGTAGCTCTCCGTTTGGATATCGCTGGAAAATTCATCATGCCTCAGGCCTTTGACGTCACCTCCTCCCGCCGCCAGTTTCCGGCGCTGGCGCTGAAAGACGGCGGCGCGCCCCGCATCTATTTCGACAATCCGGCGGGAACGCAGGTGCCGCAGCAGGTGATCGACCGCACGGTCGAATGCCTTGCCACCAAGAACGCCAATCTCGGCGGTTACTTCTCCACCACGGTGCAGGCCGGCGAACTGGTCGATCAGGCTCACCAGGCCTGCGCGGATTTCTACAATGCGGCATCCGCCTCCGAGATCGTGTTCGGGCAGAACATGACGAGCCTCACCTTCCACATGTCGCGCTGCCTTGGCCGCAAGTTCAGGAAGGGTGACGAGATCGTGCTGTCGCGCATGGATCATGATGCCAACATCGCGCCCTGGCTGCTGCTGGCCGATGACCTTGGCCTCGTGGTCCGCTGGATGGATTTCGACACCGGCACCTACGAGTTCCCCGACGATGCGCTGAGCAAGGTCCTCTCGGAGAAGACGAAGCTTGTGGCGCTTGGCATGGCGTCGAACTGCACCGGCACGGTCAATGATGCGAAGCACTTCGCGACGCAGGCCCGGGCTGCAGGCGCGCTGGTCTATCTCGATGCGGTGCAGCTGGCGCCACATTATGCGATCGACGTTCAGGACCTCGGCGCCGATATCGTCGTGTCGTCGGCCTACAAGTGGTTCGGACCGCATCAGGGCATCCTGTGGGGCCGCGAAGACCTGCTGAAGGAAACCTTCGGCTACAAGGTCCGGCCCGCCAGCGAGGAACTGCCGCACAAATTCGAGACCGGCACGCTCAGCCACGAGGGCATGGCCGGCACACTCGGCGCCATCGAATATCTGGAACAGTTCGGCACTGGTGAAACGCGCGCGAAACGTATCGCGTCCGCATGGACCACGATGGCCGAATACGAACAGAAGCTCACGCTGAAGCTCATCGAAGGCTTGCGCACTTTCAAGGGCCTGACCGTTCGCGGCGTCACCTCCGCCAATGCCATGCACCGCCGGGTGCCCACCGTGTCCTTCACGCTCGAAGGCCACCAACCAGTGAACCTCGCCAAGGATTTCGCGAAGGACAACATCTTTGTGTGGTCGGGCCACAACTATGCGGTCGAGCCCGTGGGCCGCATGGGGCTTCTGGACAAGGGCGGCGTGCTGCGCATCGGACTTGCGCATTACAATACGGAAGCGGAAGTTGATGCCCTGCTCTCCTCACTCACTCGCCAGATCAAGAACGCATAGAGGCACCGCAATGGCATTCAAACTCGGCATCATCGGACTCGGCAAGATCGCGCAGGACCAGCATCTTCCCGTCGTCGCCAAGAACAGCGATTTCGAACTTGCGGCTGTCGTCTCGTCTCGCGGCGGCTACAAGGACGTTCCGGCCTTCAAGACGCCCGGTGAACTCTTTGCCAGCGGTGTGAAGCTCGATGCGGTATCGCTGTGCATGCCGCCGGAGCCGCGCTTTGCCATCGCGCGCGATGCACTTGATGCGGGGCTTCACGTGCTGATGGAAAAGCCGCCGACGCCGACGGTAGGCGAACTCGATGCGCTGACGCGTCATACCGTCTACAGAGACCGCGTCCTGTTCACCACATGGCACTCGCAGTATAATACTGCCGTCGATGAAGCGAAGCGATTGCTACAGGGAAAGACCGTCACGAAGCTGCACGTCAGCTGGAAAGAGGATGTCCGCCACTGGCATCCGGGTCAGGAATGGATATGGGAACCGGGTGGCTTCGGCGTGTTTGATCCCGGCATTAATGCCTTTTCGATCGTCACCAAGATCCTGCCGCAGCCGATCTTCGTATCAAACTGCTTGCTGGAAACGCCCCGTAACAAGTCCACGCCAATTGCAGCGCAGATACGCTTCAAGCCCTCATGGAACGGCGAAGCCGATCTTTCCGCCGATCTCGACTGGCGGCAGACGGGAGAGCAGAGCTGGAACATTTTCGTCGCTACGGCAGATGGCCTCGACCTGCAGTTGCTGAAAGGCGGAACCGAGCTTCATGTGAATGGCAAGCTGACCGCCGCCGCGCCGTCTGAGGAGTATGAACGTATCTATGAGCACTTCGCCCAGCTTCTGAGAGACGATCAGCTGCACGTCGATCGCGCGCCGCTGCAACTTGTCTCCGATTGCTTCATGCTGGGCCGGAGGATTGAGACGGAAGCCTTTCTCTGACGCGGCCCAGCGTGTCGGCAGGCGTACCCGCAGCATCGATACGTGGCCAATCGAGCCGGCCGAGGTTGTAGCCAAGCTGACGTTCGACGACGTCGGCCGTTGCATCGGAGGCATCGCCAGTCCGCTGGCTTACGCGTGACTTCAGAACATCCGCAGGCGCGTCCAGCCAGAAGCCATGGAACGCCGCACGATGCTTTGCAGCAAGCGAGGCGGCGATGCTCCGCTCGCTGTCATGCGCGAAAACGGCATCGAGCACGACCGAGTGACCGGCCGACAGTGCCGCTTCCGCACGCGCAAAGCAGGCGCTGTAGGCGGCCGTGGAAGCCTGGCGCGAGTAGGATTCGGGCGGCAGCCTGGCTGTTTCATTCACGCCGGCGAGAATTTTTCGTTCGACATCGCTCCTGACATGGAGTGCCCCCGGCGCGGCGCCGACGTGCGGCGCAAGGCGAGCGGCCAAGGTCGATTTTCCGCTGCCAGACAAGCCGCCCACGCAAATCAGGCCAGGCGGACCAGGCTTGAGATAGGAGATCGACTCGCGGAAACTGTCGAGTGCCTGCCCGCGCTGGCGGAGCGAGCTTTCAACCGGCAGTTCGTGCACAAGATCTGCAGTCACCAGCGCCCTCACTCCTGCCCTGGTTGAAAGAAAAATCGGCAGCAGCGACAGGCCGGACAAATCCTCCTCGGCGCGGCGCAGATTAAGATATCGATTCATGACGATGTTCGCCGCAACCTTCTCATCATGGCTCCACAAGTCCATGAGCAGAAAGGCGAGGTCGTAGAGCACGTCGATGGTCGCGATCTTCTCGCTGAATTCGATTGCATCGAACAGCATGGGCTGCCCATCCTCGGCGATGATGTTGCCGGAATGCATGTCGCCATGGCAGCGGCGCACCAGTCCCTGCTCGCCCCGGCTGTTCAACAGGGGCCGCATGCGCTTCAACGCTTCTTCGTATAGTGCATGGAACTCCAGCGTCTGCGAAGGCTCGAACAGATCGGTGGAGTCGATAAAGGCCTTCGAAAGCTGGGCGCCAAGTCCGGTCATGATGTCCGAGCCGCCCGTCTCTCGGCGCGGTGCGACGACGTGGGACGCCGCAATCATTGCCGCCAGTTTCTCCGCCAGCGCCGCATCGATGCCGCCATGGGCGATCTTCCAAGAGAGCAGCGCATGGTCGGGAAAGCGCCGCATGACCAGAACCGGTTCGCCACGCACCTCGATCACTTGCAGGTAAAGACCGGGCGCGAAGGCGCGGTTGATCTGCAGTTCATCTTCCAGCACCTTGCGGCGCTTGGCGATATCGGAAAAGTCGAGGTAGGGAAGCTTCACCGGCTTCTTGATCTTGAAGGCGCGGTTGCCGGCGAGGAACACATGCGCCGCATGGGTTTCCACATGCTCTACGGGAGCCCCGGCAAAGCCCCAGGTTTCGCCTTTCAGGAACGCGGCATCGAACATGCAGGCAAGATGCGCCTTAGCCAGCGCGTTGACATTGACGCCAATCAATCGCGAGTTAGAAGCCGGTCAGATCCGTGACTTCGGCCGTGAGCCGTCCACCCCTGATGCGTTTCAGACTGGCGTTGATCACGTCGCAGTCATTGTCAAATGTACCGTGGGCGATCCGCGCAGTCCTGTCGCTTGATATCCGCACATCGGGACCCTTGTGATACTTGACGGAGACACGGCCCGTTTCGGACACCAGCGACTTCCACTCCGCATAGAGTGCCTCATGCAACTTCCGGTCAAAAGCCATTCTGGGCCCCTCGCCCTTTGCCTGCAGCGCGATTTCAAGACCCAGCAAGGGCGACTTGCGGCGCTCTTCCAGCGCCCGGCTCACCAGATAGAGCAACGACTTGCCGTAAGGCCCGACACTGTCGCGCGTTTCCGCTGCATCTGACAGGTTGTCGATGGCAAGCTGTCCGCTTGCCAATGCGCCTCCCCGCTTCATGGCCGGGCCAAAACGGCGAAGCGCAAAATCCAGGGTACAGGCGGGTGCAAAGAGGCTGCAACTGGCGATCTTGAGACCGGCACGCTGTGCGGGCGCCAGCATGTGTCCGATCATGATCGAGCCCGCCGAATGCCCGAGCACATGGACAGGCTTTCCGCATGTGGCAAGTTTCTTCACCAGCTCGGCGAGCCCGCGCCCGTTGCGTGCCGATGCCTCGGCATTCTGCTTCATTTGCGTCCAGACGGCCTTGGCGATGAACTGCTCGGCGACAGCCTCGAACCCCAGGTCAAAAGCTTCCCTGATACGCTCGACGGCGGCATCGATAAAATCGCCGACGCCGCGCGTGCGCACGGCTTTGATCTGTTCTTCCAGCTTCTTGACGTCATCCGCAGCGATCTGCCCCAGAGCCTCGATGATCCCGGTTTTCCACACAATGAAAATCGGATGAATGCCATTTTCCACAAACCAGGGACCCAGCCTGCAGGCCCGCTCAATTGCGCCCTCCTCATCGTTCAAGCCGCCATGGACGTAGACGGCGACCCGGTCACTGTCCGAGGCCAGGATTCTCTCGCTCGCGACGATATCGAGGGCGTCAGCAGCGCTCACCGCCTCGGGCAGCCGGTCGAGCAGCACGCCATCGTTTCCGAGCACCACCGCATGCTGGTAAGCCCAGGATGGGTCCCAGGGCGGGACGCCACGATTTCCTTTTCGCACGGTCGGCTCGAGCGTGGAAAGGCCGGCGGTTAACATGCTGCCAATGGGGCTTCCCGAGGCGGCTCCCCGGCGAACGCTGACATCCATCGGTGCTCCGATCGCCGCGACCCAGGCGTCGTAGCCGTTCTTCGCCCAGTCCTCATAGGTGAGAAGTGCAAACCCGTTGGTGCCCCAGCCTGGCCCCCAGGAATTCTGCACGATGAAGCCAAAGCGATTGTAACCGACAACGGCAAAGGCATGGCCTCCCTCGATCTTGTCATGCTGTTCGATGAGGGCGAGGTTCTCGGCGCCCAAGCGAAGTGTGCGCTTCGGGCGATTCCAGCCCGAATGAACATCGGCGGAACAATAGACGGCGTTGACCTCGAAGATCGCGGCCTGCATGTCGGCGATTGATTTGGCGTTGACGCGGTAGTAGGCACCAAGAGGCCGGAGTGCCGCGTCATACTGCCATTCGGAAGATGGCCGCCTGCCCGGTTTCGGCCAGATCGCTTCCTCGCAGACGCCGTGCTTGTGCCAGCCCTTCATGGCGCCGCGGCAGCTTGACCAATCGTAGTCGCTGCCGTCCCACTCGTCGTAAATGCGGGCGTTGCGGAACAGCATGTGAGCGCTCACCCGCGTTGGCATTTGGGGCGTCGGCGCGTCCGCAGATACTTCGCCGGATGCCATACGGGCTTCACGCTGGATGTTCGCGGCGCGCCACTGGGACCAGTAGGTGTAGTTGATGAAGGCGGCAAGGCCGAAGCCGGTGCAGGCGCCCTCATTGCCCTGGTTCAGGACGAGGTTAGCCTGCTTGTAGGCGGCGAAGTGCCGTTCGATCAGATCAGGCGCGGGGTATTGATCGGGAAGCGAGCGAAGCGGCGGCAAGTAAGGCTTGTCGCGAAAATCGGCACGATCCGGACGAGCATCAAGCGTTCGCTTTGCAGGCTGACGGGCCATCTTCGCCTCCCAGTATTCAGGGAAGGATATGCCTCCACGTCAACCTAAGCAATAAACAAGCGGGGCTCGCAGATTCGGTGCCGGATCAGCCGCGGCGGCGCGTGCCACGGGCGGCGGCACCGGCTGCGGCGGTGTCTACCCCCTTGGCGAGTTGCGACACGGGGCCAAGGCGCGCCTCGATTACGGCGACGCTCGGCCGCTCGCCCCTGGTATAAGTTTCAAGAGACTTTCGCATGGCCGCCAGATGCTCAGGGCTGGTGCCACAGCAACCGCCGATGATCTTTGCTCCGGCATCGAGCGCGATGCGGGCATAATCCGCCATCAGTTCCGGCGTGCCGGTATAGTGGATGTGCCCGTCGACATATTGCGGCACGCCACAATTGCCCTTGGCCACGACTGCCGCATCGGGCCGCGCTTCGGAAATGCCCAGCACGGTGGCAACGAGTTCGGAAGCGCCGACACCGCAATTGGCGCCAATCGCCACGGGCTGCACGGGCAAGGCCGCCGTCAAGGCGCCGAAGGCCTTGGGCGTGATGCCCATCATAGTGCGGCCATTAGTGTCGAAGCTCATGGTGGTGACGATGGGCAGGTCCGCCGTGGCGGCACCCTCGACGGCGGCCTTCAGCTCTTCCTCGGACGACATGGTCTCGATCCAGAGGACATCGGCGCCGCCCTCCTTCAGGGCCATCGCCTGCTCGGAGAAAGCGCTGACGGCCTCCTCATGGCTCATGCTGCCGACAGGCTCCATGATCTCGCCGGTTGGCCCGATGGAACCGCCGACATAGACCGGGCGAGCAGAAGCATCAGCCTCGGCGCGGGCGTTCTTCGCGGCGGCGATGTTGATCTCGCGCACCTGGCCTTGCGCGTTGTGCAGCTTCAGGCGGTGGCGGTTGCCGCCGAAGGTATTGGTCAGGATGATGTCGGCACCCGCCTCGATGAACTGGTGGTGCAGCGAGCGCACCCGCTCCGGATGCTCGAAGTTCCACATCTCCGGCGCATCGCCCGACTCGAGGCCCATCTGGAAGTAGTTCGTCCCCGTGGCGCCATCGGCGAGCAGCCAGGGGCGCGTGGCAAGGGCTTCGGTGAAGGACGGGCGGGTCATGACGGCCTCTCGGACATGAATATAAAGAAGTCTTTATATGATTGTCAGGGGCTTTGCCAAGAGGCAAACGCCGGTTCCCACAGCAGCAGCGACATTCGTGCGTTGACGGGCCAACTCTCCGGCCGGTCGTTGCTGCCCCGCAGATTCGTGAGGCTGGCGGAAAGGTCCGCCACATCCTGCCGGTTCAGGCGCGGTGCGCGGTGCTCGCCGGCCTCATCAGCTTGGCCGTGTGCGCACAGCAGCGTGACGCTTTCTGGCAGAACCGGAAGAAGGCTGTCTGCCGTCTGCAGATAGGCCTTGAGATCGGCGCCGGGGATCTGGGCATAGAGCGGGCCGGGATAGAGGAAATCCGCCGCGAAGAGGATGCTCGAGGCGCGATCAAGGAGCGAAATCGAATCGGGTGAATGGCCGGGCGTGTGGAGAAGCTCCAACACGCGGCCGCCGAGATCGAGCGTCGACCCAATGGGCAACCATTCGTTCACCCGCACCGGAGTCCAGGTCATCCCCTCGCGGAAGCCGCGATAGAGATCATCGCTGGCATGAAGCCAGCCATCCTTCTCGCAATCTTTCAGAACGGGCAGATCGGCAATGGCGATGTTGTGGAACTTGGCCAGCCCGCCGGTGTGGTCGAAATGCATGTGGGAGGGGAGCGCTGTTACCGGCAGTGTCGTCAGCTCACGGACGATCTTCGAGATGTCGCGCACGCCGGGGCCGGTATCGAACAGCAGCGCGCGTTTCGTGCCGAGGATCAGGTAGTTCCAGTTGATCTGGTGGAAGCGCGGCTCGCCGATGGCGACGACGCCCGGCGCCACCTCCTCGATTGCGAACCAGTCGTCGAACCAGCGAACGCCATCAGCCAGCATCAGGCGGCCTTCGCGCCGTAGAACAGCGTCACCACGTGTTGAGCCTCCGCGAAAAACAGCCAGCGCTCGAACACGCCCGCCGCGGCGGCAAGAAGTGCAGCGAGGATTGCGATGGCTGGCGCAAGAATTGCCGCCAGCAGCGCCAAAGCAGCCAGCAGCAGCAGCAGGATCACCAGACGCCGCAGCTTCGCGGCGTGCCTGCGCGCCACCACGTAGCCCATCTCTTTCTGGATATAGTTCTCAGACGTATGCGGCACTTCCCACTGGCTGACCCTGCCGATGCGGCCGAGGCCGGTGGCATCTTCCATCGTGTGATTGCGCGGATTCGTATCGATGGCGCGCCAATAGGCGAGCTTCAACGCGATCAAAATGACGAGCAGCATCACGCCAATGATCACCTGAAACAGTTGGAAGCGGCCAAACAGCGATGAGATCGCAGCAAGCATCAGTGCCCCCGTCGCCAGGCTGAAGGCGGCATAGACCGGCACGGTCAGCCGGTTGTTCCAGGCGCGGATGGTCGTCAACGTCGAATAGATCTTGGCCGTGCAACAGACCGTCACCATCGCCATCACGGCGGTGAAGATGCCCAGGGGCGCCACCCATGACGGCGCCTCGATAAGCCCCGACCACACCAGGCCGAACAGCAGTGCGGGCACATAGGTGGCAACCGCCGCCACGCCTTCGCGGGACAGCCACGACGAGCGCCATTGCGAGAAGGCCCGCCATGCACGTTCCGGGTGTCCGAGATGGAAGGTCGACGACAACAGCCCGATGGTGACAAGGCCGAGCGCCACCAGCATTGCAGTCACCCCGAACCAAAGGCTCGAAGCTTGCCCATGGTTCACACCCACAAGGCCCAGCAGCGCCAGCAGGCCATAGCCAGCCCCCGAAGACGTGGTGAAGAGGATGACAGAATAGGCGGGATGCATGCGTCAGCCTTCAAGCTTGCTGGAATGATCAAGGTCACTGGCGCGGACCGTTGCCTGCTTGCCCGAAAGCAGCTTGTCCGCCCAGACGAAGAGCCTGTCGAAGGCCGATCCATCGGGCTTCGGCAAGGCTTCGGCCTTCTGGTTGGTGGCGTCACGCCTGGCACGCGGCGGCAGGTATTTGTTGACGGGCTTGTAGCCCATCTCGGGCAGCAGGTCATAACCGCCGCGCTCGGCCACGAGTTGCGAGACCTTGGAGTCCGCATCGCCCAGATCGCCGAAGTGCCGCGCACCCGTTGGGCAGGCCTTCACGCAAGCCGGCTGGCGGTCTTCCACTTCGAGGTTCTCGTTGTAGATGCGATCGACGCAGAGCGTGCATTTCTTCATCACGCCGTGGCTCACATCATACTCGCGCGCGCCATAGGGGCAGGCCCAGGAACACAGCTTGCAGCCGATGCAGGTTTCTGGATTGACCAGCACGATGCCGTCTTCCGCGCGCTTGTAGGATGCGCCCGTGGGGCACACCGTCACGCAGGCCGGCGTCTCGCAATGCAGGCACGAGCGCGGGAAGTGAACGATGCGCGACTGGTCCTGCCCCTGCTCCTTCACCTCATAACCATGCACGCGGTTGAGCCAGACACCGGAGGCATCCGCGCCGTATGGCGTGGTGTCAGTGAGCGGTTCGGAATAGCCTTGCGTGTTCCATTCCTTGCAGGAGGTGACGCAGGCTTGACAGCCGACACAGGTATCGAGATCGATGACGAGCCCGAGCTTTTTCGCAGATGGCGGAGGGAGTGAGGTCATGACTCACCCCACCCCCGCCCTGCGGGCGGACCCTCCCCGCTTTGCGGAGAGGGACAAGCAATATCCCTCCTCGCTTCAGCGGGGAGGGTGGCGAGCGGAGCGAGCCGGGTGGGGTAAGTCATTTCGCCCTCCGCAGTTTCTTCAGCGTGGCGAATTGCGGTTCACTCACCGCACTCTGGTCCGCTGCCTTCTCCACCCGCACGCGAAGATCATACCAAGCCGCCTGCCCCGTCACCGGGTCGCTGTTCGAGTAGCGGTAGCCACCTTCACGTTCCGGCAGAAGTTCCGAGATCAAGTGGTTGAGAAGGAATCCTTTTTTGGCCTCATCCGCACCCGCCTGAAGACCCCATGTACCGGAGCGCTTGCCGATCGCGTTCCACGTCCATACCGTCTCGGGGTTCACGCCATCCATCAGTTTCGCCTGCCCCTTGATCTGTCCATGATGCGACGTCACCGTCACCCAGTCGCCATCGGCGATCCTCAGCTTCGCCGCCATCTCGCGCGCCATGTAGAGCCAGTTGCGGCCGAGGATCTGCCGCAGCCATGAATTCTGCGAACCCCATGAGTGATACATCGCCATCGGGCGCTGCGTTACCGCATGCATGGGGAATTCCTCGCCCGATACCATTTCGCCTTCGAAGGGCGGATACCAGAAGGGGATCGGATCGAAGTGATCCTGAATGCGCTTCCGATGCTCCGTGGGCGGAATGATCTTGCCGTGGCCCTGCGCCGCCAGCCGGAACTTCTGCAGCGGCTCGCAATAGAGCTGGTGGATCACCGGCTCGGGCTTTCCCATGAAGCCGAAGAAGGTCGCCCAGTCGAGATAGGCCCAGTTCACATGACGGTAATACTTCATGTGGTCAGGCAGCTCGTAATACCAGTGGCAGCCGTTATCGATGTAGTGCTGAAGCTGCTCCGGGTTCGGCGCACCGCGCCCCTGCGCCTTGCCGTTCGGCCCGCGGAAACCGGCCAGCGGCCCGATACCGGGCGCGCGTTCGTGGTTCACGATATAATCCGCATAGCCGCCGGGATAGCGGGGCGAGCCATCGGTGCGCGTCATGCCTGGAAGGCCCAAGCGATTGCCGAGATCAAGCAGCATAGTCTGGAAGGGCCGCACGTCGCGGTCCGGCTCCACCACCGGCTGGCGGATCGAATCCGCCGGGCCATCGGCCTCCGAAATCGGGCGGTCCAGCATCGAGATGCAGTCCCAGCGCTCGAGGTAGGTCGTATCGGGAAGGATCAGGTCGGCGTAGTGCACCATCTCGGAGGAATAGGCATCCGAGTAGATGATCTTGGGGATCGTGTAGCTGCCGTCGGGCTCCTTCTGCGTTAGGTACTTGATCGTATCGGGCACGTTCATGGCCGAGTTCCAGCTCATGTTCGCCATGTACATGAACAGCACTTCGATGCTGTAGGGATCCTTCTTCGCGGCATTGGTGATGACCATGTGCATCATGCCATGAGCTGCCAGCGGCGCATCCCAGCTATAGGCCTTGTCGATGCGTTGCGGCGTTCCTTCCGCATCAACCAGCAAATCCTCAGGCGAGGTGACGAAGCCGAGCGGTGGGCCAGGAAGCGGCGTGTTGGGCTTCACCTGCCCCGGCTTCCCCGCAGGCTTCACGCCAGGCGGCGGCGGCTTCGGGAACGGCGGCTTGTAGCGGAAGCCACCCGGCACATCGATGGTGCCAAGCAATATCTGCAGCATATGAATGGTGCGGCAGGTCTGGAAACCGTTGGCATGGGCGGAGATGCCACGCATCGCGTGCATCGACACGGGCCTGCCCAGCATCTTCTCGTGATAGCGGCCGAGATGATCCGTCCACGGAACGTCCAGCTCGATCTGCTCCTCGAAGGCCGTGCGGGCGAGTTCGGCGGCGATCCGCTTGATCGTTTCCACCGGCACGCCGCAGCGTTCGGAAACTGCCTCCGGCGCCCATTCCGGTGTCAGGAAGCGCTCGGCGATCAGCTGGAAGCTCGTCACCACGCGCCGGCCATCGGGCAGCTTGTAACGGCCCATCAGCTTCGGCTCGGCATCGGGCGACAAGGCCGGCATCGGCGTTCCGGAATGCCCATCCCATATGAGTGCCGAACCCTGTGCGTTCCGGGCAAAAAGCCCGTCATCCGCGCCGCCGGGGTTCTCCACGATCAGCCACGGCGAATTCGTATAGCGCAGCAGATATTCGCCATCGATCTTCTGGGCCGAGATCAGCTCATGGATGAGCGCGCCCACGAACAATCCATCGGTACCCGGACGGATACCGATCCATTCATCTGCAATCGCCGAATAGCCGGTGCGGATCGGGTTGATCGAAATGATCTTGGCACCCTTGGCTTTGAGCTTCCCCAGCGCCTTCTTGATTGGGTTCGAGGCATGGTCTTCCGCCACGCCGAAGAGCATGAAATATTTCGTGTGCTTCCAGTCCGGCTCGCCAAATTCCCAGAACGAGCCGCCGAAGGTATAGAGCCCGGCCGCCGCCATGTTCACCGAGCAGAAGCCGCCGTGTGCGGCATAGTTTGGCGTGCCGAACTGCGCCGCCCACCAGCCGGTAAGGCCCTGGGATTGGTCGCGGCCCGTGAAGAAGGCGAGCTTCTTGGGGTCGGTGTTGCGTACCTCGGACAACCACATGGTGGCCGTCCGCAGCGCTTCTTCCCACTCGATCTCGCGGAACTCGCCGGAGCCGCGTTCGCCCACGCGCACCAGCGGCTTCGAAAGCCTTGCCGGTGAGTAGTGCTGCTTGATGCCCGCCGCACCCTTGCCGCAGATGATGCCCTTGTTCACCGGGTGGTTCGGGTTGCCATCGATGTATTTGACCGTACCGTTCTTCAGATACACCTTGATGCCGCAGCGGCAGGCGCACATGTAGCAGGTCGTGGTCTTGATCTCGTCCCAGGTCTTGGGCGAGGTGTCGACGGCGGGTTCGGTCATGTTCTGCCTGTCAAAGGTCGATTCCGCACTACTCTACCGGCTCCCTTGGACCTATGATAGGTCCAGAGCGTCTCATCACAGGAACCAAATTGCGCGACTGGCTCGTCCATATCCGGCGTAACGAACACGCCAGCCTGCAGACGCAGATCCGCGAGGCGCTGGTTTCCGCCATCCTCGACGGGCAACTTGCCCGCGACGAGCCCATCCCGTCTACCCGGAAGATGGCAAAGAGCCTCACAGTTTCCCGCAATACGGTGGTTCTCGCCTATCAGGGCCTGCTCGACGACGGCTACCTCATGGCGCGCGAGCGGTCAGGCTATTACGTATCCGAAAAGGCGCTTGAAACCGTCACCCTGCGGAAGCCGCCGCCGCAGTCACGCGCGGTCACTGCCGGTATCGAATGGTCCAGCCGCCTCACCATGGGGCCCGCCGCACAGGCCAATGTCTCGAAGCCGCTGGACTGGCAATCCTACGCCTACCCCTTCATCTACGGGCAGGTGGACCATAATCTTTTTCCGCTGGCTGAGTGGCGCGACTGCGCTCGGCAGGCCTTGGGCAAGAAATGGCTCGGCACCTGGACCAACGACACATGGGCCTATGACGACCCGCTGCTGGTCGAGCAGATCCGCCGCCGCATCCTGCCGCGGCGCGGCATCATGGCGAATGACGACGAAATCCTGGTGACGCTCGGCGCGCAGAACGCCCTCTACCTACTCAGCACCCTGCTTGTCGGCCCCAAGAGCCGCGTGGCGATGGAGGAGCCGGGCTACCCGGATGTTCGCAACATCTTCAGTCTCAAGACGGCAAACGTCGCCCTGATCCCTGTCGACAACAAGGGCTTGACGCTCACTGATGAGCTGAACGCCGCCGATGTCGTCTTCACCACGCCCAGCCACCAGTTCCCGACGACCGTGACGATGCCGCTCAAGCAGCGGATGGAGCTACTGAGACGCGCGGCGAAGCATGATTTCATCGTCATCGAGGACGACTACGAGTTCGAGACGAATTATGTGAACGAGCCCTGCCCGGCGCTCAAATCGCTCGATGATGCGGGCCGGGTGATCTATGTGGGCTCGCTGTCAAAGACGCTGTTTCCAGGCCTCCGCCTCGGCTTCCTCGTGGCGCCGAAGGAACTTGTGGCGGAAGCCCGGGCGCTGCGCCGCCTCATGGTGCGCCATGCTCCGAACAACAACCAGCGCACGGCCGCCCTCTTCCTGTCGCTCGGCCATCACGACACGCTCATCCGCAGGCTGCACCGCGCCTATCGCACGCGGTGGGACATCATGGGCGAAGCTCTGAGGCAGCACATGCCGGATGCGAGCCGGGTGCCGAGCTTCGGCGGCACCAGCTTCTGGGTGAAGGGACCGGATGCTCTTGACAGCGATGCGCTTGCCCAAACCGCTGCTGCCAAAGGCATCCTCATCGAGCCGGGGCGCATCACCTTCGGCGCCGCGGACGCTCCCCGGAACTTCTACCGCCTCGCCTTTTCCTCGATTGACGAGAAGAAGATCGAGCCCGGTATCAGGCTGCTGTCGGGGCTTATCGGCTCCGCCTGAGAGGCAGCCATGCCTGAAGTGCCCCTAGCCTAAGCTTGCACGCCCCGCTAATTCCCAGCCATGGTGCAGCACACGGACAACAGGCTTTTCGCGATCTTCTGCGTCCTCACGGGCGTCGGTCTTGCCTCGGCTCAGGATGCGGTGGTGAAGGTCATGTCCTCAGGCTACCCAGCCTATGAAACCCTGCTGTTCCGCTGCATCGGCTCCATTCCCATCCTGGCTTTCATCCTGTGGCGGAACGGCAAGGGCTGGAGCTTGGCAACGCCCCTATGGCGGCGCATCCTTCTGCGCGGCGTCATCCTCGGCATTGCTTATCTGGGCTTCGTGCTGGCGATCGCCGCCATGCCGATTGCCAATGCGGTGGCGATCTATTTCACCATGCCATTCTTCGTCGCGGGGCTTGCCGGACCCCTGCTGGGTGAGCGGGTGCGCCTCCACAGGTGGATGGCGATCATCGCCGGCTTCATCGGCGTTCTCATCATGGTGAGGCCCGGTGCGGGCGTGTTCGAACCCGCCGCCTTCTTCGCGCTCATTTCGGCCATTGGCTATGCAGTGGGCCAGATGATCGGCCGCCCCATCTCGCAACAGGTGCAACCGATCGTCATCGCCATCTGGCAGAACACGATCTACATGGCCCTCGGGCTAGCGCTGGCGCTCGTCTTCAATGTCTTCGACTTCGGCCCCTTCGAGCATCCAAGCCTCGTGTTCCTGTCACGGTCCTTCGCCATCCCTACTTTCCATGATGCGATATTCCTGCTGGGCCATGGTGTGCTCGCGGCACTTGCCATGCTGCTCTTTGTCAACGCCTACAAATATGCCGAGACGAATTTCGTGGCGCCTTTCGAGTATTCCGCGATGATCTGGGCCGTCATGTTTGGGCTCGTGTTGTTCGGCGACTTCCCGGATGTGCCGACCTGGATCGGAGCCGGCATCGTCGTGACGGCCGGAATTCTGATGATCTACCGCGACCGCCAGCTTGACCGCGCCGTGGCCTAGAGGCCGAACTTCTTCCAAAGTCTGCCTGCCAGCGAATTGTATGGGAACGGAGCTTCAGCATCGACGCCGCGCCTGGCCCAGATCGTCGCATACATGTGCATGAAGGGTGCATCGGGCGGGTCGCGGTCTTCAAGGAAATAGCCCGGCACGTTCCACCACGCGACAGGGTCGACCATTTCGGGCGGCAGGATTTCGAGGCCATGAGAAGCATCCCCGATCATCAGGCGCGACAGCATGTGCGGCCCCACATTCTCCCATGTCCGGTCCTCGGGGTTCAGCGCGGCCACGGCGTCGAGGGCGCGATGCCAGAAATCACCCTGTCGCGGCTGTGGGTTCGCCATGAAACAATTCGTCACCTGCGTCAGGCTCTCACCGGTCGCGGTTGGTTCCGTGTGCCGGAAAGGCCGCCGCTTCTCGGATGCAATGAGCGATGCTGCCGCAATGCCCGGTTCGTCGCTCAGCGCCACCACATCCATGTCAGACCAGATGCCGCCCAAATCCGCCATCAGGCGATAGCGGAACAGGCTGGAGAGATAGGCCAGATTGCCCGCATCTTCTTGGGTCATCGGCAGCACATCGGCGGCATCCCGCACCTTGGCGCCCGGTGCCACAATCACGTCTGGAGCATAGCTCCACAGGATGACGCGATAGCCCTGGGCCACAAAGCTGGCGAGGCTTAACCGCGCGAGACGCGACAGTTCGCCCGAGACCCACAGCATATGAACGGGAAGCGATTTCATGATGACGGCCTTCTAGATCGGATATCCCGCCCAGCCCTTGACCGTTCGCAAGGCGAGCGAGGACTGGATGCGCTGCACGCCGGGAAGGCGCGAGATTCGCGAGCGGTGGATGCGCTCATAATCGGTCGCATCGGTTGCAGCAACGCGCAGCAGATAGTCGAACTGGCCGCTCATCAGGTGGCATTCAAGAATCTCCGGCACGCGCTGCACCGCCTTCTCGAACTTCTCGAAGGCTTCCTCCGTCTGGGCTGAAAGCGAAACCTCCACGAAGAACTCGTTGGTCAGACCCAGCGCCGCGCGATCGAGGTTCGCCGTATATGAGGTGATCACGCCCGCAGCCTCCAACAGCTTCACGCGGCGGTGGCAGGACGACGCCGAAAGCCCTGCCTTCTGCGCCAGCTCGGCCACAGGGCGCTGCGCGTTTTTCTGCAGTTCAGCCAGTATGATCTTGTCCGTCTTGTCGAATTCAAGGGGTTTCATTCGAGCATTTTAGCATTTTTTCGAATGGAGTTTCAATGCTGCACTGCTCCGGAAACCTCTTCGGAAAATCATTCGAGCCGGTTTGATGTAGTTTCCTGTCCATCATCCAGGGAGAGAACTTCAATGCTGATCGGCGTTCCGAAAGAAATCAAGAACCACGAATACCGCGTCGGCATGACGCCCACTTCGGTGAAGGAAGCCGTGCGCCACGGCCACAAGGTGTGGGTCCAGGCCAATGCCGGTGCGGGCATCGGCGCAACCGATGCCGACTACACGCAGGCCGGTGCGGCGATCATCGCTTCCGCTGATGAAATCTTCGCCAAGGCCGACATGATCGTGAAGGTGAAGGAGCCGCAGTCGCAAGAGCGCAAGATGCTGCGCCCCGGCCAGATCCTCTACACCTATCTGCATCTTGCTCCAGATCCGGAGCAGACGAAGGACCTCGTCGCCTCGGGCGCCATCTGCATCGCCTATGAAACCGTCACCTCGGCGCGCGGCGGCCTTCCCCTGCTCGCTCCCATGTCACAGGTTGCGGGCCGCATGTCGGTGCAGTCGGGTGCGCATTGCCTTGAAAAGGCGCAGGGCGGACGCGGCGTGCTGCTGGGCGGCGTTCCCGGTGTTGCGCCTGCCAAGGTCGTCATCCTCGGCGGCGGCGTCGTTGGCACCAACGCGGCGCAGATTGCGCTCGGCATGGGTGCGGATGTCACCATCCTCGAAAAGAGCACCGACCGCATGGAAGAGCTGATCGCCCGCTTCGGCACGCAGCTGAAAACCATCTATTCGACGCAAGGTGCCGTCGAGGACGAATGCGCCGCGGCCGATCTCGTCATCGGTGGCGTACTGATCCCCGGTGCGGCGGCGCCGAAGCTCGTCACCCGCGCCATGCTGAAGGACTGGAAGCCCGGCTCGGTTCTGGTCGACGTCGCCATCGACCAGGGCGGCTGTGCCGAGACCTCGAAGGCCACCACGCATGCTGATCCGACCTACGTGGTCGACGGCGTCATCCATTATTGCGTGGCCAACATGCCGGGCGGCGTTGCCCGCACTTCGACCTACGCGCTGAACAACGTGACGTTGCCCTTCGCGCTGGCGATTGCCAACAAGGGCTGGCAGAAGGCGCTGTCTGACGACACACATCTGAAGAACGGCCTCAACGTCGCCCATGGCAAGGTCACCTACAAGGCGGTGGCGGACGATCTCGGCTATGCCTATGTCGCCGCCGACAAGGCGATGGCGGCTTAAGAGGCTCTACGCTCGAAGCTTTATCCTTCTCCGCCCGCGCAGCGGGTGGGGAAGGTGGACGCGAAGCGGACGGATGGGGTGGTTCCGCATGAAGAACCCCACCCGTCAGTTGCTGGCGCAACTGCCACCCTCCCCGCTGGCGCGAGGAGGGATGAAGGAATTCACATCCCCGTCTTGGGCTTCGTCTCGTAGTAGTAGTTGGCCTTCCTGCCGTAGATCAGCCCACGGAGCATTTTCCTTGCCGTCTCCGACTTGCGGATGGGATCGATCACCGCGCGCATCGCGTCATGGGCGATCACCTTCATCATATCTGCAGCCGGGGAAACGCCGGGCGGCTTCTGCGGCAGGCCGAAGCGGCGCAGCGTGCCGTTCATCAGCCTGATCTTGTTGAGGCGCAGCACTTCCGGCGTCTTCCACGTCATCGCCATCGAGATCGAGTAGCTGTCTCCTGTCGAAACCCAGTGCGGGATCATGTAGGGCATGTGCAGCGCGTCGCCTGGCTTCAGGCTGTGCAGTGTGGCGCGTTCCTCATACCAGGTCTCGTATTTCTGGTTCCGGTGCTTCGAGGGCGAAATCTCCATGTCTTCCTCGGAAATGAGCTTCCGGTCGTCATTGTCGAAGGTGCGCACGAACTTGTCGCCCCTGATCTGGATCAGGATGTTTTCCTCGGCATCGAGATGGAAGGGAGTGGTGGCGTTGGCGGAGGATACGAAGATGAAGCCCTGCAGGTTGGAATAGTCGCCCGCCTTGCGGCCCGCGGCGAGGTTTGCCTGCTCCACGAAGGCTTCCAGCAGGGCGCGGTATTCGGGGTCTTCCTCCACCATCTTGATGACCATCCACGCGGTGGCGGTCTCGATCGAGCGGATCACGTCTTCGGCTGCCATGTCGATCTTCGGCACGTCCTCGGGCTTCACGCCCACGGCCACCTTGCCGGAATTGTACTCGATCCTGTCGCGCGGCAGGGATTTCGCCAGTTCCACCAACCGGGGAAGCTTGAAAAGCGGATGATCGGCAAGACCGTGCTTCAGGGTGAAAGCCTGCTTCAGAAATTTTGCCGAGGCGATGACGGGATCAACTGAAACGATGCTTGCAGTGCTGTTCATGAGCGGTGCCTTCCTGTCAGTTTGTAGAAAATGTCGCGGGCCGTGGTGCGGAGCTTCCGGCGCAGCTGCTCGCCCCTCACGGTCATCTGAAACCGGTTGACGCTGACCGTGGGCGCGGCGATCATCACGTTGGCGACCTTCAAACGGTCGCGCCAGAGATGGTTGATCATCGGGTGATCAGGGATGGCGCAGGAATCCGCCTGGGTGATGCCTTCGGCGAAGATCTGTTCGGTCGCATGCAGGATCAGCAGCACGCCCGGCGAATACTTCGCCCAGCTTTCATCGAAGGCGATCTTTCCGAGCCACGCCTCGTTGCCATCGACGACGGCATACATCATGGCGATGGGCTTGCCGTCGAGCACCAGTTTCCAGAAGCGCAGGCGGCCCGTTGCCGCGAGCCCGCTTGCAGCTTCGTGCAGCGTGGCGACGGTTACCGCATTGGCCTTCAGGGCGGTGCCGCGGCGGCCTTTCCAACCCGCCGCCTCAAGGGTCAGGAGTTCGTCGACCCACAAGGCTGGGTTGTCGCCGGGGCGCAGGCTCAGTGCCTCGAAGCGCCCCTGCTCGGCCAGCCTTGCCTGGAGGCGGCGGTATTCCTTGCGGCGTTTCCGCTCGAATGCAGTGTCGAACCATTCCGCAAAGCTGCCCTTTGGGCGGAGCACGGCGCGCTCCCAGCTTTCGATAACGGCGACATGTCCGGCGGCTTCCTCGATCGCCTTCCAGAATTCGCCATCGGTTGGAACCGAATGCAGCAGAAGCGGCCCGTCGAGCTTCCGCAGCAGGGCATTTAATGCCGCACTGCCCGCATCGCGGCCAAGGTGAGGAACTGCGGAAAAACTCACAGGTGTCGAAACCGCCGCATGCGCGGACAAGGGGAAACGCCGTGGCCGGAGCGGCATTACCAGCTGCAGACCGCCGGAATCGCGCACCTGTGCCAGAATCGTACCCGGCATCTTCCGCAAGGCGGGCAGCAGCAGTTCCGGCAGGTTGTTGCCCGATGGCGCCAGCGAACGTGCGGCAAGCGCTTGCCATTCCGCTGCAATGGCAGCGTCAGGTCGCGTCAGGCTGCAGTCCATCAGTGTCCAGTTTGAAACAAGCATGCCCCATGGTGGAGCAAATCCCGGACCAAAGCCTTTAACGGCCGGGGCTTGAGGCAAACATGCTTAAATTCGCACAAGCACCTGTTTCAAAACGAAAAAGCCAGCCCGAAGGCTGGCTTTTCGAAACTCAATTCAAGTCGATCAGGCGTCGGACTTGACGGCCAGAACCTGGCGGCCCTTGTAGAGGCCGGTCTTCAGGTCGATGTGGTGGGGGCGGCGAAGCTCGCCCGACTTCTTGTCCTCAACCCAGGTGACAGTCTGCTCCTGGTGACCGGAGCGGCGCATGCCGATACGGCTCTTGGACATCTTCTTGCGTGGAACGGCCATGTCGAAACTCCATAAGGAAAAGAGCGGTGGGAAGGCCCAACGCCCTTCAGTTGGCCGGGCTTATAACCTCGCTCAGCCTTTAAGGCAAGTGAGATAGGGAGCCATTCCGTTCATCCGGATCAGAATCCGGTTGGCGCTGGCCCGCACCCGTTTTGACGGCTTTCCCGCATGGCGCTTGATGGGATTGGGGAGAACCGCCGCCAGAAGTGCCGCCTCGCGCTTGGTCAAGTCCTTGGCGGATTTCTTGAAATGGTGCTGGGCGGCAGCTTCAGCGCCATAGACGCCCGGAGCCCACTCGACGATGTTCAGGTAGATTTCGATCATCCGGCGCTTCGACCAGACGAAATCCATCCATAGCGCTACGGGGAGTTCGATCGCCTTGCGGATGGCGAAACGTCCGTCCCACAGGAACAGGTTCTTGGCGGTCTGCATGGGGATGGTGGAGGCACCCCGCACCGGGCCTTCATCGTCATCGAAGGCATCCTCGATCACGCCCTGGAACTCGCGCCAATCGACGCCCCAATGCTCGCAAAACCTCGCATCTTCCGAGGTGATGACGGCGCGGGCCAGGTGCGGCGAGATGTTGTCGAGGCTGACCCACTGCTTGTCGATGCCATTTCCGGACAGCGCGCGCAGCAGCATGATGTTCGAAACCGGCGGCGGCACCACGGCATAAACCAGCGTGAGCACGATTGGCAGCGCCACCAGCACAGCGACAGCGTAGAATCCCCACCGCAGTAGCCTTCGCAGCCAGGGGCGGCGGGCATCCGGCAGGCGGCCGATCGAAGGCGGCAGATCAACCGCTGCCGGCGGTACCGCCGGAACGGGAACATGCGCCTCTAGCGCTGCTGGTTGAGTTTCGTCGCTCATGTCCTTAACAGTGTGGCGGATTAGCACAGGAAACGCCCCTTGTCCTTCCAAGTTGCCCTTGCCCGTTGCGCGGCCGAAACCGACGCCCTGCTCGACCAGCTGCTGCCGGCGGAGGCTGTTCCGGCGCGGCGCGTGGTCGAGGCCATGCGCTATGCAGCCCTGGGCGAGGGCAAGCGGCTGCGGCCATTCCTGGTGGTGGAGTCGGCCGCGCTGTTCGGTGTTGCACGGGAGCAGGCGTTACGGGCCGGCGCGGCGCTCGAATGCGTACACTGCTACTCGCTCGTCCATGACGATCTCCCCGCCATGGATGATGACGATCTGCGGCGCGGCAAGCCCACGCTGCATAGGGCCTTCAATGAGGCGACTGCCATCCTGGCGGGCGACGCGCTGCTGACTTACGCATTCGAAATTCTCAGCGACGCGGCAACACACCCCGACCCCGCCGTGCGGCTGAAGCTTGTTTCCGGCCTGGCGAAAGCCGCTGGATTTGCCGGCATGGTGGGCGGCCAGATGCTCGATATCGAGGCCGAAACGCGAATCGATTCAGTGCTTTCGGACATCTCGCTCATCCAGTCTCTGAAGACCGGCGCGCTGTTCCGCTTTGCCTGCGAGGCCGGCGCCATCATGGGTGATGCTGACCCCGCACCTCTGCTCCACTACGCCGACAAGATCGGCCTTGCCTTCCAGATCGCCGACGACATTCTGGATGTCGAGTCAACTCCCGAAGCCTTGGGCAAGGCCACGCAGAAGGACCGGGTTCTGGGCAAGGCGACATTCGTTGATCTGCTGGGGCTGGACGAGGCCCGGCGCCGGGCGGCGGCATTGGTGGATGAGGCGATTGTTGGCTTAAAAGAATATGGTGAGAAAGCCGCTGTCCTGAACGATGCCGCGAAATTTATCGTGGCAAGGCAGAAGTAGCGTTTTTCTGAATCTCGCTCGAGATTGGCGCCTTAAGCTGGGTTCCCGCTTTCGCGGGAATGACGGAAGAAAAGGAAATTTTCTCAATATGCCGTCACTCCCGCGAAAGCGGGGGCCCAGCTTGACTTACCGCGCCAAGACGAAAAACGAAGCTTTACGCCACCGACTTGGCGCCCCAACGCCCCTTCACATAGCCTTCCACAATCTCCTTGAACTGGCCGGAGATGTTCTCGCCCCTCAGCGTCATCGCCTTCTTGCCATCGATGAAGATCGGCGCGGCGGGGAGTTCGCCTGTGCCGGGCAGCGATATGCCGATGTCAGCGTGTTTCGATTCGCCGGGACCATTGACGATGCAGCCCATCACGGCGAGCTGCAGGTTCTCGAAGCCGGGGTAATCTTTCCGCCAATCGGGCATGCGTTCGCGCACGTAGGACTGGATGTCCTGCGCCAGTTCCTGGAAGGTGGTGGATGTGGTGCGGCCGCAGCCGGGGCAAGCGATCACCATGGGCGCGAATGCCCGCAGCCCCATCGTCTGGAGGATTTCCTGCGCCACGATCACTTCCTTCGTGCGGTCGCCGCCGGGTTCAGGCGTGAGAGATATGCGGATCGTGTCGCCGATCCCCTCCTGCAGCAGCACAGCCAGCGCGGCGGTTGAAGCCACAATGCCCTTCGAGCCCATGCCAGCTTCGGTCAACCCCAAATGCAGCGCGTAGTCGCAGCGCTGGCCAAGCGAACGGTAAACCGCGATCAGGTCCTGCACTTCGGAGCATTTCGCCGATATGATGATCTTGTCCTTGCCCAGCCCCAGTTCCACCGCGCGCTCGGCAGACAGCAGCCCGGATTGCACGATCGCCTCGTGCATCACCTCGCGCACGTCCATCGGCTCTGCGGACTTGGCGTTCCTGTCCATCAGGTCGGTCAGCATCGCCTGATCGAGCGAACCCCAGTTGACGCCGATCCGCACCGGGCGGTCGAACTTCATCGCCGTCTCGATCATCATCGAGAAATTGCGGTCTTTCTTCTCCCCGAAGCCGACGTTGCCGGGGTTGATGCGGTATTTCGCCAGCGCCTCGGCACAGGCCGGATTGTCGTTCAGCAGCGTGTGGCCGTTGTAGTGAAAGTCTCCCACCAGCGGCACATCAACGTTCCACTTGTCGAGCAGTTCGCGAATGCGCGGCACGGCTCTGGCGGACTCCTCGCGGTCGACCGTGATGCGGACAACCTCAGACCCGGCGCGCGCCAAATCGGCAGTCTGCCGCGCCGTTCCTTCCGCATCCGCCGTGTCGGTGTTGGTCATCGACTGCACCATCACGGGTGCGCCGCCGCCCACCGTCACGTGCCCGACCTTCACGGGGATGGATTGTCGCCGGTTCCTGATCGCTGAATATGCCATGGCTTCCTAATTGCGTTGCGGGATGACCAAGGTCAAGACGAAGAGAAGCCCCGCCGAGAGCACGATGGCCGGGCCAGAAATGGCATTGGCGAAAGCCGAAAGCGCCAGCCCCGCCATCACGGCCACGCCTGCCATCGCCGCGGCGATCACCGCCATCCGCTCTGGCGTTGCCGAAAGCCTGCGCGCCGCAGCGGCGGGGATGACCAGCAGCGCGGTAATAAGCAGCAAGCCCACGATCTTCATCGAGATCGCCGTCATCAACGCGATCAGCAGGATGAAACCCAGTTCCACGCGCTGCACGTTCACACCTTCCGCCTGGGCCAGATCCTCGTGCACGGAAATGGCGATCAGGTCGCGCCACAGGAAGGCCAGCACGAGCAATACCGCAGCACCGCCGGCCCAGACGATCATGACGTCACGCGAGGAGACGGTGAGGATATCGCCGAACAGCAGGTCCATGTGATCGCCTGCCGCACCCGTCACCAGTCCCACGGTGATGAGGCCGAGGGCGAGCGAGGAATGCGACAGGATGCCCAGCAGCGTATCGGTGGCAAGCACGCGCTGCCGCTTCATGAGCATCAGCAGGATGGCGACGGCCACGGCGGTGGCCACCGCGCCTAGCGTGAGCGAGAACCCCAGCAGCAGGCCAAGGCCGACGCCGAACAGGCCCGAATGGGCCAGCGTCTCGCCGAAATAGGCCATGCGCCGCCAGACGATGAAGCAGCCCACCGGCCCCGCCACCAGGGCAATGCCGAGGCCTGCCAGAAGGGCACGCTGAAAGAAGGGTTCGGAAAGGATTTCAGCCATTGGCGGCAACTACCCCACCCGCCGCGCTCGCGCTCGGCACCCTCCCCGCTGAAGCGAGGAGGGATGAGGATGACCATCCCTCTCCGCAGAGCGCGGAGGGTGGCCGCGTAGCGGCCGGGTGGGGGAAGTCAATGCTTGTGATCATGATGATGATTGTGGCCTTCATGGTCGTGGTCGTGATGGTGCGTGTAGGCCGCGATCATGCGCGCGGCGGAGGGCCCGAAGAGTTTGGCGAATTCCGGATCCTGCTGCACCTTTACGGGCCCGCCTTCGCAGCAGACATGGCCATTGAGGCAGATCACGTGGTCGCTCTCCGCCATGACCATGTGCAAATCGTGGCTCACCATGAGGATGCCGCAGCGATGCCGCTTCCGCACCTCTGAGATCAGCTCGTACATTCGCGCCTCGCCCATGAAGTCCACGGCCTGTACGGGCTCGTCCAGCACCAGAAGATCGGGCTTCCGCAACAGGGCGCGGGCCAGAAGCGCGCGCTGCAACTCGCCGCCTGAAAGCCTTGTCACGGTGGCATTCTTCAGGTGCGGAATTCCAGTTTCGGCAAGCGCCGCGTCGATCTCGTCCTCGCTCGGTTTCAGGGTGAGAGACAGTAGACGCCTGACATCGAGCGGCACGTTGGGGATCAAGGGAAAGCGCTGCGGCACATAGCCGATGCGCAGGGATTTCGCGCGGACGATTTCGCCCGAAGATAGCGGCTGAAGCCCCAGCATGCAGCGCACGAGCGTGGATTTTCCCGCACCGTTGGGGCCAATGACGGTGACGATCTCATTGGGCCGCACGTCGATGTTCACCCGGTCCAATATGGTGCGGCCGCCGATCACCAGCGAGGCATCGCGGGCACTCAGGATCGCATTGGTTGCTTTCAGCATTATGACGCCTCCGCGCAGGCTGAGCAGAGCCCCGTCACTTCAATCATGGTACGCTGCTCGGCAAAGCCCCGCGCCCCCGCAGCGGATTTCAGCCCGGCGAAAATCTCCGGTGCATCGAGTTCGGCAACCGTGCCGCAGGCCTCACAGATCAGCATGGCGGCGGGCTGGCCCTCATGGGCGTGGGAACAGGCGACGAAGGCATTGCGGCTTTCGATCTTGTGGACCAGTCCATGGGCCAGCAGGAATTCCAGCGCGCGGTAAACCGTGATGGGAGCCGGCCGCGTGCCCTGCTCGGCCATGCGCTCGATGATGTCGTAGGCTCCTACGGCGGAATGGCTGCGGGCCACGCAGCCCAGCACATCGCGGCGCTGCGCGGTGAGGCGCGAGCCCCGGCGCTCGCAGGTGTGCTCGGCACGGGACAGAAGATCAGCTGTACATTTCGAATGATTGTGATGCAGTTCAGGGAAAGTCATGATTGTTATAATATAACATCTTCATCTCCATTTCCAATGGAACTACGTTGGATTTCCGACAGGGAGACTCCATACATGACCGGCACCGCCAAACCGACCGTCTTCATCGACAACGACAAGGTGATCGTCACCGAATGGCGATTCGCGCCCGGCGCCAATACGGGCTGGCACCGGGTAGTGTCTCAGTTTGAAATCGCTATTCGCAAACAGTTGAATTAGACCGTCCATCCCATTCAATATGACAGTCGCCGGATTGCTGACTTTTACCTGATGGCCGAGTGGATAAAAACCATGCAATGCCAGCGACCAATACAATCATGAACAATATCTCAAAAATTTTCTCTCCCATCAGATGAGTTTCCTTTTATATGTTTTTGGCCGTCCCGGCTTTGGTGCGATTTCATCCATCGCTGCCACGATTTCTTCCCATGACCAAAGACGGTCCGTCAATCCCGCTGCCATTGCAGGGGTAACGCGCAAGGTCTTATGGATACGAACCCAATTGTACCAGACGGCCCAGATCGCAACCATGTGTACGTGGCTCTCGAACTTCTTTGAGAAGGCATTTGTCAGCCGCGTGAAGCGGCGATTGTGCATCCGCATGGTGAGATTAGACCGCTCCACATAGGACGTGCTGACGTGCTTCGGATCGGGATCGCCCTCAACGCGGTGCTTCTGTGTGCCGATGCACTCAGCAGGGCTGTACTTGCCCTTGGCAGCTTCGGGAGACGCCCCATAGACCTTGTGCAGGACCGCGTAGTCAATATCGCCACCGAACGCACCTTCGACGGCCTGTAGATATGCCTTATGACCGTCCGTGGTGAGCTGCACCCGATTGGCAAGGCGTTGGCGCATGTCGTCCATGAAGGCAATTGCATACTCGCTATCGCGGCCACCTACGAGCCAAGAGACGATGAGCTTGCTGTCGGCCTCAATTCCTGTCCACGTCCACGTGTCGCCAGCGCCATCAGGAGCAGCCTTAGCGGCGGCTACGTTCTTGGCCTTAGCATAGGTGAACGACCAGATTTCATCGCATTGAACCCGCTTGGCATTAACGCCCCGCACCTTGTCATCGTGGAATGCAGCGCAGAACTTGCCAGCATCCACAAGCATCTTCGCCACTGTATTGATGCTGGTATCGGTCAGCCGGGACACGGCCCGCATCGATGTTCCTTCACAGAGAAGGCTGAGGATTTGAGCGCGGGCTTTCAGGGACAATTTGTTCATGTCCCTAAGTTACCGCAAACAACTACCTTAAGCAAGCATATTTTTCATTTCCAAATCGTCTTGGTCGTCCTGCTCCTTCGCGTTATCCACAGGGCGAGCCGAGACAGGCGCTGCTTTCTTCCGCGCTAGTTCCTTTCGCTTCAAGGCAACCATGGTTTCAACCATATCAAGCGCCTCTTCGGTATCTAAGCCCGGAGAAGCAACGATCCGCACATACATGCCTTCCTCAAAGTCATAGCGGCTAATAGAACGCTCTTCGCTAAACTTTTCAGTGCTTTGCATGGTGATCATGGGAGGCTGCAAAACCCTATTGGTGGGCTGCGGCTGTGGCATAGTGTGTGTCATCGCAATGGGCTCCTCATCATGTTCGATGACCCCATCATATGACGCACCTTCCCGGCTTACCATGTCTGATGTTTCACGGTAGGCACTGATAACGTTACCCAAGGCCGATTCCGCGAACCCATTGCGTATGAGATAGTTACGCAAAAGGTCGTCATTAGGCATCTGTCCCGGAAACTTCTCCATGAGCTCAGCAAACAAAGCCGGAGAAACAGCAGCCTCCCTGATTGCAGACGCCTTTTCCTGCGGATTATGAGGGTGCAGAATGCGCATCGCCCTATCACTGACGCGCAAATCCTCCCCTGAACGCTCAAGAAGCCCGTATTTCAGCAATGCGGATACCGCTGTTGCAGATGCTCCGTTTAGGCTGGAGTATCCCAACCCTTTAGCGACTACTTCGCGGGGGGCAAAATGCAGGTGCTGCACTTTATACAAGCCTGCAATTCGGTTGATTGCTTCCTGCAGGCCCATTGCCGGGTAATTTGGGGAACGTACTCGTTTTTCCATTTTCTAACTCCATCCTCTAACGTCTGATTGGCGTTATACGCTAAGAGCATTCGGAATGGAAGGGAGTACTTTGCTGTACGTTAGCGGCGGTAGGGTATTGCGTACACCGCAGGACTGGGCTATGAGAATCACAGACTGGAGGAAACCATGACCAGAAGAGCAATAGCCTTGGCGTGCATACTCACCCACGACCAAGGCCGTAACAAGAAGGCCCGTATCTGACTAATGCTGGCGAGCACGCAGATACGGGCCTTGGTGAGCCTCTCGGGAGGCGTGGCAGAGTGGTTTATCGCAGCGGTCTTTAAAACCGTCCGGGCTCCCTGAACAAGCGCCCCGTGGGTTCAAATCCCACCGCCTCCGCCAATTTAACGGCATCTGGATTATACACCAGGTGCCGTATTTTTTCTATTTCTTTTGCCACCGTGCTGCGGCGGCCTTGCGCGCTATCTCTTGCCGCGTGGTTTTATCGAGCTGGTCGGTCCGGGCTTTTCCGCCCTTCGAAGCCCTGTCCATCACTGCCTGACTTGAAGATGCTTCTTCTTCTTCTTCGCCCACGGCGATCCTCATGACCTTCACGGCATTGCCGATCACGTCGGCGGGGCGTTTTTCGCCTTTGGGTCCACGGGGCATCAGTCGTCCTTTGCTGCAAGGCGGGCAACTTCGTCATCCGTTGCATCATCCATGGCTTCCAAGATGGCATCGGCAATGTCGCCCATATCTTCTTCTATCTCTTCCAACGGAACTCCTGCCTTCTCCGCGGCCTCTATGAAATCTTCGGCGTACCTCTGCGCCTGCTGATCGTTTTCCTGTGGATAGGGCAGCGCGTTGACGTTCTCTCGAACCCAATTGTTGAAGAACTCTATCCCTCGATCGCTCATCGACGCCTCCTTTGCTTTCCGCCAAGCATATAGGAAGCCGCGACCGGATGCGATAGCCTGTCAAGAGAGGTCAATTTCAAACTGAGACACTACCTGGCACCGACATGGGCATGACTATGTCGTGGTGCCACTGATGGACGGCAAGGTGAAGCTCGAAACTCCCAATGGCACCAGCTTCGCCGAAATGAAGAAGGGCGTTCCCTATTTCCGGGGCGAAGGTGTCGAGCATGACGTGATCAACGCCAACGACACCGAGTATGCGTTCATCGAGATCGAGCTGAAATAGCCGTTCAAGTGCCGTTCAGGCAGCGACTTCTAGTCTGGCTCCAACTTCAATGCCTGACAACAGAGGTCACGCCATGGTCCGCGCTTCGCTTCTCGCCCTTGGTTTTCTCGCCGCCGCAACGCCCGCCTTTGCCGTCAATTTCGATGAAAATGCTCAGGGCCAGATCGAGTTCACTATGCCGTCCGGCAATGTCGGCTGCATTTACACGCCTGCCGGCGGTACTGATACTTACGAGCCGACGGGCGGCGGGCCGGAACTCTCCTGCGACCGGGTGGAACCAGCCTATGTGCGCGTCATGATGGGACCTGGCGGGAAGCCCAAGCGCTTCAACAAGGTGGGCGATGCCTCGTGTTGCGGATCGGAGAATGTGTTCCAGTATGGCCAGGTGTGGAAGCATGACGGCTTCCGCTGCACGTCTTCGGCGTCGGGCCTCAGATGCTCGCGCGGCGGCCACGGCTTTTCCATGAGCCGGAAGGCCATCAAGACTTACTGAAGCTTCATCTTTCCCGTCACAAAACTTTCAAACCGGCGCGGCAGGTCTGTCACATCATGACGATGCCAGATACCTGCGCGCGCGAAGGTCCCGCTTTCGAACACCGCCTTGCCACGCGGGACGGGTTTTTCGACGCCGCGACATTCACGCACGTGCTGGAGGCAGTCGAGCGTCTTGTCTCGACTGAACGGAGCTATCTCCCGGCTCACAAGAAGGGCGGCACGGTGGCCTATTCGTCGTTGCGCGAAAAGGCTCCAATGCTCGTTGATCTTTACACTTCGGGCACCATCGCCAGGACGATCGAAGCCATCACCGGGGAACAGGTTGAGCCTACGCCGTTGCATGACGAGAGCTCCTGTTCCGTCCTGTTCTACGAGAAGCCCGGCGATCACATCGGCTGGCACTACGACCACAATTTCTATCGCGGCCGCCACTTCACGGTGCTCATTCCGGTCGTCAATCGCGGCGCACCGGGCGGGCTTTCCACCGCGCGCCTGAAGACGAAGGGCCATGATGGCGAAACCGAGATATCCACGCCGCCAAACCGCCTGATCCTGTTCGAGGGCGCCCGCGTTCTCCACAAGGTCACGCCGATTGCCGAGGGCGAACGCCGCGTGATCTGGAGCATGACCTATTGCACTGACTGCCGGAATTCACCCCTTCAGGGCTTGGCGCGCCGGGTGAAAGACACGGCTTTCTTTGGCCTCCGTGCGCTGTGGACCTGACTGAAGCGTGCCGTCTGGCGGGATTTGTCGGCTGGAACTGGCGCTGCCATGGTGCCAGATGCTAGCCTAGGGAGAAGCCGACAAACACTCACGCCAGAGGACAAATTCCCATGAAGATGACGACCGAAGAAGCCTTTGTGAAAGTGCTGCAGATGCACGGGATCGAACATGCCTTCGGCATCATCGGATCGGCCTTCATGCCGATCTCGGACCTGTTCCCCAAGGCTGGAATCACCTTCTGGGACTGCGCGCACGAAGGCTCCGGCGGCATGATGGCCGATGGCTATACGCGGGCTTCGGCCAAGATGAGCATGATGATCGCCCAGAATGGGCCGGGCATTACCAATTTCGTCACGCCCGTCAAAACCGCCTACTGGAACCATACGCCGCTGCTGCTGGTGACGCCGCAGGCCGCCAACCGCACCATTGGCCAGGGCGGCTTCCAGGAAGTGGAGCAGATGGCGCTGTTCAAGGACATGGTCTGCTACCAGGAAGAGGTGCGCGATCCTTCCCGCGTGGCGGAAGTGCTGAACCGCGTGATCATGAACGCCAAGCGGCTTTCGGCGCCCGCCCAGATCAACATGCCGCGCGATTACTTCACGCAGGTGATCGACATTGAATTGCCCGCCATGGTCGAGTTCGAGCGCCCTTCGGGTGGCGACGAGGCGATTGCCGCCGCCGCGAAGCTGCTTTCGGAAGCGAAGTTCCCGGTCATTCTCAATGGCGCGGGCGTCGTCATCGGCGGCGCCATTCCGGCATCGAAGGCACTGGCCGAGCGTCTCGATGCGCCGGTCTGCCTCGGCTACCAGCACAATGACGCGTTCCCCGGCTCGCATCCGCTGTTTGCGGGGCCGCTGGGCTACAATGGCTCCAAGGCCGCGATGGAACTGATCGCACAAGCCGACGTGGTGCTGGCGCTCGGCACCCGCCTCAACCCCTTTTCGACGCTTCCTGGCTATGGCCTCGACTACTGGCCGAAGGAGGCACGAGTCATCCAGGTCGACATCAACCCGAACCGAATCGGCCTTACCAAGAAGGTCGCCGTCGGCATCGTCGGCGATGCGAAAAAGGTGGCCGAGGGAATACTCGCCAAGCTCTCGCCGTCCGCAGGCGATTCCGGCCGCAAGGACCGCAAGGAACTGATCGCGCTGACCAAGTCGCGCTGGGCGCAGCAGCTTTCTTCCATGGATCACGAGCAGGACGATCCGGGCACCACCTGGAACGAGCGTGCCCGCAAGGACAAGCCGGAATGGATGAGTCCCCGCATGGCATGGCGCGCCATCCAGTCGGCTCTGCCGAAGAACGCGATCATCTCGTCCGACATCGGTAACAACTGCGCGATCGGCAATGCCTATCCGAGCTTCGAGGAAGGCCGGAAATATCTCGCACCGGGCCTGTTCGGCCCCTGCGGCTATGGCCTGCCGTCGATCGTGGGCGCCAAGATCGGGCGGCCTGACGTGCCCGTGGTTGGCTTTGCGGGCGACGGCGCCTTCGGCATCGCGGTGACCGAGTTGACCGCCATCGGCCGCAATGAATGGCCACCCATTACCATGGTCGTCTTCCGCAACTATCAGTGGGGTGCGGAGAAGCGAAATTCGACGCTCTGGTATGACGACAATTTCGTCGGTACCGAGCTTGATACGCAGGTGTCCTATGCCGGCATCGCCAAGGCCTGCGGGCTTCAGGGCGTGGTCGCGCGAACGATGGACGAGCTTCGCGATGCGCTGGCGAAGGCCGTGGAAGATCAGATGAAGCATAAGAAGACAACGCTCATCGAAGCGATGATCAACCAGGAACTGGGCGAACCCTTCCGCCGCGACGCGATGAAGAAGCCCGTTGCCATAGCCGGCATCAGCAAGAACGACATGCGCCCGCAGAAGGGCGCGTGAGAACGTTAGACAACCTCCCCTCTCCCCTTGCGGGAGAGGGTGTCAAGCGAAGCATGACGGGTGAGGGGCCGCGTCGGCAATACGCCTCATCCGGCGCTTCGCGCCACCTTCTCCCGCAAGGGGAGAAGGATGAGACGTGCACATGAAAATCCTCGTTCTCAATGCCGGTTCGTCGTCGCTGAAGTTTGCGGTCTTCGGCAGGAGTCTTGAACTCGTCATCAAGGGCCAGGTATCAGGCATCGGATCGAAGCCGCGGCTCGAAGTGGATGGCCACGCCGCGCGCGAGGTGCCGCATGTCACTTCGCCCACCGAGGGCCTGCTCGTCGCCGCCGAATGGCTGTCCGACAACGGATACGAACCGGCGCAGTTCAGCGGCATCGGCCATCGCATCGTGCATGGCGGCACGCGCTATGTAACGCCAATCGCCGTCAACGACGCGATCCAGCATGAGCTGGAAGAGCTTCGCGCGCTTGCCCCTCTGCATCTTCCCTTCGGCCTCGGCGTGTTGCGCGAAATGCGCCGTGTCGCGCCTGATGTTCCGAACATCGCCTGCTTCGACACGGCGTTTCACGCCACACAGCCCGAACTTGCCACGCGGCTGCCGCTGCCCCGCGCCTACTTCGACAAGGGCTATCGCCGCTATGGCTTCCACGGCCTGAACTACGAGCATGTGGTGGAAGCTTTGCCGGCGCTTTCCGGCAAGCCCCTGCCGCGCCGGCTGCTGGCTGCGCATCTGGGCTCCGGCGCCTCGATGTGCGCGATCTTCGATGGCAAGAGCGTTGCCACCACCATGGGATTTTCGACTGCGGATGGCCTCGTCATGGGCACACGCACCGGATCGATCGATCCGGGCGTTCTGGTGGCGCTGATGCGTGATGAACACCTGTCCCTAGATCAGCTTGAAGACTTGCTTTACCGCCGGAGCGGGTTGCTCGGTCTCTCCGGTATCTCGCCAGACATGCGCACCCTGCTGGCGAGCGACAGGACCGAAGCGATCGAGGCGGTGGATTACTATTGTTATTCCGCCGCCCGCCATGCGGCATCGTTGGTGCCGGCACTCGGCGGGCTCGATGCCATCGTCTTCACCGGCGGCGTGGGCGAGAATGCGGGGGCCGTTCGCGCGCGGATCCTCACGCATCTGAAATGGCTGAATGTGCCGGGCGATCAGGTCTTCGTCGTTCCCGCCAATGAGGAACTGACGATTGCGCGGAATGTGAGGGATCTGATCTGAGTCTTCTCCCCGTTCTTGGCGGGGAGAAGCATCGCGTCGCAAACCTCACGCGGGTAGGCGCTTGTCATACTCATTCTTGAGCCGCTGCCAGCCATCCCAGAAGGGCTCCGATTGTTTTCCGGCAGACTTTGCCGCGAGCACATCGAGATGCATGTGCCAGCCGGCGCTGACGTTGAGCAGTGTCGCGCGATCCGGCACGCGATGGTGAATCAGCGTCAGCAGCACTCTATCGCCCGCCTTGGCGAGATCGAAAGACACGCCGCCGGTCTTGCCCCAGGTGATCGCCAGCTTGCGGGGCGGATCGAGTTCGGTGATCGTCGCTTCGAGCCGATGCTCGGGCCCAAAGCCTTCCGGACGCTCGCCTGCGGGGTTTGTCAGGTCGTCGTTCCGCCAGACGAATTCGAAGGATGATCCCACCTTCATCTCCATTTCGCCCGCCGCCAGCCACTGGCGGCGCAGGTCGCTCTCCGTCAGGTATGCCCAGATCCGCTCGATGGGGCCGGGCAAAAGGCGCTGGATCGTCAGCGTGGCAGGCTCGCTGATCACGCCATAGGCGTCGACAGGGGCAAGGTCGTTCATTTCACTTCTCCTTCGGGTTTTGGGGTTTTGCCGTTGTCCTCCTCGCGGAGAAGGTGTTCGAGCACGTCGAGGCGGTTGGTCCAGAAGCGCTCGTAGAAGCTCAGCCAGTGGTGCACGGTGGCCATGGGGCCAGGCTCAAGACGGCACAGATGGGTGCGACCCCTCACCTCGCGGCGGATAAGTCCGGCGTTTTCGAGGGCCTTGATGTGTTTGGAAGCAGCCGCAAGCGACATCGAAAAGGGTTCAGCCAGCTGACCCACCGTTCGCTCGCCCTTTGCAAGCTCATGGAGCATCCGCCGCCGCGTGGCATCGCCCAGCGCGTGAAAGACGGTGTCGATGTATTCTTCGCGATATTCAACCATGTAGTTGAATATATCGCTTCGAATTTTGATTGTCAACCTTTTGGTTGAATAATTACGCCATCGCCAGCAGCAGGGCGCTGGTTGCCACGATATCCTCGACGGTCGCACCGCGCGACAGGTCCGACACCGGTTTTGCGAAACCCTGAAGGATGGGCCCAAACGCCTGGGCGCCGCTCAGGTATTGCGTGAGCTTGTAGGCAATGTTTCCTGCGTCGAGATCGGGGAAGACCAGGACATTCGCCCTGCCCGCCACGTCGCCCGGCTCCTTCATTTTCTTCGCGGCGACCTTTGGCGACAGCGCCGCATCTCCCTGCAATTCGCCATCGATCTTCAGGTGTGGTGCCGTCTCGCGCGCGATGTGGAGCGCCGCGATTACTTTCTCCGCATCCGGATGATTGCCGCTGCCCTTCGTCGAGAATGACAGCAACGCGACGCGCGGTTCTTCGGCCAGGAACATGGCCGCGCTCTTGGCCGATGCTATGGCAATGTCAGCCAATTCCGCCGCGGTGGGCTGCACGTTAACGCCGCAATCGGCAAAGACCAGTCGCCTGTCCGGCCACTGCATGAGGAAAAAGCTCGAAGGCGTGGTGATGCCTTGGGCCGTGCCGATCGTCATCAGGGCTGCTTCGATTACCCGCGCTGTGGGGTTCGCAGCACCGGCGATCATCGCCGAGGCTTCGCCTGCAGCCACCATCGCTCCGCCGCGATAGAGAGGCTTCCGCAGCAGACGCGCCGCCATCGCTGCATTCATCTTCTCGCGGCGGGACTGCACGATGGCGAGGTGATGGTTCTGCGGGGCCGGAACATCTTCAGCGCCGAAGAGGATTGGCACGGCCAGATCTTCCGCCAGCAAGATATCCGCCGCGGCACGAATGCGCATATCCTCGCTCTCAGGCATCACGAGCCTGAGCTTTCGGCCCTTTATCCTTGCCGTCGCTTCGTCGACCGCCGTCATGATCGTCCTCAATCGCGTGCCATCTGACGGTTGAACAGTGTGAGGGAACCCACAAGTGCCCATTTCCTTGCGAACCAGAGATTCCACATTCTCGCCCGCTCCTTGCCACATTCTCCCTACAGGTTACAAACTGTTAAATATGTGATCGCGCGATTCAACGGGCGCCACATGCAGCGGGACGGCTGATTTAACAAGGAGATGGCAGGGGATGAATCATGCCATTGCTTTCGCGTACCGCCCGAGAGGCGGCCCATTGCCGTGAGTTCCGGCAATCCTGACACCACGAGTTGGCGTTTCCCAGCGTGACTGACAAGCACGCCTCGCATCTTCGCGACCTCATCAGCCCTGGAGCATGGACATGAAAAACCGTCTTCGCCCTTCCGAGCAGCACTATCCGCAATCCGATTTTGATGATGGACGCGACCCGTTCGCTGCGGAAGAGCCGAGCTGGTTCTTCAGCCAAGGCAACCAGCCGCCGCGCGATGAGCTGGTTTCGCGCTATCGCATCTCGCGCAACCTTCAGGAGCGGCCTCATCAGGGCGAGCATTACAGGAGGCCCGAATACCGCGAGCTGGTATCGTCGCGCCCACGCCCGCCGGCACGATTTCTGTACGACCGCAATGACGAGGAGCCCCCTGCTCCCACCAGCGCCCCGAGGAAGGGGCTCGGCCTCAAGCAGACCTTCGCTCTTGCGGCGGCCATGGCCGTTCTGTCCGGCGGCACGGTCGGCTTCCTGAGTTCGCAATACTCAACAGTGAAGGACGGCGCATTCGCGCTGCTCGCGGGCTCGGCACCCGGCACCGAAACCGCCGCCACGCAGCCACAACCGCAACCGGCACCGCAACAGGCGCAGCCACTGCAGCCCGTGGCGGCACCCAGCGTGCCAAAGAAGCCCATCGCGACCGCGACGCTCGAGGTTGCCGACGTTACGGGGGAAACCAACAGCCTCATCCCGCTTGTGCTGGCCGCCGAACCGGCCATTCCTTCGCAAGACCTGGTAATGAAGATTTCAGGCCTGCCAGACAGCGCCTACCTGACCAGTGGCATACGTGACAAGGACAAGGTCTGGGCTCTCACCGTCGACGATCTGAAGGGCGTGAAACTGATGGTGCCGGAGGCCCGCGAACGCGAAATCGATCTCGCAGTCGCGGCATTCGAAAAGGATACGGGCCAGCTTGCGGCGCCGGTGAAGTCGATGACGGTGGCGCTCTCGAACGTTGTGGTGCAGCCTGTCGCCGCGGCGCCGCAGGAAGTGCCTACCCCGGTCCTGACGGACGCGCCGAAAACCGGTCACCCCGGCGCCATTCCCCAGCCGATCAATGTCAACGTCGCTCTCACCGCTGCCCAGCAGATCGCGGCGCAAAACGCGGCGGAGGGCGACAGGATGATGCGATCGGGAGATCTGGGCGGCGCGCGCGCTGCCTACCTCAAGGCATGGAACGGCGGGTCGCCCGATGGCGCATTGGGCATGGCGAAGACCTTCGATCCGCTCGTCGTATCGGCCATCAAGACCGCGGACGCGAGCCCCAATGGCGCCCAGGCCCTCGAATGGTACCAGCGGGCAGCGGCGGCGGGCAAGACCGAGGCTCTGAGCGCCATCGTCCGTCTACGGATGAAGCCGGAATAGGAGCCTCGATTCAACTCGACGGCTTGCCGAACAGCGCCGAATAGAGTTTGCGGTCGCGGCCATAAACGTCGGGCCGGAACTCGATTCCGTTGACGCCTTCGAATGCGGTTGCATAGATGAGGTGCACCGGAATATGCGCCGGCAGCGGTACGCGCGTGGTCTTGCCGCTCGCAAATGTCTGGTCAATCTTCTTTTTCTGCCAACCCGCGATTTCGCCCACGATGCGATAGGCAAAGTCCATAGGCCGCGACAAGCGGATGCAGCCGTGGCTGAAGGCGCGTGTCGTCTGCAGGAATTTGTCTTTCGAGGGCGTATCGTGAAGATAGATGTTGTGCGGGTTGGGCAGCATGAACTTCACCTTGCCCAGGGCGTTCTTGGGGCCTGGATGCTGGCGGAAGGTGAACGGGAATTTTCCCGGCCCGTAGGCATTCCAGTCGATGCTGCCCCATGACACGAGCTGGCCGTTCATGAACACGTCGAAATCCGCAGCGTAGGCGAAGGGGTTCTGTTTCAGCTTCGGCAGCATTTCCTTGCTGGCGATCGAATAGGGCACGGTCCAGGTCGGATTGATGTCGACATATTCAAGTTCGTCCGAGAATTCCGGCGTCTGCGTCGCCACCGCGCCCACCACCACATTCATGCGCTCGATGATGGCGGAGTTCTCGACCTCTTGCAGCTCGAAGGCCGCAAGATTCACCATCAGATGGTGATCGCCAAGATTTTCCGGCATCCAGCGCCAGCGCTCCATGTTGAGCATGATCTGCCGGGCCCGCTCGGCGGGCGGCACGTTCAACGCCATGATGGTCTGCTTGCCGATCAGGCCTTTGGCTTCCAAGCCATGGCGCGCCTGGAACCGCTTCATGGCCTCGACGGTTGCCGTATCGTAGTTATTGCCGCCCCCGCCGCCCGTGTGATCGCCCGTCATCATCAACAGCTTGCGAATCTCCGGCACACGCGGGTCGGTGCCACCCGGCGCGATGTTTGCACCGGTTGAAATCACTGGCCAACTGCCGTCCTCGGCCATGGCACGATAGAGCACCAGCATTTTCTTCAAGGCGCGGTAGTGCGGATTGCGGGATTCGAAGACCGAGAGAAACTTTGCGGGCTCGCGCTGCTTCTTCAATTCCGTCAGCATACGGAGCACATCGATGCTCTTGCGGTTGCGGAACAGGCGCGGGTCCACTTTCTGCGGCGTCACGCGGCCGATCTTGAGATCAGCCGCATAGTTGACGAAGAATGCGGAATAGAAAAGTTCAGCAGCTGCAGCGGTGTCCGGATCATCCGGCTCAACCGCATCGCGCAACTGGATGAGCGCATCAAGAGGGTAGTCTTCCGGATTCAGCCCATCATCTGCCGCATCCGCCAGGCGCTGGATGAAGGGCGTCATGCGGCCGGTGCCGACCCAGTAGATCGCGCCGCCGTCCTTTACGTAGTGGGCGGTGAGTGCGGGGCGAATGCGCTCAAGCGGAAGGGGAAGCCTTTCTGACGACTGCAGGATTTCGGCGATGGCCGCGGAGACGGCTGAAAACTCCGGCGCACGGCTGTTCTTTCCGGCAAGGGCCGGAGAGATTTCCGCCCCCAGCACAAGCATCACCAGCAACACAGAACTCAGCAGAACACGCATGACTTCTCCCGGCCTCACTATCGATTCGGAACATGATACAGCGGTTCGCAACCGCTGCCATCACACGTTGAGAAGCAGATACTCCCGCTCCCACGAACTGATGACACGGCGGTAATGCTGCATCTCCTCGTACTTCACGTCGTTGTAGGCCTCGCAGAACTTCTCGCCCAGCACCTGTTTCAGCGCCTTGGTGTAGTTCAGCTTGTCCAGCGCATCATCGAGGCTGATGGGCAGCGTGTGGGCATAGCGATAGGCCGAGCCGGTGACGGCTTCCGACGGCTTGATCCGCTCTACCATGCCAAGGTAACCGCAGGCGAGAGAGGCCGCGAAGGCAAGATAGGGATTTGAATCGGCGCCCGCCACGCGGTTTTCGACACGCGTGTTGCTGGGATCGGAAGACGGTACGCGCAATGAAACGGTGCGGTTGTCGATCGCCCAGTGGACATTCGTCGGTGCGTCAGAGTCAGGCACCAGGCGGCGGTAGGAGTTGACGTTCGGCGCAAACAGCGAAAGTCCAGCCGCCAGATAACGCTGCAAGCCGCCAATATGATTGAGAAACAGCTTGGAGGGCGTGCCATCCTTGCTGGCGAAGATGTTCTTGCCAGTCTTGATGTCCATCACCGACTGGTGGATGTGCATCGAGGACCCCGGCTCGTTCTCGTGCGGCTTCGCCATGAAGGTCGCGTACACGTCGTGCTTCAATGCGGCCTGCCGCACGGTGCGCTTGAACAGGAACACCTGATCAGCCAATTCCAGCGGATCGCCATGGTTGAAATTGATTTCGAGTTGTGCCGGCCCGCTTTCATGGCTCAGCGTATCGACGTCCAGCTCCTGCGCCTCGCAATAATCGTAGATGTCCTCGACAATGGGGTCGAAGTCATTGGCGGCATCGATGCCATAAGCCTGGCCGCCGGGCTCCTTGCGGCCGGTGCGGCCGACCGCGGCATCCAGTGGATAGTCCGGGTCGAGGTTCTTCTTCACGAGGTAGAATTCAAGCTCCGGCGCCACTATAGGCCGCCAGCCCTTTTCCTTGTAGAGCGCCAGCACGCGGCGCAGCACATGGCGCGGCGAGATATCGACCGGCTCGTCGTTCAGGTGAAAGGCATCGCAGATCACCTGCGCGGTCGGCTCCGTATACCACGGCACGAAGCGGATCGTGTCGGCGTCGGGCTTCATGTAGATGTCGATGGCGCTGTCGCTCACCGCGCGGGTTTCGGACACGAAGCGGCCGTTGATCGTCAGCGTAAAGACTTCTTCCGGCACGCGGAGCCCGCGCGAGCGGTTGCCCGAGAGGAATTTCTTGGGCGGCAGGATCTTGCCGCGCGCCGTGCCGTTCATGTCGGCCACAAGGCACTCGACCTCGCTGATCTTGTGCTCGCTGATCCATTCCTCAAATCTCGATTGGGTCATGATATTCCGTTGGTGGTTGAAACCCGCCCAGTGTAGCCCGGAAGCTTGACCTAACAAAAGGGGGGCGTCTAAACCCTCTTCCCATGTCGAAGTCGATTACATTCCAATCCTATTACCAGGCAACTGCCACCCCCCATACGCTCCATCCTCCGCTTTCCGGCGACGTTTCAGCCGATGTGGCCGTCATAGGCGCAGGTTTTACGGGGCTTTCGGCGGCGCTGGAACTGGCACAGGCGGGCTACAAGGTCGTCGTTCTCGAGGCTGAAACGATCGGGTTTGGCGCCTCGGGCCGCAATGGCGGGCAGATCTGCACCGGCTTTTCCTCCGGCCAGCAGAAGATCGAAGCCCAGCTTGGCCGGGAGGATGCGCGAAAATGCTTCGCGCTGGCGCAGGAGTCAAAGGAGCTTCTCAAGGATCGCATTGCGCGCCATGCCATCGACTGCGACCTGCGCTGGGGCTATCTGCACGCAATCCCGAAACCGGGCCATTTTGAAGGCCTGAAGGCATGGAAGGCTGAACTCGACGATCTCGGATATACCGATACCCAGGTCCTCACCCGCCCGGAATTGCAGGAGAAGCTCGGGTCCAGCCTCTATCATGGCGCGCTGCGCGAAGGCGGTGCCGGTCATTTCCACCCGTTGAATTATTGCCTTGGTCTGGCGCGCGCGGCGGTGGAGGCCGGTGCGGTCATTCACGAGAATTCGCGGGTGCTGGAGGTCGATACCGGGCACCGCCCGTGGGCGCGCACCGCCATGGGCAAAGTCAATGCCAAGTTCATGGTGCTGGGCGGCAATGCCTATCTCGGCCGGCTGGTGCGAAAGCTCTATGGCAAGGTAATGCCGGTGACGAGCTACATCATCACCACGGAACCGCTGGGCCAGAACCGCACCAAGGCCCTGATCCGCGATGGCGAGGCGGTGGCGGATACCAATTTCATCGTCGATTACTTCCGTCTCACCAGCGACACGCGCATGCTGTTCGGCGGGCGCGCCAGCTATTCGACGCTCGACCCTTCAAACCTTGCTGAATACATGCGGCCGCGCATGGCGGCGGTGTTTCCGCAGATTCGCGACGTAAAGATCGAGCATGCCTGGGGCGGCTACATTGCCATCACCCACAACCGTATTCCGGATTGCGGGCGGCTCTCGCCCACCACCTATTATGCCCATGGTTATTCGGGTCAGGGCGTGGCGCTCGCCGGGATCTATGGAAAACTCATGGCCGAAGCAATCCGCGGCACCGCCGAACGGTTCGACCTCCTGTCGCGCGTCAGGCACCTGCCGTTTCCCGGCGGGCCGATCCGCACACCCATGCTCGCCGCCGCCATGCTCTATTACCGTATCAAGGATGCTCTCAGCTGATGTCAAAGCTCTTCACGCCCATCTCCTTCCGCGGCCTTACCCTCAAGAACCGTGTGATCGTGGCGCCCATGTGCCAATATTCGGCGCGGCATGGCCTCGCGAACGACTGGCATTTCGTGCATTTGGGCCGCTTCGCGCTGGGCGGCTTTGGCCTCGTCATCGTGGAGGCAACAGCAGTGACGCCCGAAGGCCGCATCACCTATGCCGACATGGGCCTGTGGGAGGATGCACAGATCGAACCCTTGAAGCGCATCGTGGAGTTCCTCCATGCGCATGGTTCGGCGGCAGGAATCCAGCTGGCACATGCGGGCCGCAAGGCCTCCTCGACCATCCCATGGCGCGGCGCATTCAACGAGACAGAGGCGGAAAAGAAGGCGCTCGCCTTCGAAAGCTGGACGCCCGTCGCACCCTCGACCGAGCGTCACATGGCTTCGTTCCCGCTGCCCTTGGCGCTGGACCATGCCGGCATGGCGCGCATCAGAGATGGCTGGATCGCTGCCACAAAGCGCAGCCTCGCCGCCGGCTTCGACATGATCGAGCTTCACTCCGCCCATGGTTATCTGCTGAACCAGTTCCTCTCGCCTATCGCCAACAGGCGCGACGACACGTATGGCGGCAGCCTCGAAAACCGCATGCGGTTTCCATTGGAGGTCGCCGCAGCCGTGCGCAAGGCGTGGCCGGAGGACAAGCCCCTCTTCGCGCGCATTTCGGTGACCGACTGGATCGAGGGCGGCAACACCGTCGAGGACAATGTCGAATATGCGAAGCGGCTGAAAGAGATCGGCTACGATCTCATCCACTGCTCATCCAGTGGTTTCGATGGTGCGAGAATTCCGGTTGGCCCGCTCTATCAGGTGCCGCTTGCGGAAGCCGTCCGCAAGGGCGCGGATGTTGCCACGGCCGCGGTAGGCCTCATCACGACGGCACAGGAAGCAGAGCACATCATTGCCTTGGGTCAGGCCGATGTCGTGGCACTCGCCCGGCAGGCACTTGATGATCCGAACTGGCCGCTTCACGCGATGCGCGAACTTGAATCCGGCGACGTCTACGCCGCTTGGCCGGAGCAGGCCGGCTATGCCGTGCGCAACAAGGATCGCGCTTTGAAGAAGTAGGGCGCCCCCTACTCCTGCATCGGTATCGCCCGCGCGCCCTTCTGCCAGGCGCGGAGGCAGAGATATTCCATGATGAGACCGCAAGCCGCGCCGGACGTGATGTCGGCGTGGTCATAGGGCGGCGACACTTCCACCATGTCCATCGCCACGAAATTTACATCCGTCAGCTTCCGGATGATCGAGGCAGCCTGATGATAGGTAAGGCCACCGGGGATGGGCGTTCCGGTTCCAGGAGCAGCGGATGGGTCGAGGCAGTCGATATCGAAGGTCAGGTAGGCCTTGTTGGCTCCCACCACGTCCTTCACGATTTGCGCGATGGCGGCGGACGAACTCTCGTGAACCTCGTCAGCATAGACAAGGCGGAAGCCATAGGTCTTTTCGCCCGTGAACACGGTACGGAGCCCGATCTGCACGGACTTCTTCGGATCGATAAGGCCTTCGCGTACAGCATAGCCAAACATCGTGCCATGGTCGATGCGGCCGCCATCGTCAGGCTCCACATCGCGGTGGGCATCGAAATGAACGAGCGACAGCGGTCCATGCTTCTTCGCATGCGCCTTCAGCAGCGGGTATGAAATGTAGTGATCGCCGCCAAGCGAGATCATTTCGGCGCCAGACGAGATGATGCTGGCCGCGTGGTCTTCCAGGGTCTGCGGGAAGTTTTCCTTGCGGCCCCAGTCAAAGAAACAGTCGCCGTAATCGATCACAGCGAGCGTATCGAAAGGATCGAAATTCCACGGCCAGAACGGGCCCCAGGCATTTTCCGCCGAAGCCTTGCGGATGCCTTCAGGCCCCATGCGCGTGCCGGAACGGTGCGACACCGCCTGGTCGAAGGGAATGCCCGTCACGGCGATATCGACGCCCGCAAGGTCGCGCGTGTACTTCCTCCGCATGAAGGAGAGGGCGCCTGCGTAGGTCGGTTCCCAATGCGTGCCTTTGAGGCTGTCGCGGCGAAAGGCATTGTCTCCCGGAAGGGAGCCCATGTTGTTCATCTCGAGAGACATTCTCTACTCCGTGAGGATGATCGAATCTTCGGGTGCCCATTGCACCCACACCTTCTGGCCGCGCTCCACGCCAGCGCCGCCAAGCCGCGTATCATTCTGGACGTTGACGGAAAGATTGAGCCCGTCCTTTCCTTCGATGACGACGTGGCTCGTGTCACCATAATAGGCGACATCGCGAACGGTTCCCTCAAGCTTCACGACGCTCTTGTTCTCGGGCCTACCCTTGCTGATGCGCAATTTTTCAGGCCGCACCGCAATCGAAACGCTGCTGCCCACCGCCTTGTCGCTGGCAATCTCGATCTTGCCGAGGCCTTTGGCATCGCAGGAAATCGACCTGCCCTTCTGGCCGAGTACGGTGGCATCGATCAGGTTCACCTTGCCGATGAAGTCGGCGACGAAGCGGTTGCGCGGATGCTCATAAAGCTCGGATGGTGTTGCAATCTGTTGCACGGCGCCCTTCTCCATCACCGCGATGCGGCTAGCCATGGAAAGCGCCTCGTCCTGGTCGTGGGTTACGATGATGAAGGTGATGCCAACGGTTTCCTGAAGCCTGGTCAGTTCCATCCGCATGTCGTCGCGAAGCTTCGCATCGAGTGCGGAAAGCGGCTCATCCAGCAGCAGAACTTTCGGGCGCTTCACCAGCGCACGGGCGAGCGCCACGCGCTGCCGCTGCCCGCCGGACATCTGGTCGGGCTTCCGGTCGGCCAGTGCCGTCAGCTTCACCATCTCGAGGCCTTCCGCCACGCGGCGCTTGATCTCGCTTGACTCGACTCCTGTAACCTTCAGGCCATAGGCCACGTTCTGGGCCACCGTCATGTGCGGAAAGACGGCGTAGGACTGGAACACCATGTTGGTGGGCCGCTTGTTGGGCGGCGTCAGGGCCATGTCTTCGCCGCCGATGATGATTTGCCCGGAGGTTGGCGTCTCGAGGCCGGAGATCATGCGGAGCAGCGTAGTCTTGCCGCAGCCCGAGGGCCCCAGCAGCGCGAAGAATTCGTTCTGCGCAATGTCGATTGACACATCATCGACGGCAATCACGCCGCCGGGAAATTTCTTCGAGACATTGCGGATGGCAACAATTGGTTCGGACATCGTTCAACCCTTGCGCGGCTTCGGAGGAGCCTGAAGTTTCATGGCGAGGACGGTGGCAACGACAGTGATGACGATCAGCACCGTCGAAGCCGCATTGATTTCGGGAGAGACCCCACGCCGCACCAGCGAATAGACCTTGACGGGGAAAGTCACCGTCTCCGGCCCGCTGGTGAAGAAAGTGATGACGAAATCGTCAAGCGACAGCGTGAAGGCCAACAGCGCGCCGGCGATGAGGCCGGGCTTCATGTAGGGCACGATGATCGACCAGAAGGTCTGCCATTCGCTGGCTCCCAGGTCTTTCGAAGCTTCCTCGAGTTGCCGGTTAAAGCCCACTAGCCGCGAACGGACGACGACGGCGACGAAGGGAAAACAGAAGGACACATGCGCAATGACGATGTTGCCGAGATTCAAGGGCCACGGCATCGCGACGAAGAAATCCATCATGCCGGAATTGACGAAGAACAGGAGCAGCGCCACGCCCATGCAGATTTCGGGGATGACGATGGGGAGCGCCATGAAGCCTTCGTATCCGCCCTTGAAGGGAAACCGGAACCGCCACAGCATCAGCGCCACGAGCGCGCCCAGCACCGTGGCGATCAGCGTTGCGAGGAAGGCAATCACCAGCGAGTTGGTCAGCGCTTCGATCAGCGAGGCGTTGTTCCAGGCCTTGGAATAGTTGTCGAGCGTGAAGCCGCGCCAGACGATGCCGCGCTTGTCGGTGTTGAAGGAGAAGGCAACGAGCGTGATGATCGGCGCATAGAGCAGGAAGAAGATCAGGCCGAAGAGGATTTTCAGCCACAGCCTGCTGCCATAGTCGAGAGGGCCTTGCCCCGGTTTCAGCTGTGCGGCCATCAGACGTCCACTCCCTTGCTGCGGCTGGCAATTAGCCAGCGCAGCGCCAGCGCGCCGAATGTTGCATACATCAGCAGGAACGAAAGCGCCGCGCCGAAGGGCCAGTCATTGGCCGCCTTGAACTGCCGTTCGATAACGTTGCCGATCATGATGGCGTTGGCGCCGCCCAGCAAATCCGGCGTCAAGAAAGACCCGAGGCACGGAATGAAGACGAGGATCACGCCCGAGATGATGCCCGGCATGGTGAGCGGCACAGTCACTTTCATGAATGTCGTGAATTGCGAGGCGCCGAGGTCGAGGCTTGCCTCGAGATAGGATTTGTCCAGCCGCTCGATCGTTGCGTAGAGCGGCAGCACCATGAAAGGCATGAAGACGTAGACGAGGCCGAAGATCACCGCGAAGTTGTTGTAGAGCATTTCGAAGGGACCGACTCCGACGACGCCCAGCACCTTGTTGACATAGCCCTGCGTGCGGAACACGGCGATCAATGCATAGGTGCGGATCAACAGATTGATCCAGAAGGGCAGGATCACCAGCAGCAGGAGCAGCGGCTTCCAGCGTTCCGGCGCGAAGCAGATGCCAAAGGCGATGGGATAAGCGGTGAGCAGGCAAAGTGCGGTCGCCAGCGCGCTGATCCAGATCGATTTCCAGATGATGGTAAGGTAGAGGCTTTCGAATGCGCGGATGTAGTTGGCAATGCCCGTCAAGTAGTCATACTCGGTGATCGACACTTGCCCGTCGATCACCGCCTTGTCGCTGAACGACATGATGAAGAGGAAGCCCAGTGGAATGATAAAGAAAGCCAGGAGCCATATGGTCGGCGGCGCCCCGAGCGTCCAGAAGACCCGCCGGTTTTCTTTCCAATTCTCCAAGATGCCGCCTCTCCCCCTTCGTTCTTGCTTGCCGGGAGCCTAGCGCAGCACCGCACCAAACGGCAACCCCGTTGGCTAGAGCCTCGACAGCGCCCGGTCCATGGCTGCCACTGCGATATCGGCATCTGCCATGGTGAACACGAGCGGCGGACGGATTTTCAGGACATTGGCGAAGACGCCCTCGCCGCCAATCAGGATTCCTTCGTCGCGCAGCAGGCCCAGCAGCCTCGACGTTTCGGTGGCCGCCGGCTCCTTCGTGGCGCGGTCCCGCACCAGTTCGACGCCGGTCGCGAGGCCAACACCCCGTACGTCGCCGATGATGGCGTGCTTGTGCATCAGCTTCCGCAATCCATCGCGCAGGTAGCCGCCTGTCGCCAGCGCGTTTTCGAGCAGCCCTTCGTCGCGGATGACGTCGAGGACGGCAATTCCCGCTGCACAGGCCACGTTGTTGCCGCCAAAGGTCGAGAAGAACGGTCCAAGCCTGATGAAATGGTCGAGGATTTCGGGCCTCGTGATGACGGCGCCCACGGGGTGGCCATTCCCGGCGGGCTTGCCGATCGTGATGAAGTCCGGCACCACGCCATGGTGGCGGTGGCCCCAGAATTCCGTGCCCATGCGGCCGAAGCCCGACTGGACTTCGTCGGCGATGAAGGTGCCTCCCGCCTGCCGCACGCGATCGACAACGCCTTGCAAGTAGCCCTTGGGCGCATCGAGAATGCCGTTGGTCATGAATGCGGAATCGATCATGGCGGCGGCAACGCCGTAGCCTTCGCCTTCGAGTTCGGCGATCAGCGGATCGGCCATAGCGGCATAGCGTTCGCCGATGTCGGGGTCGTTTGCGCCGAAGGGACCGCGATAGACGTCGGGCGGCGGCAGCAGCCGGATATGCGGGGCATACCAGTTGGCGGGCGCGTTCGATGGCGAGAAGGCATCGATCGCCTCGCTCACGCCATGATAGGCAAACTCCATCGCAAGGCCGCCCTGCTTTCCGGTCCAGGCCTTGGCCATGCGCCAGGCGAGATCATTCGCCTCGCTTCCCGAATTGACGAAGACGACGGCGGAAAGCCCGTCGCTGCTCAAGGCGCCGAGCCGTTCGGCATAGTCGATCGACTGGTCGGTGATGTAGCGGGTGTTGGTGTTCAGCGTGCGTGCCTGCCGGGCGATTGCTTCCGTCACATAGGGGTGGCAATGGCCCACATGCGGAACGTTGTTGTAGCAATCGAGATAGCGTTTGCCGTCCGACGCGGTCAGCCATACGCCCTTGCCCTTTACCATGTGCAAGGGCGGATCGTAGAAGACGTAAAGCTTTTCGCCCATCACGCGGCGGCGGCGGGCGATGATATCGCCGACGCTTTCGGGCGGTGACTGGACCTTGGGCGGAAAGGCTGCGGCGCGGCGGATGAGATTGTGGAGGCGATCGTGCCCCAGCTTTCGCAATTCGCGGATCATTGGCATGCTGCGGCCATTAAAGGCCTGAAAGTAGCCCTGCGATGCGATGCCATTGGCGGCCTTCAGCGCATCGACCAGCGGCGTCATCAGCAGGCGCACCTCGATCAGGTCCAGAAGCGCGTCCGCCTCTTGCTCCTCGAGCGGCGTGACGGAGGAATAGCCTTTTACCAACTCGAAAATCATGGCGGCATTGTCACGCCCCGGCGCAAGAAAATCGGCGGCGGCATTGGCGAGGTCCAGCACCAGCGGACCATGCACGATGTCGCCGAAATCGATAATGCCGCTGATCCGGCCTTCCGCGTCGATCAGGCTGTTGTAGGGGTGAACGTCGCCGTGGATGATCTGGCTTCGCATCCGTAGAAGTGTTTTTTCGGTCACGTCGCCGTGGCGGCTCAGAATATCCTCCGCCAGCGGACGATCCTCGGCGGGCAGGTTTGCGATCTGCGCTCGAAGCTTCAGAACATGGCGCGTATCCCACACCAGCTTGCGGCCCGCAGGCGCACCGTGAACAAAGCCGCGCATGGCAAGGCCGAGGCGCGCCAGAAGCACACCCATGCGATGTATGGCTTCGGACGGAAGCTTCCGTTCGCCGATGACGCCGCCGTCGAGCCACGACAGCAGCATGACGGGATATCTCCGCCCCTCATGACGCAGGGACGGCAGTGCCTCGCTCGACAGCGCGCGCCTCAGCCGCGGCACTGGCAGGGTTTCATCAGCTTTCGCGATGTGTTCGAGCGCTTCTGCCTGGCAGGCCAGCACATCATCGCCCTCGTCGGGATGACAGACCTTGAAAACCCAAGTGCCGCTCTCGCCCGATGTTACCCGGAAGTTCTGGTCGCGCTCGCCTTCGAGCCTCGCCCACTCTCCCGCAATGCCGTAGACCGATCTTGCGAAGTCCTCCAGCACAAGCTGTGGAACATCGGGCGGCGAAAGCGTGCTGATCATGTTCACGAAACCGTCCCCCCATAAAGTTCGGGCGGCATCTTGTGGATGCCGCCCGGCAGAATTTTACATGCGATCAGGCCGCCTGGATCCGGGTCCAGATCTCGTCGCGCACCTTGGTCGCTTCCTCGCCAAGGTACAGACCGGGTTCGCACTTGGCGATCACTTCCGCCGTGGGGAAGATGACCGGATTGTTCTTGTAGTCGTCCGGCATCAGTTCGCGCGCCGCCTTGTTGGCCGTGGCGTAGAGGATGGTTTCGGCGATGTGCTTGCCTTCTTCCGCACCCAGAACATAGTTGATGAAGGCGTGGGCATTCTCGGGGTGTGGCGCGCCCTTCGGGATCGCCAGCGTGTCCTGCCACAGCAGCGAGCCTTCGGTCGGGACGACATAAGCCAGATCATCGTCCTCGGTGATGACCTGCTTGATATCGCCGTTCCATTCCTGGCAGATCTTCACTTCGCCGGAGGCAAGAAGATCCTGGCCATTGTCGTCAGCGAAAACCTTGATGTTCTTCTTCTGCTTGATGAGCAGTTCCTCGACCTTTTTCAGCTCTTCCGGGTTGGTCGAGTTGTAGGAGTAGCCGAGATATTTCAAGGCTGCGCCCAGCACGGTGGACTGGTCGCCCAGCAGCGAGATGGCTCCGGCATACTCATCCGAGTCGAACAGAACTTTCCAGCTGTCGATCACGCCGCTTACGGCGGACTTGCGATAGCCGATGCCCATCGTCCCCCACATGTAGGGCATGGAGAACTTGCGGCCCGGATCGAACTTCGCATCGCGGAAGGGTTCATCGATGTTCGACATGTTGGGGATTTTCGCGTGATCAAGCGGGATCACCATCTCGGCCTTGATCATGCGCTCCAGCATGTCGTTGGTCGGCACAATGATGTCGTAGCCGGGATTGCCGCCCTTCAGCTTCGCGAAAAGCTCGTCATTGTCGGCAAACAGATCCATCTTCACTTCAATGCCGGTCGCTGCGTTAAACCCGGCAAGGGTGTTCTCGCCGATGTAAGTATCCCAGTTATAGAAATTGAGCTTCTTTTCTTCCTGGGACATCGCAAAGCGCGGCAGGACGGTCAAGCCGACCAGGGCGCCCGAGCCTTTCAGGAGCGAGCGGCGGCTTGGGCGGAAACGGGGGGAAAAAACAGACATTCTTCTCTAGGCCCTCTCTTGGTCATGTTGCGCACCATTACTTATATTTCACGCGGTGCAGTGTATCGGCATCATGCCGGCAGGATAAATGTATTCCTCCCGCCGCGGCATTCAATCCAATTTTAAGAATATCGTTGATAACTCAGATCATCTCCGACCTGACATCACCATAAGTTGCATCAAGCGCCAGCCGGGCGCGAACGACCAGCTCGTCGATTTCCTTCCGGGTGATGATCAGCGGCGGCGACAGCACCATCGTATCCCAGCAGGCACGCATGATAAGTCCGTTCGCAAAACTATGCTCGCGGCACTTCATGCCAACCCGGCCCGGATCCTTGAAGCGGCTGCGCTTCTTCTTGTCGTTGGTGATCTCGATGGCGCCAATCAGCCCCATGGCGCGGGTTTCCCCTACGATAGGATGATCTCCCAGCGTGGCCAGCGCCTTTGCAAAGTAAGGCCCGATCTCGCGCGTCCGCTCGACCAGTTTCTCCTGCTCGATGATCTCGATGTTACGTAGCGCAACCGCCGCCGCAACGGGGTGCCCGGCATAGGTCATGCCATGGTAGAACTCGCCCCCCAGTTCGAAGAAATCCTTGATCAGGTGATCGGCAAAGGCTACGGCTCCGATCGGCAGGTAGCCAGACGACAGGCCCTTCGCCATCGGCACGATATCCGGCTCGAAGCCGAGCGACTGGAAACCCCACCAGTTGCCGGTGCGCCCGAAGCCGCAGATTACTTCGTCGGAGATGATCAGGATGCCGTATTTCCGGCAGATCTTCTGGACTTCCGGCCAGTAGGTCGAGGGCGGAATCAGAACGCCCGCCGCACCCTGGATCGGTTCGCCGATGAAGGCGGCCACATTGTCGGGTCCAACCTCGAGGATCTTTTTTTCAAGAGCGGCGGCAGCCTCGAGGCCGAATTCCTCCGGGCTCTTGTCACCGCCAAAGTCGTACCAGTAAGGTTGCTGCACGTGGTGGAAGCCGGGAAATCCGGTTCCAACCTGATCATGCATGCCCTGGAATCCGCCGAGATTTGCCGCCACCATGGTGGAGCCGTGATAGCCCCTGGTACGGGCAATGAAGTGCTGGCGGTAGGGCTTGCCCTTCAGCTTCCAGTAATGGCGCACGAAGCGCACGATGGTGTCGTTGGACTCCGAGCCCGAGTTGGTGAAGAAAATGTGCTTGAAGCGTTCGGGCATGACGGATGAAATCTTGGCCGCCAGCTCCGTCGTCGGCACCGTCGTCGTCTTGAAGAAGGTATTGTAATAGGGAAGGTCCAGCATCTGCTGGTAGGCGGCCTCGGCGAGCTCCTTGCGGCCATAGCCCACGTTCACGCACCACAGGCCGGACATACCGTCGAGCAGCTTGTTGCCGTTGCCATCCCAGATCCAGATGCCGTCGGCCTGCGTCATCACGCGTGGGCCGCCACCGGCATGAAAGCTCTTGTGATCCGTGAACGGATGGAAGTGATGCGCAATGTCGTTCTTCACGACTTCCGCGATATTGATGTTCTTTGCATGTACCGTCATTTTGCTCTCCACACTGAATATCTGAACAAACCCCGCGCGATAGGGGGCCGAAATCAATCAGAACAGGAGAGTTGCTTACGGCTTGAAACCAATGCGCGCGCAGCGCAGCATGACTTCGTCATAGGCCGTTTTTGACCAGATAGGCAGGATTTTCCCGGATATGGTCGCGTGGAAACACATGGCGCCCTTATGACACCAATGTCATAACTTCGCAACAAATGCCGGTGTCGCAGCATGTTTCGCTTGCCACCCCGTTGAAATTACCATCATACTGCGCCGCAACATAAGGGTGGGGATGGCGGCGATCTTCAACGAGATGGAAGGCAAGGGTGGCGCGGTACGCGAGCCCTATGCCCGTATCGAGGAGTGGCTCCGGACGCTCAGCCCCCGGGATGTGGAGCGCGCGCTCAAGGAAGCCGAAGCGATCTTCCGCCGCCAGGGCATTACCTTCGCGGTGTATGGCGACAATCAGGCGTCGGAGCGCCTTATTCCCTTCGACATCATCCCGCGCATCTTCGCCGCCAGTGAATGGCGGAAACTCTCCGCCGGCATCGAACAGCGGGTGCGGGCACTGAACGCCTTCATCCACGATCTCTATCACCGCCAGGAAATCCTGCGCGCCGGCCGGATCCCATCCGAGCTCATCATCCAGAACGAAGCCTTCGTGCCTGAAATGGTGGGCGTCATGGCAGCGCGCGGCATCTATGCCCACATCATCGGCATCGACATCGTACGCGTGGCCGAAAACGAGTTCTACGTCCTCGAGGACAATTGCCGCACGCCGTCAGGGGTCTCCTACATGCTCGAGGACCGGGAGGCGATGATGTATCTCTTCCCAGAACTCTTCGCCCAGCAGCGAATCTGCCCGGTTGAGAATTACCCCGCCATGCTGCGGCAGACGCTCGAAAGCGTCGCCCCGCCCGCCTGCAAGGGAGAGCCCACAGCGGTCATCCTCACCCCCGGCATTCACAATTCGGCCTTCTTCGAGCATGCCTTCCTGGCGGACGAAATGGGCGTCGAGCTGTGCGAGGGCAACGACCTCTTCGTATCCGATGGCTACCTCTACATGCGCACCACGCAGGAGCCGAAACGGGTGGACGTCGTCTATCGCCGCATCGACGATGCGTTTCTCGACCCCCTCACCTTCCGGCCGGATTCGGCGATCGGCGTTCCCGGCATCTTCGACCTCTATCGCGCGGGCCGCGTCACGCTGGTCAATGCGCCGGGCACCGGCATTGCCGACGACAAGTCGATCTATACCTATATTCCGGATGTCATCGAGTTCTACACCGGCGAGAAGCCGCTCTTGAAGAACGTGCCCACCTGGCGCTGCGGCGACCCGAAGCAGCTTGCCTATGTGCTCGACCATTTGCCCGAGCTGGTGGTCAAGGAAGTCCATGGCTCCGGCGGCTATGGAATGCTGGTCGGCCCCACCTCCTCGAAGAAGGACATCGAGGATTTCCGCGCGCGGCTGAAGGCCCGGCCCGGGAATTACATCGCACAGCCCACACTCGCGCTGTCGTCGGTTCCCACCTTCACGCGCTCTGGCGTGGCGCCGCGCCATGTCGATCTCCGGCCCTTCGTGCTGTCGGGCGACAAGGTGCGGATCACGCCCGGCGGCCTCACCCGCGTGGCGCTGAAGAAAGGCTCCCTGGTCGTCAACTCCAGCCAGGGCGGCGGCACCAAAGACACCTGGGTTCTGGAGGACTGATGCTCGGACGCACCGCTTCCTCGCTCTACTGGATGTCGCGTTATATGGAGCGAGCCGAAAACATGGCTCGCCTTCTCGAAGTCGGCTACCGCATCTCGCTGATGCCGGGCGCCGTCGAAGGTCACCGCGACGAGTGGCGCTCGACGCTGCAGAGTGCAGCCTGCGATTTCGCGTATGACCGGAAGCACAACGAGATCACCGGCGCCAAGGTCATTCAGTTCCTGATCTTCGACGAGGACAACCCGTCGTCCATCCGCGCTTCAATCAAGACAGCGCGCAACAACGGCCGCGCCGTAAGAACAGCGCTGACCCGCGACGTTTGGGAAAGCATCAACACGACATGGAATGAGCTGGCCCAGGTCAAGCCCTCTTCGATGACGGCAGACCGGCTACCCGTGTTCCTCGAATGGGTGAAGCAGCGTGTCATGTCGTTTCGCGGCGCGCTTCTCGGCACCATGCTCCGGAACGATACGTATTACTTCAGCCAGGTCGGCAACTTCCTCGAACGGGCAGACAACACGGCGCGCATCCTCGATGTCAAATATTTCATCCTGCTGCCCAAGCCCACCGATGTCGGCAGCGACCTTGACATGCAGCAATGGGCGCAAATCCTGCGCTCGGTGTCCGCGCACCGGTCCTACCGCTGGTTTTACCGCGACAGCAAGTACCGGCCGTGGATGATCTCCGAATTCCTGATCCTGAAGGAAGAGATGCCGCGCTCGCTGGTCTTCTCGTACTACTGGATCAACATGGCGCTCGACGGCCTCGCCAATCTCTATGGCAAGCGCTATGGCTGCCATGATCTGGCGCAGGACACATATCAGCGCCTCAAGACCGGAAACATGGACGACATATTCCAATCGGGCCTTCACGAGTTCCTGCAGGATTTCGTCAGCCGCAATGCCAGGCTTTCGGCGTCCATCGGCATGAACTACAATTTCCCATAGCTGCATGAACCTCTTTGTCCGCCATGAGACCCACTACGACTACGACTCTCCCGTCGCCTATTCGGCGCAGCGGCTCCATCTCTGGCCGGCCGATTTCGCGTCCCAGCGTACGCTGAGCTGGAAAATCGAGGCGCCCGGCATCGAGAAGGCGCTGAGCTACACTGACGGCTTCGGCAACAGGGTACACATGCTCACCTTCGAGCGGGCCTCCGGCCCCATGAGCATCATCGCCGAGGGCGTGGTGAACTGCAGCGATGCCGCCGGCGTCGTGCGCGGGCTTCCGTCGGCTGCACCCGATGCGATCTTCCTGCGCATGACCAGGGCGACGGCACCCAGTGCCCCAATCCGCGCCCTGGTGGAAAAGAACCTTGCCGATGGGCCGGTGCTTGAGGGATTGCACGGGCTGATGGACGACATCCACCGCAAGGTCACCTATGAAATCGGCGCGACCGATGCTCACACCACCGCTGCCGAAGCTTTCGCCGATGGGCGCGGCGTGTGCCAGGACCATGCCCATATCCTCATCGCGGCAGCGCGCGGCGCAGGCATTCCCGCCCGCTACGTGACTGGCTATCTCGTCACCGGAATGGGAGCATCGTCGACGGCGGCGCATGCCTGGGCCGAAGTTCTGGTTCCCGCTCTCGGCTGGGTGGGTTTCGATCCCGCCAACAACAAATGTCCTACGGACAATTATGTCCGGGTGGCGGCGGGCATCGATGCATCGGGAGTTGCCCCCATCAGAGGGTCGCGCAGGGGTGGCGCCATCGAGCGGATGAGGGTTGAAGTCCGGGTTGAGATCGCCCAACAATAAGGGCTTCTCCACGAATCCGACAGGACAAGGCGGAAATGACTTATTGCGTAGGAATGCTGCTTGACGAGGGCTTCGTCATGGCGGCCGATACCCGCACCAATGCGGGCGTCGACAACGTCGGGAAGTTCAAGAAGCTCCACACCTGGTCGAAGCCGGGCGACCGGGTTTTCGTGCTGCTGACCGCCGGAAATCTTGCCGTCACCCAGGCTGTCGTCTCGATGCTCAGCGAAGGCATGGTGGACAGGAAGAAGAGCAAGAAATCGCCCGACAGCCTCTTCACAGCAAGGACCATGTTTCAGGCGGCCCGCATCGTCGGACAGGCTATCCGCGAGGTGAAGCGCGTCGATGGCGAATCTCTCTCTGCCGGCAGCGATGCCTTTGCCGCGAGCTTCATATTCGCAGGCCAGATCGGCAAGGAGCCGCCCCGGCTTTTTCAGGTCTATTCTGCGGGGAATTTCATCGAGGCCACGCCCGATACGCCCTTCTTCCAGATCGGCGAACATAAATACGGCAAGCCCATTCTTGACCGTGTGGCCCGCAACGAGATGAAGCTTGGCGATGCCGCGAAGATGGTGCTGCTGTCCTTCGATTCCACTTTGCGTTCCAATCTCAGCGTCGGGCTGCCCATCGACATGCTCACCTACGAGACGAACACGCTGAAGATCGAGCATACCAAGCGCATCGGCCTTGATGACCCCTATTTCAAGATGCTGTCGAGCGAATGGTCCAAGGCGCTTCGAACGGCCTTCATGAACATCGAGGCGTTTGATATCTGAGCTTGGGAAAAACATCATTCCGCAAAGGCCGCTGCCATCAGCCGCTGCGTATAGTCCTCGCGCGGGTTGTCCATCACCTCGTCGGGCGTTCCCTGTTCGACGACGCGGCCGTCCTTCATCACCATGATGTGGTCGGCCATGGCGCGCACCACGGCAAGGTCATGGCTGATGAAGATGTACGAGAGGTTGTTCGCCAGCTGCAATTCGCGCAGCAGTTCCACGATCTGCTTCTGCACCTGACGGTCCAGGGCCGAGGTCGGCTCGTCCAGCACCACGACTTTCGGCTTCAGGATGATGGCGCGGGCAATGGCGATCCTCTGGCGCTGCCCGCCCGAGAACTCATGCGGGTAGCGGTTCCGCAGCGAAGGATCGAGCTGCACCTCTTCGAGCGCCTGCGCTGCGCGAAGGTCGCGTTCCTTGCGGGAGATCGATCGTTCATGCACCAGCAATCCCTCGGTTACGATCTGGCCCGCCGTCATGCGCGGGCTCAGCGAGCCAAACGGGTCCTGCAGAACGACCTGCAATTCACGGCGCAAGGGCCGCATCTGCTCCGTCGTGAAGCCCGCAATGTTGCGGCCCTCGAACGAGATCGCGCCTTCGCTCGGCAACAGCCGCAACAGCGCGCGGGCGAAGGTCGATTTGCCGGACCCCGATTCGCCAACGATACCGATGGTCTGGCCCCGGCGCAGCGTCATCGACACGCGGTCCACCGCCTTCAGCACGATGGGATCGCCTGCCAGAAAGCCGCCGCCGATCCTGAAGCTGACGGAAACGCCGGTTCCATCGAGGATCTTCGGCGCTTCTGGCGGCACGGGCTGCTTGCGGCCGGTGGGCTCTGCTTCCAGCAGCGCCCGCGTGTAAGGGTGTTCCGGCGCGGCAAACAGCGCCTTGGTGTGGCCCTCCTCCACAACTTCGCCCCGGCGCATGACGTAGACGCGATCAGCGATACGCTTCACGATGTTGAGGTCGTGGGTGATGAACACCATGCCCATGCCGAGGCGCTTTTGCAGACCCGCCATCAGCTCGAGAATTTCCGCCTGGATCGTCACGTCGAGTGCCGTCGTCGGCTCGTCGGCGATCAGGAGATCCGGGTCGTTTGCCAGCGCCATGGCAATCATCACGCGCTGGCGCTGCCCGCCGGACATTTCGTGCGGGTAGGACCCCATCCGCCGCTCCGGCTCGGGGATGCTCACCAGCTTCAGCATCTCGACGGCGCGGGCGCGGGCTTCTGCCGCTCCCAGCTTGCCGTGATGCATGATTGGCTCCATCAGCTGGTCGCCAATGGTATAAAGCGGGTCGAGGGAGGTCATCGGCTCCTGGAAGATCATGGTGATCTTCCGTCCGCGGATGGTATTGAGCTCAGCCTTGGGAAGCGCCAGCAGATTGACACCGCGATAATCGGCAACGCCTTCCGAGCGCCCATTGGAGGCGAGCAGCCCCATCGCCGCCATCATCAGCTGGCTCTTGCCGGAGCCCGATTCGCCGACGATCGCCACTGTCTCCCCGGCGTTCACATGAAGATTCACGCCTTTGACGGCGTCGACCATGCCATCGAGGGTCTGGAACCTGACCTTCACGTCCTTCAGTTCGAGAATCTTCTCCGCCATCTTCAGCGATCCTTCGGGTCGAGCGCGTCGCGCAGGCCATCGCCGATGAAATTCAATGCGAAAAGCGTCGTCGTCAGGAACAGCGAGGGGAAGAACAGCAGCCAGTTGGCGCCGGGGATGTTCTTGGCCCCTTGCGAGATGAGCACGCCCCAGCTCGACATCGGCTCCTGCACGCCAAGCCCCAGGAACGACAGGAAGCTTTCGAGGATGATCACCTGCGGCACCAGCAGCGTCATGTAGATGACGACCGGCCCCAGCAGGTTCGGCACCACATGGCGGAGAAGGATGCCCGCTCGCGACACGCCCAGCGCCTCCGCCGCCTGCACATATTCCTGCCGCTTGATCGACAGCGCCTGGCCCCGCACGATGCGCGCCATGTCGAGCCACAGCACCGCGCCGACGGCCAGAAACATCAGCACGAAATTCCGCCCGAAGAACACCACCAGCATGATGACGAAGAAGATGAAGGGCAACGCATAGAGAATGTCGACGATGCGCATCATCACTTCGTCGGTCTTGCCACCCGTGAAGCCGGCGGTGGCGCCGTAGAGAACGCCGATGAACACCGCGACGAGCCCGGCCAGAAGCCCGATCGCCAGCGAAACGCGCCCCGCCACAAGGGTTCTGGTCAACAGGTCGCGCCCGGAATTGTCGGTTCCGAAATAGAAATACTTCCGCTCGACGTCGGCGCTCAGCGTGAGCCTTGTTCCGTCGGCGGACTTCTCGGTGACTACGGCGTTCTCGAAGACGTCGGAACGGTCGATATAGCGCGTCACGCGCTCATCGACCGGTTTTGCCGATGTCACGGTGATGAACACCTTGCTGTCACGCTCTTCCCATCCGGCAAGCTCGACGCGGGCGCGCCGCACGGCATCCGTCACGGCAAGCTCGATCTTGTCGGCCTTGGGATAGGGCTGAAGGCTGGGCGGCACCCGGTTATAGTCCTGATAGATCGTGGTGAAGGCGTGCGGCGTGAACCACGGCCCCGCGATGCACAGCACCGCCATGAACACCAGAAAATAGAGGCTGATCATTGCGGCCCTGTTGGCCTTCATGCGGTTCCAGGCATCACCCCACAAGGAGCGCCCCGGCGCCGCCGGGATCACGGCATCAGTCATAGCGCACCCGCGGATCGACGACGGCATAAAGCACGTCGACGATGAGGTTGAAAAGGATGGTGAACAGCGCGATTACCACGACGGTTCCCATCACCAGAGTGTAGTCGCGGTTCAGCGCAGCCTCGACGAAGTAGCGCCCGACACCCGGAATCGAGAAGATCGTCTCGACGATGATCGAGCCCGTCAGCAGCGCGGCGGCCGCGGGTCCGGCATAGGAAATGACCGGCAGCAGAGCGCCCCGCAGCGCGTGGCGGATGATCACGGAATAGTCCGAAAGCCCCATGGCCCGCACCGTGCGGATATGGTGGGCGCGAAGCGACTCGATCATCGAGCCGCGCATCAGGCGGGCGACGACGGCGAGTTGCGGCAGCATGAGCGTCAGGATCGGCCCCACCTTGTTGACAAAGGCGCCATCGCCCCAACCGCCGACGGGGAACCATTTCAGCGTCAGCGCGAAAAACAGCTGGAACAGCGGCGCGATCACGAAAGTGGGGATTGTCGAGCCCGCCGTCGCGGTGGCGATCACCGCATAGTCGGCCGCGTGGTTCTGGTAGAGCGCGGCGATGATGCCAAGCATGCCGCCGATCACCAGCGCTAAGACAAGGGCGCTGAGGCCGAGCTGGATCGAGATCGGCAGTCCGGCGGCAAAGAGTTCGCCCACAGTGAAATCCGGCAGATTATAGCTCGGGCCGAAATCGCCGTGCAGCAAATTGTTGAGGTAGAGAAGATACTGTTTCCACAGCGGCTCGTTGAGATGATAGACCTTTTCCAGATTGGCCTTGATCACCGGGTTGAGGCCCTTTTCCTGATTGAAGGGGCCGCCCGGCGCGACGCGCATCAGGAAGAACGAGATCGTGACGATCACGAAGAGTGTTGGAATTGCGGTCAGAAACCGCTTCAGAACATAGCGCAGCATATCCGCACCCGGACGTTGGGAGGCCGCGGCCCCGGCAGCAAACGTGCCGGAGCCGCATTCATCCGTTGGCGGACTATTCCTTGCTCAGGAAGCGGGTGGGATGGCGGTCCATCACATTGTCTTCCCAGCCCTTGAGCTTGCTGGAAACGACGGTGTGGAAACCATAGTACAGCAGCGGAACGACGCAGAGGTCGCGCGCCACGCCCACGCCCTCGGCGTCGGAAAGCTTCTTCATGCGTTCCGCGGGGTCGGCAGCAGCGGCGGCGGACGCCAGCAGGTCGTCATACTCCTTGTTGGAATACTGACCGTAATTGTTGCCGGTGCCAGTCTTGCACAGCGCCAGGAAGTTTTCCGGGTCGCGGTAGTCGGCGATCCAGCCGGCGCGCGCGACGTCGAAATCGCCCTTCTGCTCGAGATGCCCGTAATGCGTCTTGGTGTCGGTGTTGAGCAGCGTTACCTCGACGCCCAATGGCTTCAGCTGCTCCTGAATGGCCACGGCAGTGTTCTTGTGGTTCTCCGAGGTGTTGTAGCGGATTTCCATCTTCAAGGGCTTGTCGGGGCCATAGCCGAGCTCGGTCAGAACCTTCTTGGCCTCGTCCTCGCGGTCGAGTTGCGACTTCTCGGCGTAGTCCGTGGTGCGCGTCTCATAGCCGGTGATGCCCGGCGGCACGAAGGAATAGGCCGGAATCATGGTGTTCTGCCACACGGTCTCAGCGAGATAGTCGCGGTCGATCGCCATCGAGATCGCATGGCGGAGCTTGACGTTGTCCCACGGCGCCTTGTCGGTCTTGAAGGCATAATAATAGGTGCCAAGATAGGGCCCGAGCCGCACCTGATCGCCAAACTTGGCCTTGAGGTCGGCGAGCTGTTCGGTCGGAATGTCGTCGTTTGAATCAAGTTCGCCCGCCTCGAAGCGCTTCATGGCGGTTGAACGGTCCTCGGTGGGAATGTAATTCACGACGTCGATCTTGACGTTCGCCGCGTCATAGAACTTCGGGTTCTTGACGGCCTTGATGTGATCGTTCGGAACGAACTCGGCCAGCACATAGGCGCCGTTCGACACGAGGTTTCCGGGCTTGGTGAAGTCGGTCGGAAATTTCTCGACGTTGGCCTTGCTCACCGGATAGGTCGCCTGGTGCGTCAGCATTTCCAGGAAGTATGGCGTCGGCGCGTTGAGCGTCACCTCGAAGGTCATGTCGTCGATGGCCTTCACGCCCAGTTCCGCCGGCTTCTTCTTGCCCGCGGTGATGTCCTCGGCGTTCATGATCGGCGCCAGCATATAGGCGTATTCGGCGGCCGTCGCGGGATCGACCACGCGCTGCCAGGCGAAGACGAAATCATTGGCGGTGACGGGCGAACCGTCAGACCACATGGCGCCGGCGCGCAGCTTGAAGGTATAGACCTTGCCATCGGCGGACACCGTCCAGCTCTCGGCCGCACCCGGAATGGTCTCGGCCTTCGCATCCTCGGTGGTCAGGCCCAGAAACAGGTCGCGCAGGATGTTGGCTTCATAGACCGTCGAGGTCTTGTGCGGGTCGAGCGATTCCGGGTCGGCGGAATTGCCGCGGTTGAACACGACTTCGGCGAATGCACCCGATGCCGTCATCGCCAGCATCGTGCAGCCGGCGAGCCATGATTTGAGACCGAACTGGATAGTCATGATGTACTCCCTGTATATTGCCCGTGCGCGTTCTCAGGCGCCATGCGCCCGCACACTGCTGCCAAGACTAGCATCCGTCTCGGCCTTTGTCGCCAAGCTCGTGAAGGATTATCCAGTAAGTTTCCGCAACCAGCGGGCCGCCGCCGGGATCAGGAGAAGGCTGAGGACCGTTGCCGTCAGCAGCATGAGGGCCATGATGGCGCCAAGCTCGGCCACGGCGGGGCGCGACGATATGGCCAGCGGCGCCACGGCCCCGGCCAGAACGACAGGTGGCAGAATGGCCGCGCGCATGGCGGTGCTGTGGGCAGCATGGCTGGGCTTGTGCTGCCCCGTGAGGTGCTCGGCTGCCACCATGGAACAGCCGATCAGCACGGCGGCCACGGCGCTGCCGCCCGCCAGCATCGCAGTGTTGAGGCCCACGTCCATCAGCACGCTTGCCGCCGCAGTCAGGGTCACGAGAGCCGAAACCGGCGTCAGCGACAAAACCCAGCCGGACACGTTCTTCAGCACCGCGAGGACGAGTATCGTCGCCGCCACGAAGGCCGCCGCCAGCGCCAGCAAGGTCTCGTGGTGGATTATCTCGTTCCGCACCAGCGCCGTCACGGGTTCGCCCGCGGCTGCCGGCATGGCGCGGCGCGCCGCGGCCGCGAAACTCAGCAGGCCGACATCGGTCTTCGGCATCACCTCGATTCGCCACATGCCGTCGCCGGCCACGAAGCGCTGCCGCAGAAGGGGATCGAGATCGCCGATCCGGGGCTCCGCCAGCCGCGACAGGCGCTCGGATGCGCGCGACAGCTCGCCAAGTCCAGAGAACAGCGCGTCCTCGAGGGCGGCAACCCGGGCTTCGGTCGGCGGCGTGGAACCCGCAAACAGGTTCACCGCGCGCTTCAGCCGCAGCGCGGCATCGCGCAGGGCGGGCGTGGTGGCCGGGCCGACGGAGATCGCCGTCAACTCGCCGTCCAGTTCCTCGAAGCTGGCGCTCAGTACCGTGGCCTCGGCGGAGTTCCGAGGCACCGGCTCCGTCGGCATCATGGTCTCCAGCCGCCGCAGTACGGAAATCTTCTCGGCGGCGCCCGGCGGCATGAACTGGGTGATGGTGCGGATGGCGCCCACCTCGGGAAGCTTCGCCAGCGCGGCCACCGCGGCGTCGGCCGCTTCGGGTCGCACCAGAACATGGATCGCGCCGCGCGCGTCCGGGGTTTCGAGGAACAGGCCGGCCGCCGATGAAACCTGCCGCTCGCCGAAGCGTACCCCGGGCAGGAAGGCGGCGCTGAACACCGCAGCGGCCAGCACGATCATCGCCACCACGTCGAGAGCGTTTCGCGTGTGATAGGACTGGCCATCATCGAGCACCTCGTCCAGCCAGTGCGGCTCAGGCTCCGGCGCCGTGCGGTCGAGAAGCATGATCATCGCGGGCAGCAGCGTCAGCGTGGCGATCCAGGCGATTACCGCGCCGATGATGGCGATCACCGCGAACTGGCTGAGCGAGGGCAGCTGCCGCACCAGCCACGATAGCCAGAAGGCCAGAAACAGGAAGGCGAAACCCGAGATCATGCCGCCCCGCCGTTGCGCGGCCAGCATCATGGCCTGAAGCACCGGCAGGCCCCTGGCGCGCCCCTGTGTATAAGACAATGTCAGCACCACGCCCATGAGGATGACAGGCGCCAGAACCGCCGCTGCGAACGACCAGGTGGCACCGTCGAGCGCCTGGCCCATGCCCGCCGCCACCGCTGCCGCCAGCGCCAGCGTTACCGCGCCCGGAACGATGATCGCAAAGGTCAGCCGGAAGGAGCCGAGCCCTGCCCCCAGCAGCGTGAGCGTGATGAACGCCGAAAGCCCTGCCGGAACCACGAAATCGCGCAGCGGGTTTGCGTTGCTGCCGAGCGCCCGCCGGGGCCACAGCCAGCGTACGCCCTGCATGCCATCGGCAGCCTGGCGTGCAACGCTTGCCGCCATGCGCTCCGACCCCGGCTTCGGGGTCGCGATCACGAACCACCTGAGGCTTTGCGTCTCGCCCGCGAGGCCTGCAAGCACCGGCCAGTTTATGGGCCGCGAACTGCCACGCACCTCCGCCTCTATCGTGGCGGAAGCGGTCAGGAGCAGCGCCTCGAGGCCGGGTGGCGAGCGGCCCTGCTCTACCGCCTTGCCGATTTCGGACACCAGCGCCACCAGCCCCAGCACGTCGGGCGCCGCCGCAATGGCCTGGTAGAGCGGCTGCATCTGAAGGGCGGCGTCAACGCGCCCGCGCACGTCGGCGATATCGTGATAGAGCAGCGCATTGCTGTCGTAGAAAACGCCGGTGCCGGGCACGAAGGACGAGATGAACAGGTCGCCGCGCTCTGCAAGCGACGCAGCGAGCGCCACCGCCTGGGCGCGCGCGGTTTCGGCCTCGCGGCTTTCGACGATGGCGAGGAACGTCTGGTCGATGCCGGGAAAGCGCTTGTCGAGTTCGGCCTGCGCCAGAAAGGTCTTTTCGTCGAGCGTGATCCGGGGGCCCTGATCGGGGTCGATCTCCAACGTGGTGGCGGCGAATCCGCCGCACAGCAGCGCCAGCAGAAGCGACAGGCCGATGACGGCGAAGCGCTGCTCGGCCGACCAGCGCACCATTCTGGCAAAGCCGTTGGGGCGCAGCTTTTGACGCGGTGCGCCAGTCCGCGGCCTGCCGCTCCAATGGGGCTGCTCCCACTCCATATACTTCGCCGTTTCCCCCAAAAGCCCGTCTTGTGTTGCAGATTCGATTGCCCGCCGTCATCATAGGGAAGATTTGATTTTAGGAAAGCAGTGCAGATCATGGCCGGACCGAAAGGGCGCAACGAGACGTGGGCGACCGAGACAACCGCGGTCCACGCGGGCGAGTTTGTCGATCCCGCCACGCGCGCATCGTCTCCGAACCTCGTCATGTCCGTTACTTTCGCGCCCGAGACGCTGACGGGGTTTTCGGCCCGCGACGAGCAGGACTATGAGGGCTTCGTCTATGGCCGGGTCTCGAGCCCCACCGTCAAGCAGCTCGAGGACAAGCTTGCAGCGCTTGAAGGTGCCGAAGCCGCCCTGTGTTTCGGCTCGGGCGTGGCGGCGGCCCATGCGCTGATCTGCGGGCGGCTCGGCAAGGGCGATCACCTGATCGTGCCGGATGCGAATTACGTCGGCATCGCCGAACTGGCGCGAGATACCCTGCCCCGTTTCGGCATCGAGGTATCGTATGTCGATGTCTCCGTGCCTGAAGAAGTCGAGGTTGCCATCCGGCCCAATACCCGGATGCTGTGGCTCGAAACGCCTGCCAATCCGACGATGAAGCTCTGCGACATCGCCGGTCTCGCGGCACTTGCCCATGCCAAGGGCGTACGCGACGTTGCGGTCGATTCGACCTATGCGACGCCCATTGCCACGCAGCCCCTGGCGCTGGGCGCCGATTTCGTCGTCCACTCGCTGACCAAATACATTTGCGGCCATGGCGATGCGATGGGTGGCGCCGTCATCGGGCGGAAGGTGGAGCTCGATGCGCTGAACCTCGAGGCCTCGGTGCATTTCGGCGGCATCCTTTCGCCCTTCAATGCCTGGCTGATCTTGCGCGGCGCCGCAACGCTTCCCATCCGCATGAAGGCGCATCAGGAAGCGGCGATGAAGGTGGCGCAGTTCCTCGAAACCCATCCAGCGGTGTCGAGGGTCTTCTATCCGGGCCTCGCGTCGCATCCCCAGCACGGGCTCGCAAAGCGGCAGATGAAGAATTTCTCCGGCATGATGACCTTCCAGACGAAGCGTCCCGGACCCGAAATCGCGGCGCGCATGGTGAAGGAACTTGAGATCATCCACTATGCCGTGTCGCTCGGCCATCACCGCAGCCTCATCTACTGGATCGGTACGGATGACATCCAGGCCTCGACGTTCCGCCACGACGCGAATCAACTCCGGCGTTACCGGGAATATGCGGGCGACGGCGTGTTCCGACTTTCCGTCGGCATCGAAGGGGCCGACGACCTCATCGCCGATCTGGCAAAAACGCTAGGCTGAGGGTGGCGGCGCCTCGGGCAGCTGCGCGTCACTGGCCTTGTGGCGGCGGTAGGAGCGCATGCTGATCGGGATCATCACCAGATAGGCGATGGCAACGACGGAGAGGAACTCCCACGGATAGGCAATCAGCATGATCGCCGCAAAGGCAACGAGGCCCAGAACCGGCAACACCGTCTCGCGGGGAATGCGGCTGCCGAAATTCTTGCCGGAAAACGTCGGAACGCGGCTCACCATCAGCAGCGCCACGACGACGATATAGGGCCCGATCAGGATCGCGTAGTCGTGGCCGTCATCGATCAGCCCGAGAAATCCCAGATACATCGGCAGCAACGCAAGACCCGCGCCCGCGGGTGCCGGCGCGCCGGTGAAGAACATGTTGGCCCATTGCGGCTTGTGCGGATCGTCGAGCGCCACGTTGAAGCGCGCCAAACGCAAGGCGCAGCAGATCGCCAGGATGAGGGCGATCACCCAGCCCGCGGTGCGCAACGAATTGAGCGACCAGATGTATATGAGAAGTGCCGGCGCCACGCCGAAGTTCACGAAATCGGCCAGCGAATCGAGTTCGGCGCCAAAGCGCGACGTGCCTTTCAGGAAGCGCGCCAGGCGGCCATCGACCGCATCGAGAACCACGGCCACGATGATGCCCGCCACCGCGAGCTCGTATCGCCCTTCGATCGCCATGCGGATGGCGGTCACGCCGCTGCACAGCGCCAGAAGGGTTATCAGATTGGGCAGCAGGAAGCGCACCGGCACCATCTGGAAGCGCCGCTGGGTGGCTTCTTCCGGTTCGTCGCGATCTTGGTTTACGGGGTCAGCCATCAGCTTGTCCGCCCGGCGCGTTCGGGTTCGGCGGCATTCAAATCCGCCAGAACGGTTTCGCCCGCCACGGCGCGCTGACCGATGCAGGCGAAGGATTTGACGCCCCGGGGCAGATAGACGTCAACCCGGCTGCCAAAACGGATCAGGCCGAAGCGCTGGCCGGCAGACACATGCTCGCCCTCGTTCACGAATTTGACGATACGCCGCGCGACGAGACCGGCGATCTGGACGACGCCGATCAGCTGGCCGCCGGGCCGTTCCAAGGTCAGCGCCTGACGCTCATTGTCGAGGGAGGCCTTGTCGAGGTCGGCATTGACGAAAAGGCCCGGCACATAGACGATCTTGCGGATCGCGGCATCGAGCGGCGAGCGGTTCACATGCACGTCGAACACATTCATGAACACCGAGATGCGCGTTACCGGCTCACGCGGCAGGTCGAGCTCGGGAGGCGGTATCACCTCCTCGATGGCGCTCACCCGGCCATCGGCGGGCGAAATCACCAGCCCGTCGCGCAGCGGCGTCACCCGCTCGGGATCGCGGAAGAAATAGGCGCACCAGAGCGTCAGCACTACGCCGGCCCAGCCCAGCGGGCCGAAGCCCAGCCAGAACAGCAGCAGCGTGACGCCCGCGAAGATCGCGATGAAGCGGTAACCTTCGCGGTGGATGGGCACAAGAACTTCTGAGGCGGAGTTAATGATCGACATGAGGGCTCATGTAGCCCCTCGCACCCCGTTTGCAAAGAACTTCGGGCCCGCCAGAGGTCCCACCCCCTCACGAGCCCGAGTTCAGGTGCTGCATGCACTTCCTAGTGGCGAAGGGTTGAACCCTCGTAGGCGGGCCGTGCGGCAAGGAAGGACATGTCGAAATCCATGTCCTGTTCCATCGGCGGCGTGATCTCGAAGGACGGGACCGTCGCCGGCAGCTTCACGGACTTCACCGCCGTTCCGGTGGTGTTGACGCAGAATGTGCCGCTCGACAGTTCGACCACGTCGATCTTCACGCCAAGAATGGAATCGGCGCCCAGGACCTTGGCCTGCTCGATCATCGCTTTCTGGGCCTGGTCCTTGGCATCGGCCAGGCCCTGGTCCAGTTCCTTCATGCCGGTCACCTCGAAGTTGCGGATGCCGCCAATGCAGCTCTTGATGACCCGCTTGCTCCACAGCACGGTGCCGCGCACCACGCCAAGAGTGTCTTCCGTAATATGGCCGGCAATGCCGTCCATGGTTGTCACGATCATTTGACTCTCCCCAATCCCTTGGTTGAGCGTTCACCGGTGTTCCACCTCCGGCGGCGCTGGTTGTCCCTGTCCGGTCCACCCACTCATCGGGGCTTTTCCGGCTCCACGGTTCATCCCCGTGGCGTGATCTCAACATGGGGGATAGTTCTAAATGAATTGGAATCGGAGTCGAATTTGCGTCGAATTTTCAGTGCTCAAGCCATTGATTTGACTCACAGGCTTAACATCCGGTCTCGGATCAGGGTGTATAAGTCGTTGTCAGCCTCGATGCCGCCAGCGAGGTTTCCCGCTCCAGCCGCAAGGCATCTTCCTCGGCCTGCTTCAGCTTGGTGCGCGCTTCGTCGGCCTCGCGCTGGCGGTTCCACAGGGCGGCATAAAGGCCCTTCTTCTTTTTCAGAAGCTGATCATGGGTGCCGCGCTCGGCCACCTGGCCCTTGTCGAGCACGATGATCTCGTCGGCATCGACCACTGTCGACAGGCGATGCGCGATCACCAGTGTGGTGCGGTTCTCGGAGACTTTCTTCAGCGCCACCTGGATCTGGTGCTCGGTGAAGCTGTCCAGCGCGGAAGTCGCCTCATCGAGGATCAGTATCGGCGGACCTTTGAGAATGGTGCGCGCGATCGACACGCGCTGCTTCTCACCGCCCGACAGCTTGAGGCCGCGCTCGCCCACCAGCGCCTCATAGCCCATCGGCAGGCTCATCACGAAGTCATGGACCTGCGCCATCTTCGCCGCGGCTTCAACCTCCTCGTCGGTCGCGTCAGGCCTGCCATAGCGGATGTTGTAGCGGATCGTGTCGTTGAACAGCACAGTGTCCTGCGGAACCATGCCGATGGCGGCGCGGAGCGACTTCTGCGTCACCTGCGAGATGTCCTGGCCGTCGATGGTGATGCGGCCCGCATTCACGTCATAGAAGCGGTAGAGGAGACGCGAGATGGTGGACTTTCCCGCCCCCGATGCGCCGACGATCGCCACCGTCTTTCCCGGCGGCACGCGCAGCGACAGCTTCTTGAGGATCGGCCGCTCGGGATCGTAGGCAAAATCCACATCCTCGAACACCACCTCCGCATCGCCGACGCGCAGCGGCTCCGCACCCGGCTTGTCCTCGATTTCGGCATTCACCTTCAGCAGCGTGAACATCTGCTCGACGTCGATCAGCCCCTGCTTGATCTCGCGGTAGGAGGAGCCGATGAAATTCAACGGCATGTAAAGCTGGATCATGAGGGCGTTCACCATCACGAAATCGCCCACCGTGCCATTGCCCGCCTGCACCGCGAGTGCGGACATCACCATGATCACCGTCATGCCCACGGCATAGATGAAGGCCTGGCCGGCGTTCAGCACCGCCAGCGAAATCCAGGTCTTGACGGCCGCCTTCTCGTAGGTCGCCATCGACTTTCCGAAACGCCCGGCTTCATGCTCCTCGTTGCCGAAATACTTCACGGTCTCGAAGTTCAGAAGGCTGTCCACCGCCTTCGTGTTCGCCTCGGTGTCCGCGGCATTCATGTCGCGGCGGATGTTGATGCGCCATTCGGTTGCCATGTAGGTGAACCACACATAGGCAACGACCGTGACAAGGATGACGCCGGCATAGCTCCAGCCGAAGGAATAGGCGAAGACGCCCGCTACCAGCGCGATTTCGAGAATGGTGGGAATGGTGTTGAACAGCGCGAAGCGCAGCACCGTGTCGATGCCCATTGTCCCGCGCGAGACGATGCGCGAAAGCCCGCCGGTGCGGCGCTCGAGATGGAACTTCAGCGACAGCGCATGAAGATGCCGGAAGGTTTTGACGGCAAGCTCGCGCACCGCCCGCTGGCTGACGCGCGCGAAAACCGCATCGCGAAGCTGCGCCAGCGCCACCATCATGATGCGGCCGAGGCCATAGGCCAGCACCATGAATAGAGCGACCGACGCCGCAGCCGAGATGGCGGAGCCGGTCGCGGTCAGTGCATCGGTTGCGTATTTGAAGCTGTAGGGTGTCGCAACCGTCACCAGCTTCGACAGGACCAGCGCCACCATGGCGAAGGCCACCCGCGCCTTGAGGCCCAGATGACCCTTCGGCCACAGGTAGGGCATCATGTCCTTCAGGATGGCCCACTGGTCGCCATCGCTGGTCAGGGGCACCGCTGTCGAGGCAGGCGTCTTGCGGCTCAACACGCCCTCCGCGGCACGTTCTCTCTACTGGCCACTCGCGGCATTCTCTTCCGGTGTCAGCGGGTCGCGCCGGTCAGGATCGATGTTTTCGACCTTGGGCGAGACATCCGGTGTCTTGAAGATCTGCCCCGGGTAGATCTTGTCCGGGTCGCGGATCTGGTCCTTGTTGGCCTGGTAGAGCAGCGTGTACTTCATGCCCGAACCATAGAGAACGCGCGAAATGCGCCACAGGTTGTTGCCAGGCTGGATGACGACGCGACCTTCCTTCGGTGCTGCCGGCGCCGCTGCCTCGGGCTGATCGGTACCGGAAGCAGCGGCCGTCTGCTGCTCAGGTTCGGCGTTGGCTGCGGGTTCCGTAGGAGCAGCGGTTTCGGCAGCGGGCGCGGCAGTGGCGGCGGGTGCTGCAGGGGCCGGTTCAGGCTCGGTCTTGGCTACCGTCTGGTCTGCCACCGGTTCGGCGGGCGGCGCGGATGCCACCACCTTCTTCGTTTCCTCGCGGAAGAAGGGAACCTCGACACGGTTGATCACTGTGCCTTTCGCATCGACACCGTCGACGCGCAGGGCGTGAACACCGGTCTTGACCTCGGCTGTCCCCGCAAACGACCAGCGGCCATCGGCGGCGACCGGCGCATCGCCCACGAAATTGTTGTCGACGTAAATCCGCGCGCCGTTGCCGGGCTCGCCACGGCCCGAGAACACGATGTTTCCGGTCTCGTCGTAATCGACCGAATCGATGCTGACGAGCTGCGCGGGCTTGGCCGCGGGCGCTGCCGCCGCCGGCTGTTCCGCTGCCGGGGCTGCCGCTGCAGGCTCGGCCGGAGCCTCCGTGGCGGGATCGGCCAGTGCCACCTGTGTTTCGGCCTCCTCCTCCGCGCCCGGCTTCTGGAGAACCTTGGTGGGCGCATTGGGGCTGACGATCGCTACCAGCGATTCCTGCTTTTCTTCGGACGCCGGCACGATCACGGCAACGGTTTCTTCAGAAGCGGTCGGGGCTGCATCGCCCTCGCCCTTCGATTCGATCGTCAAGGCGCCACTGCCGGAGGGCAGCGGCGCTTCGGGCACCACCACGAAGGCACCATCGGAATTGGCGACCGTCTTGCCGATTTCCTCGCCATCGAGCTTCACGACGACTTCGGAGCCGGCCTCGGCGGTTCCGGCGATGACAGCCTCGCCCGACTTCTCGATGCGAACGGTATCAAAGGCCGGAACGTCGCTCTTTCCAGCTTCAGCGGCAGCCGGAGCCGGCGTTTCAGGGGCAGCGGCAGCGGGTGTTGTGGCCTCAGGTGCGGCAGCCTCAGGAGCGGCAGCCTCGGACGTGGCGGCGGCGGGCGCTGCGGCCTCGGGCACGGGAGTTTCGGGCGCAGGCGCGGCCACTTGCGGCTGAACGGCAGCAGTCTGCTGTTCAGCCTCTGCGGCAGCCGGCGCTTCGGCGGCCGGTGTCTCGGCCACTGGCGTTTTCTCTACACTGGCCGCTGGAACTTCCGCCGTTGCGGCGGGTTGCTCCGCAGGTGGCTGAACGGCAGGCGACTTGCTCACTTCAGCGCCTGCAATTTGCGACGGGACGTCACCCATCCACTGATCGCGCGTCAGACCCGCGACACCTGCCACAGCTGCCACTGCGAGGCCCGTAAACACCAGAATAGGTTTCTTTGTCATATCGTTTCTGCCGTCCCAATCTCCGTCCGCCCTGTGGCGAATGGCCCCTTCGCTATGAAGCAGGCACGGCCTTATTAAGGCCCCCGCCGCAATTCTGCAAAGAATTGCGATGGATTTTCGTGGGCAAAGCCGAGATTAATCGTCGCGATTCCCGTTTTTTGGAGTTTCACTCATGAGCCCGCCCCGAAAGCTTTGCGTCTATTGCGGTTCAGGCAATGGCAGAAATCCGGCCTATGTGCAGGCGGCGCGCGACCTCGGGCGGAGCATGGCGGAAGCCGAGATCGGCCTCGTCTATGGCGGCGGCAGCCTCGGCCTGATGGGGGAAGTGGCCCGCTCGGTTCTTGAGAACGGCGGGCATGTTACTGGAATCATTCCGGAATTTCTGGCGAACCGCGAAAAGATGCTCACCGACGTCAACGAGCTGGTCGTCACCGCCGACATGCATGAGCGCAAGATGACCATGTTCGCCCGGTCGACGGGCTTTGTCGCGCTCCCCGGCGGCCTCGGCACGCTGGAGGAATTGGCCGAAATCTCCACCTGGGCGCAGCTCGGCCAGCACCAGAAGCCGATCGTGCTCTGCAATATCGAAGGCTACTGGGACCCTCTCGTTACCCTCCTCGACCACATGCGGGACGAGCGATTCATCCGCCCCGAACTCGAATTCAGGATGGATGTCGTGAAGAAGGCCGAAGAAGTAGTGCCGGCCTTCGAATACAGGATGAAGGCAACGCCCCAGCGCGTGCCCGAGCATCCGATCATCACCAAGATGTAATTTCGCGGCTAAACCGGCTCGATATCCTGCCGCTTGCTGCGCTCGTCGCGGATGGCCGAGAACGAAAACACTGCCAGCGCCATCCAGATGACGGCGAAAGACGCCAGCTTCCACATGTCGAGCGGTTCGCGGAAGATAAAGACCGCCGTCAGGAACACCAGCGAGGGCGAAATATACTGCAGCAGACCCGCCGTCGAATAGCGCAGGCGCCGCAGCGAGGCCGCGAACAGCATGAGCGAAAGTGCCGTCATCACGCCGCAGCCCATCAGCAACAGCGTATCGCGCGTGGTCTGGCCGAAATGCGCCTGGCCCTTTGACACCAGCCAGTATTGCGCGGCGAGCAACGGAACGGCAATGATCGCCACCTCGACGAAGAAGCCCTGGATCGGCCCCACCGGAATCGTCTTGCGCAGGAAGCCGTAGAGGCAGAAGGTCGCCGCCAGCATCAGGCCCAGCCACGGAAAATGGCCCAGCGCCACGGTCTGGATCAGCACGCCGATGGCGGCGAGGCCAAGCGCCAGCTTCTGCGGCGCGGTGAAGCGCTCGCCCAGAAACACATAGCCCATCACCACGTTCAGCAGCGGATTGATGAAATAGCCAAGGCTCGATTCCAGCGTGCGTCCGACCTGGATCGACCAGACATAGAAGCCCCAGTTGAATACGACGAGGGCAGAGGTCAGCGTAAGGATGGCAAGGTTCCGCGGCGAGGTGACGGCGCGCCACACATCGCCCCACAGTCCAAGATACCAGACCATGAATCCGGCGATCGGCAAGGACCAGACGCCGCGGTTCACCGCGATCTCGATCGGAGAGACATGGCGGATCAGGCCGAAATAGACGGCCATGCCGCCCCAGATCAGGTGCGCCATCACGGCGAGCAGGACGCCCTTTTCGGCATTCGTCAGTGTACGGGGCAATCTGGTCTCATGCGCAAGGGCCATCGCCGCCCTTTAGACCCTCGCGCCCCGCCCGGCAAATCCCGAGCCGGACATGGGCTACATGCCAGGCGCGCATGCCGGGAACCCGTCAACTCGCGGCAACGCCTTCACGCACCAGCTTGTAGGTGATCGAGTCCGAGAGGGCCTGGAACGAAGCATCCACGATGTTGGGCGACACGCCCACCGTGAACCAGCGATTGCCCCTGCCGTCGCGGCTTTCGATCAAAACGCGGGTCGTGGCGCCCGTACCGCCATTGAGGATGCGGACCTTGAAGTCGACGAGTTCCATGTCGTCGATGTAGCCCTGATACTTGCCGAGGTCCTTGCGCAGGGCGACATCGAGTGCGTTCACCGGGCCGTTGCCTTCGCCGGCATTGAGGTAGACCTGGTCATCGACCTTCACCTTCACCACGGCTTCCGAGATCATTTCATTATCGCGCTGTTCCACGATCACGCGGAAGGACAACACGTCGAAATATTTCGGCACGGTTCCGAGTGCGCGGCGCGCCAGCAGTTCGAAGGAGGCATCGGCCCCGTCATAGGCATAGCCTTCAGCCTCGCGTTCCTTCACGCTGCGCAAGAGGTCATCGAGCCGTGAATCATCCTTCGCCACGCTCAAGCCTATGCGCTGCAGTTCCGCCAGCAGATTCGATTTTCCGGCCTGGTCCGAAATCAGCATCTGGCGGCGGTTGCCTACCGATTCAGGCGGCACGTGCTCATAGGTCTGCGGTTCCTTGACGATGGCGGAGGCATGGATGCCGGCCTTGGTCGCAAAGGCGCTTTTTCCCACATAGGGCGCCTGCTTGTTGGGCGAGCGGTTCAGCAACTCGTCGAAGGCGCGGGCCACGGGTGTCAGCTCCTGCAGCCGCGCGGCGTCGATGCCGGTCTCGAAGCGTTCCGCGTAGTGTTTCTTCAACACCAGCGTAGGAATGAGCGACACGAGATTGGCATTGCCGCAGCGCTCGCCGATGCCGTTCAACGTCCCTTGAATCTGCCGCACGCCGGCATCGACGGCGGCCAGCGAATTGGCCACCGCCTGGTCGGTGTCGTTGTGGGCATGAATGCCGAGATTGGCGCCAGGCACCGCTTTCGTCACGGTACGGACGATTTCGGAAACCTCTGCCGGCAGCGTGCCGCCGTTGGTATCGCACAGCACCACCCAGCGCGCGCCTGCCTCATAGGCGGTCGCCGCACAGGCCAGCGCATAAGCGGGGTTCGCCTTGTAGCCATCGAAGAAATGCTCGCAGTCGATCAGCACTTCCTTGCCAACGGCGCGCGCGGCTTCAACCGTCTGGCGGAGCGTCTCGAGATTTTCCTCGTTCGTGCAACCGAGTGCGACCCGCACATGATAGTCCCAGGATTTTGCCACGAAACACACGGCGGACGCATTGGCGTTCAGCAACTGCTGGAGGCCGGCATCGTTCGAGACGGACCGCCCGGCCCGCTTGGTCATCCCGAAGGCCGTGAAGGTCGCCTTTGTCGTGCGCGCGGTTGCGAACAGGGCCGTGTCGGTGGGGTTGCCGCCCGGAAAGCCGCCCTCGATATAGTCGATGCCGATCTGGTCCAGCATGGCTATCACGACGAGCTTGTCCTCCAGCGAAAAATCCACGCCCGGAGTCTGCTGCCCATCGCGCAGCGTGGTGTCGAAGAGATAAAGGCGTTCACGGGTCATCATGTAATTCCTTCCTTCTCCCCTTGCGGGAGAAGGTGGCGCGCAGCGCCGGATGAGGGGTCTCCTTGCTCACAGCAGCCCGTTCCAACGCAGCACGATGTAGATGGCAAGCGCCAGTACGATCACTTTCAGCGCGATGTAGCCGAGCCAATGCCTGGGGAATGGCAGATTATCGTGCCAGGATTTCTTTTCGGGATCGTTCATGCACTCGTTCCTTCAAGACATTCGTCATTCCGGCGCAGGCCGGAATCCAGCTTCTTCCCGTAGCAAAGCGGGGCCCCGGCCTTCGCCGGGGTGACGGAATTGTGAGATGCGCGCATCATCGCTTCACCTCCCAGCTCGTGGTGCCGTCCTTGTTGTCCTTGATGGCGATGCCCATGGCCGCCAGTTCGTCGCGGATGCGGTCGCTCTCGGCCCAGTTCTTCGCTTTGCGGGCATCGAGCCGGACAGCTATCAGGTTCTCTACTTTTGCCTCGCGTGAAGTAGGTTTGCGTCTGAACTTGGCTAGCTGCCTTTGCAACTCGTCTGCAATATTAACATCGTCAGCGACTATCGACATATAGTCTGTGGAGAGTTTTCTGATTGCCAGAATAGTTGCCAAAAGCTTTGCCTCTGGCTTCACTGTTCCATCAGCAAGTTTAGGATTCTGAACTACTTCTGAAACAATTCTCTTAAACTGGTTAGGTCCAGCTCTTGATAGCCTCTTCAATAGATCTTCAGCAGAATCTAGCATTAGCGCGACACGATTGCGGCTCTGACCAAGACCCAACAGCTTTAGCAGCGTTAAGGCCGTAAAGCGTCTTTGCTCTATGTTCCTCTTGCTTTCTACGGCTTCGTCTAGAATCGCGAAGAGGGTCGGTGTATTCAGATCGTCGTAAAGGGCACCGAGCGCACTCTCCATCAGCCCAGTATCAATTTTAGTAACTGTGGTCTGAGTGGCGAACGTAGCCCAACGAATAAATCGACTTTCCGCTTGTTGAAGGTGACGGACAGTCCAATCTATCGGTTGTCTGTAATGTGTTTGAAGCATCGCTAAACGCAAGATTGTGCCGTTCCAACTCTTATCGCCAAATCGCTTGCTATTGAGCAATTCGTCAATCATGTAAAAATTCCCCAGGCTCTTGGACATCTTCTGCCCCTCCACCTGCAGGAAGCCGTTGTGCATCCAGATGTTGGCCATCACCTCCGTGCCGTGGGCGCAGCGGGATTGGGCGATTTCGTTTTCGTGGTGCGGGAAGATCAGATCCAGCCCGCCGCCGTGAATGTCGAAGACCTCGCCCAGATAGCGCTTGCTCATGGCGGAGCATTCGATGTGCCAGCCGGGGCGGCCGCGGCCCCAGGGGCTGTCCCAGCCGGGTTCTTCCGCGCTTGAGAGTTTCCACAACACAAAATCCGCGGGGTTCTTCTTGTGGGCCTCGACCGCGATCCTCGCACCCGCCTGCTGGTCGTCGAGGTTGCGCTGGGAGAGCGCGCCATAGTCCGGCATCGAAGGCACGCTGAACAGCACTTCGCCCGCCGCCACATAGGCATGGCCACGCCTGATCAGTTCTTCGATCATCGCGATCATCTCGGCGATGTTGTCGGTGGCGCGCGGCTGCACGGTCGGCTCGAGGCAGCCCAGCGCCTTTGCGTCGGCAAAGAACTGGTTTGCCGTCGTCTCCGTCACATTGCGGATCGCCTCGTTCAGCGGCAGATTGGGGAAATCCCGCAGGGCGCGGGCATTGATCTTGTCGTCCACATCCGTGATGTTCCGCACATAGGTCACGTGCTCCGGCCCGTAGAGATGCCGCAACAGGCGGAACAGCACGTCGAACACGATGACCGGCCTCGCGTTGCCGATGTGGGCGAAATCATAGACCGTCGGCCCGCACACATACATGCGCACATTCCGGGGATCGAGGGGCTTGAATTCCTCCTTCCGGCGGGTCAGCGTGTTGTAGAGGCGCAAAGACATGGTGTTCCTCGAGGCTTGCCGGCCCGGGGATCGCTTCGTCTCAATTCAAGTCAAGCGGCGCCCTGCCAGCGGATGTGAGCTAGCTGCAAATAATGCCGCAAATGGCGGCGATGGCGCGGGTACGGGTCATTTCGGGGCGCACCATGCGTCAGCAGGCTGTTTCCGTCAAGGGTGTGGAACAAAGCAGGGTTGCCATGCCGTTTCCAGCCTACCGGCGCGGGCGGCCCCTGCGTTAAGGAAGTGCTCTTCAAACGGCGGAAACTCGGCGTGCCAGAACAGAAGATCGGCCAGGCGGGAATGTGGATGGCAGGCTGGCTCACCGCCACGCTCGGCATGACCATTGCCGGGCGCGAACTGGCGCAAGCGGTCTCGATCTTCGAACTCATGATGTTCCGGAGCGTTTTCGCCACCCTGATCCTCATTCCCTTCGTCATGCTGAACGGCGGCATCCGCCACCGGCTGTCGCAGTTCCGCCTGCACACGCTCCGCAACGTCATCCACTATGCCGCGCAATATGCGTGGTTTTCGGCTCTGCTGCTCATCCCGCTGGCCGAGGTCATCGCCATCGAATTCACCATGCCGCTGTGGATTGCCATGCTGGCGGTAGCCTTCCTGGGCGAGCGCATGTTCGGCTTCAAGATCGCCGCGCTCATCATCGGTTTTGCCGGTGTGCTAATGATCGTCAAGCCGGGCCTCACGCTCAACCCCGGCCATGTGGTGGCGCTGGCTGCGGCGCTGCTGTTTGCCGGGTCGGTCACCCTCACCAAATTCATCACCAGGCGGGATAGCGCGCTCACCGTCATCTTCCTGATGTTCGCGATCCAGTCGGTGTTCGGCGCCATACCGGCCTGGCTCACCTGGACCACGCCGCCCCTCGAAAGCTGGAAGTGGATCGCCGTCGTCGCCACCACCGGAACGGTGTCGCATTACTGCCTGTCGAAGGCGATCTCGCTGGCCGACGCGACTGTCGTCATGCCGATGGATTTCCTGCGCCTGCCGCTCACCGCGCTTGCGGGTTTCCTGATCTATCAGGAGGGGATCGATGCGTGGTCGATTGCCGGGGCGATCCTCATTCTCGCCGCCAACACCATCAACCTCGTGAAAGCCCGCCAGCAATGACCGCCGCCGAACAGAAGAACCACAGGCTCGGCCTGATGCTGGTGGCTGCCGCCGCACTGGCCTGGTCGTCATCCGGCGTCTTCGTGCGGCTGATCGGGGCCGATCTCTTCACCATGCTGTTCTGGCGCGGCATCTTCTCAGGCGCTGGCGTCTTCGCGGTCTTCGTCATCATGGAGCGCGAGAAAACCTTCGCGGTGCTGAAGACGCTGCGCTGGCCAGCACTCGCCGTGGCGCTGCTTTCCACCATGGGCATGATCACCGGCATCGGCTCGATGCGCTATACCTCCGTTGCCGATGCCATGGTGATCTATGCCACCGTGCCATTCATGACGGCGGCACTCGCCTTCGTCACCATCGGCGAAAGGCCGAGCCGCTCGACCATGACGGCAAGCGTCGTGGCGCTCTGCGGTGTTGGCGTCATGCTATGGGGTTCGGAACTCGGCGGCAGCCTGTTCGGCAAGTTCCTCGCGGTGCTGATGACGCTGTCGATGGCGGGCTTCACCGTCATCATGCGCCGCCACCGCGAGGTGCCGATGCTGCCGGCCATGGCGGCTTCGGCCTGGATCTGCTCTTTCGTGTGTTTCTGGTGGGCCGAACCCATGGGCATCAGCCAGCAGGACCTGGTGTTGATCGCGCTGTTCGGAATTTTCCAGAACGCGGCAGGCCTCGCGCTCTATACCTTTGGCTCGAAACGCATCCCGGCGGCGGAGGCCACGTTGCTGGCGGCGCTCGAAGTGCCCTTCACGCCGCTGTGGGTATTCCTGCTGCTGGGCGAAACGCCTGCCGCGCAGACGCTGATCGGCGGCGCCATCGTGCTCATCGCCCTGTTCACGCATATCCTGGCGGAATTCCGCGGCAAGAAACCCGCCGCGGCGGACGCCTTCCCCATTGCCCCATAGTCCGGCCGATGATTTGCCATTGCCGGGAAACCGGCCGTCACCTACCAATATCGCGAAATCAGGCGGGGGCCAGATGGCGCATTTGCTGAGATATGGAGCTTCGGTGAACACGTCCATCCTGCGGGCGAACCCGAAGCATAACTTCGCGCATACGCATGCCCTGCAGGTTTTCGACAGCAGTTCCATCTACTCGATGATTCCGAAGAATGGCTGCACCACGCTGCGCGTCTCGATCGCGCTCGCGAACGGCATGATCGCCGATCGATCGCAATGGGAATGGGTCCACCTCAACAACGATTCCTTCCGACCGAACCTGAAGGATCTTGGGCTGGCGCGCTACCGCTTCACCATCCTGCGCTGCCCCTATGGGCGGCTGGTCAGCTGTTACCTCGAGAAAATCGTCCGTCGCAGCCCCGATGCCGCCAAGTTCCAGGCGGCCACCGGCATCTCCGATCTCGATCCCCTCACCTTCCGCCAGTTCTGCGGCGCGCTTGCCCAACTGGACGTGCTGCGATCCAACCTGCACTGGCGGCCGCAGATCGATTTTCTCGTCTATGCCGATTACGACGACTATTTCTGCTTCGAAAGTTTTGGCGCCATCGCAGCAACGCTCGACACCAGGATCGGGCTCAGGATCGTCGATGCGCGACCGATGGCGAGGCATGATTCAAGCCAGTACGAGACGGTCGATGCCAGCTGCGGCTTCGCGGACGCGGAATTGCGCGATCTCGAAGCGATGCTCGACAGCGGCCGCTATCCCCGGCCCGGCCAGTTCTACGACGCGGCGCTCATCGAACAGACCGGCACGATCTACCGGGACGATCTCGTCCTCTACCAGCAGCATTGCCCCGGCAAGGGCCTGTTCGCGGCCTAGGCGGGGGATGGCGCGGAGCCCTGACCGAACAGTACGCGGCGTTCCTCGTCCGTCAGCGGTTTCGAGTAGGACGGTTCTACCGCCGCGTAGACCTTCGTCACCGCGGGCCTTGCGGCAATCGTCTCGAACCAGCGCTTCAGGTGCGGAAAATCCCCGATCTTCTGCTTGTGGCGCTCGTGCGGCACGATCCAGGGATAGGACGCCATGTCGGCAATCGAGTATTCGCCCGCCAGATATTCCCGGTCGGCCAGCCGCGTGTTCATGACGCCATAAAGCCGCGCCGTTTCCCTGGTGTAGCGGTCCATCGCATAGGGGATTTTCTCTGGCGCATAGATGTTGAAATGGCCGTTCTGCCCCGCCATCGGCCCCAGCCCGCCCACTTGCCAGAACAGCCATTGCAGCACCTCGGTCCGGCCGCGCAGGTCCTTGGGCAGGAACAAACCGGACTTCTCGGCGAGATAGAGAAGGATCGCCCCCGACTCGAAGAGTGAAACAGGCTTGCCGCCATCGGCGGGCGCGTGATCGACAATGGCCGGAATGCGGTTGTTGGGCGAAACCGCCAGGAAGTCCGGCCGGAACTGCTCGCCCTTGCCGATATCGACGGAATGAATGCGGTAGTCGATCCCCGCTTCTTCCAGGAAAATCGTGATCTTGTGGCCGTTGGGCGTGGGCCAGTGATAGAGATCGATCATCTTGCGGTTCTCCAAATCCCGTCTCAGGGGCGCAGCCGTCATGGTCTTGCCAGATCAGACGCCGGAGTGCCGGATTTGGTTGCGTTTGGCAATGCTCGGGCAGCCGAAACCCGGCCGAGGCGGAACAACTGCACCTGGCAGCGAATTGCTGGCCATGCCGTTGATCGGCGCAGCGACGGGTCATTCTGCCCGGGAAGGACGCTTGTTGATGCCTCATCGCCAGTCTTCAGGACTGTCTGGTGCCGAAATGGAACCGCCCCGCCGTTCCCTGTCGCCTACGGGCGCAGCCGTTCTTCTGTCCTTGGGGCTCGTCTTCACCGGGTTTGCAATATGGGCTCTGGCGGGCATCCTCTTTCTGTTTTTTGCAGCGCTCCTGCTGTCCATTTTGCTTCGCAGTCTGGGCGGGTTCATCGAAACCCACACGCCGGTCAATGACAACTGGTCGCTTGCGCTTGCCGGGCTGATCCTCTTCGGGGCAGTTGCGGCGTTCGTCACGCTGCTGGGCGCCCAACTCAGCGACGAGTGGGGGCAGCTCGTCAGCGGACTTCCGGGTCTGGTCGACGGCGTCGGCCGCAGAGCCGGATTCGACAATCTTGCCGCGACCATCATCGAAAGGCTGCAGGGCAACTTCAGCCAGCAGGGCGCGCTTGGCCGCATCGCCGGCTACACTTCTACGGTTGCCGGCGTCTTGACGAACATTGCGCTGGTCATCGCTGCAGGGATTTATCTTGCGGCCCAGCATGATCTCTACTGGAGAGGCACTCTACAACTGTTTCCGGCGGGTGTCCGGCCGGTGGCGGCTAATGCACTGGGAAAAATCGGCGCTGCCCTGAGGCTGTGGATCCTCGGCCAGCTGATCTCGATGACGCTGGTCGGCACGCTGACGACGCTCGGCCTCTGGATGATCGGCATTCCATCTGCCCTCGCGCTTGGTTCGATCGCCGGGTTGGCCGAGTTCATTCCCCTGATCGGCCCGGTGCTCGGCGCCATTCCGGCCGTGCTCGTGGCGTCCAACCAGGGCACGACCGAGTTGTTGTGGGTGCTCGGCCTGTTTCTGGTGATCCAGCAGCTCGAGGGCAATCTGATCATGCCTCTCGTCCAGCAGAACATGGTGAAACTGCCTCCGGTCCTCACCTTGTTCGCGGTCGTGGGGTTTGGCTCGCTGTTCGGTTTCCCGGGCGCGCTGCTTGGTGCGCCGCTGGCCGTGGTGCTGCTGGTGGCCGTCAAGGAACTCTATGTCCGCCGCACGCTGGGGGAAGACACGGAAATCCCCGGCAGCGACTGAGCCGACCAGGCCGCCATCATCAACCTGGCGCCGCGCGGCAGTTGGCACGCATCGATCGTCGCCGTTGGCCTCATGAGGTGATGGAGAACAACCGTTCGGTATCCGCCTTTCCAGCGCCCGCCGTCGGCTTCTGGTCCTGCAACCATCGGCTGGGGCTGGCGCCCTTTACGCGCAGGAATTCGCGATTGAAGTTGGATTTGGTGTTGAAGCCGCTGTCGAGCATGGCGCTGGTCACCGTGCGGCCTTCCAGCAACATCCGGCAAGCCTCCTCGATGCGCTGGCGGTTGATGTAGCGCGAGACATTCTCACCCTTCACCCGGTTGATGGCGGCGGAAAGCTGCTTTGCCGGCACGATGAGTTTGCGGGCAAGGCGGGCAAGCGTCAGGTCGGGGTCGGTGAAAGGCTTGTGAGTTTGCACATAGTAATCGAGCCGGGCGACGATGATCTGATCGCGCTCGAGATCGGCCTGCGAGAGGGCGTCATCTCCCGCGGCATCGTCGCGCTGGCTTTCGGCCGCGTGCGAGAGGCCGAGCACGCCAAGGCTGAGGAGTGAGAGCGAGGACACGAGGCTCGGCAGCCAGAACAGGGCGCCGGTATTGCCCATCGCCAGATTGTAGGCAATCAGCACATCGCAAGCAGCGGAGGCGATGAGCGCAATCGCGATGATGCGCCAGGCGAGCAGCGGCATGGCCCCGCTTTGCAGGCGGCTGTGAAGCAGGCTGTCGGCACCCTGCCCCAGCCGCAGCAGCATGGCCGCGCCATAGCCCGCGAACGACAAGGGGATCAGCACATCGAGAAGCGCCGGGCTGGTCGACAGCAAAACAAGCGCCAGGACCGGCCCCAGTCCATGCCAGGCGAGGCGGCGCCATTTCCGGTCTCCACCTGAGACCCGCGCGAAGGCAAACCAGGCGATCGGCGGAATGAGCGTTGCCATGACCGGTTGCAGCGGCCTCAGTCCGGCAAATCCATAATGCTGGACGAGCGCGATGATGGCGCTTTGCACGGCGCAGGCCGCGATCAAGAACAGTACGGTTGCATGGGTCTCACGCGCCACGAGGCGGTGGATGAGAAATCCTGCCAGCAGCAGGGCGATGATCATGGGAATCGGCAGGACGGGCATCGGTCTCCCCTCGGTCTGGAGACATGTCTAACAACCTCGAACCGGTTTGGCGCGACCTCAATCCGGTTCGAGGACGTTTTCGGGCGGCGAACATGGCTGAAAGGTGCGGCACCCCAACCGAAAGGACACTTCCATGAAACACTTCCTGCTTGCACTCGTACTTCTGGCACCAATTCCCGCCGCAGCCGAAGAAGCGCCGGGCCTCATCACGCGTGAAATCGCCGCGCCCCACCATGGCACGAGGATGAGCTTCGCGGTGTGGTATCCAGGCGAAGCCGGTGCCGAAACCATGTTTGCCGAGAACCCGGTGTTCCAGGGCGGGCTGGTGCATGAAGGAGCAAGACCGAAGGCCGGAAAGCGCCCCGTCGTGCTCTTGTCCCATGGCATGGGCGGCAGCTATCTCAGCCTCAACTGGCTCGCCTCGGGCCTCGCCTCTCGCGGCGCGGTGGTAATCGCCGTCAATCATCCGAATGGGTGGTTCAAGGACCGCCAACCAGACAAGATGTTCAATCACTGGACCCGCGCACAGGACCTGCAGGCGGCGCTCGATCATGTCCTGGCCGATGACGCGCTTTCAGCGGTAGTTGATCCTTCGCGCATCTATGCGGCAGGATTCTCCTTCGGCGGGTGGACGGCGCTTTCCCTCGCCGGCGTCACCGGCAAGCCGGAGGGCAATGCCGCCTATTGCGCCGCCGCGGGAAAGCGCTCGCACACCTGCACCGATCTGGCGACCTTCGGTTTCGATCTTGCGCAGGCGGACCGCGAGAAATGGATGGCCAGCTACAAGGATGCCCGCATTCGCGCTGTGGCGGCGATCGATCCGGGCCTCACCTGGGACCTGTCGGCAGAAGATGTCCGCGGCGTCGATCCGGAAAAGCTGCTGCTCATCGGTCTCGGAACGGGCGAAGACAGGCTCTATGCGACCGACACAACCGCCAAAGGATCAGGCTTCGAGGCGCTGGTGCCCGGTGCCAGTGTCGAGTTGCTGGCACCAGCCAATCACTTCACCGCCATGCCCATCTGCAAGCCTGAGGGCGAGGCCATACTCGCCGACGAGAAGGACGACCCGGTCTGCACTGATCCCGCAGGCGGCGACCGTCAGGCCGTCCATGACAGGATCATCGCACTGATCGCCGGCCACTTCGGCTTGAACTGAACGGATACCGGGAAGCGGCGGAGATTACTCCGCCGCTTCCACGATGTCGTCGTCATCGGCCTTGGGCCGCGAGGCCATTTCCTTCTTGATCTCCTCGGCGACCAGGAACGACAGTTCCAGCGCCTGCGCCGCGTTGAGGCGCGGATCGCAGAAGGTGTGGTAGCGGTCGTTCAGGTCCTCGTCGCGCAACGCCCTCAGGCCGCCCGTGCATTCGGTCACGTCCTTGCCGGTCATCTCCACATGGATGCCGCCGGCATGCGTTCCTTCCGCCTGGTGCACGCCCATGAAGCGACGCACTTCGGTGAGCACCGCCTCGAAGGGGCGGGTCTTGTAGCCGCTCGTCGACTTGATGGTGTTGCCGTGCATCGGGTCGCAGGACCAGACGACGACCCTCCCCTCGCGCTTCACGGCGCGGATCAGGTCCGGCAGGTGCTTTTCCACCTTATCGGCGCCGAAGCGGGCGATCAGCGTCAGGCGGCCCGGCTCGTTCTCGGGGTTCAGCGTATCGATCAGCCGGATCAGTTCATCGGCCTTCAGCGATGGCCCGCATTTGAGGCCGATCGGGTTCTTGACGCCGCGCATGAACTCGACATGCGCGTGGTCCGGCTGGCGGGTGCGGTCGCCAATCCACAGCATGTGGCCCGAGGTCGCATACCAGTCGCCACTGGTCGAATCGACGCGGGTCAGCGCCTGCTCGTAGCCCAGCAGCAGCGCTTCGTGGCTGGTGAAGAAATCGGTGGTGCGAAGCTGGGGCGCCGTGTCGGAATTGATGCCGCAGGCCCGCATGAAGCCCACCGCCTCGGTGATCCGGTCGGAAATCTCCTGATAGCGCTCGTAGGCTGGTGAGTCCTTGAGGAAGCCCAGCGTCCATTTATGGACGTGCTCGAGGTTGGCATAGCCGCCCTGCGCGAAGGCGCGCAGCAGGTTCAGCGTCGCTGCCGACTGCCGGTAAGCCATGATCTGGCGTTCCGGGTCGGGCTTTCTCTGTTCGAGAGTTGCCTCCGCGCCATTCACGATATCGCCGCGGTAGATCGGCAGTTCGACGCCGTCGACCATTTCGGTCGGCGAGGAGCGCGGCTTGGCAAACTGACCGGCGATGCGGCCGACCTTCACCACGGGCTGGCCGCCGGCGAATGTCAGCACCACCGACATCTGCAGGAAGACGCGGAAGAAATCGCGGATATTGTCGGCCGAGTGCTCGGCGAAGCTTTCGGCGCAATCGCCGCCCTGCAGAAGGAAGCCCTTGCCTTCCGCCACCTTGGCCAGCTTGCGCTTCAGCTTCCTGGCCTCGCCGGCAAAAACCAGCGGCGGAAAGCCCGCGAGAGACTTCTCGACAGCCATCAGTTTCGTCTGGTCGTCATAGTCGGGCACCTGCACGACCGGGAAATTCCGCCAGCTCTCAGGTGTCCAGTTCATCGCCATCTGCAAAACTCCAACCGCCCGGCATCATCGTACCGGAGCGTTATCCATTACCACGGGAGGCCGCCATATACACGCCCTCCGGAATTGATTCCAGTGCGGCGGGCAGGTCAATAAAGGCTTAACCCCGACGTGCAAATATAGGGTTTCAGATGGTTAACAACCGGCACGGGCCACATGCTTGAACTCTTTCACAGGGCGCGCTGGGATCAGGCGTATGATTTTCTGGCCGCGGGCGATCCCCCGATGGTCCTGAAACTGCTCGCCATCAACACCGTTTTCGTGATGTTCTACATCGTCAGGCGCGCGCGGGTGACGTCCAAGATGCGGCCCGAAACCATGATCCAGGTTCAGGTCTTCCTGATCCTCGCCAACGTCCTCATCCTGTTCCAGCGCGACATCACGCAGTTCCTCGACCGCTTCATCTGAGGGTCTTCAGGAACTCCGCGAAAGCCACGTCAGCCGAACGAAACGGCGCCTGTCGGCCCACATTCCAATAGCGCAGGTTTTCGATGCGGATCGGCTCGCCCGTTGCGGCGCAGCGCACGAAATCGCCCTCCCGCAACACCTGAAAATCGGCGTCGAGATACTTGAGCTTCGCTTCGCGGCGGGGCGCCACGGCATGGTCGAGAAAATTCATCGTGCTTCAATAGCGCGTCACGGCGGCAATTTGAAGATGCCTTCATTCCGGCCAGGCGGTCTCGCGGGTTGGCGCGAGCCGTCCGATGCCCTATAGATTCCTCCATGACCCATGACATCCTGCTCGACCGCTATGCCCACCTCGCGGTGAAGACCGGCCTGAACATCCAGCCGGGCCAGCAACTCCTCATCACCGCGCCGCTCGATGCCGTGCCGCTGGTGCGGCGCATTACCGAACATGCCTATAGATCAGGCGCCAGCCTCGTCACCACCATCTATGCCGATGACGTGACGACGCTCGCCCGCTACGCCCATGCGCCGGACGAGGCCTTCGACGTGGCGCCGGCGTGGCTGTTCAATGGCATGGCGGAGGCCTTCAAGGATGGCGCCGCGCGGCTGGCGATTGCCGGCGAAGACCCCTCGCTGCTTTCAGGGCAAGACCCGAAAAAGCTGTCGCGCGCCAACAAGGCCCGCTCCATCGCCTATCGCCCAGCACTCGAACTCATCACCGGCTTCACCATCAACTGGTGTGTCATCGCTGCTGCTACGCCCGCCTGGGCAAAGTCGGTGTTTCCCGGTCTGCCGGCCGAGCAGGCCTTGAACAAGCTGTGGGACGCGATCTTCGCCTGCACACGTGCCAACCTCGATGATCCCGTCGCCGCATGGGAAGACCATTCCGCCAACCTCGCGCGGCGGACAGCCTTTCTCAACGAGCGGCGTTACCGCGCCCTGAAGTACACCGGCCCCGGCACCGACCTGATGCTGGGCCTAGCGGAAGATCATTACTGGAAGGGCGGTGCGGGCCGTGCGCGGAATGGCGTCATCTGCAACGCCAACATCCCCACGGAAGAAGTCTTTACCGCGCCCCACAAGGACATGGTGGATGGCATCGTGCAATCGTCCAAGCCTCTCTCCTACCAGGGCTCGCTGATCGATGGCATCAAGGTTCGCTTCGAGCGCGGAAAGATCGTCGAAATGACGGCGGAGAAGGGCGAAGATGCCTTCCGCAGCCTGATCTCGACGGACGAAGGTGCGGCACGGCTCGGCGAAGTGGCCCTCGTGCCGCATTCCTCGCCCATCTCGAAAAGCGGCATCATCTTCAACAACACGTTGTTCGACGAGAACGCGGCAAGCCACGTGGCGGTCGGCCAGTCCTACACCGAGAACATTCGCAACGGTTCGAAGCGCTCGAAGGAAGAACTGTCCGCATTGGGTGCCAACACCAGCCTCGTTCATGTCGACTGGATGATCGGCTCCGGCGAACTCGATGTCGATGGCATCATGGCAGACGGCACCGCCGAACCCCTGATGCGCAAGGGCGAGTGGGCGATCTGACACCTGCCCCGGAGCAGCCGGACCCTTCGAGGCTCGCGTACGCTCGCATCTCAGCGTGAGGATTACCCAAGTTCCCTCATGCTGAGGTGCCCACGGCAACGCCGTGGGCCTCGAAGCATATAATTCCTCAGAACAGCTTTCCCTGCTTCGGGCTGTCCTCCACGACTCTTGTCTCGCCATCGAACAGCACAGCAGGCTGACACGGGGTCAGCTTTTCGACATTCGCGGTGGGCACGACCACAGTCCTTCAAACCAAGCTCTACTCTTGAGCCTTGCGCTGAGCATGAGTGATTGCGTCAACAACTGAGACCACGCCTAGGGTGAAGAAAAGACCGAGGATGAGACATAGCAACCACACAGTCATCGGCGAGTAGTCGGGATTGCCAATGAAAAGGGCAACACCTGTGCATTTTCCACGGCACTCATTATCTTCAAGGTCCGCAAAACTTATGTCCAGCATACTGATAACGAAAAGGGGGATTATGAGATACGCGACGCCCATCGCGACCGACTGTAGCGGTGATGATCTCCGCCACTTATGCCAATCCTTGAAAACGTGCGTTCTGGACTTACGCCACAACAAGTAGAGCAAGACGGTATTGAGAAGAGTAGTCGCGGCGGCTGACCAGGCAACTACAGTCCAATTCAAACTCCCGACGCTGACATATCCCGCTGCCAGAACTCCCAATGCCGCCAGAAGTGGGCTTACCACGAAAGGAGCACAAGCGATGTTGCCGGTGAGCCGCTGCTTACCTTGCAGAACCCGGACGATATAGTACGCACTTATGCCAAACGCAGCTATCGCTCCCGGACCAATGATTGGCAGATGCTCAAGCACTGATGCCTCTCGTTCCGTTGCCTGTGGGCGCCTGTGTGCGATTCGAGAAACCAGTTACAGCAGCTTCCCCTGTTTTGGGCTGTCTTCCCGCACCTTCACTTCGCCATCGGCGAATTCGATGGTGAGGGCCTGCCAAGGCTTCACGGCGGATGCGGTGTGGATGGGCTGGCCCTTCTCGTTCCGCACCAGCGCGAAGCCACGTTGCAGGACGGATCTGTAGGAAAGCGCGTCCAGCAGTTTTGCGGTCGCGTCGAAGCGCTGGCGGCGGAACTCCAGGACGCGGGTCAATCCACGCAACGAACGCTTTCCCGAGACATCGAGCGCTCGCCGTTCATTGGCGATCACCGCCTTTAGCGGCGCCAGAGAAAGGCGCGGCGCCACGCGGTTCAACCGCGCGCCATGCTCGCGCGTGTTAGCCTTCAATGCCTGCACCAATCGGCCCGAGGCGGAATCGAAGCGTTGCCGCGCAAGCCCCAGCAATTCATCCGGCCTCGGCAGGGCGCGCGCGGCGGACTTCACCCGCGTGCGGCGCTCTTCCATGCCGCGCCGCAAGCCGCCCTGCAGCCGCGCACCTTTGTTCGCCAGTTCCGCCAGCAGATCGGCCCGCACCGGAACCGCCTTTTCGGCAGCGGCAGTTGGCGTCGGAGCGCGCAAATCCGAGACGTAATCGATCAGCGTCGTATCGGTCTCATGGCCCACAGCGGAAATCAGCGGAATTGCACTCGCCGCCACGGCGCGGGCCACGATTTCCTCGTTGAACCCCCAGAGGTCTTCGAGAGAGCCGCCGCCCCTCGCCACGATGATGACGTCGGGCTTCACCGCCATCGCATTGAAACCCGCAATCGCTGCTGCCACTTCCGCCGCACAACTGTCGCCCTGCACGCGCACCGGCCACACCAGCACGTGGCGCGGAAAACGGTCGTTGAGGCGATGCAGGATATCACGGATCACCGCGCCGGTGGGTGACGTCACCACGCCGATCACCCTGGGCAGATAGGGAATGGGCTTCTTGCGCGCCTCGTCGAACAGTCCCTCCGCCTGCAGCTTGCGTTTCCGCTCCTCCAGCAGCGCCATCAGCGCGCCCACACCTGCGGGCTCAACATTTTCGATGACGATCTGATAGCCGGATTTCTGCGGATAGGAGGTGATCTTGCCGGTGGCGATCACCTCGAGCCCTTCCTGCAGTTTCGAGCGCAGCCGCGAGAAACTGCCGCGCCAGACTACGGCGTCAAGCTTCGCGCCCTCGTCCTTGATCGAGAAATAGCAATGCCCTGAGGAATGCGGACCCCGGAAGCCCGAAATCTCGCCCCGCACCCGCACATGGCCAAAAGTATCCTCCAGCGTGCGCTTCAGAGCGTGTGCAATCTCGGTGACCGAATATTCGCCGGCGTTCGAGCCTGCGCCCTCGATGATTTCTCCCGTTTCGGGATCGTGATCCCAGATGGTGGACATGTGAAATTCCGCGCTTTGATTCAGGCGCATCAAATGCGAGAAGGCGCGGGAAAGCAAGGATTGCTCCAGATGAACATCCTCCTCATCGGTTCCGGCGGCCGCGAGCATGCGCTGGCCTGGGCCATTGCCAACAGCCCGCTCTGCGACAAGCTGTTCTGCGCGCCCGGCAATCCCGGCATCGACCAGATCGCCCGCGTGATCGACCTGAGCATCACCGATCATCCTGCCGTCATCGATTTCTGCCAGAGGGAAAAAATAGATCTCGTGGTCGTCGGCCCCGAAGGGCCGCTCGTCGCCGGCCTTGGCGATGACCTGCGCGCCGCCGGGATCAAGGTCTTCGGCCCGTCGAAGTTTGCTGCCCAACTCGAAGGTTCCAAGGGCTTCACCAAGGATATCTGCGCCAAATATGATATCGCCACCGCCGCCTATGGCCGCTTCCGCGACAAGGCTGCGGCCCTGGCCTATCTCGACGCCCAAGGCGCGCCCATCGTCATCAAGGCCGATGGCTTGGCAGCGGGAAAGGGCGTCACCGTCGCGATGGATATCGCGGAAGCCCGCGCCGCCGTGGAAGACATCTTTTCCGGCAAGTTCGGCGGTGCCGAATGCGTCATCGAGGAGTTTCTCGAGGGTGAGGAAGCGAGCTTCTTTGTGCTCACCGATGGCACCCATGCGCTGCCGCTTGCCACCGCGCAGGATCACAAGCGCGTGGGCGATGGCGACACCGGCCCCAACACCGGCGGCATGGGTGCCTATTCGCCCGCCCCTTGCATGACGCAGGCACTGTGCGATGAGACACTGGAGAAGATCGTCAAGCCGACGATCCGTGCACTGAGCGATATGGGGCACCCTTACGTCGGCGTGCTCTACGCGGGCCTCATCCTCACGAGGCAAGGCCCCAAGCTCATCGAGTACAATGCCCGCTTCGGCGACCCCGAGGCCCAGGTCCTCATGATGCGGTTGAAGGACGATCTCGTCACCCTGCTGCTTGCCAGCTGCGATGGCACCCTCGGCAAGATGAGCGCCCGCTGGTTCGACGACGTGGCCCTGACCGTCGTCATGTGCGCCAAAGGCTATCCGGGCGAGGTCATCAAGGGCACCGAGATTCGCGGCCTCGAAGGAGCCGCCGCCATGGAGGGCGTCGAGATTTTCCATGCGGGGACGGCAAGCAAGGACGGCAAGATTGTCGCCAATGGCGGGCGCGTGCTGAGTGTCACCGCGCGCGGCCGGACCGTGCAGGAAGCACAGGCCCGCGCCTATGCCGCGGTCGACCGCATCGACTGGCCTGAAGGTTTCTGCCGCCGCGACATCGGCTGGCGTGCAATTGAAAAGGAGAACTCCAGATGATCCGCCACACCGTGTTTTGCCGCTTCCGCCGGGATGCCGACGTTTCCGCCATCTTCGCGGCCATCGAAGGCCTGCAGGCTCATATCCCCGGCATTCTCCATATCACCTGCGGCAAGGACAATTCTCCCGAAGGCCTGCAGAAGGGCTTCACCCATGCCTTCTCGGTCGATTTCAAGGATGCCGCCGCACGCGATGCCTATCTTCCCCACCCCGAGCACCAGATCGTCGGCAAGATGGTGGTTGACGGGCTGGAGGGCGGTATCGAGGGCTTGGCGGTGATCGATTGGGAGGTGTAACCTCCCTCCATGAGCAAGCTGTTCCCAGACACGCGCGAGCATCGCTTCAAGACTGGTGGCGTCGAGATTTTCGCCCGCATCGGCGGGTCCGGCCCGCCGCTGCTGCTGGTCCACGGCTTTCCACAGACGCATGCCATGTGGCACCGCGTGGCGCCGGAACTGATGAAGAACTTCACCTGCGTGATGCCGGACCTGCGCGGCTATGGCTATTCCTCCTGCCCACCGAACGATGCGAAGAACGAAGCCTATTCGAAGCGCGCCATGGCGAATGATCTTGTGGCGCTTATGGCTTCGCTTGGGCACTCGCGTTTCGCAATCGCGGGCCATGACCGCGGCGGGCGCGTCGCCTATCGGATGGCGCTCGATCATCCGGATGTGATTTCCTGCCTCACAGTGCTCGATATCGTTCCGACTTACGCGATGTGGCACAATTTCACCGTGAAGCTGGCGATGAAGACCTATCACTGGCTCATGCTCGCGCAGCCGCACCCGCTGCCCGAAATGCTGATCGAGCCGAACCCTGTGGGCTATCTCGATTATACGCTTGCCAGCTGGACGAAGGCGAAGGACTTGTCATCCTTCAGCGAGGACGCACTCGCCGAATACCGCCTGCACTACGCAACGCCCGAACATATCCATGCCACCTGCAACGACTATCGCGCCGGTGCCACCTATGATCTCGCGGTGGATGAAGCAGACCGTGCGGCGAAGCGGATGATCACCTGCTCCACGCTCGCCGTCTGGGGCAATGCCGGGATTCCGAGCGAGACAGATGGCCCGCTCGCAACATGGCGCGAATGGTGCACGAGCATCGAAGGACATGGCGTCGACTCCGGTCACTTCATACCGGAAGAAAATCCGGATGCGCTGCTTGCCGCTCTCATGCCATTCCTGGGCGCCCATGCGCATTGACCGGCAGCAGGCCTTCTCCGGCACCACTGATGCCGATATTCCGGTCGCAGCACTTGAAGCCTATCTGAGCCAGCACATTTCGGGCTTCGAAGGTACGCTCATCGCGCAACGCTTCAGGGGCGGACAATCCAACCCTACCTACAAGCTCGCGACGCCGCAGCGCGCCTACGTTCTCCGCCGCAAGCCCTTCGGCAAGCTGCTGCCTTCCGCGCATGCCATCGAACGCGAATTCCGGGTGACGGAAGCTCTTGCCCACGCCGGCTTTCCTGTCGCCCACCCGCTTCATCTGTGCACGGACGAGAACATCATCGGGGCCGCCTTCTACGTGATGGAGCATGCCGAAGGCCGCGTGTTCTGGGAACCGCATGCACGGGGACTATCCAAGCAAGACCGGGCCGCGCTGTTTTCTTCCCTTAACCAAACCATTGCGAAGCTCCACGGCTTCGATCCCGTTAGCCTGGGCCTCGCCGATTTCGGCAGGCCGCAGGGCTATGTGGCCCGCCAGATCAAGCGGTGGAGCGAGCAGTATCGCGCCTCCGAAACCGAAACGATTCCGGAGATGGACCGCCTCATCGCCTGGCTTCCGGGTGCCTGCCCGCCGGACTCCGGTGCCGCCATCGTCCACGGCGATTTCCGCCTCGACAATTGCATCATCCACCCCACGGAGCCGCGCGTCATCGCCGTGCTGGACTGGGAGCTTTCGACCATCGGCGACCCGCTGGCGGATTTCACCTATCACCTGATGCAGTGGTACATGCCCGTGTCCGAGACGGGTGCCGGCGTCGGCTCGCTTCTGGGCCACGAGCGCGACCCTGGCATCCCGCCGGTCGAGAGCTACATTGCTGAATATTGCCACGGCACAGGCCGCGACGGAATTCCCGGTCTCGATGTCTACATGGCCTATAATTTCTTCCGCCTCGCCGCCATCCTGCAGGGCATTCTGGGCCGGGTGAGGGATGGCACGGCGGCAAACGCCGATGCCGCCGCGATGGCGCGGCAGGTGCGGCCGCTCGCCGAAACCGCATGGACCTTCGCGCGGAAGGCCGGCGCATGAGCGGCCCCCGCATCGGCCTCGCGCTTGGCGGCGGCAGCGCGCGGGGCCTGGCACATATTCCAATGCTGGAAGTGTTCGACGAGCTTGGCATCAAGCCCTGCGTCATCGCGGGCTGTTCGATCGGGTCGCTGGTCGGCGCCGCCTATGCCGGCGGCATGAGCGCGCAGGAAATCCGCGAGCGCGCCGAAATGCTGCTCGCGAACCGCTTGGGCGCCATGCGCTATGTGTTCGGGCGCACCAAGATCACCGATCTTCTGGCACTCAAGAGCTTCGGTTCGCTGCACCTGCAGGGCGAAACGCTGGCGGGCCTGGCGCTACCCGACACGCTGCCGAAGAATATCGAGGACCTGCCGATCCCGCTGAAGATCATCGCGACAGATTTCGACCTGATGGAAGAGCACGTCTTCCTGAAAGGCCCGCTGCGCACCGCCGTGGCGGCGTCGATCGCCATTCCCGGCGTCATCCTCGGTCCCAGCTACGAGGGCCATTCCTATGTCGATGGCGGTGTCACCAATCCGGTTCCCTTCGATCATGTGCGCGCCGAGAGCGACGTCGTCGTGGCGGTGGACGTGACCGGACGGCCCAGGGCCCCGAATGGCAAGTCGCGCTCCAACATGGAGATCGCGGTCGGCTCCATGCTCATCATGTTCCACCAGATGGCCAACCTCCGCCGCGCCGCTTCGCCGCCGGACATCTATGTGCGGCCGGCGCTGCAAGACTTCTCGGCTGGCGATTTCTTCCGGGTGAAGGAATTCTTCGATGCCGCGCAGGTCACCAAGGACCAGTTGAAGCGCGAGCTGGAAAAGCGAATCGAAGCCGTGGCTTAACGGCGCGCCTTGAAGAACTCTCTGAGCAGCGTTCTGGCTCGTTCCTCGCCAATGCCGCTGTAGACCTCCGGCGCGTGGTGGCAGGTCGCCTGACCAAAGAAGCGTGCGCCATGCTCCACCGCCCCCATCTTTTCATCCGCCGCGCCGAAATAGAGCCGCCGCACCCGCGCGAATGAAATTGCCGCTGCGCACATGGCGCAGGGTTCCAGTGTCACGTAGAGGTCGCAGCCGATGAGGCGTTCACTGCCGAGAAGCCGCGCCGCCTCGCGGATCACCAGCATCTCGGCATGGGCCGTCGGGTCCTTCAGTTCCAGCGTCCGGTTCCCGGCCCTTGCGATAATGTTCCCGGCAGCATCGGCGATCACGGCGCCCACCGGCACCTCGCCCCGCAGGGCAGCCGCCTCAGCCTCCTCGAAGGCGATCCGCATTGGCTCTGGCAGTTTCATCCGCATCGTGCCACATGGGGCAATCATGGAGCGTACGTCAAGATGAGCGAGTTCGAGGGCGAACGCATTGCCAAGGTGATCGCGCGGGCCGGCATCTGCTCCAGGCGCGAGGCCGAACGGCTGATCGAGGATGGCCGTGTGAAGCTCAACGGCGCGGTGCTGAAATCCGCTGCCGTCAATGTCACGCCGAAGGACCTCGTCACCGTCAACGGCAAGCCGCTGCCGCAGAAGGAAGAGACCAAGCTCTGGCGCTACCACAAGCCGGCGGGTCTCGTCGTCAGCAACAACGACCCCGAAGGCCGCCCGACGATTTTCGACAAGCTCCGCCAGCAATTGCCGCGCGTCATTTCGATCGGCCGCCTCGACATCAACACCGAGGGGCTGCTGCTCCTCACCAATGACGGCGAACTTGCCCGTTATCTCGAGCTTCCGGCCACCGGATGGATCAGGCGCTACCGGGTGCGCGCCTATGGCCGCGTCGATGATGCGGGGCTCGCCAGGATCGCCAAGGGTGTCGAAATCGAGGGTGTGAAATATGGCCCCGTCGAAGGCAAGGTCGAGACATCGCAAGGCGACAATCAATGGCTCTCCATCGCCATCCGCGAGGGCAAGAACCGTGAAGTGAAGAAGATCTGCGAATATCTGGGCCTCAAGGTGAACCGCCTGATCCGCACTTCCTTCGGTCCCTTCATGCTGGGCGACATGGCGCGCGGAGCCATCGAGGAGGTGCCGCCCAAGGTGATGAAATCCAATATCGGAACAGGATTCTTCAAGGACAGCCATGCGGATCGTCGGCGGAAAGTTCAGAAATCATAGCATCGCGCCGCCGTCGGGCTCGGCGACCCGGCCGACGAGCGACCGGGTGCGGGAATCGATCTTCAACATCCTTGCCCACGGTATCGAAGGCTTCGAGCTTGAAGGCGCCCGCGTGCTCGATCTGTTTGCCGGAACGGGCGCACTCGGGCTTGAAGCCATCTCGCGCGGCGCCCGCTTCTGCCAGTTCGTGGACGACAGCGCGGAAGCCCGCGGCCTCGTCCGCAAAAATGCCGATGCGCTGGGGATTATCGGCCTCGTCAAGATCTGGCGGCGGGATGCGGCCGATCTCGGCCCCTGCGCGCCGCAACCCGCTTTCGATCTCGCATTCGCCGACCCGCCCTATGGCAAGGGACTGGGCGAAAAGGCACTCATTGCGTTGGTGAAGGGCCAATGGCTGAATCCGAAAGCGATTGTGGTTCTGGAGGAGGCGCTGAAGGCCGAGGTGCCGGATGTTCCCGGCCTCACGCTCCTCGACCGGCGCGACTATGGCGACACACAGGTGCGCTTCTACCGCAATGGAATGTGACGGAACCGTCCGCTATTCTGCCTGCAAAACACGGCGGGGCCCTTTCATGAAAATCCGGAAACTCGAAACCTTCACCAATGAATTCGTCGGTTTTGTGCGCGTCACGGCCGACAGCGGCGAACAGGGCTGGGGCCAGGTCTCGACCTACAATGCCGACATCACCTGCGAGGTGTTCCACCGCCAGGTCGCGCGCCACGCGCTCGGCACCGATGCCCTGGATTTTTCCGACACGCTGCTGAAAATCAACGAGCGCGAACACAAGTACCCGGGCTCATATTTGCGCCGCGCCACCACGGGCCTCGATACCGCATTGCTCGATCTTCGCGGCAAGGTGGAAGGAAAGCCCGTCACCTCGCTGCTTGGCGGCAGTCCGGGAAAGATCCGCGCCTACGCCTCGTCGATGAAGCGCGACATCACGCCGGAGGATGAGGCCAAGCGCTTCCTGAAACTCCGCGACGAGAAGGGTTTCGATGCCTTCAAATGGCGGGTGGGTGCCGAATGCGGGCGCGACCAGGATGAGTGGCCGGGCCGCACCGAGGCGATTGTGCCGCTGGTGTCACGCGCGTTGGGAGATGGCGTCGCGAAACTCGTCGATGCCAACTCCTGCTATTCGCCGAAGCGGGCCATTGAGGTGGGCAGGCTGCTCGAGGCCGAGGGCATCGGCCATTTCGAAGAGCCCTGCCCCTATTGGGAATTCGCGCAGACGAAAGAAGTTGCCGATGCATTGTCGATCGACGTCACTGGCGGCGAGCAGGACTGCGAGTTCACCACCTGGGATGCGATGATCGCGTCGCGCTGCGTCGACATCGTGCAGCCGGACATCATGTATATCGGCGGCATGATGCGCACGCTGGAAATCTGCAGGAAGGCGGAGAAGGCGGGCCTCCCCGTCACGCCGCATGCGGCAAACCTGTCGCTCGTCACGCTCTGCACCATGCACCTGCTGCGGGCCATTCCGAATGCCGGCAAATATCTCGAGTTCTCGATCGAGGAAGAGGATTACTATCCCTGGCAGTACGGCCTGTTCCGCAACGACCCCTATGCGATCGAGGACGGCTTTGCGACGGTGACGGATGCCCCCGGCTGGGGCGTCGAAATCGACCCTGCATGGCTCGACAAGGCGCAGTACAAGTCGAGCGAAGTCTAGCGCCGTCCGAACAGCTTCTCGATATCGCTGAGCTTCAGTTCGATGAAGGTCGGGCGGCCGTGGTTGCACTGGCCGGAATTGGGTGTTGCTTCCATCTCGCGCAACAGCGCGTTCATTTCCTCGGGCTTCAGCTTTCTCCCTGAGCGCACGGAATGGTGGCAGGCCATGGTGGCCAGCACATGGTTGATGCGCTCTTCCAATGTCGTCGAAACGCCGAGTTCAGAGAGTTCGTCCGCCACGTCGCGCACGATGCCGGCGATGTCTCCGCCGAGACTTGCGGGCACTTCGCGGATGATCACTGCCGTGTCGCCGAACGGCTCCAGCACGAGGCCGCCCTGGGCCAGAATGTCGGATGAGTCCGCCAGCCGCTCCACCTGCGCGGGGTCGAGGTCGACCACTTCCGGCACCAGCAGCGGCTGGGTGGCGATGCCCTTCTCCGCCCGCTCGCGCTTCAGCCGCTCATAGACGAGGCGTTCGTGGGCGGCGTGCTGGTCCACCAGAATGAAGCCCTCGCGTGTCTGCGAAACGATATAGTTGTCGTGGATCTGCGCGCGGGCCTGCCCCAGGGGATACTCCGTCGGCGGAGCATCTTCCACCGCGGGCATCCCGGCTGGGGGCATGTTCATTGCGAAGGCTGCTTGTGTTTCCGCCAATCCCGGATTGAACGAGCCTTGCGGCATCACCGGCCTGAAGCTCGCAACGGTTTCGCGCGCAAGCCCTGTATCCGCCGTCATCTTGCGGCCCGCCAGCGCCGCCCTCACCGCGCTCACGATCACGCCGCGCACGAGACTACCGTCGCGGAAGCGCACTTCCGCCTTGGCGGGGTGAACGTTCACGTCCACGCGTTCAGGCGCGCAGGTCACGAACAGCACGATCGCCGGATAGCGGCCAGACGGCATCAGGTCGGCGTAGGCGCCGCGGATCGCTCCGCCCAGCAGCTTGTCTCTCACGGCTCGGCCATTGACGAACATGTATTGCATCGCCGCCTGCCCGCGTGACCATGTGGGGAGACCGGCAAAACCGCGCACCCCGACATCCTCGCGCGTGAGTTCGAAGGGCACGGCGTTGTCCATGAAGTCGCGGCCCAGCACGCGGGCGATACGAGAGGCCTCATCATCGCCCGCAGGCACATCCACAAGGCGGCGCTCTTCGGTGACAAAGGCAAAGCCTGCATGGGGGTTGGCCAGCGCCATGCGCCGCACCACTTCGGCGGCTTCCGCGGTTTCCGAGCGGTCCGCCTTCAGGAATTTCAGCCGCGCGGGTGTTGCGAAGAACAGGTCCTTGACCTCGATCTCGGTGCCGCGCGACAGGGCCGCAGGCCGTGGCGGTGCAACCTCGCCGCCTTCGACGGCGATCACATGCGCCATATCGCCACCGCGCACCCGCGAGCAGATGGACAGCCGGCTGACGGAGCCGATCGAGGGCAGCGCCTCGCCCCTGAATCCCAGGAACCTGATATCGGCCAGATCATCGTCGGAGAGTTTCGAAGTGGCATGCCGCTCGATGGCGAGCGCCAGATCTTCAGGCCCCATGCCGATCCCGTCGTCTGTCACGCGGATCAGGCTTTTGCCACCGCCCCGGAAGGCAACGTCGATCTGCGTGGCGCCCGCATCGATGGCGTTTTCGACAAGCTCTTTCACCACGCTCGCCGGGCGCTCGATCACCTCGCCCGCCGCGATGCGGTTCACCGTTCCTTCCGATAGCCTGCGGATTTGCATAGGATAAAGAATAGAGGCAGTTCCCCGCACTTGCTACCCCACATCACTGAAAAGCGGATGGCGAGATCGAGGCGAAAACGCGCCGGGAATGGGAATGCTATCACCTTGTTCATTTGTCCAAGCCGTAGAGGAACCTTCCCGACTCGGAGACTGTTTTCTCCAAAAGGCGGATGTGTCCGCCAGCCGAAAAAGGAGAACAAAATGACGAGGTCTACATTCGTTTACATGTCAATGCTGACCATGCTGACAGCTTCATTGGCACTCGCTCAAGAGGCCGCCGGGCAGCAGGATACCACAGCATCTACAACGGCAGCCGATTCAATGCTGATCGACCCGAACGCAAGCCAGGTGCCGATGGTCCCTGAAGACCAGCTCTACTCGGGCTGGCGCGCCAAGACCCTGATTGACCAGGAAGTGTATGGCCCTAATGGCAACGACCTGGGCGAAATTCATGACATGATCGTCGGGCCGGACGGCAAGGTTTCGGCAATCGTTGTTGAAGGTGGCGGCTTTCTTGAGATCGGCGATGCGATGTTCCGCATATCCTGGGATCAGGTAAAAGCGCGTACTGGCGGTGATGGTGTGATGGTGCCATTGACAGAGGAAACAGCCGAGAACTTCGGCCTCTACGATAGTGGCGATTTCGTTCGCGAAGGTCCGCAGGAATTTCGCCTAAGTGAACTTTTAGGCGATCGTGTAGTCCTCAACAACGGTGTTTCATATGGCTATGTGAACGACGTCGTGATCGGCCAGGACGGCAAGCTGCTGTCGGTTATCGTGAACAACGCTGCAGCCCCATACGGAGCCTACGCCTACCCTTGGTATGGCTATAATTATGGCTGGAATCCTGGCCTCGCCTATTATGCTCTGCCGGTAACCGAGGTGAACCCGGCAGCGGGTGTCGTGAAAGTTGACCCCGGCCGATTCGGTCAAGTGCCGTTCGCTGCCGCGCAGTAGTACATTCCGTCTGGTTGGTCAGGCTGCGGGACGATTCGCTGCCTGCCTTCCGGACCTTTGCTTGCGCCAAACCAGAAAGTGGGCATAGGGGGGGTGAACCGTGTTTTGCGATCATTCACCACCGTCAAACACTCTGTTTAAAGGCCTCATTCGTGACTCTGCGTGTCATCCATGCAGTCTCAGGCGTTGCGTTTCTGGCACTACGGCGACGTCGCCAGGCGCGAGCTTGTGGTCGCAGTTAGGCGCAGGGGCTAGTTCAGCCCCACAGGCTTGCCGACCACGCTGACGATCAGCCGGTCCGGGTGAAGCAGCCGCTTCGCCTGGGCCTTTACCTGATCCAGCGTCACCGCCTCGATCAGGCTGTTGCGGCGCTCGACGTAGTCGATGCCGAGGTCCTGCTGCTGCAATCCCAGCAACTGGTTGGCAATGGCGCTGTTGGAGGAAAAGCGCAAGGCGTAGGAACCCGTCAGATAGGTCTTGGCCTCATCGAGTTCGGCCTGGGTCGGGCCTTCATTGGCCATTTTCGCCATCACCTCGCGCACCAGCGCCAGGGCCTCGCCGGCCTTGTCGTTCGAAGTCTGGAGTGAGCCGACATAGAGACCCACGCGTTCGGCGGGAGACAGCCCCATCCCCACGCCATAGGTCAGTCCGCGCTTCTCGCGGATTTCGGTCGTCAGCCTTGAACTGAAGCCGCCGCCGCCGAGGATTTCCGACATCACGAAAGCCGGGATGAAGTCGGGATCGTCGCGGGTGATGCTTTCGTGCCCAAAGACGATCACGCTCTGCGGCATCTCGCGCTCGAACACAACTGTCTTGGGCCCCATAACGGGCTTGGCAGCGGCAACAGCCTCGCGGGAAGACGAGACCGGCAGCCCGCCGAACACCTGGTCCAGAACGGTGCCAAGCTCGACGGCGTCAATATCGCCGACGACGGCCACCTGCAATTTGTCGCGCGTGAAGATGCGCCTGTGCGCGGCGTTCAGATCATCAGCGCCGATCGCCGCCATCGTTTCCACGGTGCCGTTCAAGTCGCGCGCATAGGCGTCTCCCGGCAATGCCTCCTTCATCCAGTTCCGGAAGGCGATCGTCTGCGGGTCCTGGTTCTCGTTCTGGACGCTCAGGATGAATTGCTGGCGCACGCGCTCGAGGGGCTCAGCGTCAAAGCGCGGCGCATTGATCGCCAGCTTCAGAAGCTCGAAGGACTTCGCGCGGTTGCGCGTCAGCGTCTGGAACGAACCTTCGAAGAAATCACGGCCCGAATCGAACGACATGCGGAAAGCAAGCGCATCGCGCTGCTGCTGGAATTCCTTGGACGAGAGATCGCCCGCGCCCTCGTCAAGCATGCCCGTCAGGAATTCCGACACGCCTTCCTTTCCCTGGGGGTCGTACACGCTGCCGCCCTTGAAGGAAAAGTTCATGGCGATCAGCGGTACGGCTTTCTCCTGCACCAGCCAGGCCGTGATGCCGCCAGGGCTCTTCACTTCCTGGATCGCGAAGGCCTGTGCCGATATTGCGGAGGCAAGCAGCACGGCCGCCGCGGCAATGGCGCGTGTAACGCTGAGCATGGACATGTGTCTTGTTCCTTACGAACCGTTGGCGGGCAGCAGCAGGCCGGTGACGGAGGCGCGGAGATCGAGAACCGTTCGTGCCGCCTTGGCCACATCCTCCACGGTGACGGCCGCGAGGTCGCGCTCCCAGTTCATCACGTTGCCGATCGACTGGCCCGTGGTCAGTGCGACGCCGAAGATGCGGGCCAGCGATTCCTGCGAGTCGAGCACATAGGCAGCCTCGGCGATGCTGCGATCGCGGGTGCGATCCAGTTCCTCCTGACTGATGCCCTTGTCGCGGATCAATGCCAGTTCCTCATCGATGACCTTCTCGATCTCCGCCGTGCTGGCGCCGGGATTGGGAGCCGCATAGATGGCGAAGCTGCCGCTGTCGAGCGAGTCGGTCGAGGACCACGCGCCGGCATAGGCCGCGAGCTTCTTTTCAAGCGTCAGCTTCTGGTGCAGGCGGCTTTGGGTGCCGCCGCCCAGCACGTCAGCCAGGAGCGAGAGCGCATGGTCCTCGCGGCGCGACAGATTGCGCGAGGACGCCGTAAGGTATCGCCGCTGCCATAGGGGGCTGCTCACGCGTTCGTCGCGCATGATCACGCGGCGCTCGGCCACCGGGGCCGGTTCCTGTGTCCGCACACGCGCCTCCGGGGGCCGCCGGTTTTTCAGCGGGCCATAATGACGTTCGGCAAGAAGCTTCACTTCATCGCCCGTCACGTCTCCCGCGACGACGAGCACCGCGTTGGCGGGCTCATAATGCTCGGCATAGAAGTCGAGCGCGTCCTGGCGGGTGAGCTGTGCCACTTCGCTCATCCAGCCAATGACCGGCTTGCCATAGGGATGCGCGGTATAAAGCGCGGCGTCGAGCTGTTCGGCCAGCAGGCTCGAAGGGTCGTTGTCGGTGCGCTCGCGGCGCTCTTCCTGAACGACGCTGCGCTCCGGCAGCACGTTCTCGTCGGTGAGCACGAGGTTATGCATGCGGTCGGCCTCAAGCTCCATCACCAGTTCGAGGCGCTCCCTGGCGATGCGCTGGAAATAGGCGGTGTAGTCCTGTGAGGTGAAGGCGTTCTCGTCGCCGCCATTGGCGCGCACGATGCGGCTGAATTCGCCTTCGGGATATTTCGGCGTGCCCTTGAACATCAGGTGTTCGAGCAGATGAGCGATACCGGCCTTGCCCTGCGGCTCGTCGGCGGCGCCAACCTTGTACCACACCATGTGGGTGACGACTGGCGCGCGGCGATCGGGGATCACCACCACCTCCATGCCGTTCGCCAGCGTGAAGGAGGTGACGTCGATATCGAGCGCGCGCGCCGGTGCTCCCAGGATTATTGTCAGTACAATGATCAAAATCAATCGGGCACGGAAGATCATGAAAGTTCCTGTCTGGCGCCAGATGGCGCTGGAAATGGTAATGCGGAACGGACGGCCTGGGCGCCTGAGCGCCTACTCATCCTTGAAGATGTTTCCGATGTTGAAAACGGTGCCGTAGTTGCCGTTCTTCTGCTTCTTCTTCGCAAGCTGGATCTGGCGCAGTTCCTCGCGCAGTTCGACATCGGTTTTCCGCGTGCCGTCAGGCTTGGTGAGCGAGATGCCGGCTTCGGTATAGACGTTGTCGACGGCGCTCGGGCGCGGCTTGGCAGGTGCGGCCGGAGGTGCGGAGGCGGTCGCGGGGGCGTCGAGATTTTCGCCGGAGTAGAGGTCGGGTTCGCTGGACTGATAGCTGGCCTCAGGCGCGGCGGGGGCCGATCCCGGAGGGGCAAGCCGCATGTCGGGCGGCATGGTGAGGTCGCGGTTCACCACGGCCGTCTGGGTGGGCGTGTCCTTTTCCAGCCAGTTGCTCATGGTCGAGCCGCAGCCGGCGAGACCGAATGCCACGACACCAAGCAGAACGGCAGAAACGGCAGATTTCATCGAAACACCCATTTTCCGAACATAACCCTAGCTACTGGCGCGGGAATCCGGCTTTTCCGCGGCGCTCGTGACCGGCACCGTCAAACAGCGATTCATACAGCAGCAGCCCGACTCCAGCAACGATTGCTACATCGGCGATGTTGAAGACATACCAACTAAAATTTCCGTAATGAAAGTGGAAGAAATCCGCCACCGCACCGCGCAATCCGCGGTCCAGCGCATTGGCCAGCGCACCGCCGATCACAAGTGCGAGAGCTGCCGCCCCGAGCGCCCTCTCCATCCGGCAGGCCCAGATCCACAGCATCGCCGTGATGACCAGGCTCAGCGCGATCAGCAGTTCCTGGGTGTGCGTGGTCAGGAGGCCGTAGGACACGCCACGGTTCCACACCATGACGAGTTCGAAGAACGGCGTCACCGTCACCGGCGACTTCGCGGCGATGTCGAAAACGCTGATCATCCACCACTTGTGGGTCTGGTCCAGCCCGAAGACGAGGGCCGCCAGCGCCAGCACCAGAGGCGCCAGCGGGCTCCAGAGTTTCAGCCCCTTCATACGGCCGTGCCGAAGCGCGTCTGCCATTCGCGCACGGCTTCGGCATCGCGGGGTGTGATGTCGGGGAACTCGGCATCGCTGCCGACTTGAGGGCTGATTTTCCACGAGCGGGCGCATTTCCGGCCCTCCGCCGGCTTGAAGAGCACGGCCACGCCCTTCACGCTGTCGAGCCGGAAGGCGTCCGCCGGCCCCCCGCCTTCGATCAGCTTCGCGTCCGAGGTGATCGAGATTTCAGCCAAGTCCACGCCATCGAGTGCTGCAAGCAGTCCCGCATCCGAGACATAGACATCGGGTGCCGCTTCCAGCGCCGAGCCGATCGTCTTCTTCACCTGCCGCTCGATTTCGAGAGCGCCGGTGATGACGGAGCGCACGTCGCGCACCTTGTCCCACTTCGCGGCCAATTCCGGTGCCGCCCATTCATCCGGGCATTTCGCCATCTGCATCAGGTGAACGGACGAGCCATCGCCGCTGAAGCGCGACAGCCACACTTCCTCCATGGTGAAGGCCAGCACCGGCGCCCACCAGGTGGTGAGGCAATGGAACAGCTGGTCCAGCACGGTGCGGCAGGACCGCCGCCGCAAGCTCGACCAGGCATCGCAATAGAGCGAGTCCTTGCGGATATCGAAATAGAAGGCCGAGAGATCGACCGTCATGAAGTTGGTCAGCAGCGCGAACAGCTTCTTGTAGTCGAACACCTCGTAAGCCGCCCGCACCTGGCCTTCCAGTTCATGGAGGCGATGCAGGATGTAGCGGTCGAGTTCGGGCATGTCCTTCGCCTGGACGAATTCCCAGTCGTTCAGCTCATCAACAGCGCCGAGGATGTAGCGCATGGTGTTGCGGAGCTTGCGATAGCCTTCGATGTTGGTCTTCAGAACCTCCGGACCAAGCCGAAGATCTTCCGCGTAATCGGCGGAAGCGACCCACAGGCGGAGAATGTCCGCGCCCGATTGCTTGATCACGTCCTGCGGCGTCACGATGTTTCCCAAGGACTTCGACATCTTGCGGCCGTCCTCAGCCACGACGAAACCATGCGTCAGCACCGCGTCATAAGGTGCGCGGCCGCGCGTGCCGCAGGCTTCGAGAAGGGAGGAGTGAAACCAGCCGCGATGCTGGTCGGAGCCTTCCAGATAGAGGTCAGCTGGCCACTTGAGGTCGGGCCGCTGCTCGAGGCAGAAGGCATGGGTGGAGCCTGAATCGAACCAGACGTCCAGGATGTCCCGCACCTGTTCCCACTGCTGCGAATTGTAATCGGCTCCCAAGAACCGCTGCGCCGCGCCTTCGGCGAACCAGGCATCCGCACCTTCCTCAGAAAATGAATCCACAATGCGCTGGTTCACATTGTTATCATTGAGGATTTCGCCAGTTTCCTTGTTCACGAAAACGGCGATCGGCACCCCCCAGGCGCGCTGGCGCGAGATCACCCAGTCGGGCCGGTCGGCGATCATGGCACGCAGGCGGTTCTGGCCCGCCGCGGGGAAGAACTTCGTGTCGTCGATGGCTTTCAGCGCAATGTCGCGAAGCCCATGGCTCGACATCGAGATGAACCATTGCGGCGTGTTGCGGAAGATGATCGGCTTCTTCGAGCGCCAGGAATGCGGATACTGGTGCTTCAGGCGGCCACGCGCGATCAGCGCATTGGCATCCGTCAGTGCACGGATCACCGCGTCATTGGCATCGCCCTTCTCGCCCTTGTCGGTGATGACGCGGCGGCCCTCAAAGCCCGGCGCTTCCTTGGTGAAATAGCCATCGGCGTTGACGGTGAAGGGGATCGGCCCGTTCACCTTCTCGATCCAGATGTTGTAGTCATCCGCGCCATGACCAGGTGCCGTGTGCACGAAGCCCGTGCCGGTATCATCCGTTACATGATCGCCGTCGAGGAGGGGCACGTCGAAACCATAGCCGCCTGCTCCTTCGCCAGCAGCATGCTTCGAGGCCCGGCTGCCGCCGGGCACCTCAGCATGAGGGTTTTCCCCCGCTCCCTCACCCTGAGGCGCGAGCGCAGCGAGCCTCGAAGGGTTCCATGCGGCGAGCGGATGATCGCAAGCCATGCCTTCGAGTTCGGAGGCCTCGATCTTTCGAACTGTGCTCCAGCCCGTCACCTTCGCGGCCTTCATTACGCCTTCGATCAGGCGGTCTGCGAGGATCAGCTTGTCGCCGGCCTTTGCCCAATTATTCTCGGGCGCCTCCGTCACAAGCACGAGGCTATAGTCGATCTTGCGGGAATAGGAGATGGCGCGGTTGCCAGGGATGGTCCACGGTGTCGTGGTCCAGATGACGACGGACGCATCATCGAGTTGCGCGCTACCTCCGAGCCCTGCTTCTCTGATGCTGCTGATTGCCGTGTCCAGCGCCTTCACGCCGGTCAAGTCCAGCCGCTTCACCGGAAACTTCACATAGATCGTATCCGACTGATAATCCTGATACTCGATCTCCGCTTCGGCCAGCGCGGTCTTTTCCACCACGCTCCACATCACCGGCTTCGAGCCGCGATAGAGCTGGCCCGAACTTGCGAATTTCAGCAGCTCGTTGGCGATCAGCGCTTCGGCGCGGTAGTTCATGGTGAGGTAGGGATTGTCCCAGTCGCCCGTCACACCCAGCCGCTTGAATTCCTCGCGCTGCACGTCGATCCAGTGGGCGGCGAAGGTCCGGCATTCCTTACGGAAGTCGTTGATCGGCACTTCGTCCTTGTTCTTGCCCTTCTCGCGGTATTGCTCTTCGATCTTCCATTCGATGGGCAGGCCATGGCAATCCCAGCCCGGCACGTAGTTCGAATCAAACCCCTGCATCTGGCGCGAGCGGGTGACGATATCCTTCAGGATCTTGTTCAGCGCATGCCCGATGTGCAGGTGCCCGTTGGCATAGGGGGGGCCATCGTGCAGCACGTATTTGGGCCGGCCCCTGCTCTGCTCGCGCAGTTTCTTGTAAAGGTCCATTTCCGCCCAGCGCTTCAGCAGTTCGGGCTCCTTCTGCGGCAGGCCCGCTTTCATGCCGAATTGGGTCTTCGGCAGGAATACGGTGTCCCGGTAGCGGTCGGTCTTCTGCGGCTTGTCGTCCATGGTCGAGGAGGTCCAATCTCTTGATCGGACGCGCTTCTAGCAGTGCCGCCCCCGCGCCGCAATCAGCCGCGGCGGGCCTTCGAATCGGCCAGCACGCAGAGCATTTCCCACATCAGGTTCGCGGCGGTGACCGCCGTGATCCCGGTGGGGTCATAGCAGGGCGCCACCTCGCAGATGTCGCCCCCTACCAGGTGCTTGCCCTGCAGGCTCCGCACCATCACCTGTACCTCGCGCGGGGTGAGGCCGCCGATTTCGGGAACGCCCGTGCCCGGCGCCCAGGCGGGGTCGATCCCGTCGATGTCGATGGTCATGTAGGTCGGGCCGTTGCCCAGCACCTCGTGGATCTTCTTGATGACCGCTGCGCGGCCCATTTCCTCGTAATCCTCGAAGGTGATGCAGGTGAAGCCCGCATCCTGCCCCCACTTGATGTCGTCTGGCGAGAAGCGCGAGCCGCGCAACCCGATCTGGATCGTGCGTTTTGGGTCGATCAGCCCTTCCTCCACGCCGCGCCGGAAGGTCGTCGCGTGGTTGATCTTGGTGTCCGCCAGCGTGTCGAGCGTGTCGGCATGGCTGTCGATGTGGAAGATGCCCACAGGGCCATCCTTCGCCAGCGCGCGCAGGATCGGCAGCGGCACGGTGTGGTCGCCGCCGATCGACAAGGGCAAAGCGCCTGCCGCATGAATCCTCGCGAAGAACTCCTCGATCATGGCGATCGAGCGGTGAAGGTCGATGGGGTTCACCGGCGCATCGCCCACATCGGCCACGTTGCAGATGTCGTAGGGCGCGATGCCCGACACATTGTGCACGCGCCTGATCAGCCGCGAGGCTTCGCGCACGGCGGAGGGCCCCTGCCGTGCACCGGCGCGGTAGTTGACGCCGATATCGAAAGGCACGCCCACCAGCGCGATATCGAGATCCTTCGACACATCATGACGCTCAGTGCGCATGAAGGTTGCAATTCCTGCAAAGCGCGGCGTTACGGATGCATCGACAGGCTGGAAGCGCGGGTCTTTCTTCATTATGGGTACCTTCACAAGTTTCACCAGGAGGACGACGTGACCGCACTACAGACCATTCCGGCCCGCCGGGGCAAGGCCGTTCGCGTGAGCAAGGGCCAGTCCATCAAGGTCATCAACACCCACGGCAACCAGGTCGTCGATTTCTGGGCCTTCAATGCGGGTGACTTGCGCGAATACATGGGCATGGAACATTGCCGCGCCTTCTGGACGAGGCTGTTCCCCGTCGAAGGCGACAAGATGATCACCAACCGCCGCCGCCCGATCCTGACGCTCACCGAGGATTCGTCCCCCGGCCGCCACGATACGCTGATCGCCCCTTGCGACAACGAGCGTTACGGCCTCTTGGGCTGCACGCATTATCACGACAACTGCCGCGACAACATGCATGCGGGGCTGATGGAGCTTGGACACTTCCTGCCCTACACGCCAGACTCGCTCAACCTGTTCATGAACATCCCATGGCGGCAGGATGGCGCGCTCGAATGGGGCAACTGCCTGTGCAAGCCGGGCGACCATGTGGTGTTCAAGGCCGAGATGGACGCGATCATCGTGTTCTCCGCCTGCCCGCAGGACATGCTGCCGATCAACAACGGCATCACCACGGAAGCGCACTTCCAGGTTCTGGACTGATCAGCCCTCAAACGCGTCGTAAACGGCCTCCGCGAGCTTCATCATCGGCTCGCGGGGCATTTCGCCCGCCACTGCGAAGGCGAGCTTGCCATCGCGCCAGTAGCAGGCGGTGAGGTTGCCGCGCTGCTCGACATGCAGCGCCGTGTCGGTGTTCTCAGCCGCCGCAGAGAGAAAGATGGTGATGCGGTCGGCCTTGGCATCTTCATACATCAGCAAGGCGGCCGGCCTGTCGCCCGCCGCCAGAAGCCTGCCGCCCAGCAGCGTGTAGCCCTGCGCCGTCAGGTCCGGCACGGTGAAGGCGGTTCCGACGCGCTTCGACAGCCAGGTCTGCAGATGATCCTTCTCGTCGGCGCGCACTTCAACCGGGTGGCGCACCTCCGCGGCGTAGATCGCATGGGCCGACAGGGCGCGGCCGGCGAAATCCGCCACATGCGAATGCTCGGTTTCCATCGCCAGAAACCAGCCGCCGAAGCCGCCGAGCAGCAACAAGGCAAGAGCCGCCGCCATCGCCAGGTAAGGCCGCGCCGACAAGCTGCCGCCGGAGCGGAGCGTTGCGGCCAGGCTGCGCGGCAAGGGCTCGGCCAGCACGCCGTCATAGGCATGCTTCAGCAACTCGCCCTGGCGGCGCCACTCCTCCACGCGCTGGGCGAGTTCGGGATTGGCGCGCAGCAATTCCTCGATCTCGGCGCGCTGCTCGCCCGAAACTTCATTGTCCACATAGGCGTGAAGCGCCCAGTCGTCGATCTTGTTTGTTGTCATTTCACCCGCCTCAGGACCGTATGCCCACGGTCCTCGAGTATCCGTCTCAAGTGTTCGCGCGCGCGGGAAAGCCTGGACATCACCGTGCCCAACGGCACGCCCAGAATTTCGGCCACGTCGCGGTAGCTCATCTCTTCAAGCGCCACGAGCACGATCACCTCGCGGTGCTGGGAGGCCAACCGGTCCAGCGCCTGCGCCACCGAGCCGGCCGACAGGTGTTCCTCCTGCGCTGGAGGCACCGCGCCCTCGCCATCTGAAAGCTCGTCGACCGTCTTGACCACGCTGGCGCGTCCCGAGCGCCGCAAGCCGCTGATGTAGATGTTGCGCAGCACCGCATAGAGCCAGGCGCGCAATGGCCGCGCCGGATCATAGAGATGGCTCTTGTTCAGCGCCCGCTCGACGCAATCCTGGACAAGGTCGTCGGCAAGTGCTGCATCTCCCGTCAGCGCCCGCGCAAAGCGCCGCAGCGCGGGCAATTCGCTACCCAATTGCGTCCGGAAGTCCATCAATGCCCCTTCTGCAAGAGTTACGCAGGAATCACGGCGTTATTCCATGGCGGGGCCGGTTACTTCGTGGGCACCCATTTCTCGCGCATGGTGACGAGTTCTTCGGCGGCCGTTGGGTGAACGGCCATCGTTGCGTCAAAGTCGGATTTCGTGGCGCCGAGCCGAAGCGAAATGCCCAAAAGCTGCGCCATCTCGCCGGCGTCCGGCCCGCAGATGTGGCAGCCCAGCACGCGGTCGCTGTCGCCATCGACGACAAGTTTCATCAGCGTGCGCTCATCGCGGCCCGATATCGTATGCTTCATCGGGCGATAGCTGGTCTTGTAGATGTCAACGGCCTTGAACCCCTGCCGTGCCTGTTCCTCGGTCAACCCCACCGTGCCGATCTCGGGCTGGGAGAAAACCGCCGTGGGGATCAGCGAATGGTCGACCGCGACCTTCTTGCCGCCGAACACGGTGTCCGCAAAGGCATGGCCCTCGCGAATGGCGACGGGCGTCAGGTTCACGCGGTTTGTCACGTCGCCCACGGCATAGATCGAGGCCACGCTCGACTGCGACCAGGCATCGACCTTCACGGCGAGATGCGGCGTCAGGTCAACGCCGGCTTCGGCCAGCCCAAGCCCCATCACATTGGGAACACGCCCCGTCGCGAACATGATCTGGCCGGCGCCGAATGCCGCGCCGTCGTTCAGCGTCACGCGCACGCCGGTGCCGGAAGATTCGATCCGCGCGATATCGCTCCGCGTACGGATTTCAACGCCCTTCTTCTTCATCTCGGATGAAAGGTGGCTGCGGACATCCTCGTCGAAACCGCGCAGAATGTTTTCGCCGCGGCAGATCAGAACCGTCTCGACGCCGAGGCCTGAGAAGATTCCGGCAAATTCCACCGCGATATAACCGCCGCCCACGATGCAGATGCGCGAGGGCAAACGCTCGAGATGAAAGGCCTCGTTGGAGGTGATCGCCAGCTCATGCCCCGGCAGATGCCGCGGCACGAAGGGGGAGGCGCCGGTCGCCACCAGAATGTATCTGGCCGTCACCTTGCGGCCGCTGGCCAGAGCCACGGTGTTGGGCCCGGCAACGGTCGCGCGCTCCTGGATCAGCTCAGCGCCCGCCGCCTCAAGATTGCGGATGTAAGCCTTGTTGAGCCGGTCGATTTCCCTGTCCTTGTTCTCGATGAGCGTTACCCAGTCGAAGGACACTTTCTCGGTCGTCCAGCCGAAGCCCACGGCATCCTCGAACTCCTCGGCGAATTTCGAGGCGTAGACGAGGAGTTTCTTCGGCACGCAGCCACGGATGACGCAAGTGCCGCCGACGCGGTATTCCTCCGCCACGGCCACCTTCGCCCCATGCCGCGCGGCAATGCGCCCGGCACGAACGCCGCCGGAGCCTGCCCCGATGACGAACAGATCGTAGTCGAATGATGTCATTGCTTCCGCATCTTGGCCGGGGGCGTATTCGGTGGCTTGTCCAGTTGCTTCACGCCATCCTTGGTTCCCAGCAGAACCCGGCCGCAGATGCCAATGAACAGGCCGTGATCGACGACGCCGGGAAGAATGTTCAGAAGGTTGGACAGCTTAACCGGATCAGGAATCCAGCCGATCGCCGCATCAACGATGATGTTGCCGGCATCGGTCTGGAAAGGTTTGCCGTCCTTCACGCGAACCGTCAGCTTGGCTGCGAGATTGCAGGACTTGAGGGCATTCTCGATCTTCCAGGCGGTGGCCTTGAAACCGAAGGGCACCACTTCGATGGGCAGCGGAAACTTGCCGAGCCGCGTGACCTTCTTCGACTCGTCCGCAATCACGAACATGTAGCGCGACGACGATGCGACGATCTTCTCCATCAGCAGCGCGCCGCCGCCGCCTTTGATCAAGTTGAAGTTGCCGTCGAACTCGTCGGCGCCGTCAACGGTAAGGTCGAGGCGCGGAAACTCCTCCAGCGTGATGAGCGTGATGCCGTTGTTCTTGGCACGGTCATAGCTTGCGCGAGACGTCGGTACGGCCTTGACGTCGAAGCCTTCCCGCACCTTGGCGCCCAAGAGATCGATGAAATAATTGGCGGTGGAACCCGTGCCGAGGCCGATCTTCATTCCCGGTCGCACGAGATCGACGGCAGCTTGCGCCGCCGCCTTCTTCTGTTCTTCAGTGTTCACTTTCCGAGCCCGCCCATCAGCATGTATTTCATTTCCAGATATTCCTCGACACCATGGTGCGAGCCTTCGCGGCCGAGGCCTGACTCCTTCACGCCGCCGAAAGGTGCTTCCGCCGTCGAGATGATGCCCTCGTTGATGCCGACCATGCCATATTCGAGGCCTTCCGCCACGCGCCAGACGCGGCCGATGTCACGCGAGTAGAAATAGCAGGCGAGGCCGAACTCGGTGTTGTTGGCCATTTCGATCGCCTCTTCCTCGGTCTTGAAGCGGAACAGCGGTGCAACCGGGCCGAAGGTTTCCTCGCGCGCCACCGCCATGTCGGAGGTCACGTCGCGGATCAAGGTCGGCTCGAAGAAATTGCCGCCCAGCGACTTGCCGCCGACGACGACCTTGCCGCCCTTCTTCACCGCATCGTCGATATGTTCCTGCACCTTGGCGATCGCCGCCTTGTTGATCAAAGGGCCGGTGGTGACGCCGTTTTCGGTGCCGTCGCCCACCTTCAGCTTCTTGACGGCTTCCGCCAGCTTGTCGGCAAAGGCGTCATAGACGCCCTCCTGCACGAGAATGCGGTTGGCGCAGACGCAGGTCTGCCCGGCGTTCCGGTATTTCGACATCATGGCGCCCTGCACGGCGGCGTCCAAGTCGGCATCGTCGAACACGATGAAGGGCGCATTGCCGCCCAGTTCCAGGCCCACCTTCTTGATGGTCGGCGCGCATTGCGCCATCAGCACGCGGCCGACTTCGGTCGAGCCCGTAAACGTCAGTGCGCGGACGATAGGGTTCGACGTCATCTCGGCACCGATCTCGCGGGAAACGCCGGTGAGGATCGAGAACAGCCCGGCGGGGAAACCGGCGCGCTCACCAAGCTCGGCCAGGGCGAGTGCCGACAGCGGCGTCTCATTGGCCGGCTTGCACACGAAGGCGCAGCCGGCGGCCAGTGCCGGGCCTGCCTTGCGGGTGATCATGGCATTGGGGAAGTTCCACGGGGTGATCGCCGCCACCACGCCGACCGGCTGCTTGATCACCACCATGCGGCCGTTGGGCCAGGGCGAGGGGATCGTCTCGCCATAGATGCGTTTTCCTTCCTCGGCGAAGAATTCGATGAAGCTCGCGCCATAGGCCACCTCGCCGCGCGATTCGGCGAGGGGCTTGCCCTGCTCCGCCGTCATGATCTGGGCCAGGTCTTCCTGATTCTCCATCATCAGGTTGAACCACTTGCGCAGCACCGCCGCACGGTCCTTGGCGGTGCGCCTGGCCCATTCCTTCTGGGCGCGCTGGGCCGCCACAATCGCCGTCTTCGTCTCGGCGGCGCCAAGCTTCGGCACGCTGCCGATGACGCTTTCGTCAACCGGGTTCGTCACGTCGATCGTCGCAGCGCCGCCCACCCATTTCCCGTCGATGTAGCATTTGTCCTTGAGCAGCGACTTGTCCTTGAGTATGTCGCGCAGGGCCTGGGTCTTCCGGATGTCCATCTGAGCTCTCCCGTTTCGGTTGGCGGGCTTCTAGCATAGGGCGTTCGCTCTCACCAACACACCAGATTTGCGGAGGTTGCATGCCAGATCGCGCCGTCATTTTCGACCTCGATGGAACCCTGGTCGATACCGCGCCGGACCTGATGCGCGCTACCAACCACGTGCTGAACTTGAGCGGCCGCCGCCCGATCTCGATGGACGAGGTGCGGGTTTTCGTCGGCCACGGGGCACGCGCCCTCCTCACCCGCGGCTTTGCCGCCACCGGCGGATTGCCCGAGAACTACGACGTCGAGCCCGACTACGCGCGCTTCGTCGACTTCTATTCGCAGAACATCGCGGGCGGCAGCGAAGTCTTCCCCGGCCTCATCAAACTGCTGGACCGGCTGAAAGCCGACGGCTTCGCGCTCGGCGTCTGCACCAACAAGCTCGAAGGCCTTTCCGTCCAGCTTCTGGCCGCGCTGAACTTGTCGCAGTATTTCGGCTCGGTCATCGGCCCCGATACGCTCGGCATCGCCAAGCCCGATCCGCGGCCCTTCCAAGAAGCGGTGAAGCGCTTGGGCCTCACCTCTCCCCGCGCCATCATGGTGGGAGACAGCGAGACGGACATCCTCACCGCGCGGAACGCCGGCGTCCCGGTGATCGGCGTTCCCTTCGGCTATACGCCAAGGCCTGTCGCGGAATATGGGCCGGATCGGATGATCGCCCATTTCGACGAGGCCTATGAGGCCATTCAGGATCTGTTCGCCGCGGTCTGAAGGCTTTCGAAAAACGTACCGATATCCTCCAGCACTGGCGCCCGCCAGCGCAGGGGGCGGGACAGCGCCAGCAGGATCGCGGCATGGCTGATCCCCTCGTACTCGATCAGCCTGTGCGGCACGCCGGCTTCTGCGAGCCGTGCCGCCAGCCGCCGCGAATTGCGCGGAAAGACGGTCGTGTCGCTGTCACCCGTCAGCAGCAGGAAGGGCGGCGCATCCCCGGTCACCACATTTACAGGCTGCGTCATCGGAAGATCGTTCCACTGGCCGAAAGCGGCGATGGCGGATGGATCGTCCAGCGGCAGGAAATCGAAGGGCCCCGCCAGCGCCGCCACGCCCGCCACCACGTCCTGCTGCAATCCGTGGGCCGCGAGATAGCGCGGGTCGAGTGCCGCCTGCGCCACATTATAGGCCCCCGCCGAATGGCCGACGAGGAACACGCGTGATCCATCCCCGCCATGCTGCGCGGCATTGGCGGAAGCCCAGGCGATCGCCGCCGCCGTATCCTCCACAAAGCCCGGAAAGCGCGTTTCGGGCACCAGCCGATAGTCGAACACGATGGTGAGATAGCCCATCGCCGCGAAGGCCCGGCCGGCAAAATCATAGCCGGCCCGGTCGCCCGTATCCCAGGCCCCGCCATAGCAGAAGACCAGCACAGGAAGCCCCGCGGCATCGCCGTCGGGGCGATAGACGTCGAGCCTCTGGCGCGGCTCCGGTCCATAGGCCGCGCCCTCCACGATGCGGGTCACCCCCCGGTCGACGGGAACCAAAGCGTTGAACACACGAAGCGGTGAAAAGATCATGAGGGCTGCAACCAGGCTGAGAATGGCAGTAACCACAAGTGCAAGAAACAGTTTCATGCCTCTCCTTACGCCGGAACCCGCCGGACAGATGCCTCGATCGCGGCAGGCCCGACACTCGTTCTTGACTTGGCCTTGGCCTTCCGCCTATACCCCCGCTCACCTTGGCAAAGGGTGCGTAGCTCAGCGGTAGAGCACACCGTTCACATCGGTGGGGTCACAGGTTCGATCCCTGTCGCGCCCACCATCGCCCAGGCACCCCCACAAAATCAAATCTCATCGCGGCCTCCTCCGGGCCGGCCGCCACGCATGCGCGCAACTTGACTAAACCCTTAGGGTTTATCGCGAGGTTTGCGTAATACCCATAACTTAAATTGGCTTAACCAGACGCATAAAAATTCACGCGGAGCGTTAAGCCCATGCAAAACTTTGCAGCGAATACCCGTGCGTGCTTTATCCGCCTCCGTCGCGCCGAGGATGGCAACATCACAGTGATGATGACGCTGGCGATGATCGCCGCCACGGTGCTTTGCGGGTCCGCTGTCGACTATGGCCGCCTGACCATGGCCCGCACCGAACTTGCCGCGGCCGTCGATGCCGCGGCACTGCACGCCGGAACCTCCAGCGTCACCGACGTCACGCGGCTGAATGCCATGACGCGCGACATGGTGGAGAAGAACTTCTCGCAGGATGCCTATGGCGAGATCGTCGACTTCTCCTTGACCAGCACCGCAACCGAAATCGACCTTCTGGTTACCGCGCGGTTTGAGACCAGCTTCATGCAGCTTGCCGGAATCGAAAGCTTCGACCTGCCGGTGGCCGCCGAAGTCATCAGGTCGGGCAACAATCTCGAGGTTTCGCTCGTGCTCGATACGACGGGCTCGATGAAGGGCACCAAGCTGCAGTCGCTCAAGACAGCGGCAACTGAATTCGTCAACACGGTGGTATGGCCAAACCAGTCGCAGTTTTATTCGAAGGTGGCGCTGGTGCCCTATTCGATGGGTGTCAATCTCGGCAGCCAGGCGGCCAGCGCGCGCGGCACCGCGGTGGCAGGAACCTGCACGGCGCCCGGATGCCAGAGCTACCGGTTCCGCAATGCGCGTGGTGTGAACCGCACATTTGCGATCAGCACCTGCGTCAGCGAGCGCACGGGCACGCATGCCTTCAGCGATGCTGCGCCGTCATCGGCACCGGTGGGGCGCAACTATGCGAGCACCAATAACCCCTGCCCCGGATCGGCCCTCATACCGCTCACGGCGGACAAGCAGACCCTGATCGATGCCATTGACGATCTTGAAGCAGTAGGCTCCACCGCTGGCCAGACCGGCATTGCCTGGGGCTGGTATGCTCTTTCGCGCGACTTCGGCATGTGGTCGGGCAGCAGCCGGCCGGCAGCCTATGGCGCCGAAAAAGTGAACAAGATCGCCGTCATCATGACGGATGGTCAATTCAACACCAGCTACTGCAATGGCGTGATTGCCAGGGATTCGGGTAGTGGCAGCGGCTCCGCAGACGACAAGATCGACTGCAATGCCACGAACGGCAGCGCTACCAATCAGGCTCGCCAGCTTTGCACCGCGATGAAGAACAGGAACATCGAAGTCTTCACCATCGGATTCGATATCGCGGATGACGAAGCCGCCATCGCCATCATGACCGATTGCGCCACCAGCGCGAGACATGCCTATCTTGCCGCCTCGACCAGCGAACTACAGGCAGCCTTCCGCGAAATTGGCCGGCGCCTGACCCAGCTGCGGATCTCGAAGTGACCGCCGGAAAACTGTCCGGCGGCCACAATTCTTGTGAGCTTGGAACGGCCGGTTACGGCATCATGTCTTCATCATCGACGATGCTGCCGGGGCCGCTGCGCTGCTGGCCGGTGTTGTTGCAGCGGGGATCCTGGCTTGCGCCATCACAGTCGTCGCCACCGCGCCGGTTTTCGCCGTCATCATTGCCGCGCGTCCGGTTTCTGTTGCGTTCGGTTCCGCGCTCCGTGTTGCGGTTTCTGTCACCGGCCTGATCGCCGTCACGGTTGCGATCGCGCACGCGGGTGCGGTTGTCATCATCGCCGTCATCATCGCGGTTCCGGTCACGTGCCTGGTTGCCGTCACGGTCACGGTCGCGCACGCGGTTGCGGTTGTCGTCATCGCGGTCATCGTCGCGATCCCGGTCACGCGCCTGGTTGCCGTCACGGTCACGGTCACGATCTCGGTCGCGTACGCGGTCGCGGTCACGATCACGATCGCGATCGCGTCCGCCCCAGCGGTCCCAGTCGTCGAACCACGGGCGGTCCCTATAGTTGCGGTCCCAGTAGTTGAAGCCGAAGGTGATCACGGGCAGGCTCGTCCTGCGGCGATACTCATAGAAGGGCACGTAGCTCTGGCCATAGATGCCTTCCAGATAGTCGCTGAACACCCAGCCGCGCTGGCGCCGCCAGCTGACATCGCACCACTCGAAGTCGGCAAGGCAGCCGTGGATATAGACTTCACGATCCTCGGGCACGGTCGTGACCACGGGATAGCGCGATCCCGGTCCGGCGCGCATGTTCACGTCGGCGGTGGTGTTCGCCTCCTGGGCGGTGGCAAAGGTGGCGCCGGCAAAGGTGGCGGCAGCAGCAAGTGCCAAGGTCTTCAAAGTTTTCATGTGCTCACTCCATGGAGATGGAAAGCGTCCCACTCGCTTGAAGTCCTGTGCGCCTGAAGGGTTCCCCGCAGCAGCATCGGCGTGCCGGTCAGAAAAAAGCCCGCCAGATGCCTTTCGAGAGGCAACGTGGCGGGCAAGTTCTGCGAAGAAGCTGCCAGACAGCGGCCTGGCATCGGGAGAATCATAGTCTGATTTGGCCTGCCGAAACCAGTCCGGGATGGCCTGCGGGTGGCCAAAATTGCTGTGGAAGACCTGTGGATAAGTGACCAAACGCAACAATCCGGGCGAACCCTTTGATGTCGAAAGTGTTTTGGAGTCGCCTCGCCTCACACACGGGGCACTGCGGCACCAAATGTGCCCCGGTCCGCGGTATGGCGGCGGTTGGAAGCCCAGTTGGCCTACAACCGCCGCCTGTATTTCCTGAAGGTGCCTAGCCCGAAAATCCGCTGTCGCGGTGCACTTCCTGCCCGCCCAGCACGGTCAAAACCACATGGGTGTCGCCGATATCATAGACGTCGCAGGTCAGGATATCGCGGTCCAGGATGATGAAGTCGGCATATTTTCCGTAAGCGAGGGAGCCGGTGTCATCACCGCGCCAGGCCGCTGCGGCGGCATTCAGCGTATAGCCCATGATGCATTCCGCGCGCGTCATGCGCTGCTCGGGCAGGAACACCGGATGATCGCCCTGCTTTCGCGGCGGCTGACGGGTGATCGCGGTTTCCATGATCTGGAACGGATTGAGCGTCGAGACGCCCCAGTCGCTCGACAGGCAGAAGGGTGCGCCGGCATCGATCAACGAGCGGAAGGCATACATCCACTTGCCGCGTTCCGCCCCGACCATCGGCAGCGCCACATCGGTGACTGATGGTTCATGCCGCGCCCACAGCGCCTGCACATTCGCCATCGCGCCCAGGTCACGGAAGCGCGGAATGTCGGCGGGGTCGATACACTGTACATGCGCCAGCTGATGCAGGCTCGGCCAGCGGCCATTGGCGTTGCGCGCGGCTTCCAGTCCATCGAGGGCCGCCCGCACCGCCAGATCGCCGATCACATGCACATGGATCTGGAAGCGCGCGGCATCGAAGGCCGTGAACAGTTCCTTGATGTGCCTCGCCTCGAACATCAGCGGCGCATTGCCGCCGATCGCGTCTGAGTAAGGATCGATCATCGCGCCGGTGCGGTTTTCCAGCACGCCATCGAGAAAGAACTTCGCCGAATGGATGTTGAACGCCGCCGAGCGATGCTCACGGCGCAGCGCCTCAATCCGTTCCAGCGCCTCGCGCGTCGTCTCCTCGGGCTTCACCTTCGCCGTGGCGCACAACCTCACCGTCAGTTTGCCCGCATCGGCCAGCCCCTGATAGACGCGCGCATGACGCCTGCCGACGGAAGCATCGAGAACGCCGGTGAAGCCGTTGCGGTTGCACAGCGCCTGCGCAAACCTGACGCCTTCTGCATATTCAGCATCGGTTACCGGCGGCATGCGTTTCAGCGCCCAGTCGATTGCATCCTCGTGCAGCATGCCGGTCGGATCGCCGGCCTCGTCCAGCACGAAATGGCCGTTGAAAGGGTCGGGCGTGCCGCGCTCCAGCCCCACCGCCCTGCAGGCCGCAGAGTTCAGGCAGGCATTGTGCCCGTCGGAGGCGAGGATATAGCAGGGCCGGTCCGGCACGGCCTCGTCCAGCACCTGCCGCGTCAGGTTGTGATCGGTGAAGATGCCGGTGTACCAGCCCACACCATTCACCCAATTGCCCCTATGCCGCGCGGCAAAATCCTTCAGCTCCTTTGCAAGCTCCGCAATGCTGCGTGCAGCTTCCAGATTGGCGTTGAGGCCATAGCCATGGCCGGAGTCCTGCAGGTGGATGTGCGTATCCTGAAAACCCGGCAGCACCATCCGTCCGCCGGCGTCGATCACCTTCGTGGCGCGGCTCGCGAAGCTGCGGATGTCAGCACTCGTGCCCAGCGCAATGACCCTTCCCTGCGCCACGGCCAGCGCCTCGACGCGCGGGAACATCGCATCCATGGTGAGGATGTCGCCGTTGATGACGATCAGGTCAGCCTGCGCCATCGCCAATCATTCCACCGTGGTTTCGGTGGCCGCGATATGCACCGCCAGCAGGCAGCCATTGGGCGTATAGGAGCAGTGTTCCGTTCCGTCGCGCAGCCATACGAGGTCACCCTTGCGGAAGACTGTGCCATCGTTCTCGATCAGTTCGCCATCGAGGATCAGGAACTGCTCATGGCCATTGTGGCGGTGCGGCCTCGTGGTCATGCCCGCAGGCATGCGGTAGACGTGAAAACCCACGCCCAATGGCTGTGTGTCATCGAGCTGCAGAACAGTATCGCCCAGCGCAGCACCATCTTCGAACACGAAGGGCTTGAACTCGGCGTCATAAATATTGGCTATGCGGCGGTCGGCGGAGTTGACGGGCTTCACGTGCGGTTCCTTTCAAGAAGTTCCGGAATGGGATTGGCGATGCCGCGGCGCTCAAGCTGCGCAAAGGGATCGATCTTGTCGTCGGGCGCGCAGATGCGGAACACTTCGAGCACGTCCTCCGTCAGCAGCCGCTTCTGGTAGAGATGCATCGCGGCGGCATAACGCGCCGCACCCGTGCCCGGTTCGCCAACCGGCATCAGCAGGAACTCGAGCTGTCGGGCAATGCTGCTCATCACTGCCCCGCGGCAATCGCCATCTGGATGTCGCGCTCGCGGCGGGCCTCGGCGCGGTGCATGATAATGCCGGCCATCACCACGCCGACGCCGACGATGCTGATGATGATGGTTGCCAGCGCGTTGATGTCCGGCGTTACGCCGAGCTTCACCTTGCTCCAGATCAGGATCGGCAATGTGGTGGCGCCGGGTCCGGTCGTGAAATTGGTGATAACCACATCATCGAGCGAGATCGTGAAGGCGAGAAGCCAGCCCGCCAGAATGGCGGGCGCGATCACCGGCAACGTCACATCGGTCAGCACGCGCCAGGGCCTGGCGCCTAAGTCCATCGCCGCCTCCTCGATCGCGGCATCCATCGAAGCAAGCCGCGATTGCACGATCACCGCCACATAGGCCATCGAGAATGTGGTGTGGGCAATGGTCACCGTCGTGAAGCCGCGGCTTCCGGGCCAGCCGATCCATTCGGCCATCAGGATGAAGAGCATCAGGGACGATATGCCGGTGATCACTTCCGGCATCACCAGCGGCGCCGTCACCATGCCGGAAAACACCACGCGCCCTTTGAACCTGCGGAAGCGGGCCAGCGTGATGCCGGCCATCGTTCCCAATATGGTGGCAAGGGTCGCGCTCACCACCGCGATCTCGAGCGAGAGCACCGCAGCCTTGATGATCTGGTCGTTCTGGAACAGCTTGCCGTACCATTGCGTCGAGAAGCCGCCCCATACCGTCACCAGCCGCGACCTGTTGAAGGAGAAGATGATCAGCGACAGGATGGGGATATAGAAGAACGCAAAGCCGAAGCAGAGGCAACTGATGAGGAAGACGGGCCGCCGGTTCATGGCCTGGCCTCGCCTGCGGCTTGAGCGCGGTTCTCGAAATGGCTGTAGACCATCATCGGCAGCACCAGCATCAGCAGCAGGGCCACTGCTACGGCAGAGGCCATGGGCCAGTCGCGCGCCGAGGCAAATTCATCGCTGATGACGCGGCCGATCATCGGGTCCGACGCATTGCCGACGAGGCTCGGAATGATCAGTTCGCCCGAGGCCGGAATGAACACCAGCAGGCCGCCTGCGATGATGCCGGGGATCGAGAGCGGCAGCGTCACGTCCTTGAACACCTGCCAGGGCCTTGAGCCCAGGTCCATCGCCGCCTCGTTCAGCGTGTTGTCAAGCTTTTCGAGGTTGGCGTAGAGCGGCAGGATCATGAAGGGCAGATAGGAATAGACCATCACCAGCACGACGGCGAAGTTCGAATTCATCATCGGCAGCGAGCGCAGCGCCATATCTGCCGGCAGCACCGTGTTGATGATCGAGGTCAATCCCTTGTTGAACCAGCTGTTCGATCCGAACAGCCCCATCCAGGCATAGACGCGCAGCAGGAACGAGGTCCAGAACGGCAGGATCACCAGCATCAGCAGCACGTTGCGCCAGGATTTTCCCACCCGTGTGATGCCGAGCGCCATCGGATAGCCGATCAGCATGCAAAAGAAGGTGGCAACGCCTGCATTCCAGATCGATGTGAGATAGGCGCGGATATAGAGACTGTCGTTGAAGAGCCGCGCAAAATTGTCCCACCTCACGAAAGGCCAATCGTCGAGGAAGGCAATGGGGGGTGAGAACTCGGCGCGCCGAGCCAGGCTCATGGCGACGACGATGATGAAGGGGAGCAGGAAGAAGGTCGCGAGCCAGCCGTAGGGAATGGCGATGATCAGGTCACGCCAGCCGCGGCGGTTGAACCATGATCCCTTGCCCGCCTGTCCCTCGATCATCGCCTAGTCCTTCAGCAGGATCGCGGCGGAAGGATCGAACGACAGCCAGACCTTGTCTTCCCAATCGGCGGTTTTCGCGGTACCGCCCCGGCTGATGTTGACGCTGTTGACGGAAACCAGCGCGCCGGTGGCAAGGCTCACGCGGTAAAGCGAATCCTTGCCGAAGTAGCCGAGGTCGCGCACCACACCGGAAATCGCATTGACGGCCTCGGGCCTATCGCGCGAAATCACGATCTTCTCGGGCCGGACCGCCACCGTCACCTTGTCTCCCACAGCGGCGGCATCCGAGGAGACGGTGATGTCGCCGCCCAATGTCGGCACGGATATCGTCAGGCCGGCGCCATTCTTCGTCACCTCGCCCTCGAACATGTTGATCGAGCCGATGAAGCCCGCGACGAAGCGGCTGTTGGGGAACTCGTAGACATCGGTCGGCGCGCCGATCTGGCGGATTTCGCCATGGTCCATCACGGCGATCCGGTTGGCCAGCGTCATCGCCTCCTCCTGGTCATGGGTGACGACCACGAAGGTGATGCCGGTGCGCTCCTGAATGCTCATGATCTCGAACTGCGTGTGCTCGCGCAGCTTCTTGTCGAGCGCGCCCAGCGGTTCATCGAGAAGCAGAAGCTTCGGCTGCTTGGCCAGTGCGCGTGCAAGCGCCACGCGCTGGCGCTGCCCGCCCGAAAGCTGATGCGGCTTGCGGCCTGCCAGCGGCGTCAGCTGCACAAGATCAAGCATCTGCCGCACGCGGTCGGTTCGCTCCTTCGCCGTCACCTTCTCGTGCTTCAATCCGTAGCCAACATTGCCTTCGACCGACATATGGGGAAACAGCGCGTAGGACTGGAACATCATGTTGACGGGTCGCTCATAGGGCGGAACACCCGTCATGTCCTGCCCGTCGATGAAGATGCGGCCCGAGGTTGGCGCCTCGAAGCCCGCCAGCATGCGGAGCAACGTGGTCTTGCCGCAGCCCGAACCGCCCAGCAGGGCAAACATCTCGCCCTTGAAGATGTCGAGCGAGACGTTCTTCACGGCGGTGAACTTGCCGAAATCCTTGGTCACGCCTTCGATGCGGATGAAGGGCGCCTGCCCTTCGGATGGCATGAGCCTTCAGCCCGACTTGATGGTCTGCCAGGCGCGCGTCATCTCGCGGTCCTGCTCCTCGCTGAACGGCTTCGGCGCCCACAGCCGCTTCATCACCTTCTCATCGGGATAGACGGCGGGATTGGCCAGCACGGCGGGGTCGATGAAGGGCTTCGATGCAAGGTTGCCATTGGCATAATTCGTGAAGTTGGTGCACTTCGCGATCACCTCAGGCTGCAACATGTATTCGAGGAATACATAGGCGTTGTCCTTGTTCTTGGCGTCCGCCGGAATGCACAGGCAATCGACCCAGGCGGGCGATCCCGTTTCCGGAACATGATATTCGAGGTTGATCTCGACGCCTGCCTCTTCGGCGCGCGCCTTGGCCGTCGAATAGTCGCCAGACCAGCTGTTGATGACGCAGAGTTCCTTGTTGGGAATGGCGTTCAGGTAATTGGTGTTGTCGAAGGTCCGGATGTGCTGACGCACCGGCTTGAACGCCTCGATGACGGCCTCGTAATCCTTGACGTTCGTCGTGTCACGGTCCTTGCCGAGGTAGGGCAGCAGCATCAGCATCACGTCGGTCGGGCTGTCGAGAATGGATATGCCGCAATCGGCGAGCTTCGCGGCATTCTCGGGCTTGAACAGCAGATCGAGCGAGTCGAGCTTGGCGTCCGGAATGCGCTCCTTGATCATGTCGGTATTGTAGGAGAAGCCGACCGAGCCCCACATATAGGGAATGGCATATTCATTGCCGGGGTCCCAGCCTGCAAGAATGCGCAGCACCTCGGGGTCGAGATTCTTCCAGCTCGGAAGCTTCGTCTTGTCCAGCTTGTCGTAGATGCCAGCCTTGATGAAATTGGGGAGCGTCAGGCCCGCCATGTCGACGACATCATAACCGGTGGAGCCTGCCAGCATCTTGGCCTGCATCTCTTCCGCCGAGCTATAGGTGTCATAGGTGACGGCGATACCGCTGGCCGCCTGGAAATCCTCGATCGTCGTCTCGCCGATATAGTCCGCCCAGTTATAGACGTTCAGGACCTTGTCCTGGGCGCGGACCCGGCTGACATACGGCATGGCAACTGCGGCCGCACTGGCCATCATGCCCATCGCGCGGCGTCTCGAAATGCTCATCGTCATTCTCCCTGTCTCGCTGGCCGTGTCCGGTAGAGGTTGTTTCGGGATACCACGCGCTGTCAAGCCGCGGATTCGGCAGGCAACTCATGCCCTTGCGTCAAAGCCGCATTCAGCGCCGCAATCCGGTCCTCCGCCGGGCGCTGGTCGAGCGTGGTCACAGGAAGAACGGCGCGAACATGGTCATGATGGCTGCGCACGCCTTTCTCGAGATCGGACAGGTGGAAATTCTCGAAGGCGGAAGATTTCATCGACTCGTTCGACCAGATCGAAAGCTGGATGTCTTCCTTGTAGGTCTCGCGATCGATGCGTCTTGCAAGGTAGCGCGCAACGCGTTCGGCACGGCTTTCATCGGGCCGCCTGTAAACAGCGCTGCGGATCATCGTCGTCCCGATCGTCAAAGGGAGTTCCTGATAGAACTGCACGCTTTCCGGCGTCACGGCGATCACGGCATTGGGAAACAATCCATAATACGCCCACAAGTCGCGCTTGTCTTCCGGCACCAGTGCGTTGTCTTTCGCCGCCTTCACATAATTCCGCACGCTCCAGCACCGTCCGGCATGGGCGTTGAAGCGGCCCAGCGAACGGCTCACGCCCTTCTCATAGGGCTGGTCCAGATAGGTCGCGCCATAAAGGTCCTGCAGTGCGGGATGGGCCATCGCCACGTGATAGCCCTCGTTATCGACGTCGCGCACCGATTTCCAGTTGACGGGAATGACGACGTCATTGAATTGCGCCACCGGCACCAGATGTTCCATGCGGTAGTCCGCCATTTCGGGCGCATATACCGCCATCGTCTCCGCGACGCTGGCCTGGCGGCCGCCGGCAAAGCGAATGAAGATGAAGCCCATCCAGATTTCACTCTCGATCGGCTTCAGGCCAAACTCGCGCTTGTCCAGCGCGCCGAAGCTCTGCGGCCGCGCGGCGCCGCGCAACGTGCCATCGAAGTTATAGACCCAGCCATGGAACGGGCAGACGATGGCGTTCTTGCAATGGCCCTGCTTCTCGGCGGCAACGCGCGATCCCCGGTGACGGCAGAGATTGTGGAAGGCGCGAACCACGCCATCATCGCCACGCATGATGATGGCGCGGTCATCGGCGATATCGACGGTGAAGAAATCGCCGGCCTTCGGAACATCGTTCACATGTCCTGCGATCTGCCAGTGCTTGCGGAACAGTTCCTGCTTTTCAAGCTCCAGCATCGCAGGGCTATGATAGGTCCAGGCGGGAAGGCCGCGGCGGTCCCACTCGTTCGGTCTGGCGTCGTTCAGTTTCGCGATCTGGTTCATGGTGCCCTCGTTCATGCGAGTTGGGTCCGCACCCATTGCTGGAAGCGGTAGACGTCGAATTCCTGCGGCATCAGCCGTCCCGCCCTGAAGGCGGATGATTTCAGGCCGCGCTGGTTCATTTCGCTGGCAGCACTGTCTTCGGCGACGACAGTTGCCGCGAAGCGGGTGACGTTGTCGAGGTCGAAACCGGGCTGCGCCAGCGTTTCCGCGGGGAATAGCCATTCGATGCGAAGCTCGGTTGCTTCCGGCCCCAGCGGGCGCAGCGAGACGGCGCGCGCATAGTCGACATGCGCCACCACATACATGGTGGGCCACAGCGTCACGAAGGTCTGGCCCGCCGCTTTCTGGGCTTCGCTGAGATTGGGAAACTCGGGGCCGCAGGGCCTGCCGTTCAAGGTCCAGGTTCGTGCGCCGGGTTTCAGGGCTCCCGCGTCTTCACCTTCACCGGGTTTCCAGCCGGGCGCCTCGTTGGGCGCCATCAGGCCCTTGCCGTAGATCGGCACCATGTCGCACAGCATGGGATGGATGCCCGGGCAATGCAGGCACTCATTGTAGTTTTCCCAGAAAATCTTCCAGTTGCAGGCGATTTCCTTCACCATCGCATGCCCGGTCACAAGCTCCGCCATCGGCCAGTTGTCGAGCGCGGTCACGCCCATGTCGGGCGCTTCATCGAAGGGCGGCGGACTTTCCGCAAGACAGACGAAGATGAAGCCGTTCCACGTCTTGACCTGCACTTTCAGAAGGCCGTGGTCCTCCTTGCGGAAATCCGGGGTGGGCGAGGCATAGGGAATGCGCACCAGCCTGCCCTGCAGGTCATAGGCCCATTCGTGATAGGGACAGGTCAGAAGCTTCGACCTGAGGCGCGTGGTCTCCGCCTGACAAAGTTCAGCCCCGCGGTGGCGGCAGGTGTTGTGGAAGCACGAAATCGTGCCGTCCTGATCCTTCACGAGAATGAGGTTCTGGCCACCCGCCTTCAGGCGCTTGACCACCATCGGCTGAAGATCCGCTGCCCGGCCGGCATAGATCCAGTTGCGCGCCCAGATCGCCTCCTGCTCGCGCTGGAAATGATCCGGATCGTAGTACCAGCTTGCCGGCAACGATTCAGGGCAATGGCCGAGAAGCGGCGAAACACCTTTCGTACTGGCAAGCTCATTCATTGCGATGCTCCCTTGCGGCGTCATCGGTCTTGGCACGAGTGTCCTATTATTTTGACTGAACTGTCAATCAGAATAAGTTTGCGGATCTGTTAGCCTCGTGCGTTGCCGATTCCGTTCATTTCTTTCATTGCCCGATGATACGGCATAAAAGGCCGTCATGAACCTGATTTCAATTGCACCGGCGCTGCCACGCAAGGCCAGCCGCGAACATCGGCGCCAACAGCTCATCGAAGCGACCATCGCCACGATCGCGGCCAAGGGCTATGCCCAGACCACGTTGACGGATGTTGCCTTGCGCGCCGGCGTGTCGCACGGCCTCGTCAATTTCCATTTCCAGAGCAAGGAAAAGCTCCTTACCGACACGCTGCTGTTCATGGCGGAAGAATACCGCCAGAACTGGGAGACAGCACTGGCGCAGGCACCGAAAGACCCCGCCTCGCAGCTCAACGCGATGATCCTCGCCGATTTCAACGATACCGTGAGCACGCCGGAGCGGCTGGCCGCCTGGTGTGCCTACTGGGGTGAGGCACAGAGCCGGCCCGTCTATCAGGAACAATGCGGCTCCAACGATCTCGAGTATATCCGCGTCCAGGAAGCGATCTGTGAACGCATCATCGAGGAAGGCGGATATGTCTCCGACCCGCGGCGCGCCGCGCGCGTGCTCCGCACCACCAGCGAGGGCGTGTGGCTCGACCTCATGTTTTCGACCGACCCCTACGCGCGCGACGAAACGCTGGCCACAATGTATTTCTGCGCCAGCGCCCTGTTCCCCAAGCACTTCGGTCCCAACGGCCTCATCAGTCGCTAGAGGCTTCGTCCTCGATTTCCCAGGCGTGCTCGATCTTCGCGGTCTTGCCGATCATCAGCGAGGCAGAGCAGTATTTCTCGGCCGACAGGTTCACCGCGCGCTCGACGTTGGCGGGCTTCAGCCTGTGGCCCTTCAGCTTGTAGACCAGCTTCACATGGGTGAAGACCTTCGGGTCCTCGGTTGCGCGTTCGGCCTCGAGCCCGATGTCGAGGGCCGTCACCTTCTCGCGCATGCGTTCGAGGATCATGACGATGTCAAAGGCCGTGCAGCCGCCAAGGCCCAGCAGCAGCATCTCCATGGGCCGCACGCCGATGTTGCGGCCGCCCGACTCGGGCGAGCCATCCATCACCACCGCGTGGCCCGAGCCCGACTCGCCGACGAACGCCCTGCCATCGAGCCACTGCACACGTGCCTTCATGATCGCAACTCCCGTTTTCCGGCGCATTCCTTAGCCGGAAAACGTCAGGCCGCCAATCATTCCGCCGTCAGCTTCGCCACATAGAGCAGTGCGCCATCGATGGCGATCGATACGCTGTCCACCGTCAGCGCGGCATCGCCTTGCGGCAGTTCCGCACTATCGACACCTGGATTGCCTTCGAGCGCGAAGAGCAGAATCGGACCCGGATGCGCGATCCGGGCATTGCTGGAGATGATGTCGACATCGGCACGCCACTGCCCCCGCCGGTAGAACAGGTTGAGGGCACGGGCCGGGCCATTGCGCAGACGGCAGTATGTCGGCACGTCGCAGGAATAGAAATGGGGCACGAAAAGCTTGTCGACCGCCAGCGCAGGCCGCCCTTCAAAGGCGAGGTCGAGCCCCTGCCCTGCAATCAGCGTGAATATCCGGTCGACGCCTGCGTAATGCGAAAAAGGCACATCGGCATCGATCCGCGCGATGGCGAAGCGCCAGCCGAAATCCTCGGCACCCTCGGACGAGGCCGCGATATCCCACGATACGCCCATGCCATTGCGCCAGCGCCCTTCGACGAATTCTGACGAGTGAATGATCCTCATGAGCGCATCTTAGCCCAACATCTGCGGCATGAGGAGCATGTTCCGCCTCCCACTCGACAGCGACAAAGCCGTGAGCCACTATACATCCCATGCTGCCGCAGAAGCAGCCGCCGAGGGAGGAGAACACGATGCCCCATGATGCGCAGGCCCAGGCCGGCGGCCCGCAGAAGCTGGTGATCCGCAACATCGGCCTGGTGCTGTCGGGTGCGATGGAAAACCCGATCCTCGATGCCGACACCATCATCGCCGAGAATGGCCGCATCAGCTTCGTGGGCCGCGCGAAGGATGCCGATCAGGACCACGCCACCACCATCATCGACGCCAACGGCTGTGCCCTAACGCCGGGCCTGATCGACAGTCATGTGCATCCCGTGGCGGGTGACTGGACGCCGCGCCAGAACCAGATGGGCTGGATCGATTCCAACCTCAACGGCGGTGTCACCACCATGATCTCGGCTGGCGAAGTGCACACGCCGGGCCGCCCGCGCGATGTCGTCGGCCTCAAGGCGCTGGCGATTTCGGCGCAGCGGCAATTCGCCAATTTCCGGCCATCGGGCGTGAAGGTCCATGCCGGCGCCCCCTGTATCGAGCCCGAGATGGTGGAGCAGGATTTCAAGGACCTTGCCGATGCCGGCGTCACGCTGCTGGGCGAGGTTGGATTAGGGGGCGTGAAGGATGGCCCCACCGCGCGGCGCATGGTGGCCTGGGCGCGGAAATATGGCATCCAGAGTACCATTCACACCGGCGGGCCATCCATTCCCGGTTCGGGCCTCATCGACAAGGACGTCGTTCTCGATGCCGATACCGACGTCATCGGCCACATCAACGGCGGCCACACGGCGCTGCCCGACAGCCAAATCCGCTGCATCTGCGAGGGCTGCAAGCGCGGGCTCGAGATCGTGCACAACGGCAATGAGCGCGCCGCACTTTACACCCTGCGGCTGGCGAAGGAGATGAACGAGCTTCACCGCGTCATCCTCGGCACCGATGCGCCGGCGGGCTCAGGCGTTCAGCCGCTCGGCATTGCGCGCATGGTCTCGATGCTGTCTTCGCTGGGCGATCTTCCGGCCGAACTCGCCATCTGCCTTGCAACGGGAAACACCGCGCGCATGCGGAAGCTCGACACCGGCATCATCGAGGTGGGCCGCGCGGCGGATTTCGTCTTCATGGACAAGGCGCAGCATTCGGCGGGCGACACCCTGCTGCATTCGATCCAGCTCGGCGATCTTCCCGGCATCGGCATGGTGGTGATCGACGGGCAGATCAAATGCCAGCGCAGCCGCAACACGCCGCCCGCAACGAGGATACCGATGCAGATTCCCATTTGAACTGCAGTTTCCCTCCCCCTTGTGGGGAGGGATTAAGGGTGGGGGTCCGCGAGTCCCGCTGTCAGCCATCCCCCACCCCAACCCCTCCCCACAGGGGGGAGGGGCTTCAAGAAGCAAGACAACACATTGGAGTACCAGATGCCCAAACACGCAGACTGCCTCGCCCCCGATTCACCGAAATTCCTGAACCTGTTCCCGGCGGGCGCGGCCCTCACCAAGCTCGCCACGGGTTTCATCTGGGCGGAAGGCCCGGTGTGGTTTTCGGAACTCAATGAGCTGCGCTTCTCGGACATCCCCAACAACCGCATGATGCGCTGGTCGCCCACCACCGGCCTCTCCACCTTCCGCCAGCCCTCGCAGCGCACCAATGGCCACACGCGCGACCTGGAAGGCAACATGATTTCCTGCGAGCATGGCGGGCGCTGCGTGAGCCGCACCTACATGGATGGCCGCTACGAAATGCTCGTCAGCCATTGGGAGGGCAAGCGCCTCAATTCTCCCAACGATGTGGTGGTGAAATCCGACGGCACCATCTGGTTCACCGATCCGCCCTACGGCATCATCTCGAACCACGAGGGCATCAAGGCCGAAAGCGAGATCGGCAAGAACCAGGTCTACCGCTTCGATCCCGCCACGAAGGATCTGAGCGTCGTCGCCGATGATTTCGACCGTCCCAACGGCTTGTGCTTCTCACCCGATGAGTCCGAACTCTATATCGCCGACTCCGGCTATGCCCGCGGCGATGGCTATGGCTTCGAGGAAGGCCGCCCGCGCCACGTGCGCGGCTTCACGGTGGTCGATGGCAGGAAACTCACCAACAGCCGGGTGATCGCCGAGATCGACAGCAAGGTGCCGGACGGTCTCCGCGTCGACACCGAAGGCCTGTTGTGGATTTCAGCGGGCGACGGCATCCATTGCTACACGAAGGACGGCGAGCGCCTCGGCCGCATCCTGGTGCCAGAAACGGTTGCCAACCTCACTTTCGGCGGCTTTGGAAAGTCGCGCATGTTCATCTGCGCCACGTCATCTGTCTATGCGATCGAAACGGCGCGCACCGGAGCACAGTGGCCGTGAACCAGACCACAAGTTCGAGGTAAAGCGGGGAGGTTCCCGGAAAGGGGGGAACGAAGCGACAGCTGACTTTCTCGAAAACCTCACCCGCCTGTGCGGTGGCTTTTGACCACCGCGCCTTGGACCATTAGGAGAAGCGCAGGGCTTTCGCTTTGACATGAGTCAAGTGCACCGGCTTTGACATGGCGGAACACCCGTGACATTCAGCCCCAATGACATCCTCCCTCCAGCATCTTGAAAAACTGATCGCATTCCCCAGCGTGAGCCGGGACAGCAATCTCGATCTCATCGCCTATGTGAAGGACGTGCTTTCAGGGCTCGGCATTGCCTCGACGCTGGTTCACAACGAGGATGGCCGGAAAGCCAATCTCTGGGCTACAATCGGACCGGCGAACAGGCCCGGCATCGTGCTTTCGGGCCATACCGATGTTGTGCCGGTCGAGGGCCAGGCCTGGACCACCGATCCCTTCATTCTCACGAAGCGCGACGGCAATCTTTATGGCCGCGGCAGCGCCGACATGAAGGGCTTCATCGCCTGCTGCCTTGCCATGGCGGAGCAGGCCGTGAAGGCGAAGCTCACGACACCCATCAACTTCGCGTTTTCCTATGACGAGGAAATCGGCTGCGTCGGCGTCAGGCGATTGCTGGACCTCTTGAAGGATGCGCCCGTCCGCCCCCGCCTCTGCATCGTGGGCGAGCCAACGATGATGCAGGCCGTCACCGCGCACAAGGGCAAGCTTGGCTTCCGGGTCATCGCGCATGGGCTGGAAGCCCATTCGAGCCTCGCGCCTATCGGCGTCAACGCCATCTACATGGCCTCCGACCTGATCGGCGCCATCCGGGCAATCCAGCAGGAGATCGCGGATCATGGTGTGCGCGATGGTGATTACGAGGTCGCCTACACCACGCTGCATGTCGGCAAGATGCAGGGCGGCGAAGTCATGAACATCGTGCCCAACCGCTGCACATTCGATTTCGAAATCCGCTATTTGCCGGAAGAAGACCAGCACGCCATCGTCAGCCGCATCAAGGCGGCAGCGGAGAAGATCGCCGCCACCTATCGCGGTGTTTTCGCTGGAGCGCGTTTCGAGTTCATGGACCTCCAGAGCTATCCGGCGATGAACACGCCGGTCGACAGCGAGGCTGTGAAATTCGTGCATGCGCTGACCGGCGGCAATTCCACAGGCAAGATCACCTTCGGAACCGAGGGCGGCTTGTTCCAGCAGGTGCTGGGCACGCCGGCAGTTGTCTGCGGCCCAGGCAACATCGCGGTGGCGCACAAGCCGGACGAACATGTGAGCGAAGCGCAAATGGCAGCCTGCGACCAGATGCTGGCGCGGCTGGTGGAGAAGCTCACTGAGCAATAAATAGATTAGATCAATCTGAGATGACGTACTCTACTTATCGCTATCCCTTGGACAAGTTTGAAGAGTTGTAGTAGTTATACTCTCATACTTTTGGGGAGATAGTTGGATGGCAAGGACTCCTAGTGCGAACGCCGCCTACAAGAAGGGAGCATCTGCATCCCTTAACAAGACCATAGCTGAACTGATTGCATTCACGGGAAAACAGCCCAAGGTATCAACAGCCTCTCTTCGCAAGAAGCTCCATGAAATGTTGGCAGCTCTTGCAGAGCAATACATGAAGAGAGGATTCAATCGCGGCCACAGAGAAAGTCGCAAAATGTTCAAAGCTACTGGAAACGTAGCTTCCAAATTGGCATACGAAGGGTCTCGGACACTCTTCATAGGACAAAAGAAGACCGTTAAATTGAAGTCCGCAGTAAAGAAGCGGAAGCCATGACAGTGTATATTTTTGACTATCGCACTCATGAAGCACGCTTTTATTTGAGCGATGGTTACGTGTACGGCATGAGTGATAATCTTCCTCATTATTCGATTTCTGAAAGCTATTGGTACAAGTATCCAAGTGGTGCGAACGCGTCCTTCTGGCAGCAAGACAAGTACATTTACAGCTATCCTAGTGGCGTTGAGCCTGATTTTTACTATTCTTAAGCACAAAACTTGATTGACATTTTATTCCTAGTATGACTATAGTCCTCTCGCTCCACCCCTCGGGGTCCTGCTCATGACGGTGAGCCTAGGGCGGGTGGGGCGGCAGGCCTGCGGACTGACGGCAACGTACCATCAGTTCCCGGGGGCTTCGTGTGTGACCCTTGGATACTAAGGTCCAAGCGCCTTCAATGGCTAGGGGCGGGTCTTCTCCGCCGCGAAGAACACACACCCGGCGGAAAGCCCTGCCGGCATCACGGGCGCTGCCAGGCGCTACATTACCGCTGGTCCCCACAAGGGATCAGCTATCCAAGCGCCGGGCAGCGCCCGCGCCTCCCACCACTCTTTGAGGGACAAGTGCCACCCTCGCAAAGGCGGACGCTTGCCTATTGTTCTCGCCCCGCGCGAGCGGGGAGAGAAAGGGGACCCAACGCAGTTGGGGGAAGAGAGGGGCAACCGGGCCCTTTCTGAGGCAAAGTCCGGTTGCCCCTCTCCTCCCCCATCTTGCTTCGCAAGACGGGTCCCCGTCCCGGCCGCTTCGCGGCGCTCGCGAGGGCTCGCCCTCTCCCCTCTGTCGAGGGGCGAGGACAGTCCCGCTGATTGAAACGTCCATCACGTTCCACCCTCACCCGGCGCTTTGCGCCGACCTCTCCCGCAGGCGGGAGAGGTTGTCCTTCTTCACTCTCTCCCGCTTCAGCGGGAGAGAACGGCCGCGACAGCGGCCAAGTGAGGGGCCGCCTTCATTTTATTTCACGGATCGCCCGGCACGCCGTAGCTCGGCGCCTGCGTCGGGTCGATGGCGCGCTGGAGGTAGGCGCCCATCTGCGGCTTGTAGTCTTCCCACAGCCGCCTCAGAAACCGGATCGGGTTCTCATCGTTCCAATCCACCCGCAGGCTCACCAGCGGAAAGGCCTGTTCGTGATAGACGATCAGTGCCGCCGAATGCACCGGTCCCTCTTCACCGCCAGATGCCAACCCCGCTTCAAGCGCGCGCAGCAACCGCTCGGCCAGATGCTGGTCCGCATTGGCGGCGAAAGCATCGGTCATCACGCTCGGCAGCGATGCGGACTTCAGCAGGTTTCCCGCCGCCACGCAGTCCACCTGTTCGGAAACGCCGTGCGTGCCCAGAATGTTTTTCCCCGACCACGAAGCCGATCGCCCCTGAGCGTCAACCGCCGTCAACTGCCGGAATTCGATGTGCGGGCGGTCCCTGATTATCCTGTCGATTGAATCCCTTGCGCTCAGGCCCTGCGACATCAGGTCAAGCAGCATCGGCCCGAGATTGGGGTCGGTCACGTTCTGCGTCGCCACCGCGCCCACGCCCGCACGCGCATGCGGGCAGCGCGCGCCCACTGCGATCGACGATGTGGTGATCGCCACGCCGAAAGCACCTGATTTCGCGCAGCGTCCTGCGATCGAGAAGGTCATCGCATCACTCCGGAATGACGGCGGTGACTTCGATCTCGACCAGCCATTCCGGCCTTGCGAGCGCGGTGATGACGAGACCGGTCGAGCACGGGAACACGCCCTTCAGCCACTTGCCCATCTCGCGGTAGACGTCCTGCCGGTAGCGGATGTCGGTCAGATAGACCACGATGCGGCAGATGTGGTCCATGTGGCCGCCGGCTTCCTCCATCAGCAGCTTGATGTTGGCCATGGTCTTCGCCGTCTGCTGCGTGGCATCACCCACATGCAGCGAATCGCGCGTGTCGAGGTCCTGCGAAACCTGCCCCCGCACGAAGACCATCGTGCCTTTGGCGACGACCGCCTGGCACAGGTCATTGTCGAGTTTCTGCTCGGGATAGGTGTCCTTCGTGTTGAAGGGGCGGATACGCTTGTGTGCCGTCATTTCTTTCGTTCCCTTTTGTATCGCCCGGTCCTGTCAGGCGGATGTCTTGCTGTCTCGCGCCGGCGTTTCATAAGCCATGTAACTCCGCTGAATGGCAATCTGGTCGGCGATGAACTTCGCATCATGCCACACGCCCCAGATGAAGCTCGATCCGCGCCGCGACAGCCAAGGCAGCCCGAGGAAATATACTCCGGGCTCGGAGGATACGCCGCGCTGGTGCTTCGGCTTTCCCCTGGCATCGAAGGCATCGACCTTCAGCCAGCTGTAGTCGGACGAGAAGCCCGTTGCCCAGATGATCGATGTGATGCCGGCCTTCTTCAAGTCGAGTTCCAGAATGGGTGTCGTCATGCATGCGGCATCGGACCCGATGATGCGGGCCTCCGGTTCTTCTGGAAGACCGAGGCCGTTCCGCGCAACGAAGGCATCGGCCTCGTCGAGAACCGAGAGATAATTTGCATCCCCCTGCTCGATATTGCGCTTGAGATCGCCTGCGAAGCGCATCACGCCATCGTGGAATCCCTCAGCCCGCCCGACCAGCGTCATGCCCGCTTCGGCGAATCTCCGGAAATCGACCGTCTTCCCGCCGTCAGCCCCGCTCACCGCGATCGTCACATGCTCGCGCCCCTCCGGCGGGGCGGCGGCATCCCACTTGCCCAGAACGCCGAGCCACCAGACGAAGTCCCGCCCGCGATAGCGCCGCGGCGGGCGGTCGTGCGGGCCGACCGAAAGATAGACGCGCCGCCCGGCCTTCAGAAGCTCCTCGGCGATCTGCGCACCGGAAGAGCCCGCGCCTACGACGAGCACGGCGCCTTCCGGCAGTTGCGCCGGATTGCGATAGGCGGTCGAATGCATCTGCAGAAATCCGGCGCTTTCCGGAACGAGAGTGGGAATGACCGGCTTCTGGAAAGCGCCGGTCGCGGCCACAACATAACGAGCTGCGATCACGCCTTCCGACGTTTCGACGTGGAAACCAGGGCGGCCCGCGTGTTTCCGCACGTCCCTGACTTCGACGCCGCAGCGCACCGGCAGCTTCGAGCTCTCGGCAAAGGCCACGAAAGCGTCCGCGATCTCTTCCTTCGGCACAAAGGCCTCCGGATCATGGCCCGGAAATTCGAGTCCCGGATAGCAGTCGTGCCAGGCCGGGCCATTGGCGACGAGGCTGTCCCAGCGTTCGGAGCGCCAGCGCTCGGCGATCCGGCTCCTTTCGAGAACGAGATGCGGAATGCCCGTCGCGCTCAAATGCCCGCTCATGGCAAGACCCGCCTGTCCTGCGCCGACCACAAGAACTTCCGTCGTTTCCATTGCCACGGCTTACTCCGCCGCCTGTTTCTTGACGCCCCAGATATTGTCCGACAGTCCGCCCGCCTTCTGGGCGAATTTCAAGGTCTGGTTCCAGTCGAAATTGCGATAGACGGCGGCCGACTGCGCATAGGGCGGCGATTGCGCGAAGAGCTGGAAGGTCAGGCGGTGCCCGGCATAGTCCGAGTTCAGCAGGTCGCGCGCAAGGGCCAGCAGCTTGCGGCGGTCGTCAGCCTGCCACTCGTCGTTGACCGTATAGTACTTGTCCATCCACTTCTTGGTTTCGGGATGTTCGAACACGGCAGCATCAGGCGTCACGCAAATCTGGCCGCCGCAGAGTTCACGCGCGATGTGCATCATCTTCGGCAGATTGTTTAAGGCATGAACGCGTCCCGTCATCAGCAGCGACTGGTTTGGCATCAGCAAGCCGTTGGGACTGCGCTCGCCCATGGCGACAGCAGCCGTCAGATGTGCGTTGATGCCTTCGCGCCAGACGGCGAGTTCGGCAAGCTTCTCCTGAACCGCCTGCTGCTTGTCGAGGCCGGTCTGCCTGGCGTTCCACAGCGCCGCGCCGATGACGAGATCGGCATAGGACAGGGTGCGCTGCACGAAGGGAAAAGCCGAATAGCGGTGCAGCGTCTGGCGGATGAAGGCCGCCGCGCGGGTATGCTGGTAGAACAGCACGTCCTCCCAGGGGATCAGCACATTGTCGAGGATCATGATCGTGTCCACCTCGTCGAACTTGTTCGACAGCGGATAGTCGCGCTCGGGCGCGCGACCTGTAAAACCGGTGCGGCAGATGTGCTTCACGCCGGGCGCATCCATCCTGACGATGCAGCCCAAGGCGTATTCGGAAAGCTTGGCGTCGCCCCAGTTGGCGATCGTCGGCTTCAGGAAGGCCTGGTTGGCGTAAGCTGCGGCGGTCTCGTATTTCGCACCGCGGATGACGATGCCGGCGTCGGTTTCCTTCACCACATGCACCAGCATGTCCGGGTCTTGGTCCTGCGGGCGCTTGGAGCGGTCGCCCTTCGGATCTGTATTGGCGGACACATGGAAAGGATCGTTCTTGATGGCGAGCTGGATATGCCGCTCGATGTTCTGGGCAAAGCGCGGGTCGATCTCGTTCAGGATATCCTTGCCATCCCACAGCGACCACATCTCGCCGATGGTCTCGTCGCCGACGCGGGTGACGACGCCGCCAACATCATGCATCACGGTGTCGACGGCGCGGCGCTTGTCGGTCCAGTCCTTCTGTTCGAAGGGAAGACGATTGCCGATGCCGAAGCGTTCGCCGTTTTCCTCATGTGTCATGATCTCGCGGGTGGCGGGATCGTGCTGCATGTCGTAGATGCGGGCGCGGATATCGACCAGCGGCTTGAACATCGGGTGGCGGGTGACGTCCCTCACCTTCTCGCCATTGATCCAGACCTCACGGCCATCGCGGATCGAGTCGCGGTACTGTTCACCTGTCCTGATCATGTTTCGTCTCCCCTGGCTCCGGATAGTCCGATGTTGACAGCCTTGGTGGCTTCGGAAAAATAGATTATATTGGCTCTTTGCATAGGAATTGGCGATGTTGCGGTTCACCCTGCGCCAGATCGAATACGCCGTAACCATTCATGATCATGGCTCAGTTGCCGCCGCTTCCGCCAGCCTTGGCGTGGCCCAGCCCACGCTTTCGGCAGCACTTGCCAAGCTTGAAGAACAGGTCGGCCTGCAGCTTTTCATCCGCCATCATGCCCAAGGCGTCAGTCCGTCTCCGGCCGGACTGAAGTTCCTTGCGGAAGCGCGCAATCTCCTTGCTCATGCGCAGGATCTGCAGCGCGACACCGCCGCCGCGGGCACGGCCGTCGAAGGTGTGCTGTCGCTCGGCAGCTTTGCCACCATTGCGCCCGCCTTCGTGCCGCAGCTGATCTCAAGCTTCATGGCGCTGCATCCCGCCGTCAGCATCCGCATGGCAGAAGGCACCCAGGATGAGCTGTTCGCAGGCCTAAGGGGCGGACAGCACGACCTCGCCCTGCTCTATGATGTCGATATGCCGGACGATCTGGCCATAACGCCACTCACGGCCATCACTCCATATGTCCTGCTTCCGGCGAAACACCGCTTGACCAGGCTGCGTCAGGTGCCGCTGGTGGCTTTGCGCGACGAGCCCTTTATTCTCCTCAACATCGCGCCGAGCCGCGTCTACTTCTCGCGCATCCTCGAACAGGCTGGAATCACGCCAAAGGTCGCCTTCTCGTCTCCTTCCCTCGAAGTGGTGCGTGGCCTCGTGGGCCAGGGCCTCGGCTATTCCATCCTCGTCACAAGGCCGCATGGCGACCATTCCTACGCGGGCGACGAACTCACCATCAGGCCGATCGCGGAAGATGTCGAGCGCGGCGTCATCGCCCTTGCGGCGCTGAAGCAAATGCGCAAGACACGGCTGGTCTCGGCTTTCGAGGCGCATTGCGTGAACTATTTCAAGAAGCGCGGGAGCAGCGTGTGACGGAGCTGAATGCAACCATCATCGGCGCGGGCATAGTCGGCATGTCAGCCGCGGCATTCCTGCAGCGCAGCGGCTACAAGGTGACGGTGATCGATCGTCTTCCGCCGGGCGAGGGCTGTTCCTTCGGCAATGCGGGGGGCCTGGCCTTCGCGGAGATCACGCCGACGATCCATCCAAGAGTTCTGATGAAGATTCCGGGCTGGCTGATGAACCCGCTGGGGCCGCTCACCATCCGCTGGTCCTATCTGCCGAAGGCCTTGCCGTGGTTTCTCGCGGCGGGCCGCAACGCCATGCCGGACCGCGTCAAGGCCATCACCGAGGCAAGGGCTGCGCTGGCTCTTCGAGTTGTCAGCGATTTCGAGACGCTGCTGAAATCGGCGGGGGCTGCTGACCTCATCAAGTATCAGGATACGCTGCGGCTTTACGACAATGAGCAGCAGTATCAGGCCGAAGCTGGAGAACGCGAAACGAAGAAATCATTTGGCTTCGAGATGAAGCGGATTTCCGGCGATGAAGCGCGCGAACTTGAACCGGCGCTGGGACCGAACATTCATTGCGGCGTGTTTCATGGCGGCTGGTATTTCGTCACCAACCCCGGAAGGGCGGTAAAGTCCATCGCCGCCGATGTCGTGAAGAACGGCGGCGCCATCCTGGCCGATGATGTCGTGTCGATCGGACGCGAGGGCAACAAGGTCACGCATCTGGTGCTGAAGGAACACGGACGCCGTGCGGTGGACAAGCTCGTCGTCTGCGCTGGCGCCTACTCGCATCTGCTGGCGAAGCAACTGGGCGAGAAAATTCTGCTCGAAGCCGAGCGCGGCTATCACATGATGCTGCCGAATTCCGGCGTCTCACTGTCGCGCTCGCTCACCTATGCCCGAACGCCTGGAGCCGCGACGCCCATGGAGATGGGCCTGCGCCTGGCTGGCACCGACGAATTTGCAGGTCTCGACGCCGCGCCGAACTATGCGCGGGCCGATGCGCTGTGGACCATCTTCAAGGCCGTGCTTCCGGGCCTCAACGCGCCCGATGAGGCCACCACGCGTTGGATGGGGCGGCGGCCCGGCACGCCGGATTCCCTTCCGGTGATTGGCCCGTCAAGAACTACCGCCAATGTCTGGTATGGTTTCGGTCATGGCCACATGGGATTGACGTGGGGACCCACCACAGGGCGGCTGATTGCGGAAGCGATGACGGGTGCCAAAAGCAATATCGATCTCTCACCCTTCAGGGCTGACCGGTTCTAGCTTGACGATTTCGGCTTCGCCACCGGGTACATCCGCGAAGTCTCCGACCGACTTTCCGACGAGCGCGCGGGCCATGGGCGAAGCGTAGGAGATGAATCCCTGCGAAGGGTCTGTTTCATCTTCACCCACCAGCGAGAATACCTGTTCCCGCCCATCGTCGCGCAGGATCGTGACCCTTGTCGCGAAACCCACGGTCTCCGGCTGCAGCGGCGGATCGACCAGTTGCGCTGTCGATCGCCGTTGCATCCAGTAGCGCAGGTCGCGGGAGGCGCGCGCGATTGCAAGCTTGTC
>JALHQC010000002.1 GCA_022842165.1 bacterium
GCGCCTTCAATGGCTAGGGGCGGGTCTTCTCCGCCGCGAAGAACACACACCCGGCGGAAAGCCCTGCCGGCATCACGGGCGCTGCCAGGCGCTACATTACCGCTGGTTCCCCACAAGGGCACCAGCTATCCAAGCGCCGGGCAGCGCCCGCGCCTCCCAACCCGAAACTCGGCTTGCCGAGGTTTCGGGCATCGGAAATTTCCCGCAGGCTATTCGTGCCATGCCTGCCCAAGGATGAGCCATGCCCAAATGTTCTCGCCCCGCGCGAGCGGGGAGAGAAAGGGGACCCAACGCAGTTGGGGGAAGAGAGGGGCAACCGGGCCCTTTCTGAGGCAAAGTCCGGTTGCCCCTCTCCTATCCCACGGCTTTGCCGCGGGCCCCTTTCCTCTCCCCTCTGTCGAGGGGCGAGGACGACACCGCATGCACTCCCCGCACACCCCGCATGTCTGGTGTTTTGCGAATTTCCACTGTTATAGTGCCGCTTACCAGAAGGAGACCGCCCCATGCCGCTGTCAAACATGGCCGTCCGCGATATCGAGACCGTCATCCATCCCTACACGAATCTCGCCCGTCATCGCGAAGTGGGGCCCCTCATCCTCAACGAGGGCCGCGGCATCTATCTCTATGACGATACGGGCAAGCGCTATATCGAGGGCATGGCGGGCCTGTGGTGCACGGCGCTCGGCTACGGCAACGAGGAAATCGTCGAGGCGGCGGCAAGCGCCATGCGCAAGGTGTCCTTTACCCATGCCTTCGGCGGCAAATCGCATGACGGCGTCATCGAGCTTTCCGAAAAGCTGAAGGAGATCGCCCCCTGCCCCGCCTCCAAGGTGCTGTTCGGAACGTCGGGCTCCGAAGGCAACGACATGCAGATGAAACTCACCTGGTACATGAACAATGCCAGGGGCAAGCCCGAGAAGAAGAAGATCATCAGCCGCATCCGCGCCTATCACGGCGTCACCATCGCATCGGCCTCGCTCACAGGGCTCCCCTGGGTGCACAATGATTTCGACCTCCCCATCCGTAACGTCGTCCACACCTCCTGCCCGCATTTCTACCGCTACGGACAGGAAGGCGAGACGGAAGACCAGTTCGCCGACCGGATGGCCAAGGACCTCGAAGACCTGATCCTGCGCGAAGGGCCCGAGACCTGCGCCGCCTTCATTGCCGAGCCCGTCATGGGTGCAGGCGGCGTGATCATGCCGCCAAAGGGCTATTTCCAGAAGATCCAGCCGATCCTCGAGAAATACGATATCCGCTTCATCGCCGATGAAGTGATCACCGGCTTCGGCCGCACCGGCAGCTGGTTCGGCACCGAGACGATGGGCATGAAGCCCCATTCGATCACCATGGCCAAGGCCATCACGTCCGCCTATTTCCCGATGTCGGCGATCACCATCGAGGAAGACCTTTACCAGGCGATGCTGGACGAGAGCCGCAAGCTCGGCACCTTCGGCCATGGCTATACCTATACCGCCCATCCCGTGGGCTGCGCGGTGGCCTTGAAGACCATCGAGATCTACGAGCGCGACAAGATCATGGTGAACGCCAAGAAGATGTCGCCGGTGTTCCAGTCGCGCCTCATGAAGCTGGCCGATCACCCGATGGTGGGCGAGGCGCGCGGCGTGGGCCTCATTGGTGCCGTCGAACTGGTGGCGGACAAGGCGACGAAGCGCTCCTTCCAGCCGAAGCAGATGGCCGGTGCAACCGCCGTCAACAAGCTGCAGGAGCTGGGGCTGATCGTTCGCAACGTGCAGGATTCGCTCGCACTGTGCCCGCCGCTCATCATCACGACCGATGAAATCCACGAGATGTTCGACATCTTCGAGCGCGGGCTGGACGAAATGGAAGCCTGGGCTACCAAGGAAAACGCGAGGGCCGCATGATCGCAACAGAAGACAAGCTCCGCGCGAAATTCGGCGAGGTTCATCCGCTTGCCGTCACCAAGTCGCGGCCGGCGATCGACAAGTATTCGCGGCAGTTCATCGCCATGTCGCCCTTCGTCGTGGTGTCCACGGCGGATGCCAATGGCAAGGCCGACCTATCCCCACGCGGCGATCCGCCGGGCTTTGTCCATATCGTCGACGATCACACGATCCTCATTCCCGACCGGCCCGGCAACAACCGGCTCGACACGATGGCGAATATCGTGGCGAACCCCAACATCGGCTGCCTGTTCTTCATCCCCGGCTTCGAGGATACGCTGCGTCTCAACGGCAAGGCGGTCATTACCGAAGATGCCGCCCTGCTGGCGCACTGCACGGTGAGCGGCAAGGTTCCGAAAGTCGGCATCCTCATCAGCGTCGAGGAAGTCTTCATGCACTGCGCCAAGGCGCTGAAACGCTCGAAGCTGTGGACCGGGGAATATACCCAGGACCGGTCCCAGATGCCGTCGATCGCTCGCATCATCCTCGAGCAGACAGCGACGGCCGTCGACGAGGGCGAGGCCCGCAGCATCGACGAAAGTGTGGAAGGCGACTATCGGACGGGGCTCTACTGAGGCGCGGAGCGGCAATTTCGCTCCGCGCAATTGATCTTTGTCAAGGAGGAAGGGGCTCGCCGCCGTCACTGTCCACCACCATGGACAAGACACTCATCCCCTTCGCAATGCAGGACGTGCCGCGGTACACGAGCTACCCGACGGCCGTTCAATTTCAACCCGACTTCTCCGGCAGGACCGCCGATGACTGGCTGGTGGCGCTCGACCCCGAAGCCACGCTTTCGGTCTATGTGCATATCCCCTTCTGCCAGCAGCTCTGCTGGTATTGCGGATGCAATACCTCGGTTCCCAATTCCTATGACCGGGCGGCGCGCTATGTGGACTACCTCGTTCGCGACATCCGCCGCAGCGCCGCGCTGTTCGGCGGAAAGAAAGGCCGCGTCACGCATCTGCACTTCGGCGGCGGCACGCCGACCTATCTCGACGACATGCACATCGCCGAGATCGTCGATGCCATCGACAAGGGCTTCGGCCTCGCATCGGGCGGCGAGATGGCGCTCGAATCAGACCCGCGCACCCTCACCCGGGAGCGGGCGAAGGTTCTGGCCGGCATCGGCTTCAACCGCATCAGCTTCGGCGTCCAGGACTTTGCGGCGCCCGTGCAGATGAAGATCAACCGGATCCAGACCTATGGCCTGGTCGCGGCGTCGACCGAGTTCCTGCGCGAGGCCGGTTTCACGTCGATCAATTTCGACCTGATGTATGGATTACCGGCTCAGACGGTCGAAAGCGTTGCCAGAACCGCGCAGCAGGCGGCAGGGCTGAAGCCCGAACGCATTTCGGTGTTCGGCTATGCCCATGTGCCATGGTTCAAGAAGCACCAGAAAATGATCAACGACGCCGAGCTTCCCGGCATCACCCAGCGCTACAACCAGGCGCGGACGATCGAGGCGGAACTCGCGGCGTCGGGCTATGCGGCGATCGGCCTCGACCATTTCGCCCTGCCCGAAGACGCGCTTTCCGCTGCCGCCCGGACCCACACGCTGCGGCGCAATTTCCAAGGCTATACGACGGACGTGTCCGATGCGCTGCTGTCGTTCGGAGCCTCCGCCATCGGCGAATTCCCGCAGGGCTTCGTCCAGTCGGCGCGCGACACGCTGGACTGGTCACAGAAGATCGACCGCAACGAGAGCCCGGTGACACGGGGCCTCGCCACGACGCCGGAAGACCGCATGCGCGCCGAAGTGATCGAGCGGCTGATGTGCGACCTGACCGTCGATCCCGGCGCCATCGCCCAGAAGCATGGTTTCGCAGCCGATACCTTTGCCGACATCGGGCAGAAGCTTGAAGACGCCGCCGCCGCGGGCATCGCGCGTATCGATCAGGGCCGCATCAGCGTTCCCCCGGAGCACCGGCTGTTCCTTCGCACCGTTGCCGCCGTATTCGACAAGCATTTCGTGTCAGCTCCCAACCGCCACGCCAAGGCGGTGTGACTGCTGCCTCAGGAGTATTGGCGCAGAAGACTGTCGCAGCGGCCCGCGACGTAGCGGAGCATGGAGGCGATCCTGGCGCACCGCCGCAGACTTGCGCCACGGGTGTCGCTTGCTGTCCAGTCAGCAGCACTGCGCGCCGCGAACACGGCGGCCTGGAACACCAGCCGGAGGTCCAGCCCCAGCCTGATTCGCGCCGGGTCGAGCGCTGCATCGATCGATACGGCACCCGCGATCACCTCGCGCTGCACGCGCTCGGCCGCGTCCGGAAAATCCGTGTCTCCCCAGTCGTCGGACGCGATGTAGCGGGGCAGCAGAAGCAGCACCGCGTCCTGGCCAACAAGGCCACGGCAGACCTTGCCCCAGTCGATGACGGCAGCATCCCGGCCATTCCCTTCCCACGCAAAGACATTGCGCTCGTGCAGGTCGCCATGGGCAAGGCAGGGATATGCATGGTCACGGATCCGGCTCAGCACATCCGGGCTGCCGATGAGATGCTCGATTGCCGCAACGATGGCCGATTGTTCGCCCGCGTCCGCGATGCAGTGCGCGGCAAGCTTTTCCAGCATGAACAGCGTTTCCGGCGGAAGGCGCGGCATCACCGGCCTGACCCAATCCGCCTCGTAGAACCGCTGCGCGTGCGTGGTGGCGCCAAGCCGGCCCACCATGCCGGCGCTGCGATCAACCCGTTCGAGACCCGCCGGTTGAACTACAGCGGGTTCGAGATAGCCGATGACCATGGTCAACCGATCTTGCCAGGCCTTGCAGCCATAAAGCTGCGGAACCACAAGTCCCGGAACCTGCAGGCGGGGCGCAATGTCAAGATAGAACAGGGCCTCGCCGAGCCAGCCCACCTGTTCTACTTCGGGTTCGCGCTTGATGACGGATTTCCGCACCATGCTGGCGATTTCCGGGGCTCTGGGCCGCGGCCTGACATCGAAAAGATCGATGGCGTTGGAGCCGCGCCCGGTCGGGGTAAAATTCTTTCGATGGCAAAGCCAGACCGTGCGGCTCGGCAGTTCCAATGCGGTGGCCCGCCTCTTCCGAAGCGACGCTACGTCTTGCGCCAGAAGCAGGTTTGCTGCGGCACGGATGGGTGGCCGAAGTGCACCCGCGGCGAAATTGGCGGCAAGCTCCTGAAGTCTTGCAATGTTCCGCGCTTCGAGGCCTGTGTGTCTGTGAGGTTCCTCTTCGGCCCCCTCGCTCATAGGGCGTTCAGCGCCTGCTCCAGATCGGCGATGAGATCGTCAACATGTTCGATCCCGACAGAAAGGCGGACGAGATTGTCCGGCACCGGGCTGGTGGGTCCTTCGACCGTCTTGCGATGTTCCGCCAGGCTCTCGACACCGCCAAGCGACGTGGCCGGCACGATCACCTTCAGCTTCGTGCACAGGCGCCTTGCCTCATCGAAGCCGCCCCTGACGAGGATCGACATCATGCCGCCGAAGCCATCCGTCATCTGGCGCGCGGCAACGTCGTGATTGGGATGCGACGCAAGGCCCGGATAGAGCACGCGTTCCACCTTGGGGTGCTTCTCGAAGTGCCGCGCGATTGCCATCGCGTTGGCGGAAGCCTGCCGGTAGCGCACGAACAGCGTGCGCAGCCCTCGCATCAGCATCCAGCATTCCATCGGCGGCAAGGGCGCGCCCATCTTGGTGCGGAGTACAGCCACGTCCTTCCATCGCTGATTCTGTTCGCGCGTCACCAGCACGCCAGCCAGCACATCCGAATGACCGTTCAGGTATTTGGTGGCGGAGTGAAAGACGATGTCGGCACCAAACTTCAACGGCTGCGTGGTGACGGCCCCGGTTGCCGTCGCATCGACGGCGAGGATGGCGCCCGCGTCATGCGCGGCTTTCGCGGCGGCCTCGATGTCGATCACATCCCATGTCGGGTTGAGCGGCGTCTCGATCCAGACGAAATCGGTCTTGCCCTTCTGCAGCGATGCGGCGAGCGCTCCATTCTTCCGTGGATCGAACAGCGTGAGGCTGATGCGGCCCAGCGCTTCCAGGCGCTTCAACCAGTCGCGCGTGCCGTAGTACATGACGTCGGGCGCCACCACATGCGCGCCCTGCGGGATCGTCTCGGTGAGCGTCGTGATCGCCGCCATGCCGGAGGCAAACAGCATCGCCGCCTCGCCTTGTTCCAGAGCAGCAATCGCCTCTTCCGTCTGCCACAATGTCGGGTTGCCGTTGCGGACGTAGTTTTCCTTCAGCTTTGGCAAATAGTTTTCGTCCCGCGCGTAGGTGGACGACAGATAGATGGGCGGCACCACCGCGCCCGTCGCCGCGTCGACAGCGCGGAGCGCATGGGCGGCAATCGTCTCCGGCCGGAGTTTCGAATTAGACATGCTGGCCGCCATTGATGTGAAGTTCGGCGCCGTTCACATAGCTCGAACTGTCGGTACACAGGAAATAGATGGCTCGGGCGACCTCTTCCGGCTGGCCCAGCCGGCGCTGCGGGATTTGCGCCACGAGTTTTTCGGTGCCGGGCGACAGGATCGAGGTTTCGATTTCGCCGGGAGAGATCGCATTCACACGCACGCCATGCGGTCCAAAGTCCGCTGCCATCTCGCGCGTGAGCGAGGCGAGCGCGGCTTTTGATGTCGAATAGGCAGCGCCCGCAAAGGGATGAACACGCGAACCTGCGATGGATGTCACGTTGACGACGGCACCCTTCGCCGCCACGAGTTCGCCCATCAATCCGCGCGCCAGCATGATGGGGCCGAAGAAGTTGATCTGGAAGACCGTCTTCCAGTCTTCCTCTGCCGTCTCGATGGTGTTGAGCCTGGCGCCGCCGGGCTTCTTGGGGCTGATGGCGGCATTGTTCACCAGAGCATGCAGCTTGGATCCCTGTGCCTTCAGCTTCTCCTTCATCAGCGCGATGGCCGCATGGGTATCGACCGATGATGCAAGATCGAGAACGATGTGATCGTCTGGCCCCGCATCCCACGGGCAATCCTCGGGAAAGGGCTGGCGTGAACAGGTGATAACGCGCCAGCCCGCCGTCGAGAAGCGCTTCACCGTGGCGTGGCCGATGCCGCGCGAGGCTCCGGTCAGGATGAGCGTCTTCCGCTCCGACTCCGCAGTCTGGTTCACGGGTAGAGCCTCGTCTTCGACCAGCCGCCCGAAACCTCGGCGCGGCGGAACACCACGCGGTCATGCAGACGGAAGGGGCGGTCGTGCCAGAATTCGATGGTGAGCGGCATGATGCGGAAGCCCGACCAATAGGACGGGCGCGGTACTTCGCCAATCGCGTATTTCGCCGTGTTCATCGCTACCGCGGTTTCAAGCGCAAAGCGGGTTTCCAGCGGGCGGGACTGCTGGGATGCCCAGGCGCCGATGCGGCTGTCGCGCGGGCGGGAGGCGAAATAGGCGTCGGCTTCTTCCTTGGTCACCTCCTCCACAAGCCCGCGCACCCGCACCTGACGGCGCAATGATTTCCAGTGAAACACCAGTGCCGCCTTCATGGTGCCGAGGATTTCCTGGCCCTTCTGGCTCTCGAAATTCGTGTAGAACACAAAGCCGCGCTCATCGAAGCCCTTCAACAGCACCATGCGGACGTTGGGCAGACCCTCTTCATCGGCGGTTGCCAGCGCCATGGCGTTGGCGTCATTCGGTTCGGACTTCTCGGCATCCTTCAGCCAGTCGCCAAACAGTCCGAAGGGGTCGTTGCGTTCGGTAAACCCCATGGACGCCGTCAGTTTAGATATATCGCCAAGGCTCATGTTCGTTATTGCCCGGGCCTCGCGGCCCAAGTCTCTCCACATTTCATCCGCGCTTATGCCACCGCAGCGGCTTACGCTTCAAGCCAAGGCTTAGACCATTGGACGCGCCAAGTCGCGGGGGATTGACATGAAGACCAAGGCCATCACCGTTGTTGCCGTTGCAGGACTACTGGCTGGCTGTGCCGCCGACAGCGGCCCGCGCGAGACATCGGGCGCTGTCATTGGAGGCGTCGCGGGAGGACTGGTCGGCAATTCGATCGGCGAAGGCGGAGGGCGTGCTGCCGCCACCATCATCGGCGCGGCACTGGGGGCCGTGGTTGGCGCCGAAATCGGCCGCAGCCTCGACGAACGCGACCGGGATTATGCGTACATGGCCGCCGACCGTGGACTACGCACCAATCGCATCGAGTATTGGAAGAACACAAAGTCGGGCCACCGCGGCCGCTTCCGTCCAGTGCGGAGCTTCGAACGCGAAGGCCGCGACTGCCGTGATTTCGAGCATACGATCTGGGTGAAGGGCGAACCCGAACTGATCCAGGGCACGGCCTGCGAGACCATCGATGACAGCTGGCGCGTGGTCAGCTGACAATAGGCGTCGCAGTTTCGGGTTTTTTCTTTCCAGTAGACCTGTTTGCGGAGTTGTGCCAATTAACCCGCCTTCCGGGGTCCTTCCGGCACCTCTCGATCGGACGGGTAAAAGCATGAGCAATACCAAGGGTTTGATGGCTGGCAAACGCGGCCTTATCATGGGCGTTGCCAACAATCGATCTATTGCCTGGGGTATTGCCAAGGCCTGCGCGAACCACGGTGCCGAGCTTGCCTTCACCTATCAGGGTGATGCGCTCAAGAAGCGCGTCGAGCCGCTGGCAGCCGAAATCGGCTCGACCATCGTGGTGCCATGCGACGTCAGCGACATGGCCTCGATCGACGCAGCCTTCGAGACGATCCGGGACAAGTGGGGCAAGCTTGATTTCGTCGTCCACGCCATCGCCTTTTCCGACAAGGACGAGTTGCAGGGCCGCTACGTCGACACCTCGGCCGACAACTTCACCAAGACCATGTTCATCAGCGTTTATTCCTTTACGGCGGTTGCCCAGCGCGCCGAGAAGCTGATGACGGATGGCGGCTCGCTCCTGACGCTGACCTATTACGGCGCCGAAAAGTGGATGCCGCATTACAATGTGATGGGCGTTGCGAAGGCGGGGCTTGAAGCCTCGGTCCGCTACATGGCGGCGGACCTTGGCCCCAAGAACATTCGCGTCAACGCGATTTCTGCCGGCCCGATCAAGACGCTCGCAGCCTCAGGCATCGGCGACTTCCGCTACATTCTGCGCTGGAACGAGTATAACTCGCCGCTGCGCCGTACCGTCACCACCGATGAGGTCGGCGATTCCGGGTTCTTCCTGCTGTCGGACCTCAGCCGCGGCATTACCGGCGAGATCATGCATGTCGATGCGGGCTACCACATTGTCGGCATGAAGAATCCGGATGCGCCGGACATCACGGTGAACGGCCACGGTGAGTAAGCCGCGTCCGCCGATCTATTTCATTCGCCACGGCGAAACCGACTGGAACAGGCAGGGTTTGATTCAGGGCTGGACCGATATTCCGCTGAACGCGCGCGGCCATGTGCAGGCGCGTGCGGTCGCCCAGGCCCTCATCGGCATTCCGGATTTCTCGCCCGACTACAATTTTGTTGTAAGCCCGCTTCTGCGCGCGCGGCAGACCATGGGCTACATGGCGGAAGCGCTGGCTTTGGAACCGGAGCAGATCGCGGTCGAACCCGCCGTGCAGGAGCTGGGTTTCGGCGTGTGGGAGGGAAAACCGTTCTGGGAGCTGAAAGCCTCGGCCACTTATCCCGCCCACCCGGAGGACCGCTATTCCTGGCGGCCGGAGCGCGGTGAAAGCTATGAGGACGGGCACATCCGCATCAACCGCTGGCTCGACACGCTGGACCGGCCCACCGTGGTCGTGGCGCATGGCGCCATCGGACGCTGCCTGATTGCGGAAATCGCCGGGCTTCAGCGCCGCGCACTCGTCGAGCAGGTGATGCTGCAGGGTTACTATTGCCGCCTTGCCGATGGCCAAGCCGAGTGGTTTGACGCGAAGGCCGATGCGTCCTAATCAGACGCCATGTCCTACAACAGTTTCGGTCATCTCTTCCGCGTCACCACCTTCGGCGAAAGCCATGGACCGGCCATCGGCTGCATCGTTGACGGGTGCCCACCCAATATTCCGCTGACCACGGCTGACATACAGGCATTCCTCGAGAAGCGCCGCCCCGGCCAATCGCGTTTCACCACGCAGCGGCAGGAACCGGATCAGGTGAAAATCCTTTCCGGCGTGTTCGAGGACGACCGCACGGGCGGGCCTGTTACCACCGGCACACCGATCATGCTGATGATCGAGAACGTCGACCAGCGTTCGAAAGACTATGCCGATATCCGTGACAAGTTCCGCCCTGGCCATGCCGACTTCACCTACCAGGCGAAATATGGGTTACGCGACTACAGGGGCGGCGGACGGTCCTCCGCGCGCGAAACGGCAGCACGCGTCGCGGCGGGGGCGGTGGCGCGGAAGATCGTTCCGGAGGTCAGCATTCGTGGCGCGCTCGTGCAGATGGGACCGCACAAGATCGATCCCACCAACTGGGACTGGTCGGAGGTTGATCGCAATCCCTTCTTCACGCCCGATGCGCGGGCCGCGAAATTCTTCGAGGAGTATCTGGACGGCGTGCGGAAAGCCGGCTCATCCTGCGGCGCGGTGATCGAGGTGACGGCGAGCGGCGTTCCCGCTGGCTGGGGAGCGCCGGTCTATGGCAAGCTCGACCAGGATCTGGCCTCCGCCATGATGAGCATCAATGCGGTGAAGGGCGTAGAGGTCGGCGCGGGGTTTGCATCGGCTGCGCTGTCTGGCGAAGACAATGCGGACGAGATCCGCATGCATCACGGCAAGCCGGAGTTTCTCTCGAATAATGCCGGCGGCATTCTGGGCGGCATCTCGACGGGCCAGGACATCGTCGTGCGCTTTGCGGTGAAGCCCACGAGCTCGATCCTCAGCACACGGAAGACCGTGACATCCAACGGCGAGGATGCCGATGTGATGACCAAGGGCCGCCATGACCCCTGCGTCGGCATCCGCGCGGTGCCGGTGGGCGAGGCCATGATGGCACTCGTGCTGGCCGACCATTTCCTCCGCCATCGTGGGCAGGTGGGTTGAGGGCCCTACCCTTTCCGCACCGCCAAAAGAAATTCGCGATTTCCGTCGCCACCTTCGAGCGGCGATGGGGTGATGCCCAGAATGCGCCAGCCTTGCCGGGATATGAATTCCGATATCTCCTTACAAACCCGCTCATGCGCGATGGGGTCCATCACCACGCCGCCCTTGCCCAAACCGTCGCGGCCCACTTCGAACTGCGGTTTGATGAGTGCGATCAGGTCGGTACCCACTTCTGCGAGATCGAGTGCCGGCGGGAGCGCCAGGGTCAGCGAGATGAAGCTGACATCGCAGACGATGAGATCGACGGGTTGCTGCAGGTGATGGCGCGAGAGGTCGCGCGCGTTCAGGCCTTCGACCAGCGTCACGCGCTTGTCATGGATCATCATCTGGCCATGACCCACATCGATCGCCGTTACATGCACGGCACCTTCTTCCAGAAGCACCTGCGTGAAGCCGCCGGTCGAGGCGCCGATGTCGAGCGCGTTGCGGCCCTTGGCAGAGATGCCGAAATGTCCGAGAGCATGCTTCAGCTTCAGCGCCGCGCGCGAGACATAGCGCCGGGCCTCGTCATCCAGCATGATTGCCGCGTCCGGCAGCACCATTTGCGCGGGCTTGGCGGCCTTCTCGCCATTGACGTAAATGGTTCCGCGCAGCACCGCGTCCCGCGCACGGGAACGTGAGGGATAAAGACCCCTGGCAACGAGCAACTCGTCGAGGCGCTGCCTAGTCGACATCCAGCGGTTCGGTGCCCGACGCCGTGCCATCGGGCTTCAGCGTGATCTTCTCGATCCGGGCCTCCGCGTCCTTCAGCAGCATTTCGCAATGCTTCTTCAGCGCTTCGCCCCGCTCATAGATGGCAATGGACTGCTCAAGATCGACCTTGCCGGATTCAAGCCGCGTGACGATCTGCTCAAGCTCCTGCAACGCCTTCTCGAAGGGAAGCGAAGCGATATCGGCATGGTCAGTCATCAGAGATCGTCCTCGAAATCATCGGTGTCTTCTGGTTCCTGATCGGCATTGCCGCGCATCAGCGCCTGAACGTGGATGCCAGCGGAAGCGCTCAGGCCCTGCAGGTCATATCCGCCTTCGAGCACCGAGACAATGCGGCCGCCACAATGGACTTCCGCCGCTTCCATCAGCTTCAGGGTGATCCAGGCGAAATCCTCTTCCGAGAGTTGCAGGCTTCCCAAGGGATCGCGATGATGGGCATCGAAGCCTGCCGAGATGATGACGAGATCGGGCGTGAACACGTCGAGTGCGGGGAGGATCACCGAACTCATGGCCTCGCGGAACTGCTCGCCGCCGTCGCCCGCGCGCAAGGGCGCGTTGAAGATGTTTCCGACGCCCGTTTCCTGCACCGAACCGGTGCCGGGATAGAGCGGCATCTGGTGGGTTGAGCCATAGAAGAGATCGGCGTCGGCATAGAAGATGTCCTGCGTGCCATTGCCGTGATGCACATCGAAATCGACGACGGCCACACGCTCGGCATCATAGCGCGCCCGCGCGTAATGGGCGGCGATCGCCGCGTGGTTGAAGAAGCAGAAGCCCATGGCGCGGCGGCTTTCGGCGTGATGGCCCGGCGGCCGCAAGGCGCAGAAGGCATTATCCGCCTCGCCCTGGAACACGGCATCAACCGCGGCATTGGCAGCCCCCACGGCGCGGAGTGCGGCTTCCAGCGTGCCGGGAGACATGACGGTGTCGGAATCGACATATTCGAAGCCTTCGACGGGTGCGATGGCACGGATACGCTCCAGATGCTCGTAGGTGTGAGCGCGGAGGATATCCTCATCGCGGCCCTGGGGCGCCTCGCGGCGGACGAGATCCTTGAAATGCTCCGATCCCAGGATCTGGTTTACCGCCCTGATACGGTCGGGCCGCTCGGGATGGCCTTCGGGCACGACGTGGCGAAGCGATGCGGAATGGGTGAACAGCAATGTTGTCATGGGCGTGTTCTAGCCGCTTGCCGTGCGGACTGCTATAGAACCCCGCATGCCCGCCTCCAACGACATTCAGGCCGCAGCACTCGCCCTCCGCGAGGGAAAGCTGGTAGCCTTCCCCACCGAGACGGTTTACGGGCTGGGAGCGGATGCTACCAACGACAAGGCCGTGGCGCTGGTCTATGCCGCCAAGGGCAGGCCCGCCTTCAACCCGCTCATCACACATGTGCCCCATGCCGAAGCGGCCTTTGCGCTGGGCGAATTCAGCGAGGATGCCCGGAAGCTGGCGCTGGCCTTCTGGCCAGGACCGCTGAGCCTCGTGGTGCCGCGCAAGGCAGACTGCCCCATTTCGCTGCTGGCGAGTGCCGGGCTTTCTTCGATTGCGATTCGCGTGCCGTCGCATCCTGTGGCGCTCGAATTTCTCAAGGCCGCGGAGCGGCCGGTCGTAGCACCTAGCGCCAACCCCTCAGGCAAGATCAGCCCGACGACGGCGGATCATGTGCGCAAGCACCTCAAGGACAAGGTGGCGGCGATCCTCGATGGCGGGCGCTGCAAGGTGGGGGTCGAATCAACCGTCGTCGGTTTTCTGGATGGAAGCCCGACGCTTCTGCGCCATGGCGGCATTCCGCGCGCCGAGTTGGAACGGGTGATCGGCCATCCGCTTGCCGTCGAATCCCATTCCGCCAGGCCGCATGCGCCGGGGCAGTTGCTGAGCCATTATGCGCCGCATGCCGAGTTGCGCCTTCATGCGGAAGCCCCGCGCGACGGCGAGGCCTATCTGGGATTTGGCAAATTCCATGCGCACGGGCCTTATACTCTTTCCCCATCGGGCGATCTCGTCGAGGCCGCCGCAAGCCTGTTCCGGCTGCTGCACGAGATCGATGCCACCGGCGTTCAGCGGATTGCCGTGGCTCCCATACCGCATCAGGGTCTGGGCGAAGCCATCAATGACCGGCTGATGCGCGCCGCTGCACCACGGGACAGTTCATGACCGCTCATCCATCGGAATACACACTCGCCCGGCTTGCATCGGTCGTCGGCAGCAGGCACGCGATCCGCGATCCAGCTGAAATGGACGGCTACATGCGGGAATGGCGGGCGATCTGGCATGGCCGCTCTCCACTTGTGCTGCGGCCGGGCACGACGGAGGAAGTCTCGCGCATCCTGGCAATCGCCAACGAGACGCGGACGGCAATCATTCCACAATCGGGCAACACCGGGCTGTGCGGCGGGCAGACGCCCACCGACGAGGGTCACGAGGTGCTGCTGTCTCTTGACCGGATGACTCGCATCATCGACGCCGACCCGCAGGACAATACGATAACCGTCGAGGCCGGGGCGATCCTCAAATCCGTGCAGGAGGCGGCAGCGGCTGTGGACCGGTTGTTTCCGTTGAGCCTTGCCTCCGAAGGCTCCTGCCGGATCGGCGGCAATCTTTCGACCAATGCCGGCGGGCTCAATGTGATCGCCTATGGCAACACGCGCGACCTTTGCCTGGGGCTGGAAGTGGTGCTGGCCGATGGCCGCATCTGGAACGGGCTGAAGCGTCTCAGGAAGGACAATACGGGGTACGATCTCCGCAACATGTTCATCGGTGCGGAAGGAACGCTCGGCATCATCACGGGTGCAGTGATGAAGCTTTATCCGAAGCCCAAGTCTTATGAGACTGCCTTCATCGCTGTTCCCGATCCTCAGGCGGCTGTCGATCTCCTGTCGCTGATGCAGGAGATGAGCGGCAATCGCACGGTTGCTTTCGAACTGATCGTCGATCTGGCGTTGCAATTCACCATGCGCCACATGGGCGTGCGCAATCCGCTTTCGTCGTCATCGCCCTGGTATGTGCTGGCGGAACTCTCGGATCCCACACCCGGCAGCATGGCCGCACTTCTCGAAGAGGCCATGGCGCGCGGGCTGGTGAGCGATGCGGTCATGGCGCAGTCCGGCAGCCAGCGCGACGAATTATGGGCGATCCGCGAGTTGATTTCCGAGTCGCAGAAGTTCGAGGGCGGATCGATCAAGCATGATGTGTCCGTTGCGGTCTCGAAGGTGCCGCAGTTCCTGAAAGAAGCCGATGCCGCGATGACGCGCTTCATGCCCGGCGCGCGGTTTGTCTCCTTCGGGCACCTGGGCGATGGCAACATCCACTATAACGTCTCGCAGCCGCCGGGGATGGACCGCCTGGCCTATCTCGAGACATGGAACGCCATGAACGACGTGGTATTCGATGTGGTGCTGAAGCTTGGCGGCTCGATCAGCGCCGAGCATGGCATCGGGCGGCTGAAAGCCTATCGCATGAAGAAGATCAAACAGCCCGTCGAACTCGAGATGATGCGGGGGCTGAAGCGGATGCTGGACCCCAACAATATCCTGAGCCCCGGACGCGTGCTGCCCGAATGAACACGTTCCGCGAGATCGGAGACGGCGACGTCGAGCGGGTGGTGAAGCTGTGGCAGGATTGCGGACTGACCAGGCCGTGGAACGATCCCTACAAGGATATCGCCTTCGCGCGGGAGGGGCGGCACTCCACGATCCTCGTCTGCGAGGAGAATAGCCGTATCATCGCCTCCGTCATGGCGGGGCATGATGGCCATCGCGGCATGCTTTATTATGTTGCCGTCGATCCTGCGCATCAGCGGCGGGGCCTGGGGCGGCAGGCGGTGCGCGCGGCCGAAGCCTGGCTTGGCACTCAGGGCGTTTGGAAAGTCAATCTTCTGGTGCGCGCGGAGAATGAGGCTGTCAGGGGCTTCTACGAAGCGCTGGGCTATGAGGTGAACCCCGTGATGTGCATGGCGCGGCGGATCGTGGAGCCCGGTCAGAACAGCCTGAGCTGAGGAGAGTCGGGCGGCGGTTTCGGAGCGGGGCTGCCACGGGGGATTTCTACCGGTGCGAGCGTGAAGGCGCCATCGGGCGCCGGGCGGATGAGCTTCGCCGCGTCCTCGACGCTGCCCGCCAGCCAGGTTTCATGATCCTCACGCGCGATGATCACCGGCATGCGATCGTGAATGACGGAGAGTTCGCGATTGGGCGCGATCGTCATCAGGGCAGCGGTTTCGATTTCCGAGCCGTCAGCGCCCATCCAGTGTTCCCAGATGCCGCCGAACGCGAAAAGGCCGCCATCGCTCCGCTGCACGTAGTAAGGAGTCTTGCGGGTTCCCTCAGCACCCGACCATTCGTAATAGCCGTCGGCGGGAACAAGGCAGCGCCGCCGCTTCATGGCATTGCGGAAGGAGGGTTTTTCCAGCACCGTTTCGCCGCGCGCATTGATCAACGGCTTCCCCGGCTTGATTTCCTTCACCCACGACGGCACGAAGCCCCAGCGCACGAGCGCAAGGCGGCGCTGGTTGTTTTCCATGCGCACGACGGCGATCGGCTGGCCCGGCGCCACGTGAGCCCGCGGCGGAAACTCCGGCTGGTCCACATATTCGAACAGCGCGCGGCTTTCCTCGGCGCTCGTTCTGAAGCTATAAAGTCCGCACATGGGCGGAGCCTAGCGCAGATGACGTCTCTTCAACAATTCCCGAAGCTTGGTGCTTCGGCCTGCATCTGGCGCGATGGCCGTGTGCTTTTGATCCAGCGGGCGAAGCCGCCCGTCGGCATCTGGGCCTTTCCGGGAGGCCATGTCGAGCCGGGTGAAACGCTGCAGGAAGCCGCCGCCCGCGAATTGAGGGAAGAAACCGGCATGAGCGCAGAGTTCATGGGCCTGGTCGGCCTCTATGACGTGATCCGCCGCGACAGTGCGGGAATTCTGACCACGCATTATGTCATCGCCTGCTACCTCGGCATAGCCGGGCCGGAAACGCCGGTGGCCGCAAGCGATGCCATGTCGGCGAGCTTTGTCGATCCTGACCGGCTCGGCGGCTATGCACTCGCCCCCAATATTGCCGTGGCGCTGGAGCGGGCCAGGGAACTCCTGAGAATTTCCTGAAAATCCGACTGCCGAAATTAACCTTCGTTTAAGGATCGCCTCGCCCGCCGCAGTCCAGTTGCTATTGTGCCACCTGGAAGCCATGGCGGTGGATCAAGCTGGTTTCCTTAAGGCCTTGAACGTGTGGGATTTATGCTGAAAACCTCAGATACGCCGAAACGCCCCTCGCCCGCCGAGGAAAAGCAGCTTGCGCTGCGCTATCTTCTCGACGCGTGGGAGGAGGCGATCTACGAGGGCGTCGATCCCGATTGCCTTGCGACGGCCGCGATCTTTGCTGCCCTTTCCGACATGATTGCGACTTATGGCGAGGAGCCCGTGGCCGTAATGTGCGCGCGCCTGCCAGAGCGGGTGCGCGCCGGCGAATTCACGCTGGCGAAAACCCGCCAGTAAAGCTCAGACCACGGCATCCATCAGCAGCGCGAAACCGAAGGCGGCGATCAGCACGCCGGTCCAACGGTTGATGCGGTCGAAGATCTTTTCGGTGATGCGGCCTTTCAGCTTGGTCACCACGAAACTCAGGAACAGCCACCACAGCGTTCCGCCCAGCACCACGCCCAATACGACGGTGACAGGCCGGTCGGCGGAGGCCCCCAGCCTCAGAACGGCATTCATGGTTCCGAAGATCGCCAGGAAGCCGAAGAAGATGCCGGGATTGGTGAGGGTGAGCATGAAGGTCGTCGCCATCTTGCCGAAGACCTGACGGCGGCGCAGCGGTTCCTGCAAGGCGAGGTCCGACAGGCTGATGTGCGAGCGCGCCAGCCTGATGCCGATGAAGACCAGCAGGCCTCCACCCACGATAGTCAGCGGCGTGGCGTATTGCGCGATGAATTGCTCGATGGTGCTGACGCCATAGGCCGCGACGGTTGCGTAGATCATGTCGGCTGCAACCGCGCCCATGCCCGTCAGGAAGGCGACAAGGAAACTCCGCCGGATGGCATTGCGGATGACGATGATGTTGACCGGCCCGAGAGGAGCCGTGACCGACAGGCCGATGGCAATGCCGGTAGCAAGAAGAACAGGATCCATCGCTACCCGATATCGACCACGACGCGGCCCTTGACCTTGCCCTCGACGATATCCGCAGCGATTTTCGGCACATCATCGAGTTTGACATGGGTCGTGAGGGCATGGAGTTTCGAGAGGTCGAGGTCCTTGACCAGGCGATCCCAGACCTGCAGCCGTCGCGGCATGGGTGTGGAAACCGAGTTGATGCCGACGAGCTTCACGCCGCGCAGGATGAAGGGAGCGACATTGGTGGGTAAATCCATCCCCTGGGCGAGGCCGCAGGCGGCGACAGTGCCTTCCGGATTGATCTGCGAGATGACGTTGGCGAGCGTGACCGATCCGACCGAGTCGATGGCGCCTGCCCAGCGGGTTTTCGCCAATGGCTTCACCGGGCCGTTGAACTCGTTGCGGTCGATGACGCCGGCAGCACCCAGGCTCTTGAGGAATGGTTCTTCGGATAGACGCCCCGTGGAGGCAATGACGCGGTAGCCGAGCCTGGCCAGAATGACGATCGCCGTGGTGCCGACGCCACCGGCCGCACCGGTCACCAGAATGTCGCCATCGGTGGGCTTCACGCCCTGCTCTTCCAGCGCCATCACGCAGAGCATGGCGGTATAGCCCGCAACGCCGACCGACATGCAGTCAGCCGCCGTCCATCCTTTCGGCACCGGCACCAGCCAGTCGCCGTTGACGCGCGCCACTTCCGAGAAGCCGCCGTGATGCCCTTCGCCCACGCCATAGCCGTTCAGAACCACCTGGTCCCCTGCCTTCCAGCGGGGGTGCGTCGAAGACCGCACGGTGCCGGCAAAATCGATGCCGGGGATCAGCGGAAAGCGGCGGGCGATGGGCGCCTTGCCGGTTACAGCCAGGCCATCCTTGAAATTCACCGAGGAGTGGCTGACGTCCACCGTGACATCGCCGTCCATCAGGTCGCTCTCGTCCAGCGTGGCGAAATCGGCTTTCTGGCCGGCATCGGTCTTGGTGATCAGAATGGCGCGGAAGGGCATGCAAATACCTCTCAAAGAGCTTCGATGAAATGGATGGGCTGGCCTTGTGCGGGACCGATGATCTCGTCGTTCCACATGACCCTGCGACCGCGAACGATGGTGCCGATGGGCCAGCCGGTGACAGTCATGTCGTGGTAAGGCGTCCACTTGCAGCGGCTTTCGATCCAGTGATTGCTGATGGTGCGTTTCGCCTGCAGGTCGACGATGGTGAGGTCGGCATCATAGCCTTCGGCAATGCGGCCCTTGCCGGCCATGCCGAAGATGCGGTTGGGTCCATGCGAGGTCAGATCGACGAAGCGCTCGATCGTGAGGCGGCCTTTCGACACGAAATCGAGCATCACGGGAACGAGCGTCTGCACGCCCGGCATGCCGGAGGGCGAGGCCGGATAGGGCTTCGATTTCTCGTCAAGCGTGTGCGGGGCATGGTCAGAGCCCAGCACGTCGACAAGACCCGATTGCAGCGCTTTCCATATGCCGAGACGATGTTGCGCCTCGCGCACCGGGGGGTTCATCTGGATGAGCGTACCGAGGCGCGCATAATCCTCGAGCGCGAAGGAGAGGTGATGGGGTGTCACCTCCACCGTTGCAATGTCACGGTTGGCGGCCAGCAGCGGAAACTCATCGGCCGTCGAAATGTGCAGCACGTGGATGCGCTTTCCGGCCTCGCGGGCAATCCGCAACAGGCGTTCGGTGCATCGGCGTGCGGCCTCGGCATCGCGCCAGACGGGATGGCTTGACGGATCATTGTCGCGGCGCTCGGACTTCCGGTCGTTGAGGCGGAATTCGTCTTCGGAATGGAAAGCCGCGCGGCGGCGGATGTGCTTCAGGATCGCGGCGACGCCCTGGTCGTCCTCTACCAGCAGCGAACCGGTGGACGAGCCCATGAATACCTTGGTGCCGGCACAGCCCGGCAGCATTTCGAGGTCGCCCAGCAGATGGGCATTTTCCCGCGTGCCGCCGACATAGAAGGCGAAATCGCAATACATGCGGTTGGTGGCGCGTTTCACCTTGTCGGCGAGGGCCTCTTCAGTCGTGGTGAGCGGAGTGGTGTTCGGCATTTCGAAAACCGCCGTGACGCCGCCCATCACCGCGGCCCTGCCACCGGTTTCCAGGTCTTCCTTGTGCTCGGCTCCGGGTTCGCGCAAATGGACCTGGCTGTCGACCACGCCGGGCAGCACATGAAGCCCGGTGCAATCGATCACCTCGCCTGCCTGTTCGGCGCCGAAATGCCCGATGCCGGCGATCTTTCCGGCTGAAATCGCGACATCGCGCTGGCCGGAGCCATCGTGATTGACGACAATTCCGCCTTTCAGGATCAGATCGGCCAGAAGCTTCATGGAGCTTTCCTTGATTGTGGTGCACGGCCTTCGTAAATGTGGAATGGCAACGAAGCAACAAAGATGCGCGATATTCATTTCACGGCAGGCAGGCTTCCCGGCCGGGCCCTTCTCCGGCTGGAGGGGCCCGACGCCGGGCATTTCCTGCATAATCTGGTCACGTCCGATACCGAAGGGCTCGCCCAGAACGAAGCGCGCTATGCCGCCTTGCTGACGCCGCAGGGCAAGATCCTGTTCGATTTCTTCGTCATCCGGGCAGGTGATGGATATTTCATCGATTGTGCCGCATCGCAGAAGGCTGATCTCCTGAAGCGGCTCGGCTTCTACAAGCTGCGCGCGAAGGTGACGATCAGCGACAGCGGCGATGCGCCGGGCGTCTCGATGACGGAGCCCGAGGCTGATTTCCGCTATGTGGACCCGCGTTCGCCCGCCATTGGCTGGCGGTTCATCGACAGTTCAGGCTCCTTGCCAGACGCGATCGGTTACAACGCCGCACGGGTTGGACTCGGCCTTGCGGATACGGATGCCGATCTTGGGTCGGGTGAATTTTTCCCGCATGAGGCCAATCTCGACCAGCTCGGCGGGGTGAGCTTCCAGAAGGGCTGCTATGTGGGCCAGGAAGTCGTTTCGCGCATGGAACATCGCGGCACGGCGCGCAGCCGCATCTTGCCGGTAACGCTCGATGGTGCTGCGCCGCCCAAGGGTTCGGACATTCGCGCGGGCGAAAAGCAGGTCGGCACGCTGCTGTCGTCATCCGGCCAACATGCGCTCGCCCTGATCCGGCTCGACCGGCTTGCCGATGCCAGCGAACCGCTGCTGACAGGCACTGTCACCGTGGCCGTGCTGAAACCGCGCTGGGCGCGCTATGACGTGCCCGGTTCCAAGGATATTGCATGACTGCCGCAAAACACGAGGACGGCCTGTGCCGCTGCAACTGGTGCGGCACCGACCCGCTCTACATCGCGTATCACGATACCGAATGGGGGGTGCCGGAATACGGCTCGCGCGCGCTTTTCGAAAAGCTCCTGCTGGATGGATTCCAGGCGGGCCTGTCGTGGATCACTATCCTCCGGAAGCGCGACAATTTCCGCCGGGCCTTCGATGGATTCGTGCCTGAAACGATGGCCAGTTATACGCCCGCCAAGCTCGAGAGCCTTATGCAGGACGCAGGCATCGTGCGCAACCGGCTGAAGATCGAGGCCAGCGTCACCAATGCGCAGGCCTATCTGGCAATTCCGGATTTCTCGGCCTATCTCTGGAACTTCATGGATGGCCAGCCACTGCAGAACCGGCTTCGCAGCATGGGCGAGATTCAGGCCAAGACGCCGCTTGCCGAGAAGATGTCAAAGGACTTGCAGAAGCGGGGCTTCCGCTTCGTGGGGCCAACCATTGTCTATGCCTTCATGCAGGCCTGCGGCCTGGTGAACGATCATCTCGCCGATTGCCACCGCCACGAGGCCGTGAAGCATGCCGCGTTCAATCGCTGAGCCGCCGCGCGCCTGGCAGCGCATGCTGTCCGGCCGCAGGCTCGATCTTCTCAACCCCTCGCCGCTCGATATCGAGATCGAGGACATTGCCCATGGGCTCGCCCGCGTTGCCCGCTGGAACGGCCAGACCAAGGGCGACCATGCCTTTTCGGTGGCGCAGCATTGCGTCCTGGTGGAAGAGATCGCCACCCATCTAGACCCGGACCTCGGCCGTGCCGCGCGCCTTGCAGCACTGCTTCACGATGCGCCGGAATATGTGATCGGCGACATGATCTCGCCGTTCAAGGCGGCGCTCGGCCTCGACTACAAGGCCTTCGAGAAGCGGTTGATGGCGGCCATTCACATGCGGTTCGGACTTCCGCCACAAAGTCCGGCGAAGCTCGAGGCGTTCCTCAAGAAGGCCGATCGCATCGCCGCCTATCTTGAGGCCACGCAGCTTGCCGGCTTCAGCGTTGTGGAATCGGAGAAGTTCTTCGGCTCTCCGCGCGGGCTGGAGGGGGACGGCGCTACACGCTTCCTGAAGCTGAAACCGCTGGCGCCGAATGATGCTTCGGCGCTCTACCTCAAGGCCTTCCGGAAACTGGTGCAGCAGCAGTGATCATCGTCGGCCCGCTCAGCAAGGTTCAGCCCATCATCGACGAGCATGGCGTCAGCCATGTGGTGACGCTGCTGGCGCCCGATACGCCGCACGAACCGCCGGCGGGCATCGGTGCCGACAATCACCTGAAGCTCTATTTCCACGACATCGTGCAGGAGATGGCCGGGCACACGCCGCCGCGTGCCGCTGACGCCGAGAAGCTCATCGCCTTTCTTGAGTCCTGGCAGCGCGAGAAGCCCATGCTGATCCATTGCTGGGCCGGCATCAGCCGCTCGACGGCGGCGGCCTACACGGCACTCTGCCTGTTCCGGCCCGGGGCCGATGAAGAAGAACTCGCCTGGGAACTGCGTGCGGCATCGCCATCCGCGACGCCGAACCGGCTCATCGTCACGCTGGCCGATTCCGTCATGGGCCGCGAGGGCCGCATGGTGAGAGCGATCGAAAAGATCGGCCGCGGAGCGGACGCCTTCGAGGGCGTGCCCTTCGTGCTGCGGCCCTGAGGCCCTCTACTTGCCGGAGTGCGAATAGTCCCAATAGAGTTCACGGGCGCGGGCCATGATGGGGCCGGGCTGCAGGCTCCTGTGCTCAACCTTGGTGATGGGGACAACCTTGCCGTAGTTGCCGGTCGAGAACACCTCATCGGCATCGATGAATTCCTGCCAGCGGATCGAACGCTCGTGCACCCTGACGCCCGCATCGCGCAGCAACTTGATGACGCGCTGGCGGGTGACGCCGTTGAGGAACGTGCCGTTGGGCACCGGCGTGTGGGCCTCGCCGTCCTTCGCGAACCAGATATTGGCGGTTGCCAGTTCGGCCACGTTGCTCAAGGGGTCGAGCATGACCGCATTGTCGAAACCGCGCGATTTCGCCTCGCGGATGGCGCGGGCGGAGTTGGGATAGTGGCAGGCAGCCTTGGCATCGGTGGGGGCATATTCGAAGGATGGACGGCGGAAGGGCGAACAGGTGACGGAGAAGCCCGTCGGTTTCGGCATCGGCGAATCATAGACCGAGACGGAAAATTCGGTCGAATCCGGGTCGACGTCGACGAAACCGTCGGCCGCCCAGAACATCGGGCGGAGATAAAGTTCGGCCCCCTTCGGAAACTTTGAGATTCCTTCGCGAATCAGTTCCTCGATTTCACCAGCCGGTTTCACGATCTTGAGGCCAAAGCTTTCGGCCGAACGCACGATGCGCTGGCAGTGCAGATCAAGATCGGGGGCCACGCCTTCAAAGGCGCGGGAGCCGTCAAATACGCAGGAGCCGAGCCAGGGCGCGTGGGTCATCGGGCCCATCAGCATGGGGTTTCCCGCGTGCCACTTGTCCTGATACCCGGTCCTGGCGGTTCGGTATGTTTCTTTCCAACCCATGATGCGATCTCCTGCTTGCGGTCACCCTAGCCTACGTCCGCACAAAATAAAAAGGCGCCGCATGGGCGCCTTCGACTGGTCAGCCATGCAGGCCGGTCAGGATTCTTCGTAGAAGATGTGGCGGCCGATCTTGATCAGGCGCTTCATGCTTTTCGCCCATTTCGGCTTCACATAGTCGGCGTGATAGTTGGTGGCGGTGCCGATGGCGGCGACCTTGGAGTTGCCAGCCAGCGCCTTTTGCGCGACGGCCTTGGAGTTGGACCAGGCATTGGCGCTTTTCACGTCGTCAGGCAGGCCATCGCAGGCGAAGGAGAACTGGCAGGAGTTGCGGCGGCCGGAACCCTGATAGACCACACCGCAGATGGTGTTGGGATATTCCGGATCCTTCACGCGGTTGAGGATCACCTTGGCAACGGCGAGCTGCCCCAGTTCCGATTCGGACCGCGCTTCAAAATATATGGCGCGGGCGAGGCAGTTCTCTTCGGCGAGCTTGACGCGGCGCTGGGCCACTTCTTTCTGTTTCTCGCTGCGCTTGAGCTTGAAGGCCTTTTCGACCTTGGCCTTGGAGGGGGCCAGCGCCAGCGCGATCTTCTTCTTTTCGGGCTCGGCGGCCTTCAGATCGATCGAGGCCGGGACGATTTGAACCGTGGCATCGGTCTTCACGGGAGCGGGTTCTTCCACCTCCACCATGTCGCCCTTGCCGGTAGCAGCAACGGCCTGCTTGCTCATGGCGTTGAGATTGACGATTTCGAAAGTCGTGCCTTCAGGAAGCAGCGAACCCTTGGCAATGATATTGGACGAAGGCGCTACGACCGCTTCAAGCGTGTCACCCGCCTCGGCATTATGGGCTACTGCGTTCTGGCCCATGTAGTGGCCAGCAAAGGCGAAGGCCATGACCAGCATGACGCCACCAAATGCCATCGGACCATATTCGCCGAGCGCGGAGCGCTTGTCGCGAATGCCATAATCCTCAAATTCCCTGGACCTTGCCGGCCCTGCCCTGCGCGCTGTTTTCTTCACTTCCCCTCGACACACCGTGGGCCGTAAATTCTTACGACGCTGTTAAGACGCGGTAGTCTACGAGAGGCCCGTTTAACATAGGTTAACCATGGCGACAACCCGAAGCCGACATTTTTCCGCCGGAAATCGGGCAGAGTGAACAGGTGGTTAACCCGCTGCCACAATTCAAATCGCTTAACGTTTTGAAATGCTTGCCTGTGCCGCTGCCAATCTGGCAATGGGCACGCGAAACGGCGAACATGACACATAGTCAAGATAGATCTGTTCACAAAAGGCGATCGAGGCTGGATCGCCACCATGTTCGCCGCAGATTCCCGACTTGAGGCCCGGTTTCGCCGTTCGCCCGCGCTCGGTCCCCATGCGGACGAGTTCGCCGACACCTTCGATGTCGAGCGAGATGAAAGGGTCGGTCTTGAATATGCCCTTGGCGGTGTATTCCCCGATGAAACGCGCGGCATCGTCGCGGCTGATGCCAAAGGTGGTCTGGGTCAGGTCGTTGGTGCCGAAGGAGAAGAAGTCGGCGGATTGCGCGATCTCGGCGGCGCGGAGGGCGGCACGGGGAAGCTCGATCATGGTGCCGACGAGGTAGGCGATTTCAACGCCGGACTCGGACCGGACCTGGCTTGCCACGGCATCGACGAGGGCCTTCACGATGTCGAGTTCGTTCTTCGATGCCACCAGCGGCACCATGACCTCGGGGATCGGCGCCTTGCCGGTGCGGCGCGCGACCTCGACGGCCGCCTCGAAAATCGCACGGGCCTGCATTTCGGCGATTTCGGGATAGGTGACCAGCAGCCGCACGCCGCGATGACCCAGCATCGGGTTGAACTCGTGGAGTTCGGCCACGCGGGCGCGGAGCGCATCGGAACTGGCGTTCATCTGCTCGGCCACTTCCTCGATCTCGTGGTCGGCCTGCGGCAGGAATTCGTGGAGCGGCGGATCGAGAAGGCGGATCGTCACGGGGAGCCCCGCCATGATCTCGAACAACGCGATGAAATCATCGCGCTGCATGGGCAGGATTCTGGCGAGCGCGGCGCGCCTGACGTCCGGCTTGCTGGCCAGGATCATCTCGCGCACCGCCTGGATGCGGCCCGCTTCAAAAAACATGTGCTCGGTGCGGCAGAGGCCGATGCCCTCGGCGCCGAATTCACGCGCGGTCCTGGCGTCCTGCGGGGTATCGGCATTGGCGCGCACGCCCATGCGGCGGAAACCATCGGCCCAAGACATCACTTGCGCGAAATCGCCCGAGAGCTCCGGCCTGATGGTGGCGACTTCGCCCTTCATGACCTGGCCGGTCGTGCCATCGATGGTGATCGTCTCGCCCTTGCGGATGACGATGCCCATTGCGCTCAGCGTTCCCGCCCGATAGTCAACGCGCAAGGCGCCGGCGCCCGACACGCAGGGCTTGCCCATGCCACGCGCGACGACTGCGGCGTGAGACGTCATTCCGCCGCGCGTCGTGAGGATTCCCTCCGCTGCGTGCATGCCGTGAATATCCTCCGGGCTGGTTTCGGCCCGCACGAGAATGACGCGGTGGTTCAGCGCCTTCAGCCGCTCTGCCTCGTCGGCATCGAACACGATCTGGCCCGATGCCGCGCCGGGAGAGGCCGGCAACCCTGTGGCGATCACCTCGCGCTTGGCCTTGGGATCGAGCGTGGGGTGCAGGAGCTGGTCGAGCGAGGCGGGATCGATCCGCATCACGGCTTGCGACCGGTCGATAAGCCCCTCCTCCGCCATGTCGACGGCGATCTTGAGGGCAGCCCTGGCGGTGCGCTTTCCCGTCCTCGTCTGCAGCATCCAGAGCTTGCCGTCCTGGATGGTGAATTCCATGTCCTGCATGTCGCGGTAGTGCGATTCGAGCCTGTCGAAGGCGGCCTTCAGCTCGCGAAACGTCTCGGGCATCAGGGCTTCAAGCGAGGCTGCGGCACTGCCGGCTTCGAGGCGCGCGCGCTCGGTGATATTCTGCGGCGTGCGGATGCCGGCGACCACGTCTTCCCCCTGGGCGTTCACCAGGAACTCGCCGTAAAGCTCTTTTGCACCGGTCGAGGGGTTGCGGGTGAAGGCAACGCCTGTGGCGCTGGTCTCTCCCATGTTGCCGAAGACCATGGCCTGCACGTTGACCGCGGTGCCCCAGTCTTCCGGAATGGCGTTGAGCTTCCGGTAGGTGATGGCACGGGCGCCGTTCCAGGACTTGAACACCGCGCCGATGGCGCCCCACAGCTGTTCCTTCACATCCTGCGGAAAGGGCCTGCCGGTTTCTTCCTCGACGAGCGCCTTGTAGCGCTCGATGAGGCTCTGCCATTCCCCGGCGCTGATCTCGGTATCGAGGGCATAATCCCGGCTGTCCTTGAAGCCGCCGAGGATGTCCTCGAACGCGTCATGATCGACGCCCAGCACCACGTCCGAATACATCGAGATGAAGCGGCGGTAGCTGTCATAGGCGAAGCGCCGGTCGGCCGAGCGGGTGGCCAGGCCCTCAACCGTCATGTCGTTCAGCCCGAGGTTCAGGACGGTGTCCATCATGCCGGGCATGGAGGCGCGGGCGCCGGAGCGGACCGAGACGAGAAGCGGATTTCCGGCATTGCCGAATGCCGCGCCGGCAATCGCCTCAACTCGCTTCAGCGCGTCGCTGACCTGCTGATCGAGATCTTCCGGAAAGTGGCCGGCATTGGCGGAAAAGGCGGTGCAGACTTCGGTGGAAATCGTGAAGCCCGGCGGCACGGGCAGGCCCAGATTGGCCATTTCGGCAAGGTTTGCCCCCTTGCCGCCCAGCAAGGCCTTCATGCTGGCGCCGCCCTCGGCCGTGCCGCCGCCGAAGCCGTAGACATATTTTGTAGATGGAGTCGCCATGGCACCACTCTCGATCAACTGGGGCTCGTCGGCCAAGCGGGCGGCGGCCCGGCCAAAACAAGATCACAGTCGAAAGGCTTGTGCAACGCAATATGGCGGCTGCGTTAACTGGCCTCAGGCAGCGGCGGCCACCGGCATGCGCGGGTTGCGGACATAGAGAATCCACAGGGCGATCCCCAGGTTCAGGACGTTCCAGGCCACACCGTTGACGAAGGCCAGCGTGTAGGACCCGGTCAGGTCGTAGATTTCGCCCGACATCCAGCCGCCGACCGCCATGCCGAAGACGGTGGCCGTCAGCACCGTGCTGATGCGGAAACCGGCTTCGCGCGCCGGGAAATGGTCGCGCACGATCATCGCGTAGCTGGGCACGATGCCGCCCTGCGCCAGCCCGAAAATCGCCGAGACGAGATAGAGCGAGGCGAGACCGTCGAAGGGGATATAGAACAGCAGCGCCAGCATCTGCAGGAAGGAGCCGGCGATCAATGTGGCGAGACCGCCGATCCGGTCGGCGATCAGCCCCGAGACGAGGCGGCTTACCACACCGAAGCCCAGCATGATCGACAGCATTTCGGCACCGCGCGCCGGGCCGTAGCCCAGATCGGCGCAATAGGCGACGATGTGGACCTGCGGCATCGACATGGCGACACAGCAGGACAGGCCTGCCAGCACCAGGGCCGGATAAAGCAGCGGATGCTTCGGCAGCAGGCCCTTGCCGCCATCGTTGCGGCTCGCCGGGCTTGCGGTGTCGTCAAAATGCGGGCGGCGCTTCAGCAGCTGGGCGAGCGGCACCATCACCGCGATGCAGACGATGCCGATCGCCACATAGGTGGTGCGCCAGCCATAGGCGGCGATGCCCGCCTGCATGAAGGGGGGCCACATGGTGCCGGCGAGATAGTTGCCGCTGGCGACGATCGCGACAGCGATGCCGCGCCGCCTGAGGAACCATTGCGAGGTGTCGGCGACCAAGGGGCCGAAGGTCGAGGCGCTGCCGAGAAAGCCGATGAACACGCCCTGCACCACCAGCAGCTGCCAGTAGCTTTGCGACAGGGCCGCAAGGATGAAGCCGATCCCTAGCGCCACGCCGCTGATCGAGACCGGCACCATGATGCCGAAACGGTCGGCCACGCGGCCCATGGCGAAGCCGCCCGCTGCAAAGCCGATAAAGGTGACGGTATAGGGCAGCGAGGCGCCCGCCCGGTCGATGCCGAATTCGGCCTGGATCGTCGGGATGACGACGACGACGAGCCACAGGCCGACGCCGCCCACGATGGCAAGGACCAGCGATATCATCAGCCTGAACCAGGCATAGCGGCTATCGGGCGAATGGGCGGTCTGGGGGCTCATGAACTATCCCTAGCCGCACGCAGGAATTTGGTCAAAAAGCCATTGTAACGATTCGCGAAGGGGAGCGGTGCGCCATCCGCATGGACAGGCCGGGCAAAAGAACGTCGTGAAGATGGGGAACAACATGATGCAGCATTTTGGGCGCTTGCCGCTGTGGCTGGCGGCGGGTGGCGTCGCCGCGATCGTGGCGGTGAACCTGATCCTCACCTCGGTGCTGAGCCGCACGGTGACCGACCGGCTGCTGGCGCGGGAGGGCCTCGTCACGCAGGAATTCCTCAACAGCATTCTCGAAGCGGAAGCGACGGCGGACCAGCTTTTCGTGCAGCCGGCGCCCAGCCCGGCGCTGCTCTCGTTCAGTGCCCATGTGCGGAGCCTGCCCGGCATCGTGCGGGCCAATATCTATTCGCCCGACGGCTTCATCCGGCATTCGACGGATGCCAATCTGATCGGCGTGCATTTCAGCGACAATGCGGAACTGGCCGAAAGCTTCAAGGGCAAGATCACCTCGGCGATCGAGGATGGCGAGGCGGACAAGTCCGAGCACCTGGCGCTGAACCAGCCGGGAAGCGCGCAGCTGATCGAAGCCTATATTCCGGTGACGGAGCCCGGCGGAAAGGTGGCCGCGGTCGTCGAGTTCTACCGCCGCGACTCCTTCGTTCAGGAAACGGTTGCCGCGATCCAGCGCAGCATCTGGATTGCCGGGGGGTCGAGCAGCCTCATCCTCATCGTGGTGCTGCTGCTGGCGCTGCGGAGCGCCAGGCGCACCAATCCTTAGGCCGCTTTGGCGGCCGGAACCCTGTCGAGAATCAGTTCGAGGTCGCCGCGGAACATCTGGCGGGCGGCGGCGGCATCGCGCGCGTTGGGAATGCGGAGCAGCGATGAGGGATGCACGGTGATGAGCACCGGAACGCCGTCGGCGGTCTGCTCGAAATGGCTGCGGCGCTTCAGGATATCGCGGCCATTGCCGGTCAAGGATTGGGTGGCGGTGGCGCCCAGGGCCACGAAGAGCTTCGGCTTCACCAGTGCGGCCTCGATCCGGAGCCACCATTTGCAGGCTTCGATCTCGGAGGTGTCGGGCTTCTTGTGGAGGCGGAAGGAGCCCCGCGGCTCGTGCTTGAAATGCTTCACCGCATTGGTGACGTAGCATTTGGCGCGGTCGAGCCCCACTTCCTGCAGCAGCGTATCGAAAAGGCGGCCGGCGGGACCGACGAAGGGACGGCCGGCGATATCTTCCTTGTCGCCCGGCTGCTCGCCCACGAACATGATCGGCGCCTTGGCGGGGCCTTCGCCGAACACCGTCTGGGTGCCGAGCAGATAGAGCGGGCAGCGGGTGCAGAGCTTTGCCGCCTCGCGCGCTGCATCAAGCGTGCGCGGCAATGCCACGTCGCTCCCTTCCAGCAGCGGCATATCGGATTCGAGTGTTCGGCGCGGTTTCCTGTCCATGGACTGGAGAATCCGCGAGGAGTCCGGAAGGTTCCGCTGCCAGGACCTCTGGCATCGCGTCAGGATGGCGGATCGCGCCAGGTGGAATTGAATGGAGGGGATGCCCCTGCCATGGCTCCAGCCCTTGCGGCCGTCGAGAAGTAGGTGGTGGTGTGATGGGCCGAAGCCACGGATAGAGACGCAGCGATTTGTGCCGGGGCCAGATTCTTCGCGATGGAATGTAGAGCCATCCCTAGCCATTGAAGGCGCTTGGGCCGTAGTACCCAAGGGTCCTGACCGAAGCTCCCGGGGGATGGAGGTGCTGTCATTCCTTCACCCCGCAGGCGCTGCCTGCTCATCCGGTCAATGCGAGACGCTGTGCACATTGTCCCCTCCTGTCCGGTTGAACTGTGGAGAATGTAGTCCTATCCTGCCCGGAAAGTCAAGGAATATTTTCAGCACCGGAAGGAAGCGGGGCCCCGGCCTGCGCCGGGGTGACGGTACTTATTGATACCTCCCTCAAACCATCACCCTCCGATCCCCTCGAACCGTCACCCTCCGATCCCCCCAAGCCGTCACCCTCCGCGCAGGCGGAGGGCCCAGCTTTCCTCATTCACGCCTATTGATGAATGGGTCGCCGGAACGAGTCCGGCGATGACAGATGGATGGGAGTGGTGCGTGTGGCGCGCTTCGAGGCCTTGCTGCGCAGGGCTCCTCAGCGTGAGGGTTGTAGGAGGGTCGCGCCAGGCAATGGGCTAGCCTTCGATCCTCGAGAAATCCGCCACTTCCTGGGTTGCCGCGCGGATGCGGTTCAGGAGCTTCAGGCGGTTCTCGCGGAAGGTTGCGTCCTTGTCGTTGACCGTCACATGTTCGAAGAACTGGTCGACGGGGCCACGGAGCTTGGCGATCGCCGTCATCGCGGCTTCGAAATCCTCGTGCTCGATCGCCTTGCGCGTCTGCCCCACAGCTTGCGTGATGGCCGAGTGCAGCGTCTTTTCCTCGCCCTTGATGAGCTGGTTAATGTGAACGTCGCCCTCATAGGAGCGGCCATCTTTCTTTTCCTCGATTTTCAGGATGTTGGAGGCGCGCTTGACGCCGGCGAGGAGGTTCTTGCCGTCATCGGTTTCGAGGAACTTCGAAAGTGCCTCGACGCGTTTTGATACTGCACGAAAATCATCGACAGCGCCTGATGATGTGTAGGTTCCAAGCGATGACTGTAGTCCGACGTAAAACACAGCATCAACTAGATCGTGTCGCATTCCGCGATCCTTGAAGTAGATTTTAAGCCTTTCTGCAAGAAATGCTAGAAGGTTATCAAACTCCAAGCGTCCAAAATCTATTGGAGCAATCAATTGAGACATCGTCGGGTATACTGAAAGCAGCCTAAAACGAATTTCTCCTTCTTGAATAATTCTTAGCATCCCTAGAGCTGCACGTCTGAGGGCATAGGGGTCTTTCGATCCCGTCGGCTTCTCATCAATTGCCCAGAAGCCTACCAGCGTGTCGAGCTTGTCAGCCAAGGCTACGGCCTGTCCCACACGCGAAACCGGGATCGTGTCGCTCGGACCCACCGGCTTGTAGTGATCGCGGATGGCGTCGGCGACTTCGGGATCGACGTTCTGGTCGAGCGCGTAGTAGCGGCCCATGAGGCCTTGCAGTTCGGGGAATTCGCCGACCATGCCCGTCACCAGATCGGCCTTCGCCAATCGTGCCGCGAGCTTGGCCTTCTCGACATCCGCGCCGATGGTCTTGGCGATTTCGCCAGCCAGCGCCTCGATGCGCTTGACGCGTTCGCCCTGGCTGCCGAGTTTCGCGTGGAAGGTGATCTGGTCCAGCTTCTCCGACCATTTTTCGAGGCTGACCTTGCGGTCCTGATCCCAGAAGAATTTCGCATCGCTCAGTCTTGCGGCGATGACCTTGTTGTTGCCGGCGATGATGGTCTTGCCGCCGTCTTTCGCGACAAGGTTCGCCACCATCAGATAGCGGTTGGCGAGCTTGCCGGTGACCGTGTTCTTGAGCGCGAAGCACTTCTGGTGGGTCTTGATCGAGGTGATGATGACTTCCGGCGGTACGGCCAGGAAGCTTTCGTCGAAGGAGCCCATCAGCACCACGGGCCATTCCACCAAGCCTGCGGTTTCCTTGAGAAGCCCCTCGTCCTCGATCAATTCGAGGCCTTGCGCGAAGGCCAGATTCCGCGCTTCGGTGCGGATCGTTTCGACGCGGGTGTGGAGATCGACGATGACCTTGCTGTCGTAGAGCTTCCGCGCATAGTCCTCGAAGCGGCGGACCTCGATCGACTGCGATCCCATGAAGCGGTGGCCGCGCGTGAGGTTGCCGCTTGAAATCCCCTCGATCTCGAAGGGGACCACTTCGCCATCGAAGGTGCAGACAATCGAATGCAGCGGGCGCACCCAGCGCAGTGTGCCCGAGCCCCAGCGCATGGATTTGGGCCAGGGGAACTTGCGGATCACGTCCGGCACCGTTGCGGCGATGATGCCGGTTGCGTCGCGGCCGGGCCTGCGGATGACGGCCAAATAGAACTGGCCCTTCTTGTCGTCCTGAATTTTCAACTGGTCGAGCTGCAGGCCGGTCGATTTCAGGAAGCCGTCGATGGCGGGTTTTGGCGCATCGACGCGGGGGCCCTTGCGCTCTTCCGCGACATCGGCTGCCTTGGCATCCAAGCCTTCGACCGAGAGGACGAGACGGCGGGCGCCGCCGTGGGCCTGCGCGCCTTCATAGGTGAGGCCTGCCTCGACCAGCGCGCTGGTGACCATCGCCTTCAAATCTTCCGCCGCCTTGTGCTGCATGCGGGCGGGGATTTCTTCGGAAAAGAGTTCGATGAGCAGTTCAGGCATGAGACGTCTCCGGGACGGGCCGGGGATTAGCAGTCCTGATTTGCATTGTCACCTTTGGAGAGGAGGAAGGGGTTCGCCTTGTTACGTCATCCCCGCGAAAGCGGGGACCCCGCTGCTTCGCTGATAAAGAATAAGAAAAGCTGGGCTCCCGCCTTCGCGGGGGTGACGGAGTTTGGGGTGAACTAAAGCGCCTTGTGGCTGCCGTCGCAGAAGGGGCCGGCCTTGGTGGACTTGCAGGCGCAGAAGAACTTGCGGCCGGCGGCTTCGGCTGTCCATTTCATCGGCGCGAATTCGGTGCCCTTGTGGCTGCCGTCGCAGAAGGGCTGGTTCTTCGATTGCCCGCAGGCGCACCAGAAATAGGATTTTCCCGCCTCGACTTCGACGGGGATGGGGGACTTCTGGGCGATCATGGGACTGGTCATCGAAGCTCTCCAATAAACTCTGGTTGCCGAGGGGTCAGGCGGCGCGGCCGCCTGTTGTCTTGCTCCAGGCTTCGCAGCAGCCCTTGGCCAGCTCGCGCACGCGGAGGATATAGGCCTGGCGTTCGGTGACCGAGATGACGCCCCTCGCATCGAGCAGGTTGAAGGTGTGGGAGGCCTTGATGCACTGGTCGTAGGCGGGAAGGGCCAATTCGTGGCGGCCGTCCCCGTTCCCGGCTTCGAGCAATGCGTGGCATTCCTTCTCGGCATCGATGAAGTGCTGGTGGAGCGCTTCCGTGTTGGCGTGTTCGAAATTATAGCGTGAGAATTCCTGCTCGGCCTGGAGGAACACGTCGCCATAGGAGATGCGCTTCGCGCCCTCCTGGCCGTTGAAATTGAGGTCATAGACATTGTCGACGCCCTGCACATACATGGCGAGGCGTTCGAGGCCGTAGGTCAGCTCGCCCGAGACGGGAGAACAGTCGAGCCCGCCGACTTGCTGGAAGTAGGTGAACTGCGAGACTTCCATGCCATCGCACCAGACTTCCCAGCCGAGCCCCCAGGCGCCGAGCGTGGGGCTTTCCCAGTCATCTTCCACGAAGCGGATGTCGTGCAGCGAACGGTCGATGCCGATCGCTTGCAGCGAACCGAGGTAGAGTTCCTGCAGGTCGGGCGGCGAGGGCTTCATGATCACCTGATACTGGTAATAATGCTGCAGCCGGTTGGGGTTTTCGCCATAGCGGCCATCCTTGGGTCGGCGCGACGGCTGCACGTAAGCCGCGGCCCAGGGGCGGGGCCCGACCGAGCGCAGCGTGGTGGCGGGATGAAAGGTGCCGGCACCCACTTCCATGTCATAGGGCTGGAGGATGACGCAGCCCTTTTCGCCCCAATACTGGTGGAGCGTGAGGATCAGGTCCTGAAAGGACCGGGTGGGGTTGAGAGCCATGGGTCTTGGGCCTTTGCGCGGGGGAGTAGCCTGCCGGCCAGACCCATAGATGCCCAAGCTGGCGCGGTCAACTTCGCGCTAGACTTGGCGGAATGCCGTACGTACCAAGGACGCGGGCGATTCAGAAGCGGAGCCAGCGGATCATGCATCAATCCTCGCGTCTCAAGTTCGAGTGTTTCGTCGACGCCTATATGAGAGACGGAGACGGGTCCGGGGGGCGGACGGTGCTCGACGTCGGGTCGCGGCAGGTGAGTGCTGCGGCCTACAGCTACCGCCAGGCGCTCGACGGGCTGGGCGTTACCTATACCGGGCTCGACCTCGAGGCGGGCATCAATGTCGACATCGTGCCGGCCAACCCGTTCATCTGGGACGAGATCGAGGACGAGACGTTCGACTTCGTGATCTCGGGGCAGGCCTTCGAGCACAATCCCTTCATGTGGATCACCACGGCGGAAATCGCCCGGGTGCTGAAGCCCGGAGGCCTCGCCTTCATCATCGCGCCGAGTGCCGGCAACGTGCACCGCTTTCCCTATGACTGCTGGCGCTATTATCCGGATTCATGGGCGGCGCTGGCGGCGGTGACGCAGCTTGAACTGGCCGAATCGATTCGCGAGCCGGAGCGCCTCGCCGCGGTGGTGAACGGCGGGCGGTGGAAGGATTCGGCGGCGATCCTGCGGAAGCCGGCGCTGGCGGAGAAGGCCATGCGCGCGGATTTCTATGCCAACCTCGCCCTGGTCGTGGCGCCCTTCAAGGCGCGGCGCTACGAGGTCGTACCGGCGGTGCTGAACGAAGGGCCCTGCTTCGAGCGCTATGAGATTCTCGCCAGGGCATCGGAGGGGGCCGCAGCGGAGCCCGCGGTCAAAGGCCGGCGCGGCGGGGCGCCGGCCAAGCTCGGCCCCGCCCGCGAAAGGCTGCGCGCGGCGCGGCGCGCAGCACGGCGCAGGGACCGGCAGGCCGGCCCGGATTGAACCGGGCCGCTGCCCAGCCGTTACTGGTCGCAGGTGCACTCCGGAGTCTGGTCGGTGTCGGCGACCTCCTCTTCCTCGATGTCGCCGAGGTTAGGATCTTCCTCGTCCACCACCTCGTCCGTGCCTTCGTCGGTGCCCTCGTCGGTGCCGGTGTCCTTCTGGTCGGCGGAATTGGCCCAGCCGACGATCGTCTCGGTGTGGGCGGCGTTCAGGCGTGAAGCCCACCAGGAGTTCTGCTGGTCGTTCTGGGAGGCGACGTGGATGCCGACGATCTGCCAGGCATCATCGGCCTTGCCCTTGAACCACAGGGGCGAGCCCATCATGGTGGCCAGCGACTCGCCCTTGCCGGGGCAGCGGTAAAAGATGTGGTTTTCCTCGACCGCATCGGTGGTGCAGCGCGATTCCCACATGGTGAGCGATGGCGTGCCGGCGAAGGGGTAGCCGGTGAGGGTGAGCTTCGGGTTGGGCTTGGGCATGTCGCCGAAGCCGAACCAGCCGGTCTGGTCGCCGATGGGCTGTTCGAGTTCGATCAGGCCATAGGCGAAGTTGAGGTCGCCAGTCTGGGCGAAGCCCTTGGCCACCCAGACGTTCTTCCACGCCACTTCGCCGAACGGCGTCTTCTTGCCGTCCATCGCCGGATAGAAATTGAGATTGTCGTAGAATTTCTTGCCCTTCAGGTCGTAAACGCACCAGGCGGCGGTGAGCACGAAACGCTGCATCACCACGGTGCCGGAGCAGCCGGAGGCGACGACGCCCATGGTGGTGTAGGGAAATTCGGCGGTGTTGGCGATGCGCTTCAGCTGGCCCTTGTTGGCTGCGCCGCCGATCAGGCCCGACTGCTTGCCCATGAGCATGCGCTTGACGCGCGGCGAGGCGCCGATCTCGGTCTGGGTGCCGTCGCGGCTGCCCTTGATGGCGCCGAGACCGTCGAGCAGCTGCTGCGGCGCCATGGCGGCGGGCGCCTTGGCCTTGGGCTGCATCATGGGGGCCGACGGCGCGGATAGCGTGCCGATGTCGGCTTCCGACTGCTGCAGCGCGGGAAGCGATGGCGGCTTGAACGAGGGCTGGGGTTTACCGGCAGCAAGGCTTGCGCCGCTCAGCATCAGGGATGCGAGCAGCACGGACAGGGCACGTATCATGGAAACTCCTCTGGATCAAAAGGACGTCAAACCCTCTCCAGAGAACCATAAAACGGCACGAATGTCCAAAATAAGGTAGAGCGCGGCCAGGAGGGCCGTCAGCGGCCTCAGCTCTCGGGGTAGTAGATGCCGGTGCGCGGATCCTGGCGGAGCCTGATCCGCGACTGCGGATGCGGCGTGCGATGGGCATTTGCCCGCACCTTCACGGCTTGCAATTCGCGCATCATGTGCCTGACCGCGAGGATCGAGACGATCCCGGCTAGCAAAACGGTCAAGGCCTTCAAAATCACCATCAGAACCTCCACTGGCTCTTTCCTCCTACGATCATAACCCGAAACGGGACCACATTGCACGTGTTTCGATGGCATCGATGGCGGCTGCCGCAAAATCAGGCGCCACGGCGCCAAAGCCAAGCCGGCGCAGGCCCCAGCCCTGGCTTGCCGCGATATTGCGGATCTGCACCTTGTCGCCGAATTTCTGGCGCAGCACGGCATGCATGTGGCCGATGCCGTCGATCAGACCTTTCTCCAGCGCCTGGCGGCCCGACCAGAAGGCGCCCGAAAATAGTTCGGAGTCGGCACCATTGAGTTTCGATCCGCGCCGCGACTTGACGAGTTCCTTGAAAGCGCCGTGCACGTCGGCCTGCAGGTTCAGCAAATGGTCGATGTCTTCCTGGCGCTCGGGCCGGAAGGGATCGAGCATCGACTTCGATTCGCCAGACGTGTGGACGCGGCGCTCGATGCCGAGCTTGGCGATCGCCTCCACAAAACCGAAACCGGCGGAAATGACCCCGATCGATCCGATGACCGAGCTTTCGTCGCCATAAATCTCATCGCCCGCGCAGGCCAGCCAATAGCCGCCCGAGGCCGCCACATCCTCGCAGAAAACGTAGACCGGAAGCTTGTACTCGGTGGCGAGGTCGCGGATGCGGGAATGGATCAGCGCCGACTGCACGGGAGAGCCGCCCGGCGAATTCACCGTGATCGCCACGGCGGCGATGCCACGCTTCGCGAAGGCGCGTTCCAGCACATCGCCAGCGCCGCGGAAGGTGAGTGCGGGCCGCAATGGCGAGCCGATACCGATGGCGCCGTTCAGCGCCACATGATTGACCACCGGAACGGACTTGCGGAAGCGCGAGGGGATAAGCCGGCTGAGGAAGGATTGTCTTGCCATGGCAGCAAGATAGGAAGCGAGAGGTGCAACCGCAAGCGGCGGGCTGCCGCCGCCGGGTCAGCGCAGGCGCCAGGCCATGCCGTCCCTCAGGATGGCGTCAGCCTCCGGCGTGAACTGCGAGGACTGGTCGTGGAGCACGAGGCCCGGCAGCAACTGCATCGGCGCCTTGGAGCCCTTGACGCCCTGGACGATGATGCGCGAGGCGGCGGTGCCTTCGCGCGCATAGAGGGGCGCGATGCGGATATCGCCAAACCGCTCGTCCATGACCTGGAGGAGCTTTCCCAGCGAATCGGCGCGGTGGACGATCGTCGCCGTGCCGCGCAGAGTGATCATGGTATAGAGCACCTTGACCCAGAGTTCGAGATCATCAGGGCCGAAGGCATGGGCCTGGGCCTTCAACAGGTTGGGCGAGGCCGTGGACTTGCCATCCTCGAAATAGGGCGGGTTGGCATAGGCGTGGCTGAAGGAACCATGCGCCGGCATGGAGGCCAGGTCCTTGCGCAGCGCCTCCTTCACGTCGGAATGGATGACGCGCACATGATCGGCAAAGCCGTTGCGCTTGGCGTTTTCCTCGCACAGCATGGCGTAGCGCGAAGCCACTTCGATGCCGGTGAGGTGAATCGAGGGGTTGCGGGCCAGCAGGCACAGGGCGGCGACGCCGGTGCCGATTCCCGCCTCGTAGACGGTTTCGCCGGCGGCACAGGGAATGGAGGCCGCGAGGAACACCGAATCGATTCCGGCACGGAAGCCCTTTTCGGGCTGGAGGATGCGCAGGCGGCCGTCCAGGAACCCGTCCTCGGTCAGCGAGGCGGGCACGTTCCCCGGTGGCGGCGGTGACGGCGGGGCCGTATATGCTGTCGCGCTCATCTGCATCCAGGCCAATCTACTTGGTGATGGTTAGCGAGGCGTTACCAATTGCCGATTTCGCACGCTCCAGCAACTCGCTGGCAACCATGATGCGGCGCGGAAGGGCGCCGATCGAGCCTTCAAGCGCGCTCATGTGATCGTCCAGCTGCATGAATTCTATCCCCTCTTCTTCCAGCACATGCCGGACGAAGGACAGATAGACCAGATCATTGCTGCGCAACAATTCCTCCATGCCATGAAACCTGGCCCTTCCACGGGCCCGAGTAAACACCCAAACCGCGCCATGATTGACGAATCTTTCGCTTGCGCGGCATGGAACTTCCGTTCACGGGGCTGCGTATTGGCCTTGAAGCCGAGCTGTGCTTTAAGCGCCGGGCAACAGAGTTCAGAAGGTGTCCGCCATGGGCGTCGTCATTCCGCTCGAAGGAGCGGGCAACAAGAAGCGGGCGAGCATCGAACCGCTGGTCAAGCTGACGCTTGCCGACATGGAACGTGTCAACGAGCAGATCCTGTCGCATGCGCGGAGCCATGTGGAACTGATCCCCGAGATCGCCACCCACCTCATCAATTCGGGCGGCAAGCGCATCCGCCCGATGCTGACGCTGGCCGCCGCGCGCATGGTGGGCTATCAGGGCGACCAACACCTGAAGCTTGCCACCGCGGTTGAATTCATGCACACCGCGACGCTTCTGCATGACGATGTGGTGGATGAAAGCGATTTGCGCCGCGGCAAGCAGGCGGCGCGCGTCATCTGGGGCAACCAGGCGAGCGTGCTGGTGGGTGACTATCTGCTGGGCCAAGCCTTCAGGATGATGGTCGAGACCGGATCGCTCGAAGCCTTGCGCATTCTTTCGAACGCGGCCTGCGTCATCGCCGAGGGCGAGGTGCTGCAGCTTTCGGTATCGCAGGATACGTCGACCACCGAAGACGCCTATATGCAGGTGATCGTCGCCAAGACGGCGGCGCTGTTTTCGGCGGCGGCGGAGGTGGGCGCGGTCGTCGCCAATCGCCCGCGCGGCGAACAGGCGGCACTCGAATCCTATGGCCGCAACCTTGGCGTTGCCTTTCAGCTGATCGACGACGCGCTCGACTATTCGGGCTCGACGGAAAAGCTGGGCAAGGGCGTGGGCGATGATTTCCGCGAGAGGAAGATTACGCTTCCCGTGGTGCTGGCCTTCCGGCGCGGGGCGCAGGAAGAGCGCAATTTCTGGAAGCGCACGCTGGAAGACGGCGACCAGACGGAAGACGACCTGAGCTATGCCAGGAAGCTGATCGAGCGGCACGGCGCCATTGCCGACACGATCGACCGGGCCAACCACTACGGCGACATCGCGCGCGATGCGCTGGCGATCTTCCCCAATTCGGCGCTGAAGGACGCGCTTCTGGAAGCGGTGGATTTCTGCGTGTCGCGGGCTTACTGAATTCTCAGTCTCTCCCGCCCCGCGGGAGAGAACGGCCCTTGCAAAAGGGCCACGTGAGGGAAGTCATCCGGCCCACTTCCCCTCACCTGACCTTCGCGAGCCGCGAAGGTCGTCCTCTCCCGCGGGGCGGGAGAGGAGGCGCAATTGTCACGACAGGATCGTTTGCGCCGTCCACCAATCGGGATGGGATCGCGCAATTTCAGATATCAGGTGGCGGGCTTCTGCCTCATTGTCGATCATCCGGAAGCAAGTGGCGCCGGAGCCTGACATGCCGATCAATGGTGCCTTGTTTCCTTTCCCACCCGCTCGCTGAGGCTCGCCGCCCTCCCCGCTTTGCGGAGAGGGATGAAGGTGGCGCAATGCCGTGATGACGTCGCCAATAGCCGGTGCGATTGCAGTTGCCGGAACCATCAGGTCGTTGCGCCATGTCGCTGAATCGATCGTGTTTTCGATCGGCGCGCCATGCACTTGGCCGGGTGAAAGTCCGAGCCTGCCGAAGACGGCGGGGGTCGACAGGACGACACCGGGGTTCACCAGCACCGCATGTCTCGGCTTGAAATGTTCGAGCGGGGCGATGCGCTCGCCCACACCCCGCATGCGGCAAGGCTTGCCCACGAGGCACACCGGCACATCGGCACCCAGGGCGAGTGCGGCGGCCATGATCTCATCGTCGATCCTGTCGATGCCCGCGAGCCTGAGGAAACCGCGCATGGCGGCTGCGGCATTGGCGGAACCGCCGCCGATGCCAGAGGCCACGGGCAGATTCTTGACCAGATGCACGGCGATGGGCGGCAGGGATTTTCCATGCGCGGCGGCGATGTCTGAAATCTTTGCGTGGGCCTTCGCGATGATGTTGTCAGCGCTTACCGGCAAGGCATGCGCAAAGGGACCGCTTGCGGTGATCGCAAATGCAGGAGCGGGAGTGAAGGTGAGCGTGTCGCCGACATCGGCGAAGGCGACGATCGAGTCGAGATCGTGATAGCCATCCGCGCGGCGGCCCAGCACGTGGAGTGCGAGGTTGATTTTGGCGGGGGCAAAAAGCGTGAAGGGGGTCATGCCGGGTGGACCCTTCGAGGCTCGCTGCGCTCGCACCTCAGGGTGAGGGAAGCAGAGGCTGCCTTAATCCCAAACCACCTCAGGGTGAGGGAAGCAGAGGCTGGCCTTATCCCAGACCACCTCATGCTGAGGTGCGAACGCAGCGAGCCTCGAAGCATCCCAACCCTTGCGTGGCGTTTCAGCCGTTGTTCTGGCCAGTGGTGTTCTGTGCGGGGGTTACCGGCACTTCCTCGGGAAGGCCGTCGCGCAGCTTGCCTTCGATGCGCTTCAGGTCGTCGGGTTCGGGCTTGTTGTCCTTGGCGTGCTGCCACTGGAAGCGTGCCTCCAGCTTGCGGCCCACCCGCCAATAGGCATCGCCCAGATGTTCGGCGATGATCGGGTCGGCGGGAAGGAGTTCCACCGCACGCTCGATATTGGTGACGGCCTGCTCATAGTCGCCGAGCTGGAAGAAAGCCCAGCCGAGGCTGTCGATGATGTAACCGTCGTTGGGCCTGATCTCGACCGCCTTCTTCACCATGTCCATCGCTTCGGCGAGGTTGATCTTCTTCTCGATCATCGAATAGCCGAGATAGTTCAGCACCATCGCCTCGTCGGGCGCCAGCTCGAGGGCCTTGCGGAAGTTCTTCTCAGCCGTATCCCAGTCCTTCAGGCGCTCGTGGGCGATGCCGTCGTAGTAATAGACGCGCCAGTGGCCCTGGACCGGTTCGGTGATGAGGGCTATCGCCTGGTCATAGACGCGGGCGGCATTGGCGTAATCCTCGTTGTTGCGATAGAGATTGCCCAGCGTGACGATGGCGTCGTAATTCTTCGGATCGCGGGCGATGACTTCGTTGAGCTTCGCCAGGGCCTCTTCCTTGCGCTCGAGGCGCTGCAGGTTGATGGCGATTTCCATGTCGGCATTGTCGCGGAGCGGCGAGGTTTCGGGCACCTGGGCATAGGCCTCGATCGCCTGCTCATACTGGCGCATGTCCTCATAGGTATCGCCGAGCAGCGTCTGCATCACCGGAGTGTCGGCCCCGAAGGACAGGGCTAGTCGTGCATAGGCCAGTGCCGTGTCGATGTTCTGGTCGTCGGTCATGGCGGTGGCGAGCGAGAACATCGCCTCGGCGGCGCCGGCCGCGGGCGTAGCCACGAAGGGCTGGGGTTTTGTGCCCTTCAGCGCAGAATCCAGCGCCGCGGCGATCAGGGGATTGTCGTCGCCGTTCGCGATGAAGGCGCGGTAGATTTTCTGGGCGTCGGGCGAACGGCCGTTGCGCTCGAGAAAATTGCCGTAGGCCTGGACGACGCGCAGCGAGGTGCCGGCATCGTCATGGGCCTTGCGGTAGGAGGCTTCGGCGCGGATGGCGTTGCCGAGATAGTCCGAGATGAGGCCCGAATGCAGCGACTTGAAATTGGCGAAGCTCTCGTTGGCGTCGAGCCGGTCGAGCGCCTTCAGCGCCAGGTTCAGTTCGCCTTCGCCGGCATGCGACCAGGCGATCAGGAGCGATGAGGTCAGCTCACCCACCGGCGTATAGGAGGCCACCTGGAAGTTCTTGCGGGCTTCGGCATAGCGGCGGAGGCGGAAATCCCGTAGCCCGAGGACGATGCGCGCCATGCGCTGCTGGCTGTTGAAACTGAGGACGCGGGTGGCGAATTCCTCGGCGGATTCGAGATTTCCTTCCGACAGTTCGAGCAGGAAGATGCGCTCGATCAGGAGGGGATTGTTGGCATCGGTCCTCAGCGCGTTGGCGAGGAAATCAGACGCCTCGCCATAATCACGGAGCTTCGCGGCCGAACGGCCCGCCAGATAACTGCCGGACAAGGACGCATCGGCCTGCTCGTAGGCCTGGGCGGCGGGCGTCAGCAGGCTGCCGAGGAGCAGGGAGGCAACAGCCGCGCGAAGGAGAATTCCCGTCATCGTCATCCGTTTCATGAAGGCAGGCGGCCCGATGCCGCCCGAGGGGGGCGATTCATCGTTGCAAAATGAGGTCTTTTTGCGATGGCCGCAACAATAAAAAGGGCGCATGCCCTGACTGGCGCGCGCCCTTTCGAAGCAGTTGAAGCGAGGGTTATTTCAGCGAGATCGTGGTCTTGCCGGTGCCTGCCGCCGGGAGGGCCGGAAGGCCGGCGGCTTCGGAGTCGGACTGGCCGCCGACCCGCAACTGGCCATTGCCCTCGATGATGACCCGGTCGGCGACGATGGCGAATTGCGGCGTTTCGGTTGCGATGTTCTCGGGATTCGACACGGTGCCGATGCCCGCACCGGTGATGTAGAGGATCTGCTTGGGGTAGTAGACGATGCCCGTGATGTTGACGATGCCGCCGCCCTGGACATTGTTGCCGTTGACCTTGGTGGTGCCGGCAATCACGTTGGGATGCTGGGCGATGGCGATTCCGGCGAAGGGACCAGAAGCGGGCGCCTTGATGGAAAGGTTGCCCTTGGCCTGAACCGTGAGTTTCGAGCCCGTATCGGTGACAGGTGCGCTGACGTTGGTCTTCGTGATGACGATGGTGACACCGCCATTGGCGAAGACTTCGCCGCCTGCCTTGATGTTCAACGTACCGTCAACGATGAAGTAGACGCCGGGAGACAGCGTGATCCTGCCGCCGTTGTTGATCGTCATTCCACCGACGTATTTGCCGGGAAGCAACGTCTCTGTGCCACCCTTTGGCGACGTGTGGCCTGGCCTGTTGGCCGCGGCGGCCCAGGCCGTGGCGTAGTCGGTTGCAAATTGCGCTGCCAGCGGATCGGGATAGAGCGGGCAATCGATGGCGCCTGACTTCGGCAGGTCGGGGAAGTAGTTCGTGCCGTTGTAATAGCCGCGAACGCAGATTTTCTTCGCCGTCAGCGTCGCGTTGCCATTTTCATAGAGGCCCGAGCTGCTGTTCGAATTGACCCAGACCGCACAGCCCGGTGCGATGATATCGGCCGTGCCCTGAATCTCGAGGGACTTGGCGCTCGTCGGGTTCAGCGCAAGTATGCAGAGCAGGCTTGCGCCTTCCTTCCAGCCCGACTGCGAGGACACGCGAATATCGTATTTCTTGCCGTTCGAGCCTTCCTCGTCGCCGCCGCCGCCATAGTCGAAATCGGCGTCGCCGCTGGCGGTGGCGTTGAACACGTTCATGAACGAGCCCTTGACCGTCGCCTTCACCGAGATCGAGACATTATTGGCCGTCGCGACGACGACCGGGGCATCCACCACATCGACGTCGCTGATGGTCGCAAGGCCCTGGGTCAGATAGTTGGTGGCGATCGCAATGCGCGTTGCCTTGCGCTGGTCGGCCGTGCCGGAGATGTTACGCGCCCCGGCGGCGGCCAGGGTGGCGCCATCGGTGATGAGCTGCATCTTGTCCTTCACGCGGCTGATGCGCGCATAGTCGACCGCCATGCCGGCCGCACCGATGATCGGGATCGCCGCCAGGGTGGCGATCATCGTGAGGTTGCCGCCATCGGAACGCAGGAACCGGTTGGCGTGGCGGCGAAGCGCTGTCGTGATATCAGCAACGGCCATGAGCGAAAGTCCTTCTGGAGAGTTCGTTCATGCCAAGTTGCATGCGATCCCTCACCAGAAACTTTCCGGCGTCGCTTCAAGTCGATGCAAAAAACTGCAAACTCATTCACGAGCCATTTGAATTGGCTGCGTGGTTACCAGAGCATTGCAATTTTAAGTATTGAAAGCACTCTAGTTGACTGGTCAATCAATGATATCGATTGCAAAGTTGTATCAGCTCCATATGAAGCCAAAATTTCCGCGACCGATAAAATTTGCCGGATTTCCACGGTTAATCCAGCAGACGCCACATGGCACAGCGATGGCTGACGATTGACAGGCAGCATCGCTTACTTACCCCCTCAACCAAGCACGAAAACAATCAGCCTGCGAGGCTTGGCCTACTTACATGTTCGGGTAGTTCGGCCCCTCGCCGCCCTGCGGCACCACCCAGTTGATGTTCTGCGAGGGGTCCTTGATATCGCAGGTCTTGCAGTGGACGCAGTTCTGGTGATTGATCTGGAAGCGCGGCGCATTGTTCTCGTCGCGCACCACCTCGTAGACGCCGGCCGGGCAATAGCGCTGGGCGGGCTCGTCCCATTCGGGCAAGTTGACGGCGATCGGCACCTCGGGGTTCTTCAGCTGCAGGTGAACCTTCTGGTCTTCCTCGTGATTGGTGGCGGAGAAGGCAAGGTTGGTCAGCCGGTCGAACGAGATGACGCCATCGGGCTTGGGATAGGCGATGGGCTTTGATTGCGCGGCGGGCTTCAGGGTGGCGTAGTCGGGCTTGCCATGCTTCCAGGTGCCAAGGCCAAAGCCCAGGAGCTGATTCATCCACATGTCGAGCCCGCCCAGCGCCAGGCCGCCGATGAGGCCGAGCTTCGACCACATGGGCTTGACGTTTTTGACGCGCTTCAGGTCCTGATAGACCCAGGAATTGCGGTAGGCGGTTTCATAGTCGCTGAGTTCGTCGCCGGAGCGGCCGGCTTCCAGGGCCGCGAAGGCCGCTTCCGCCGCCATCATGCCGGTCTTCATGGCATTGTGCGAACCCTTGATGCGCGGCACGTTGACGAAGCCCGCCGAGCAGCCAATCAGCGCGCCGCCGGGGAAGAACAGCTTCGGCACTGACTGGAAGCCGCCTTCGGTGATGGCGCGGGCGCCATAGGCGATGCGGCGGCCGCCCTCGAGCACAGGCTCGATCAGCGGGTGATGCTTGAAGCGCTGGAATTCGGCATAGGGATAGAGATAGGGGTTCTGATAGTTCAAGTGCACGACGAGGCCGATCGAGACGAGATTGTCCTCGAGGTGATACATGAAACTGCCGCCGCCGGTCTTGGCGCCTAAGGGCCAGCCCATGGTGTGGGTGACCTGGCCCTGGCGATGGTTCTCGGGCCTGACCTCCCACAGCTCTTTCATGCCAAGGCCGAATTTCTGCGGCTCGCGGCCTTCAGCCAGATTGAAGCGGGCGATGATTTCCTTGGCGAGCGAGCCCCGCACGCCTTCGGCGATGAAGACATATTTGCCGAGAAGCTCCATGCCGGGCTGGAAATCGTCCTTCGGCTTTCCGTCCTTGCCGATGCCGACGACGCCGGCGACGACGCCCCTGACCGAACCATCCTCGCGGTAGAGGACTTCCGAACAGGCAAAGCCCGGATAGATCTCCACCCCCAAGCCTTCGGCCTCGCCTGCGAGCCAGCGGCAGATGTTGCCGAGCGACACGGCATAATTGCCGTGATTGTCCATCAACGGCGGCATCAGCTGGTTGGGAAGCCTGACCGCGCCCTGCGGCCCCAGCATGTAGAAGCGGTCTTCGGTGACGGGCGTGTTGAGGGGGGCGCCCTTGTCTTTCCAGTCGGGGATCAGCTCGTTCAGGGCAATGGGATCGATCACGGCGCCCGAGAGAATATGGGCGCCGACTTCGGAGCCCTTTTCGAGGACGCAGACCGTGACGTCTGGCGACAGTTGCTTCAGGCGAATGGCGGCGGACAGGCCGGCAGGGCCTGCGCCCACGATCACGACATCATATTCCATCGCCTCGCGCTGGACCTGTTCCACAGCCATTTCTCCGTCTATGCGTATCCGTCCGGGGCCTGTTATAGTGATGGACCCCTTCGAGACAAGCCGCCATTTCGGACATGGAAGCCAAGCAAAACGACATGACGCCGCACGAAGCGGCCCGGGCCTTGCGCTGGCTCGCCGAAATGGGGGCGGACGACATCATCGCGGAAAACCCGGTGAACCGCCTTCAGCCGGCACCGCCGCCGGCCCCGCGGGCCGCCAGCGCCCCGGCCATTGCGCAAGTGGTGGCGCCGGCGCTTTCGCGCGCGCTGCTGCCTGCGGCAGGCGTTTCGAGTGCGGCGGGCTGCAGCAGCCTGGCGGAGATCGAGGCGGCACTTTCGGCCTTCGATGCCTGCCCGCTGAAGAAGACCGCGACAAGGCTGTGCTTTGCCGATGGCAACCCGCAGGCGCGCGTGATGCTGGTGGGCGAAGCGCCGGGCCGCGATGAAGACATTCAGGGGAAGCCCTTCGTCGGCAAGTCGGGCCAGCTGCTGGACCGGATGTTGCAGGCCGTGGGCCTTTCGCGGCAATCCGGCGAACGCGACAATGCGGTGTTCATCACCAATGTCATCTTCTGGCGGCCGCCCGGCAACCGGACACCGACCGAAGCCGAGACGACCATGTGCCTGCCCTTCCTGATCCGCACGATCGAGATTCAGAAACCCGACGTCATCGTGTGTCTTGGAGCGACGCCCGCGCATCGCCTGACGGGAAAGTCGGAAGGCATCTTGAAGCTGCGCGGCAAGTGGCTGGCGGCAAACATCAGTGGACGGAACATTCCGCTGCTGCCGACGCTGCATCCCGCTTACCTGCTGCGCCAGCCCAACCAGAAGCGGCTCGCCTGGCGCGATCTGCTGTCTTTACGGCAGATGCTCGACGCGCATTGATGGCTTGCAACGATCACTAAGCAAGCGCCGCTGCGGCAGCTGCGTGTGCCGCGGCGGACGATGCAACCAAGAGCGCGCCAAGCGATCTCATTTTCTGGTTACGTCAAGATCAAAAACAATCTTTACGTAGATATTTCAACTGTTTCTCTTGTCCTCACCACGCGATTGGTGTTTTATGCCGCCGATTGAAAGATGTGGTTCGCACACGAGTTCCGGTAACTCAGAACCGCGGATACCGAAACTCCGTCCGTAGGTTATTCACGTCATGACAGAGGCACGCCAATTCATTCCTGTCAGGATTGCGATCCTGACGGTGTCGAACACCAGAACGCTCGAGAATGACGTGTCGGGTCAGACGCTCGCCGATCGCGCGGCTGCCGCCGGCCACCTGCTGTCGGCGCGCAAGATGGTGAAGGACGACATCCGCGCGATCCGCCATATCCTGCGCGACTGGACCAACAGGAACGACGTCGACGTCATTATCACCACCGGCGGCACCGGGCTGACCGGGCATGACGTGACGATCGAAGCCGTGCGGCCGCTGTTCGAAAAGGAGATCGACGGCTTCGGCACGCTGTTCCACATGGTGTCGTTTCCGAAGATCGGCACCTCGACGGTGCAGTCGCGCGCGACGGCGGGCGTCATGAAGGGGAAATACATCTTCTGTCTTCCAGGCTCGCCCGGCGCCTGCCGCGACGGCTGGGACCAGATCCTGCAGCCGCAGCTCGACTATACTCACCAGCCGTGCAACTTCGTCGAGATCATGCCGCGGCTTGAAGAGCACCAGACGCGCAACAAGGGCTGAGGCTCATCCGGAGCGGCGGCCGCGGCTTTGCCGCCACTGATGCGAAGGCCCGCTTACAGGCGGGCCATTTTCCCTGAGCGGAGTTCATTCGGTTGCAATTCCTCACGTTACCGTGAGCATAACTGTAACTTCGTGATGCACAATTGATGCGATGGCGGTGATCCAGTTTCAAGCCATTGACGGGATTGGGTTTCCTTATTCTCCGGACTGTCAGCCGGCTTGATTCGATTGGTGCAGAAACAGGCATATCTTTGGATCATCGAAACGGCCCACACCGCTGCTTCGGAAATGATCAACCGGGGAGAATTTCTCCCTCAACCTGCAAACTGGAGATTACACCATGAACAAGATCACCCTTTCGCTTCTTGCGCTCACAGCCCTCACCGGCGCTGCCATCGCCAACGACCGCACCGAGGAAGGCACCATCGCCTCGCGCAACGTTGCCAAGAACAATGCCGCGATTACGGAGAGCGCCGGCGCCAGCGTGGTCAGCGATGCGCAGTCCGACGCTTCGGACTTCCTGCTGATCAAGCGCTACGGCATCGAGCCGAACACCGGCAACGGCAACGACTAAGCCGCTACGCAGTGAAGACGATCAGGGGGCCGTGTCCACGACGCGGCCCCCTTGGCGTCTGGGTGCGCCTGCGCCCGAGACGATGGCGAGGCCAAAGAGGATGACAAGGCCGCCGATGATCTGGGCCAGAACGATATCCTCGCCCAGCACGAGGAAGGCGGTGCAGATGCCGACGACCGGCATCAGCAGGATGAAGGGCGCCACCTCGTCCATGCGGCACTGCTTCAGCAGCGAGAACCAGCACATATAGGCGAGATAGAAGCCGACGACGCCGACGAAGGCGAGCATCGACCATTCAAGGAGCCCGGCGGAGTGCACGGCATTCCACTGGCCGCTCTCGAAAAGAAGGGTGGCTATCGCCAACTGCGGCACGCTTCCCATGGCATTGGCCTTGAGGAGGCCGACACCGCTGTCGCGCCCGAGCCTGCGTGCCAGAACCTGGCCCAGCGCCCAGGCAAAGGCGCCCAAAATGATCATCAGCGTGGGGATGAAGGCGGGCGCCTCCTCCGGCAGGCCAATGACGATCGCCACGCCGGCGATCGCCAGGACGGTGCCGAGCGATTTCCGCAAGTCGAGCTTTTCCTTCATGATCGCCCAGTCGAGCAGGACGGCCATCGGGATCTGGATCTGGAGGATGAGGTTGGCGGCGGTGGCCGACATCTCGCGCAGGCCCCAGAACAGCAGCGCGCCCTGGATGGTGACGGCGAGCGAGGAAATGGCGATGATCGAGCCGACCGGGGTTTTCAGCCTCTCGCGATGGGTGAGGCTCAAAACGATTGCAATTCCGCCATAGACCATCAGCATCATGAAAAGCGGCGGGAAATGCGCCACGGCGGGCTTGGCGATGGTGAAGCCCATGCCGAAAAACAGCGGCGGCATGAGGGCCAAGAGAATCTGGCGTCTGGTCATGGGCGCGGACAATGGCCGAGATTGCCGGCGGCAACAATCTTGTTCTTAAATCTTGTTCTTGATTTGTTCTCTGGTTCGCACTATATCTCCCCTCATGTCCACGTTGATCGACAAGCGTCAGGCCTTAGGGCTGGACCCCGCGATTCTCGGAGCCGGGCGTTACACAGCGCTCGATGCGCAGGCGCGCGGGCGTGGCGCGAAGATCAATCTTTCCGGCCGCTTCGAGGCCTTCAGCCGCTCGCTGTTCGACGATGGCTGGCAGGGGCTGGAAGACCTGCCGCCGTTCAAGACCCAGGTCTTCGAGGAAACGCCGAAAACCATCATCGCGCGGAACGAATCGCCCGACATCTCCTTCGACCGCTCGATCAACCCCTATCGCGGCTGCGAGCATGGCTGTTCCTATTGCTATGCGCGGCCGGCGCACGCCTATATGGGCCTGTGGCCCGGGCTCGATTTCGAGAGCAAGCTGTTCGCCAAGCCCAATGCGGCGGAACTGCTGCGGGCCGAGCTTTCGGCGAAGAACTACCAGCCGCGCACCATCGCGCTGGGCGCCAATACCGATGCCTACCAGCCGATCGAGCGCGAGCGGCGGATCACCCGGCGCATCCTCGAAGTGCTATCCGAATTCAACCATCCGGTCGGCATCGTCACCAAGTCGGCGCTCGTCACACGCGATATCGATATCCTGGGACCGATGGCAAGCAAGGGCCTCGTCAAGGTTGCACTGTCGGTGACGACGCTCGATGCGAAGCTGTCGCGCGCGATGGAGCCGCGGGCTTCGACGCCGGCAAAGCGGCTGGAGGCCATCGAACAGCTTTCGGCGGCGGGAATTCCCACCGTCGTCATGGTGGCGCCGATCATTCCGGCGGTGAACGATGCCGAGATCGAGGCCATACTCAAGGTTGCGCAGACAGCCGGCGCGCGGGAAGCCGGCTATGTGATGCTGCGCCTGCCGCTCGAGTCGCGCGACGTGTTCAAGGACTGGCTGCAGGCGACAATGCCGGAGCGCGCGGCAAAGGTGATGTCGCTCGTCAAGTCGGTGCGGAACGGCAAGGAGAATGATTCGACCTTCGGCCGCCGCCAGACCGGCACCGGCCCCTATGCATGGTCGATCGGGCGGCGCTTCGAACTCTCCTGCCAGAGGCTCAACCTCAATCTCTCGAAGGTCAAGCTGTCGACCGAGCTTTTCCGCCGGCCGCCGCAGCCGGGCGAGCAGTTGACGCTGCTCTGAGCCCTCGCCCATAAGGGGCGGATGGCAGTCGGTGTTCCGAATTTTTCGATCGAGCTGGCGGCAATCGCCAGGGGTGCGACGCGCGTCTGCGGCATCGACGAGGCCGGACGCGGGCCATGGGCGGGGCCCGTGGTTGCCGCCGCCGTGGTGCTCGACCCCAAACGCATTCCTTCAGGGCTCAATGATTCGAAGAAACTGTCTCACGCCCAGCGCGAGGCGCTGTTCGAGCCCATCCTGCGGACGGCGCAGGTCGGCATCGGCATTGCTGATGAGGCGCGGATCGACCGCGACAACATTCTCGCCGCAACGCTGTGGGCGATGGCTGAAGCCATAGCCAAGCTGGGCGACATCTCGCTCGCGCTGATCGACGGCAACCGCGCGCCGAAGCTTTCCTGCCCCGTTCAGACCATCGTCGGCGGCGATGCGAAGTCTGTCTCGATTGCGGCGGCATCGATCATCGCCAAGGTGACGCGCGACCGCATCATGGCGGCGCATGACCTGACTTATCCCCAATATGGATTCGCGCGCCACAAGGGCTATGGCACCGCGATCCATGCCGAAGCGCTGAAGGCGCATGGCCCCTGCCCGCTGCACCGGAAAAGCTTTGCGCCCGTTGCGGCATTTTTCATCCGTTAACCATCCGCCGGGAATTCGATTCACCCCAGACTCCGCAGGACTCATGATGGCGATTCAGAGTCAGTTGCGTATGCGTACAGGGGTCATGGGATGGGATATCAGACACGGCCGGATATCAGGCCGTTGCACAATCGGATTCTGGTTGGTGACTGCCTCACCGAACTGAAAAAAATTCCTAGCGCGTCAGTCGACCTCGTGTTCGCCGATCCGCCCTACAACCTGCAGCTTGCGGGCAACCTTACGCGGCCCGATCAAAGCAAGGTCGATGCGGTTGACGATCACTGGGACCAGTTCGAAAGCTTCGAGGCCTATGACCGCTTCACCAAGGGCTGGTTGTCCGAATGCCGCCGGATTCTCAAGCCCACGGGCGCCTTGTGGGTGATCGGTTCCTATCACAATGTGTTCCGCGTCGGCTCGATCCTGCAGGACTTAGGGTTCTGGATCCTGAACGACGTCGTATGGCGGAAGACCAATCCGATGCCGAATTTCCGCGGCCGGCGATTCACCAATGCGCATGAGACGCTGATCTGGGCGGCGCGCGATGCCAAGACCAAATACACCTTCCACTACGAAGCGATGAAGGTGTTCAACGACGATTTGCAGATGCGCTCCGACTGGACGCTGCCGTTGTGCACCGGCGGCGAGCGTTTGAAAAATGATTCAGGCGACAAACTTCATCCCACTCAAAAGCCGGAGGCTCTCTTGCATCGCGTCATGCTGTCCACCACCAACCCCGGAGACGTGGTGCTCGACCCGTTCTTCGGCACCGGCACCACGGGTGCAACGGCCAAGCAGCTTGGCCGCATCTTCATCGGCATCGAGCGCGAGGAGGAATATGCGGAAGCCGCGCTTGCCCGCATCGACGCGACCGAGCAGCTGCCGCTGGAATCGCTCAAGGTGACGACGGCGAAGCGCGCCGAGCCGCGGGTGGCCTTTGGCCAGCTTCTGGAGCGCGGGCTCGTCAAGGCGGGCGACACGCTGTTCGACCCGACGCAGCGGATTGCCGCGCGGGTGCGTGCGGATGGTTCGATTGCGGCCAAGGATGCGAGCGGCTCGATCCACAAGATTGGTGCCCATGTGCAGGGAGCGGAAGCCTGCAATGGCTGGACCTTCTGGCATGTGCGGAAGGGCCCGAACCTCGTTCCGATCGACGTGCTGCGCCAGCAGGTGCGGACCGAAATGGGGGCTGCCGCCTGAGAGGCCTGGCGGCGATGACGGTTGCGGCGTTCCGGCCTGAGGGTTTATGCCCATAGGCCGGACCGCAGGAGACAGCCCATGAAAGCCCGCCAGCAGACTTCGTTTCTGTTCGACCTCGACGGTACGCTGGTCGACAGCGTCTATGACCATGTGCTGGCCTGGCATGACGCGCTGCAGGAGGTGGGGATCGAGGTTTCGGTGTGGCGGCTGCACCGGCGGATCGGCATGTCGGGAGGGCTCTTCACCAAGGCGCTGGCACGCGAAACGGGACAGGAGTTCAGCGCTGGCATTCTCGAAAAGCTGAGGGCGCTGCACGCCAAGTATTATGGTGCGCGCTCGATGCGGACAAGGCCGCTGCCCGGCGCGCAGGAGCTTCTGGCCTATCTCACCGACAACAAGATTCCCTGGGCGATCGCCACCTCGGGGCGGATCGAGACGGCGGGGCCGGTCTTGAAGATCCTCGGCGTCGATCCGGCAAAGAACGTGGTCATCACCCGCGACCTGGTGCGCTATGCGAAGCCCGACCCGGACCTGTTCCTGGCGGCGGCGGAGAAGCTCGGAACCGACATCACGTCGGCCTGTGTGGTGGGCGATTCGATCTGGGACATGCTGGCAGCGCAACGGGCGCGGGCGCTTGGCATCGGCTATCTCTCCGGCGGTTATGGCACGGAGGAACTCGAACGCTCGGGCGCCTATCGCGTCTATGAAGATCCGGCCGACATGCTGGCCCATATCGACGAGGTCGGCGGGCGGAGATAGGGCATCAATCGGCGGACTCCCCCTCACCTGACCCTTGCTGCGCGAGGGTCTTCCTCTCCCGCCGTGCGGGAGAGGAGGATAAGGCCAATGCCACAATCTTGCGGATGACCGTGGGCAACGCCTCGGCGTGGAGACCGGCGCGCGGGACCCAGCGGTAGTCGCCATCGCCGCGCAATGGGCCATCTTGCATGCTGGTGGCCTTCAGCACTTCGAGTTCGAGGTGGAAATGCGTGAAGGTGTGTTCGACGAGGCCGGGTAGGCGCCGCCATTTCGCGGCGATGGGCGTATGGGATTCGAGGCTTTCGGGATGCTGGGGGCCCCACTCGGTGGACGGCACTTCCATCATGCCGCCGAGCAGGCCCTTGTCGGGGCGGCGGCGGAGCAGCACCGCACCATCCGCCCGCTCGACCCAGAAGGCGATGCCCTTCCGGACCGGCACCGGGGCCTTCTTCTGCTTGCGCGGCAGGGAGGGTGCAAGGCCGGATTTGCGGCCGGCGCAATGTTCCGCCCACGGACAGATCAGGCAGTTGGGTGATTTCGGCGTGCAGATGGTGGCACCCAGATCCATCATGGCTTGCGCAAAATCTCCGGCACGGGTCTCGGGCACCAGCGCCTGCGCGCGGGTGCGGATTTCCGGCTTCGAGCCGGGAAGCGGCGTCTCGATCGCGTATATGCGGGATATGACACGCTCGACATTGCCATCGACCGCGGCATGGGGCCTGCCGAAGGCGATGGCGGCAATGGCGCCCGCCGTATAGGGGCCGATGCCGGGAAGGTTAAGGAGTTCGGCCTCGGTCTCTGGAAACCGGCCGCCGAAGCGCGTGACGACTTCCTTCGCACAGGCGTGGAGGTTGCGCGCGCGGGCATAATAGCCGAGGCCTGCCCAGGCTTTCAGCACATCGTCCAGCGGGGCGGCGGCGAGTTGCTCTACCGAGGGCCACGCCCCCACGAATTTCTCGAAATAGGATTTGACCGCCTGGACGGTGGTCTGCTGCAGCATGATCTCCGAGAGCCAGACGCGGTAGGGGTCGGCGGACTGGCCGAGTGGTGCGCGCCACGGCAGGACGCGGGCGTGAATGTCATACCAATCAAGAAGTTGTGAGGCGAATTCTCCGCCCGGCCCTTGTTTGGCCATTGTGCTGCGCAACTAGACGACTCCTGTTAAGAAGCAGATATAGAGCGCCGATGGAAAGCCTGAGCAAATATTTCCGCGAGATCACCCGCGCCGCCTTTGCGCGGCATGGTTTCGCGCAGGCCGAGATCATCACCAACTGGGGCGACATCGTCGGCCAGGACCTGGCGCAGGTTTCAGCGCCCGAGCGGATCAGGTGGCCGAGAGGAGCGGGCGAGGACGCCCAGAAATCCGGCGGTACGCTGGTGATCCGGGCGGCACCGGGCCGGGCGCTCGAACTACAATATGAAGCATCCCGCATCATTGGCCGCGTCAACAGCTTCTTCGGCTATGGCGCCATCGGCCAGATCAAGGTGATGCAGGCGCAGGAGCTGGGCAAGACGCCGCCCCGCCCCGCACCATTCAACCCGAAGCCTCTTCAAAATCAAAGGCTTGAAGAACTGGACGATGGCCCGCTCAAGGCGGCGCTCGAGCGTCTCGGGCGGGGGATGGCGGCTGTGCGGCCCAGTTCTCCACAGAACAAATAACGATTGGTTTCAACCCCCAACATCTAGTAGGTAACCGTTATGACAGTGATTTCCCGCCGCCAGCTGCTTCTTGCCGGTACCGCGCTTGCCATCATGGGCATCGGCGCGCCCGCCTTCGCCCTCGATGTCGCCGAATTGAACAAGGCGCCAGCGCTTGGCGAGATGGCGCTGGGTGCGGGCGAAGACGCCAAGGTGACGATCATCGAATATGCCTCCGCCACCTGCGGGCATTGCGCGGCCTTCCACAATGACGCGTACAAGAAGCTCAAGGCCGAATACATCGATACCAACAAGGTGCGCTTCGTGTTCCGCGAATATCCGCTGAACGATGCCGCACTTGCCGCCTTCATGATCGCGCGGGCGGCACCGAAGGAATCCTATTTCCCGCTGATGGACGTGTTCTTCGAGACACTCGACACCTGGGCGAAGAATCCGGCCGAGGGGCTTCTCAACATCGCCAAGCAGGCGGGCTTCACGCAGGAAAAATTCGACGCGACGCTGAAGGACCAGAACCTCGCCAAGGCGATCATGGAAATCCGCGACGGCGGCACGAAGTTCGGCGTGGAGGGCACGCCGACCTTCTTCATCAATGGCGAGCTTTACGACGGCGAGCGCACGTTCGAGGCATTCAAGGCGAAGATCGACCCGCTCCTCTAAGGGGCGGACGACGGCTGGGGGCAAGGGTTCAAGATGAAATTCACGCGGCTGAGGCTTTCGGGATTCAAATCCTTCGTGGAGCCGACCGATCTTTTCATCGAACCCGGGCTGACCGGCGTCGTCGGGCCCAATGGCTGCGGCAAGTCGAACCTCCTCGAAGCGCTGCGCTGGGTGATGGGCGAAAGCTCGTATAAATCCATGCGCGCTTCCGGCATGGACGACGTCATCTTCTCGGGCACCACGCAGCGCCCGGCCCGCAACATGGCCGAAGTGCTGGTGACGATGAGCAATGACGATGGCACGGCGCCGCCGCAATATCAGGGCCACGAGACGATCGAGATCTCGCGAAGGATCGAGCGCGACGAGGGTTCCGCCTACCGCATCAACGGCAAGGATGTTCGCGCGCGCGACGTGCAGTTGCTGTTCGCCGATGCGTCCACCGGATCGCGCTCGCCAGCGCTGGTGCGGCAGGGGCAGATCGGGGAGATCATCAATGCGAAGCCCCAGGCGCGGCGCCTGATCCTCGAGGAGGCGGCCGGCATCACCGGACTGCATACGCGGCGGCACGAGGCGGAGCTGAAGCTCAAGGCGGCGGAACAGAACCTGACGCGGCTGGACGATGTGACAGCCCAACTGGAGACCCAGCTGAACAGCCTGAAGCGGCAGGCGCGGCAAGCGACGAAATACAAGCAGATTTCGGCCGAGATCCGGAAGCTGGAGGCCACCGGCCTCTATGTGAACTGGAAGGATGCCGCCGAGACGGCGCGGCGCGATGCGGCGGCACTGGACGAGGCGACGCGGGTTCTGGCCGAACATACGCGCGCCTCTTCCGAGAAGCTGCGGCAGCGCGACGCGCTTGGCGAGCAATTGCCCACACTCCGCGAGCAGGAGGCGATCCGCGCTGCCGTGCTGCAGCGGATCAGCCACGAGCGCAGCGTGCTGGACGAGGAAGAACGCCGCGCCGAGCAGCGCCGTAGCGAGCTGGACCAGCGCATTGCCCAGATCAACAATGACCTGTCGCGCGAGCAGGAACTGCTGAACGATACCGACCGGGTGCTGGCGAGGCTTTCGGAAGAAGACGAAGGGCTGCAGGCCTCGCAAGGCTCCGACACCGAGATGCGGGCAGACGCCGCCGTGGCGCTGCAGGCCGCAGCCGAAGCGCTGGCGCGCGCGCAGGAGGCCGCCGACCAGGCCAGTGCGCAATTGTCCGAACTCACCGCGCGGCGCAACGCCATTCTCCGCGCCATCGACGAGCACAAGGGCCGGGTGACGAAGTTCGAGCGCGAACATTCGGAGACCACGCTCAAGCGCAATGCGCTTCTCGCCCGCTACAATATCGAGGGCGACGGGGAAAAGCTTGCGGCAGCCGTCGAGGCCGCGATGGCGACCGCTGAGGACATGGAGACAGGCGTTGCGCAGGCGGAAGCGCAGGTGCGGAGCGCGCGCGCGGCAGAGGCCGAGACGCGCGCCGCCCACGACGAGGCACGCCGCCAGGCCGACCGGCTTCAGACGGAAGTCCGTACACTGAGCAATCTGCTGAAGACGGCGGGCGGCGAGTTGTGGCCTTCGCTGATCGACCAGATCAAGGTGACCCAGGGCTATGAAATGGCGCTGGGCGCGGCGTTGGGCGATGATATCGATGCCTCCGCTAACGAGGGGGCACCGGTGCACTGGCGCGGACTGCCGCCGCTTTCAGCCATCTCGCCACTGCCCGATGGCGCATGGGCGCTGACGCAATTCGTGGAAGCGCCAGCCGCGCTGCAGCGGCGGCTGTCGCATATCGGGGTTGTCTCGAAGGCCTTGGGGCAGGCGCTGCAGCCGCAGCTGAAGCCCGGCCAGCGGCTGGTGTCGCGCGAGGGCGATGTGTGGCGCTGGGACGGTTTCACCGCGGCGGCGGATGCGCCGAGTGCGGCGGCAAAGCGGCTGGCGGAGCGGAACCGGCTTGCCACACTCGAAATCGAGATGGCCGGGGCCATGACGGCCGCAGACGCTGCCAAGGCGCAGTTCGAGGCAGCGCGCATAACACTCGAAGCAGCGGTGAAGGCCGAGCGCGAGACGCGGGACGGGCATCGCGCCGCCGCTTCGGCCGTCGATTTCGCACGGCGGGCGCTGACCACGCATGAGCGGCAGGTGGCCGAGCAGCTGGCGCAGACCAGCGCACTCGACGAAGCGCAGCGCCGCATCGAGGAGGCGCTGGAAGAGGCACGAGCGCGGCTGGACGAGACGCTCGAAGAATCGGCCGGGCTTCCGGTTCTCGATACGCTGCAGACCGAACTGAACGCGCTGCGCGGCACGGTGAACCGCGAGCGCGCCTCCTATGCCGAGGCGCGGGCCAGGCATGACGGGTTGGAGCGCGAGGCCAAGGTGCGCACCGACCGCATCAAGGCAATCGAGAACGAGCGCAGCCAGTGGACGTCGCGGGCGAAGCGCGCCAAGGAGCAGATCGACTCGCTGTCGCAGAGGGCGGAAGAAACCCGCACTGCGATTATCGATCTTTCGTCGCTGCCGCAGATGCTTGCCGACAAGCGGCTGAAGCTGATGAACACGCTGGCGCAAGCCGATACCGAGCGCAAGGCGGCATCGGATGCGCTGCAGGCCGCCGAGAATGCGGTGCGCGCGGCCGACCAGGATTTGCGCGCCGTGCAGGAACTGCTTTCCAATTCACGCGAGGAGCATGCGCGGCTGGGTGCAAGGCTCGAGGCCAGCACGCAGCGGCAGGAAGCTTGCGAACGCCGCATCAGCGAGATGCTGCAATGCGCGCCGGACGAAGTTCTGGCGCAGGCCGGGCTCGACCCCGAGAAGATTCCCAACGCGGAGGATATCGAGCGGAAGCTTCTTGGCCTGCGCGAGGACCGCGAACGGCTGGGCGGCGTCAACCTGCGCGCCGACGAGGAAGCGGTCGAGGTGGCAAGGCAGCTCGAAACGCTGATCAAGGAACGCGACGATCTCGTTCAGGCGATCAACAAGCTGCGCGGCGCCATCTCGAGCCTCAACCGCGAGGGGCGGCAGCGGCTGCTCGATGCCTTCGGCACCGTGAACCAGAAATTCGGCGAGCTTTTCACCACGCTGTTCGGCGGCGGCAAGGCGGAACTGCAGCTGATCGAATCGGACGATCCGCTGGAGGCGGGTCTTGAAATCATCGCCAATCCGCCGGGCAAGAAGCCGACGGTGCTGTCGCTTCTTTCGGGCGGCGAGCAGACGCTCACCGCATTGTCGCTGATTTTCGCGGTGTTCCTCACCAATCCGTCGCCCATCTGCGTGCTGGACGAAGTCGACGCGCCGTTGGACGATCATAACGTCGAGCGCTTCTGCAACCTTCTCGAAGCGATGCTGGAGCGCACCGAGACGCGCTTCCTCATCATTACCCACCACGCGCTGACCATGGCGCGCATGCACCGGCTTTTCGGCGTCACCATGCTGGAACGCGGGGTGTCGCAGCTCGTATCAGTCAACCTGCAGGAAGCCGAAACGCTGGCGGTGGCGGTGTGAACCGCATCAACGTCGTCTTCGACATCGGCAACGTGCTACTGCACTGGGACCCGCGCGCGCTGTACCGCAAGATCTTCGCGAGCGAGGACGAGGTCGAATGGTTTCTCGGGAACGTCTGCACCTCTGCCTGGAACCTGGAACAGGACCGCGGCCGCAGCTTCGAGGATGCAATTGCCGAGGCTGTGGCGCGCCACCCGGATCATGCGCAAGCGATTGCCGCCTATCACCACCGCTGGGAGGAAACGCTGACCCATGTGATCGAGGGCAGCGTTAGCATTCTTCAGGAACTCAAGGATCAGGGGACGCCAGTTTACGCGATCACCAACTGGCATCAGGACAAGTTCCGCCAGACCAAGGCGCGGTACAGCTTCCTGCATCATTTCCGCGACATCGTGGTTTCCGGCGACGAGCGGCTGGTGAAGCCCGATCCGGCGATCTACCGCTTGCTGCTGGACCGCAACGGGCTTGAGGCCTCGACGTGCCTGTTCATCGACGACAGCCCGAAGAACGTGGCCGGTGCGCAAGCCGTGGGCATGAAGGCGCATCACTTCACATCGCCCGAGACCTTGCGGGCGCATCTCGTGGAACTTGGCGTTCTGCAAGCCGATCAGGAAAAGCGATAGAGCGGCAGGTCCTTGTGGCGCTTGCCCTGCACCCATTCGCCCGCCATTTCAGCAGCGATGGCGCTGAAGGTGATGCCGTTGCCGCCTGCGCCGAGCGTTGTGAACACCCGCGGCATTTCAGGTATCGGGCCGATGGCGGGAAGGCCTGTTGGGCTATCGGCAAAGGTGCCGGCCCAGGCATGGGCGATTTCTGTGTGAACCGCCGGCAGCAGCGCCTTCAGCTTTCTCATGATCGCCGCGGATTTTTTCGCGATCAGCGCGTCGCGCCTGGCAGGGCTGCTGAACGCCTCGTCTTCGCCCCCGGCAATGATACGATTATCGGGTGTCGTGCGGAAATAGAGATAAGGGTCTGACTGCTCCCAGGCGATAGGGCGTGCGGCGGGCAGCATGCCCGGAGGCAAAGGCGCGGTGGCAATCGCCCAGGTGCTGATCAGATCGTAGAGATGCCGGGGAATCTGCGGCAACGCCTCATAGCCCGCGCACACGATCAATTGCCCCACCTCGATCGTCTTGCCGCCGTCAAGCAGCAGCGTGACAGTCTTTGCTGCCGCGTCGATCTCCTTCACGTCCATGGGCGCCACAAGTTCCATGCCGTCTTCCATGGCGCAGGCAAGAAGGCCGTGCGTGAGTTTCACGGGATCGAGTTCGCCGTTGATCCCGTTGATGAGGGCTGCGGTACGGTCGATGCCATAGGCTGCGTAGAGGTCGCGCCCTTCCATCCAGTATGAGGGAAGCCCGAGCTTCAGGCGCACCTTCAGTTCATCCGCCAGGGCACGCTGGCCCATCGCGTCCCCGGTGATCGTCAGGGCCGTGCGGTCGGCCCAGCAGCATTCAATGCGAAGTGTCAGGATCAGCCGCCGCAGCGCCAGCACGCCGGCAATCGAACTCCGATAGGCGCGGCTGGCCTGCTGGCTGCCGACCTTGTCGGACAATCGGGTCAGGGAATTGTCGATCTCCCACTGGATCATGGCGGTGCTGGCTGCGGTGCTGCCTTCACCCGCGCCACGCCGGTCGATGATGATGACTGACTTTCCGAGACCGATCAGCGCCACCGCAGCCAGCGCGCCCGAGATGCCGGCACCGATGATGGCGACATCATACTTCTGTGCCGAGGGCTTCAGCCGGATTTTCGGCCCCTTGACGCGGCCCGACAGCCAAAAGGAACCTGAACTGCGAAGATCGCGTTTGGGGGTTATCATGGCGTACTCCGTCCCTGGCGACAGAACGGGGGCATGCTGCAATTGTTCCTGCCTGCCAATCCAACCGATCGGAACGACTCATCGCAGCGGAATGCTTCTGCAAACCGCTGGGGCGCCGGGCTATGGCGCGCAAATCGCCGCAGCATCAAAAACAAGGAAATCATCATGCAATATCAATATGTTATAATGCAAATCCAGTTCTTGACACATTTTAGACCCGCAACTATGGTGCGCGCGCTTTGGAAGGGTCACTTTTCCGGGCGTGCCCGTTGTTTGCCTGGAGGGTCTTCGACATGACATCGCCGCGCAACGACGAGCCGCAGGATGAGGCTTCCCGGAAGGAGCTGGGCGAGTTTTCGGAACGTCTGAAGGATCTGTCCGGCCGCATCTCGGCCGAGCAATCCGAACGTGCCGAAAGCCAGAAGCCGTCCGCAAGCCTCGAAGGGGCCACTGGCTATGCCAAGGGTTACCGGCTCGCGAGCGAGTTCGTCGCCGGAACTCTGGTCGGCGGCCTCATCGGCTATGGCATAGACTGGATCTTCGGCACGCTGCCTCTCGGCCTGATTGTTTTTCTGCTCCTGGGTTTCGGAGCCGGTATCCTGAACATGGCGCGCGCCGCCAACAGGGTTCCTCCGGCACAGGAGCGGCTTGGTTCAAACCCGCCGCCAAAAGCGGCTCATGATGATGAAGAGGACTGATCGTGGCCAACGATCCGATCCACCAGTTCCAGATCCAGGACCTCGCCGGTCCCATTCACATCGGCGGCTACGAGATCGCATTCACCAATTCGGCGCTGTTCATGGGGCTTGCCGTCGTCACCGTCACCGGCATCCTGGTGGCGGCCTCGGCCAAGGGGGCGCTGGTTCCCGGCCGCCTGCAGTCGATCGGCGAGCTTTGGTACGAGTTCATCCACAACATGGTGCGGAATGTGCTGGGGCATGAGGGCAAGGCCTTCTTCCCGCTGGTGTTCTCGCTGTTCTCCTTCGTGCTTGTGGCCAACATGCTGGGGATGTTCCCATATTTCTTCACGGTCACCAGCCATGTGATCGTCACCGCCTCGCTGGCGCTGTTCGTCGTCGGCCTCGTCGTGGTCGTCGGCATCGCCAAGCATGGGCTTGGCTGGTTCAAGCTGTTCGTGCCGTCGGGCGTGCCGATGGTGATCCTGCCCTTCATCTCGCTCATTGAGATGATCTCCTTCCTGTCGCGTCCGGTGAGCCTGGGGCTCCGCCTGTTCGGCAACATGCTGGCGGGCCATATCGTGCTGAAGGTGTTCGCGGGCTTCGTCGTCAGCCTCGGCAGCCTGGGCGCGGTCGGCGTACTCGGCGCCATCTTCCCGCTGGCCATGGCGGTTGCGCTCACTGCACTCGAATTCCTCGTGGCGTTCCTGCAGGCCTTCGTCTTCGCGATCCTGACCTGCGTCTACCTCAACGACGCGCTGCACACGCATCACTGATTTCCACCCCATCAACCCAACCAAACTTACGGCTATCCAAGGAGACTGACATGGAAACTGAAGCAGCAAAGATGATCGGCGCGGGTATCGCCTGCATCGGCATGGGCGGCGCCGGCATTGGCGTCGGTCACATTTTCGGCAACTACCTGGCGGGCGCGCTGCGCAACCCGGCGGCTGCCGGCGCCCAGTTCACCAATGCGCTGATCGGCGCGGCGCTGGCCGAAGGCCTCGGCATCTTCTCGCTCGTCGTGGCGCTGCTGCTCCTCTTCACGTAATACCAGCTGCAATCACATCGAAGCCTGTAGGCCGTCTGGTCTTGCAGGCTTCCCTGTTCGAGGCGTGAGACATGTCGCAATCGACAACGGTACTGGCCCAGGCCGAGACGGCGGCTCCCGCAGCCGAAACTCCGGCGGCGGCTGAAACCGGCCACACCGAAGGTACAGCGGCCGAGGGCGGCCACGGCGGGGCTTTTCCGCCGATGGATACTTCGACCTATCCTTCGCAGATCTTCTGGCTCGTCATCTTCTTCGGGCTGCTCTACCTGCTGATGAGCCGCGTGGCGCTGCCGCGCATGGCGGCCGTGCTCGACAAGCGCGCGGCGCGGATCGAGGGCGACCTCGCCAAGGCGCAGGCGCTGAAGGACGAGACGGAAGCCGCCGTTGCCGCCTATGAAAAGGCGCTGGCGGACGCGCGCTCGAAGGCCCAGGGGATCGCCACCGAGACCCGCACCCGGATGGCCGCCGAAATGGATGCCGAGCGGGCGGCTGTCGAGGCCACACTCGGCTCAAAAGTGGGCGAGGCCGAAGCCCGCATCGCCAAGGCCAAGTCCAAGGCGATGACGGATGTGAGCGCGGTTGCCGCCGATGCGGCCGCCGATATCGTGGCCGAGCTGACGGGAACGAAGGTGACCAAGGCCGCCGTTTCCAAGGCCGTCGCGGATCTGAAGGGCTGAGGGAGAACACGCATGCATCTGGACGCAACATTCTTCGCCCTCGTCGCGCTCGTCATCTTCCTCGGGATCGTCGCCTATGCCGGTGGCTTCAAGTCCATGGGCTCGGGCCTTGATAACCGCGCCCAGCGGATCGCCAAGGATCTCGACGATGCCGCGCGGCTGCGCAAGGAAGCCGAGGCGCTTCTCGCCGAATACAAGCAGAAGCGCATCGACGCCGAGAAGGAAGCGGCAGGCATCATCGCCCAGGCCAAGGCGGATGCCGAGGAATATGCCGCGGAAACCCGCCGCAAGCTTTCCGAGACGCTCGACCGCCGCACCAGGCAGGCCGAACAGAAGATCGCCCAGGCGGAAGCCTCGGCCATCAAGGACGTGCGCAACGCCGCCACTGACATGGCGATCGCCGCGGCGCGGAGCCTGATCGCCGAAACCGCCAGCGGCCCCAAGGGCGCCGACCTGATCGCCACCTCGATCGAGGCCGTGAAGACCCGGCTGAACTGATCTGAGTGAACATCTCCGCATTGAAAAGCCCGGCCGTTGTGCCGGGCTTTTCTATTTTGACCGGATGAACAACTGGCCTATCCAAATGATATCCTGAGAAGGTTGACCAAAAGACTTGATCTTGTCGAAAATCGACACCCGCGATTTTTGAAAACTGCCAATCGACAAGCCTGTCACCATATGATCAGACACGGCACAGGAGCGCTGGCTGATCGATGTGGTGTCAACGCTCCTCAAAGCTGATCACTCTGGCCCAAGCTGCAAGAGAATGGCGACCATCGCCATCAGCCGAATCGCGATACGCTACTCGCTCCATACGGATGCTGTCCGTTGAAGAGTGTGTAGTTGGCGTAGATCGTCACCATGATGCTCGGCGATGGCCCGCTTGAAGTACGATACCGCTGATCTGGAAATCGCTGCCTGATTTCGTCAAGCCCGATTTCGCTGCAAGGTTCGAAGCCCACAGACTTCGTCAGCAGAACGGATGTGGCGCGGGGTTCAGCGATTTACCCGGCCGTTCTCGAAATCTCTGGCTTCCGCGAAATTCCATGCCAAATCCGCAGGAGAGCGGCTGCAGACCGGTCGCGACCGCACGTACGACATGGATCGAGGCGCTCGCGACGTCGCGTGGCGCAAGATTGACCACAGCTACTTCAATCTCATCCTGCGCCAAACGGGCTGTCAACTCAGCCAGCCTTGAAATTGGCTCTGCTTGACGCCCGGCATCCGGTACGTAGAGAGGAGCGTACCGGAGAAATTCCAGCTCCTCTGGCCGATCAGGCAGATAGAAGCAAGCGTGGTCGAGGAATTGTCCACATCGGACGTCCTCCGGCCGAAGCGGCCGCGGACCACTTCCGTCATGCAACATCTTCTTCATACCCAAGCCCGAGACGGCCTGCTCCAGAAGCGCGCCACGGGCTGCTCGCTGGATATCAGGGTGTGCGGCGGCTGTGGCGGCAAGACCCGGCCATGATTTTCCGTCTCCCATTGCGGCGCACATGACAACTGGAATCCCTCCTGCACCCCTAAACAGATGAAGCCCAACTTCGGCTCCCCAAGATGACAATTCTTCAGCAATGCTCCGCGTCTCGCAATCGCACATTTCGAGCGGCAGGAGTTGTCCCGGGTCCCGGCACAGCCATGCGACCATTACCGCATCGCGCTCGACGAGTTCCAAGACTGCACGCATAGCTGTGCTCTCGAAATCCATTCCGGCTGCCAAGCCACTCGTTGTCACCTGCGCGACAAAATCCGAGAATCCCGGTGGAAACCGGTAGTAGGTCTGGCCTGCCAGAACCCATGCTGGCGTACCGGTTCGCAGAATTGTCGCCGACCTCCAGACATGTTGCGCGTCGGAATCGAAGGGCGGGAAGGGAAAGGACTCTGTTGCATACTGCTCAGTATCGTAGAGTCCTACAAGGCGCGGGTCGAGTACATCGCCACGGAGGTCGGCCATGCGGGCGTATACGAGATCCCCGGGATCGCATCGCGAGGCGGCATATCTCTCGAATGCTTCCCCGATTGCTCCGAGCATTGCCTCTCCGGGTGAAAGGCCCTTTCCACAGGCTGGTTCCTTTGGGGCGGGACAATCTCCAAACGCACAGAAGGGAGCAACCTCCGCAACTGCTACAAAGGTCCGACGCCTGGAGCTGGCAGACTCTCGCAGGATCGGACCTATGATCGGGCCGGTTTCCGGATCGATCCAGTCCCTGAACACCGCACGGATAACTTGCTCATCTGGATTGCCCGAGATGTCCGCTAGATCGAGCAACGGCGCCGACACAGCATTCCGTCCACAAGTTTCGCAAAACGGCATCGGAACGAGCCCATGCCGTGTCGAAGTTTGCCTGGCGATATCGACGATCCGAATATGCGATGGCGACAATTTTTCTCTGGCCGTGCGCAGATACCGCCTAACATCTTCTGCGACTGAATGGCCGAAGGAGCGCGCCACTTCCCGCGTCAATGGTGGGTAGTTGGCAATTGCGAGGCGATCGGCGCGCGCTGCCGCTTCTGGCTCCGCGTAGTGTGCTTGACGCCGCTGCCGGGCGCAAAGCCAGCAGCCTGCTTCCGATGCAACGGATATCGGTCCAACGCAACCCTTTGTTCCAACAATTTCGGCCCCGAGGAAAGGGATGCCATTGGAACGGCAGGCGCGTTCCAATTCCACTTGCCTCCTTGTCCGGGACGGCGCCAGAGCCCCAACGACAAGGCTGGTGTCAGGGGACAAAAACAAACCGTGGGCTGTGCGGGCGGTGCACCCCGGTGAAATATTTTCAATCCTGCGGCACAGAAGTTCAAGATCGAAGGCTCTTGCAACTGCATCAGAGCTGGCAGGTGCTTCGCCAAACCAAAATGACAAGTTCGCAATCCCTGAGAGCGCAAGTTCCTCGGCCAATGCCGGAACCCATTCGGCGTCCCCCACGATAAGAACATGTCCAGCAGTTCCGGAGGAAATTTGATCTTCGATTCCCTGCGGAACAGCCACGCCCCCCAACTCAAAAAGCTCTGCCAATCTGGCATAGTGTTCTGGTTTCCAGCTACCGGCCTCCGGGTGCTGGCTGGCTGCAACAGGAACACAATCGGCAAATGCAGGAAGTGACTCAACAAACGCCTTCACCTCCCTGCTTCGCACCAGGATCGGTCCAGTGGAGGCGAACATCAAGATCCCGTCTGGTTCCAGATGTATGCGTTCTCGTGCGATACGCACTGCCACCCTCACATTCCGCTCACGCCACCTCCATCGCCTTAACTGGAGTTGTTGTTGCTGCTATCCGGTTGAAGGCTGCCGCCAACAACAGCCTGTCGGGCATGTTCCGCTTAGAGCTTGGACAAGGCGCACGGCCTTCGACCCATTCTTTTGGACATGCGCCGCCACACACCGGAAGCAAAGCGCAACGGCTGCAGCCGAATTTTCCGGCTTCTACCATGTCGTTAAAGCCGCCCAGGATATGGCGCGCCGTTCCTGTCTCTCCGCTATTGACATCGCCAATGGCGAAGTGGTTGGGAGAGCCGTAAGCTGGAACGTAAGAAACCTCGGTGCAGTTGAAGAGCGTTCCGTGAGCGTCGACCAGCGCCGCTTTTGGCTGCACGGCAAGACAGACGACGCGCTGAACCTTCGGCACAAGCGGAACCGGGAAATCCAGCCGCTTCATCATCAGTAACCATGACAGCTCCAACCTTGCATATTCCTGAGGCTCCAGGCTTCGCAGATGGGCGTCGTTCCCCCAGGCGTGAATCGGAGCCGTATAGAACTGGACAACGCTGCTGAGGCCCTCATCGTACAACCGCTGCATCAGCGGAACAACGTCTGACGCGTTCTCCCTATCAACATTGCAACGAACCTTGATCTCGACAGGACGGTTAGCGGCCGTCTTCGCCAATGCTTTCAGGTTGGCAAGAATGCGATCAAAAGTAGCCGCTCCGGCTTTCGTATGCCTGCGCTTGTCATGGAACGCCGCAGTACCGTCGAGCGATACCGTGACAGACACAACTCCAAGTTGGTTTACCAACTCATCACCGACTTTGCCCGTCATTGCCAAGCCGTTGGTGATGATGCTCGCACGGTATTCGACGTTCCTGTCTTCCGCTATCTTGCGTAGCCGGGGTGTCAGCGAGCGCATCTGCTGTATCCCGGAAAGAGGTTCGGCGCCAAACCAGCACAAATTGAGCTCGGCAAATTCGCTCGTCTCCAATCTAGCACCGACGTCACGGACAATGGCTTCCTCTTGCAGAGGGCCAAGATTCTTCCGCTCGTGTGTCTGCCCACAGTACCCACATCCGAGCTGGCAATGTGCAGTTGGCTGTATCACGTAGTTAAGATGCGTATTTGTCCGGATAGACTCGCGATTGCGCTTCAATATCGTTGAAAGTTCGTCTTGAAACTCCGGCACAAGCACTTCGGCTTCTGCGAGGTCGGCGAGCATCTGGGTGTTCAATTTCTCGAGATTCCCGGCTTGCAAGGCCTGCCATACCTGCAGCGGCACCTCGAATACGGAGCCGGTCCGCGTCGCAAATACGACCACACGGGGATCTGCGTCTTCAAAAAAAATCGGCGAGGTTATCACGTAGGCGGACAGCTTCTGCATGGCCTGGCCTCGTTTCAAGAGCAATTTCTCGCGCACGCAAGAGGGGCGCCATAGTTGTTCTGAGATGCGCAACACGCCCAATAGATCACCAGCGGAACCTACCGGGCCCCGCTGGCAAGGACAGGGATTTACTTGCCGCCTCCAGCCTTGGATGCAAGCGCCGCTTCTGCGCCACCGCAACCGCTATTCTGGCAACCAGTATTCTGGTCCGACAACGCCTTGAGTCGGCTCAACTGCGCATCCGACAGTTTCGAGGCTACGGCGCCACCTGTCATCTCTTCCAACGCCGAATTAAGGCCCAGTCTGGCTTGTGAGAGCGCTTCGATAATGGGATCGAGTTCTTTAGCCATAGTACATTCCTTTCGACATGAAATCATAGCCGGAATGCCCATACGTTCACGGACAGCATGCAGTTTTCGAAACATGCGCCTAGAACGTCAGAAGATGTCGATGCAAATTGTCCCAACGATTCTTCTATTGGGCAAATCATCATCCCATATCTTGCCCTATAAGTCAACTATTTATCTTACTGTCCGTCAAGTGATGCCGAACACGGCGGCACATTTGTAGCTTCGACGTGCCGCAACATACGGATGACAGTTTGTGGCAATAATGCTTACTTACTATTCTCCGGCCAAATCAATCTTCGCATGCTGCTGCGCGTCGCGAATGCACCAGATGCGGACTTGCTTCGGTTTCTTAATCTTTGCATGCCAATGGCCTCGCATTACTCCGCCGCCTCCATGTAATTCGCCATGGGCGGGCAGGTGCAGACGAGGTTCCGGTCGCCGAAGACGTTGTCGACGCGGCCGACGGGGGGCCAGTACTTGTCGTTCGGATAGCCCTTGAGCGGGAAGAAGGCCTTTTCCTTCGAGTAGGAATGCTTCCAGTCGCCCAGCAGCAGGCGGTGGGTGTGGGGAGCGTTTTTCAGCACGTTGTCGGTCTTGTCGGCGCTCCCCTCCTCCACCTCGGCGATCTCCTTGCGGATCTCGATCATGGCATCGCAGAAACGGTCGATCTCGCGCTTGTTCTCGGATTCGGTGGGCTCGATCATCAGCGTATCGGCCACGGGGAAGGACATGGTGGGGGCGTGGAAGCCATAGTCGACGAGACGCTTCGCCACATCTTCCACCGAGATCCCCGTGCGGTCCTTCAGCCAGCGGAGGTCGATGATGCATTCATGCGCCACGAAGCCGCCGGGGCCCTTGTAGAGCACCGGGAAATGCGGATCGAGACGCCGCGCGATGTAGTTGGCATTGAGGATCGCCATAATCGTCGCCTTCCGCAGCCCCTCGGCCCCCATCATGGCGATATAGGTCCAGGAGATCGGCAGGATCGACGCAGAGCCCCAGGGAGCGGCAGATACTGCTCCCCTGCCCTGATGGCGGCCCGCCGCGGGATTGACGCCATCGACCACGCTGTGGCCCGGCAGATGCGGTGCCAGATGCGCCTTGACGCCGATGGGGCCCATGCCCGGCCCGCCGCCGCCATGCGGGATGCAGAAGGTCTTGTGCAGGTTCATGTGGCAGACGTCGGCGCCTAGCTCCGCTGGCCTGACGAGGCCAACTTGCGCATTGAGGTTGGCGCCATCGAGATAGACCTGGCCGCCATGGGCGTGGACGATCTGGCAGATGTCCTTCACCTCTACCTCGAACACGCCGTGCGTCGAGGGATAGGTGATCATCAGCGCCGCAAGGTTCGCCGCGTTCTCCTTGGCCTTCTTCGCGAGATCGGCCACGTCCACATTGCCATGCTCATCGCAGGCGACGACGACGACCTTCATGCCGGCCATGACGGCGGAGGCCGGATTGGTGCCATGGGCCGAAACCGGAATGAGGCAGACGTTGCGATGCGTATCGCCGCGCGCCTCGTGATAGCCACGGATCGCAAGGAGGCCTGCGTATTCGCCCTGGCTGCCGGCATTGGGCTGAAGCGACACGGCATCGAAGCCGGTGATCTCCGCCAGCATCGCTTCCAGTTCCTCGAAGAGCTGGGCATAGCCTTGCGCCTGTTCCAGCGGCGCGAAGGGATGGAGCATCGCGAAGCTCCGCCAGGTGACGGGGATCATCTCGGTGGTGGCGTTGAGCTTCATGGTGCAGGAGCCCAGCGCGATCATCGACTGGTCGAGGGCCACGTCCTTCACCTGCAGGTGCCGCAGGTAGCGGAGCATCTCGGTTTCGGAGTGATAGATCGAGAAGACCGGATGCGTGAGATAGGACGAGGTGCGGCGCAGGCTATCGGGAATCGTTTCCTTCAGGCTCTTGTCGATCGCATCGATCGACATCCGCTCAAGCGCATCGGTCCTGAACACGGTCAAGAGGTTTTCGAGTTCCTGCCGCCTTGTCGACTGGTCGAAGGATATCCCCAAGTGATCGGCATCGACGAAGCGCAGGTTGATGCGCTTTTCCTTGGCGCGTGCCCAGATTGCGTGGGCGCGGCCGGGTGCGAGGATCGTCACCGTGTCGAAGAAGCTCTTCGTCGTCACCTCATAGCCGAAGCCCTTGACCGCAGCGGCGAAAATTTCCGCCATGCGGTGGGTGCGCGCCGCCATCTTGGCGATGCCCTTGGGGCCGTTATAGACCGCGAACATCGAGGCGATGACGGCAAGCAGCACTTGGGCTGTGCAGATGTTGCTCGTCGCCTTCTCACGGCGGATGTGCTGCTCACGCGTCTGCAGCGCCATGCGGAGTGCGCGGTGGCCCTCCGAATCAACCGACACGCCGATGACGCGGCCGGGCATGGCGCGCTTGTATTCGTCCTTCGTGGCGAAGAAGGCGGCATGCGGGCCGCCATAGCCCATGGGCACGCCGAAGCGCTGGGCGGAACCGATCGCCACATCCGCACCGAGTTCTCCGGGCGGGGTTAGCAATGCGAGCGCCAGAAGATCGGTCGCCATGATGGCAAGTGCGCCCGCGCCATGGAGCTTTGCGATCACGCCGCGGAAATCGCGCACTTCGCCGGACGAGCCCGGATAGGAAAGAAGTGCCGCGAAGACGGTTTCGGGCAACAGGTCCTTCATGGGATCGCCGATCACCACGTCGTAGCCGAAGGCGCGGGCGCGGGTTTCGATGACGCCGATCGTCTGGGGATGCGTGTCGGCATCGACGAAGAAGGTGTTGGCATTGGTCTTCACCACGCGCTTGGCCATCGCCATCGCCTCGGCTGCGGCGGTCGATTCATCCAGGAGCGAGGCATTGGCGATTTCGAGGCCCGTCAGGTCGATCACCATCTGCTGGAAGTTCAGCAGCGCCTCGAGGCGGCCCTGGCTCACCTCCGCCTGGTAGGGCGTATAGGCCGTGTACCAGCCGGGGTTTTCGAGGATATTACGGAGGATGACCTTGGGCGTGACGGTGCCGTAGTAGCCCATACCGATCATCGAGGTGAAAACCTCGTTCCGCTCCGCCATCTTGCGCAAGTATGAGAGCGCGGTGCGTTCCGGCATCGGCTTCTTGAGGTCGAGCGGACGGCTCACCCGGATTTTTTCCGGCACCACCTTGGCGATGAAATCCTCGAGCGACTTCGATCCGACGGCGCGGAGCATCTCCGCGGTGTCAGTCTCGTCAGGCCCGATGTGGCGGGCAATGAAATTGGCGCCGGGCTCAAGCTCGGCGAAGGTGGGACGTGCGGGCATGATCTATCCTCCTTGACTTGCCCCACCCGGCTGCTGCGCAGCCACCCTCCCCGCTGCGCGAGGAGGGATGGTAGGGCGGTTGATTTATCCCTCCTCGCGAAGCGGGGAGGGTGCCGCTACTTGGGCGGCGGGTGGGGTCAGTGCGGCAGTGATGCTGTCAATCACGCCGTCCATGTTGGTATCGACATCGATGTTCCAGAAGCGAAGTGTTTGGTAACCGAGTGCGCCGAGCTTTGCGTCGCGGATGAAATCCCGCTTCTGCCCGGCATCAAATCCATGCTGGGAGCCGTCAACCTCGATGACCAGCCTCCGCGATTTTTCCGCAAAGTCGACGATATAGCCGCCAATCGGAGCCTGCCGCCTGAAGTGAAAACCGCGCGCGTTGAAATACTTCAACTGGCACCAGAGCTTGATCTCCTGAGGTGTCATGCTGTTGCGCAACTGACGGGCACGGTCGCGGATTTCAGTCACTTATCCCTCCTCGCTTCAGCGGGGAGGGTGGCTGCGCAAGCAGCCGGGTGGGGCAAGTCATTCGCGGCCCCCACCCGCCTCGCATACGCTCGGCACCCTCCCCGCTTCGCGGAGAGGGATAAATCAGGCGCCGACAAATTTGTCATAGGCGGCCTTGTCCATCAGGCCGTCGAGTTCGCTTTTGTCCGCAAGCCGGACCTTCATGAACCAGGCGTCGCCTTCGGCCGACCGGTTCACCATGGCGGGATCGCCTTCGAGTTCCTTGTTCACTTCGACCACTTCGCCCGAGACGGGGGCGAAGACTTCGCTTGCGGCCTTGACGCTTTCGACCACCGCGGCTTCAGCGTCCTTCTCGACCTTCCTGCCGATGGCGGGCAGCTCGATGAAGACGACGTCGCCCAATTGTTCCTGCGCGTGGTTGGTGATGCCGATCGTCGCGATGTCGCCATCGACGATCACCCATTCATGGTCCTTGCTGTACTTGGCGTTCATGGTTCGGGGCTCCTCAGCGTTTGAAGCGGTTGGGGATGAAGGGAAGCTTGACGATCTGCGCAGGGATCGGCTTGTCGCGCACGATAAGGTTGACAGATGTTCCGGGTGCGGACGAGTTCGTCTCGACATAGCCCATGGCGATGGGGCCGCCGACGGTGGGGCCGAAGCCGCCGGAGGTGACGATGCCGATCCGGCGGCCTGCCATATCGGTGATGAGCGTGCCGTCTCGCGCCGGTGCCCGGCCTTCCGGCTTCAGCCCGACGCGTTTCCGCGCAACACCTTCAGCGAGCTCACGCTGGACGCGGGCCGCGCCGGTGAAGCCCCCCTCTTCGCGGCGGCGCTTCGAGATCGACCACTTGAGATCGGCCTCGACGGGGCTCGTCGTTTCATCAAGCTCGTGGCCATAAAGGCAGAGGCCGCCTTCGAGCCTCAATGAATCGCGCGCGCCGAGGCCGATGGGTTTCACCAGCGGGTCCGACAGCAACAGGTTCCAGAGCTTCGCTACGTGGCGGTCGGGCAGCGAAATCTCGAAACCGTCTTCGCCGGTATAGCCGGACCGCGAGATGTGGACGCCGACGCCGGCAATCGTCGCGTCCATGTAGTGCATGAACTTCAGGTCGCGGACGGCAGGCTCGAGCCCCGCCAGAACCTCCTCCGCCTTCGGGCCCTGAAGCGCCAGCAATGCGAGATCGTCGCGCCGGTCGAGCGTCACGTCCTTCGGCAGGTGCCTTGCGATCAGTTCGAAGTCATGATCCTTCCGCGAGGCGTTGACCACGACATAGAGCGTGCCATCCATATCGGTGCGGGTGATCATCAGATCATCGAGCGTGCCGCCATCTTCAGACAGCAATTGCGAATAGCGCTGCTGGTGCGGGACAAGGCTTAAGATATCGGCGGGAACGATGCGTTCCATGGCCTTGGCCGTGGTCTCGAAATCGGGGCCCGACACATAGCACTGGCCCATGTGCGAGACATCGAAGAGGCCCGCCTTCTCGCGCGTCCAGCCATGCTCGGTGAGGATGCCGCTCGGATATTGCACGGGCATCTCATAGCCCGCGAAGGGCACCATGCGGGCGCCGCGCTTCACATGCTCATCGTAGAGTGACGTTCGTTTGGGAGCGGGTTCGCTCATCTGGTTCTCCATACAAGGTTTGGCGAGACCCGGCCCTGTGTCCGAATCTGCCCCCTCTGTATGTGACCTGAGAGATTTCGTTTCCGGGGTCAGTGACCCCCGGGAACTTGGCTCCTTCGGTGAGCGGCCTTCTCTAGCGAAGGCCCCTGCTCTCCAGATTCTAGAACGCCTCGCGGTCCTTTTGCCTGAGAGTTTCCGGGGCGGTTGCTCCTTCGGCGCCGGGCTTGCCCGGTCTCTCCCGCACAAGGCGTTGTGCTGAACGGGGTGGAGACTAGAAGGATCGGCAATGAAGTCAACCCACGGGGTTCGCATATGCACCCTGCCGGGGGTGGCCATCTGCTTGACAACCCCAGGCGCTGCCCGCATTTAACCTCGCATGAACAAGCCGCCGCTGACCATTCTTCTTGCCGCACCGCGGGGCTTCTGCGCCGGGGTGGTGCGGGCGGTCGACATCGTGGAGCGGGCGCTGGCGCTTTATGGGGCGCCGGTCTATGTGCGCCACGAGATCGTGCACAACAGGTTCGTGGTCGACGATCTCAAGGCCAAGGGTGCGATCTTCGTCGACGAGCTGGACGAGATTCCGGATGCCAGCCGGCCCGTCGTCTTCTCGGCCCATGGCGTTCCGAAGTCGGTGCCGGCGGCGGCCACGGCGCGGCACATGTTCCAGATCGATGCCACCTGCCCGCTCGTCACCAAGGTTCACATGGAGGCGCAGCGCCACCATGCGCAGGGCCTCGATATCATCCTGATCGGGCACCGCAATCATCCGGAAGTGATCGGCACCATGGGGCAGCTGCCGGACGGCGCGGTGACGCTGATCGAGACGGCGGAAGAGGCCGAGACACTTGCCGTGCGCGACCCCAGAAAGCTTTCCTACGTGACGCAGACGACGCTGTCGGTCGATGACACGCGCGATGTGATCGCGGTGCTGCAGCGGCGCTTTCCCGACATCATCGGGCCGTTCAAGGAAGACATCTGCTATGCGACGACGAACCGCCAGGAGGCGGTGAAGGAAATCGCCCGGCGCTGCGAGTTGCTGCTGGTCGTCGGGGCGCCCAACTCGTCCAATTCGAAGCGGCTGGTCGAGGTGGGCCTCAGGGCCGGCTGCCCGCGCGGGCTTCTGGTGCAGCGCGCATCCGACCTCGACTGGAGCATGCTGCAGGGCCTCTCGGTCGTCGGGCTGACGGCCGGCGCATCGGCCCCGGAGGTTCTGGTGAACGAGATCGCCGATGCCTTTCGCGCGCATTATGACGTGAACATCGAGAAGGTGACGCTGCGCGACGAGAATGTCTCGTTCAAGCTGCCCCGCGAACTCCGCGAGGCGCAAGCCCCGGCATGACGGAAAGCAAGGTCATCGTTCATACGGATGGGGCGTGCTCGGGGAATCCTGGCCCCGGCGGCTGGGGCGTGATCCTCGACTACAACGGCACGCGCAAGGAGCTTTCCGGCGGCGAGGCCAATACCACCAACAACCGCATGGAGCTGATGGGGGCGATCTCGGCGCTCGAGTCACTGAAGCGGCCCTGCAGCGTCGAGATGCATGTCGATTCCAACTATGTGAAGGACGGCATCACCAAGTGGATTCACGGCTGGAAGAAGAACGGCTGGAAGACTGCCGACAAAAAGCCGGTGAAGAACGCCGAGCTGTGGCAGCGCCTCGATCAGGCATTGGGCAAGCACAAGATCTCATGGCACTGGGTGAAGGGCCACGCCGGGCATGACGACAACGAGCGCGCCGACGAACTGGCGCGCGAAGGGATGGCGCCCTTCAAGCGGCGCTGAGCCTCACGCGCCTTTCAACTGCTGCATGACGTGCTCGGCACCCGAGACGTTGACGCCGCGCTCGGTTTCGATGTTCAGCGTCTTGACGACGCCGTTCTCGACGATCATCGCATAGCGCTTGCAGCGGATGCCCATGCCGGCCGCGGAGAAATCGACATCGAGGCCGGTGGCCTTCGCAAACTCGGCATTGCCGTCGGCCAGCATCATGATCTTGCCTTCGGCGCCGGTGGCTTTCGCCCAGGCATTCATCACGTGAACATCATTGACGGCGACGCAGGCGATGGTGTCGACCCCTTCAGCCTTGATGTCGTCATAGGCGAGCAGGTAGCCCGGCAGGTGGTTCATGCTGCAGGTGGGCGTGAAGGCGCCGGGCAGGCCGAAAAGCACAACCTTGCGGCCGGCGAAGACGACATCCGTCGACAGCTTCTGCTGGCCATCGGCAGTCATCACGGAGAATTCGGCGGCGGGGAGCTTCTCGCCGGGCTTGATGGTCATGGCGCTATCCTTCTGGTGAACATGAGAGTGGTGGGATTAGGGGAGCCGCAGGCTCTGTTCAAGGCCCATGCCAAGCTTCGTGTAGGTGAGCTTCAGGGTCTGGCCCTTGAGCTTCGCGGGATCATCGGCGTTGTCGACCACGAGGCTGGCATTGCGGCCATCGGCACTGAAGACGGGTGCCCGGAAATAGGCGGTGGTGGTGGTTTCGACAAAAATGTCGCCGACCTTCTCCCGAAGGTCCAGGTGCAGCACGGGTTTACCGTTTTCCACTTCAACCCGCGCCGAGGCGATGGCAGCACCCGGGAGCGGAACGGTCTTCGCGAAGGCTTCCACGCGTGCGACGCCTTCGGGGTCCTCAACGCTCGTTCCGAGATCGATCGAGGCTTCCGCCTTTGCGGGGATGCAGATATCCTTGCAGACGGCAAAGAACAGGCCGAGATCGAGCGTCACCGCCGCCTGGCCGGGTGCCGTCACGGTGATGGGGAACACCACCTCGTGCTGATAGCCTACCGTCTCGCCGCTGGCGTCGTGATAGCGGCCGGGAACCGGGTAGAGAACGTCAACTTCCGCAGGAACGGATGTCTTCCACGCGAACTCTGGCGGAATGCCGGCTTCGCCCGGCATGCGCCAATAGGTTTTCCAGCCTTCTTCAAGCTCGATCCGCACGCCGGTGCGCCAGGATGTGCCGTCATAGGAATCGCCCACCAGCGACACGCGATAGGGCCGCTCCATGGCCGATGCCGGAAGCAACAGCATGGAACCAGCGAGGATTGTAATGATTGATCGCCAGAACATCGGTTTCTATATGAAAGATATTGGCGCCGGCGCCAATCACCTTCGCGTCAGCGCGGTGGTGTTTGATTGCGGCGCAATTGGGCGATAGTCTCGCTGTACACGGGGAATGTCACGGCATGAACAAGAGTTCATTTCTTGATGGCCAGCTGCTGATCGCCATGCCGGGGATGGGCGACACCCGATTCGACCGCTCCGTCATCTACATGTGTGCGCATTCCGAACAGGGCGCCATGGGCATCATCATCAACAAGACCGCGCCGATGATGCGCTTCGGCGACCTGATCTCGCAGCTCGATCTTGCGCCCGGAGACGAGGACATGGCGCCGCCGCCCGACCTGATGGACATGCCAGTGCTGTTCGGCGGACCGGTCGAGCAGGAGCGCGGCTTCGTGCTGCACACCACCGACTATTTCACCGCCGATTCGAGCCTGCCGGTGGCCGAGAACATCGCGCTGACCGCGACGATCGACATCCTGCGGGCCATGGCCAAGGGCAAGGGGCCGCAGCGGGCCATGCTGGCGCTGGGTTATGCCGGCTGGGCGCCGGGCCAGCTCGAAAACGAGATCCAGCACAATGGCTGGCTGACTTGCGCGGCGGACGAGGAGCTGCTGTTCGGCCTCGACTATGACGAGCGTTATGCCGCCGCCCTGAGGAAGCTCAAGATCGATCCCGGCATGCTGTCGAGCGATGCCGGGCACGCCTGAAGGGGTTCAGTTCACACGGTCGCCGATATCGGGCGTGCGGCGCTTCCGCTTCCTGCGGCGGGGGGCCGGGCGCGGCGGTTCGCCGTCGCCTTCCGCGGGCTGAACGGAAGGGTCATCCGGAATGGAGCCCTCCTCATCCTGCAGGGTTTCGGCCTCCTCCGGCGCTGCTTCGGGAGCGGTGCCCGGCTCGTCCTCCCTGGCAGCCACCACGTCTTCCGCCGGCCGCGACCTCGCAAAATGCGGCCGCATCCGCACCGGCGGCGGCGGCACCGGAGCCACTGCGGGTTTGGGCTTTGCGGCGGCGCGGGCTTCCTCGATATCCTCGGCCGTGACCTTGCGCACTTTCGGCGCGGGAGGCGGATCCTTCAGGGCACGCTCCCACAGCCAGGTGATGGCGGTGCGGCCAGAGGAGGACGCATAGGGCAGTCCTGCCAGCGCATCGTTCACCTGCTTTGCCGTCATCGGCTTGCCGATGAAGAAGCCTTGGCCATAATCGCAGTCGAGTTCGCCCAGCCTGTCCACCTGGTCCTGGTTCTCGATCCCCTCGGCAACGATCGCCAGGCCCAGGGCATGGGCCATGGCGATGATCGAATCGAGAATGATCACGGCGCGCTGGTCCTGCGCGTCGGCGGCAATGAAGCTGCGGTCGACCTTCAGGGTGTCGAAGGGGAGCTTCCGCAGGCTCGAGAGCGAGGAATAGCCGGTGCCGAAATCGTCGCAGCCGATGCCGACGCCCAGTTCGCGGAAGCGTTCGAGAATCTGGGCGGCGCGCTCGGGATATTGCATGACGAGCGATTCCGTCACCTCGACCTTGAAGCTGCCGCGGGCCAGGCCTTCGCGGTGCAGCACCTGTTTCACGTCGTCGAGGAGGCTCGGTTCGATCAGTTGCGAGGAGGATATGTTGACGGCGACGAAGACGGGCTCTGCCGGGCGGTAGGCACGCTGCCAGATGCCGAGCTGGCGGCCGGCCTCGTTCAAGACGGCGCGGCCGATGTCGCGGATCATGCCGGTTTCTTCGGCGAGACCGATGAAGCTTTCCGGCGCCAGCAGGCCGAGCGATGGGTGGCGCCAGCGCACCAGCGCCTCGAAGCCCGCGAGGTGCATGTCGGCCAGGCGGGCGATGGGCTGGTAATGGACTTCGATTTCGTTCCTCTCGATCGCCCGGCGGAGTTCGGATTCGAGCACCACCAGTTCGGCGCGCTCGTCCTGCATCGAGGGGACGAAGAGTTCGACCATCTGGGAGCCGCGGCGCTTGGCCTCGTAGAGGGCGACGGCGGCGTCCTTCATCAGCTGCTCGGCACTGAGGCCCGGCTCGCGCAGGTGGGCGATGCCGATCGAGGTGGTGAGGAAAAATTCCTGGTCGTCGAGCTTGATCGGCCGCGCCACGGCCTTGACGAGAATTTCGGCGAAGCGGCCGACGTCCCGCTCGTCGGGCACTTCGTGATAGAGGATCGCGAACTTGTCGCCCGGCATGCGCGCGATCGAATCCGCCGGACCGACCTCGGCCTTGAGCCTGCGGCCGATGACGGCGAGAAGCGCGTCTCCGGCCTCGTGGCCCATCGCATCGTTCACCATCTTGAAGCGGTCGAGATCGATGAGCAGAACGAAGAGCCCGGTGGGGCCATCGTCCGCGGCCTCCACCGCGCGGGCCAGACGGTCGATGAACAATGCCCGGTTGGGAAGGCCCGTCACCACATCGTAGACCGCGTCCTGCAGCAGGCGTTCCTCGGCGATCTTGGCGCTGGTCACATCGTTCAGCGTGCCGATCAGGCGCACCGCGCGCTGGCCATGGCCGGTGATGGCGCGGGCGCGCAACTGGAACCAGCGATAGCTGCCGTCGCCATGGCGAAGGCGGAAGTCCTTCTCGACCGGGGTGCGCCCGTCATAGCTTGCGTCCTCGATGGCGGCGAGATAGGCGGTGCGGTCGGCAGGATGCATGAGTTCGAGAAAGGCCTCGGCGCCGGCCTCGGCAAAGATACCGGGCGGCAGAACGAGGGCGCGCTCGATCTCCTCGCTGACGTGGAGCTCGCCCTCTTCGGGCTGCCAGTCCCAGACGTATGACCTTGCGCCCGCCAGCGCCAGGGCATGGCGCCCGGCCTCGCGGAAGAAGTGGCGCGAGAGATAGCCCTGGCTGAAGGCGAAATGCGCCAGCGTGAAGCCCAGCACCACCAGCACGGCGCAGAGACCCGCCAGCAGCATGGCCGACAGCGTGGCGCTGCCTTCCTCCGAAAGCGCCGCCACCATGGCAACGAAGGCCCACAGCAGGATCATGCTCCAGGAGACCAGCGCGGTTTCGGCCTTGACCTCGCCCTTCCGCCACAGCGCGAAGATCAGCAGGAAGCCGCCCAAGGCGGTTGCCGCGAAGAGGCTGCGGGCAATCGCGGTTGCGAGCGCGGGTTCGGCAAAGCCATAGATCGGGATCGCGAAGGCGAGGCCGCCGAGCACCAGGAGCAGGTTGCCCGCCAGACGCGACAGGCGCTGCAGTTCAGACAGCGTCGCCAGCAGCATGACGAGGAAGGCCGCCATGGCGCCCTCGATCAGCGCGCGCGCGGTCTGGATGGTGAGCGCCTGGAGGGAGGCCGCCGTCAGCAGCGATTGCAGATGGCCTGCCTCGAACATCATGAAGGCGACGCTCGAGACCGCGAAGCCGCCGGCAACCGGAAACACGGCGCGCGCGCGGAAGCCATAGAGCGCGAACAGCGCCACCGCCAGAAGCATCGAAACGCCGAGCAGCGCGCCCCGGAAGAAGGACATGTAATCCTTCTTCGTGTCATAGGCCTCGCGGTGCCACATGGTGATCGGCGGGCTGACGGCTTCGGTGAGTTCGAAAGCGATCGCGGCAGTGGCGCCGGGCGCCACGGTGAAGGCGTAGGCGCTTTCGCCCAGCACCTGCAGAGGTTCGATCTCGACGCCGCCAGCCGAGGTCAGGCTGAAGATGCGGCTGCCGGCGCGGCGGATGGGAAAAAATCCCGAGCCGGCAAATCCCTGATGGGGGATGGTGATGATCAGTTCGCGCGGTTCGGCGGAAGAATTCCTGAAACCCGCGGCAACCCAGTTGTGACGAGGGCCCGGGCCCTGCGCATTCAATTCCATGAAGGTGCGCACCGACGAATGCGCGTCGGGCCGCTCGATGTTGATGGTGCGCTGCTCGGTCTGGAGGCCCGCGAGATAGGGTTCGAGATCGAGCTGCGGCGCGCTTGCCGCGACATCGACGAGATCGATCGCATGGGCCATGCGCAACGGTATCGCGGCCGCGATCAGCAGCAGCGCGAATACGGCCGCGAAGCGCGCGATGCGCCGCATGTTGCGATGACCCCGACTCACGGGCTCAGCTAAGCTGGCTGCTGTACTCATGGCAAGGCATGTTACATCAGGCGGTGGCGAGCGTCAGGCATTAAGTCGGGCGAAGAGAAGATGATCGCGCCATTCGCCGGCGATCTTGAGATAGCCCCGCGCCAGCCCTTCGGGCTCGAAACCGCTGCGCCGCAGAAGTGCAATCGAGGCATCGTTGTGCGGCAGGCAGGCGGCCTCAACGCGATGCAACGCCAGATGACGGAATGCGAAGGTGAGGATGAGCGACACCGCCGATGTCATGTAGCCGCGCCGCGCGAAGGGTGCGCCCACCCAGTAGCCGAGCGTGCCGGTCTGCGCCACGCCGCGCCTGACGTTCGACAGCGTGAGGGCCCCGACGAGGCGCTGCTCGCGCATGTCGAAAGCAAAATAGGGATAGGCGGCATCATCGTCGATGTCGCGCCAGTATTGCCGGATGCGGCCGCGGAAAGCGCTGCGGGTCAGGTCGTTGGCGGGCCAGACCGGCTCCCAGGGTGTCAGGAATTCGCGGCTCAGCAGGCGGAGGTTCGCCCATTGCTCGTAGTCCGCCATGTCCGGCACACGCAGCATGACCTTCTGATCCCTGAGGACCGGCGGCGGATCGGCAGCGAAGGGCGAGCGCAGGAACGACATGGCACGTCACGCGAAATGATGGGCAATCGAGTCGTAACTCGACAGCTGCGAAATGTGGCCCACCGCGCTGAAGCCCGGCGTCTTCGACCTGAACAGCCTTTCGGCAAGGGCGCGCACCTGTTCGGGCGTCACCGCCTCGATCTTCGTCACCAGCGTCGAGATCGCCGGCACATGGCCGAAGGCGAGGAACTGGCGGGCGATCTGGTCGGCGCGGGACGACGCGCTTTCGAGGTTCATGACGAGGCTGGCCTTGAGCTGGGCCTTGGCGCGCGCGACTTCGGCGTCGCTCACCTCGCGCGCCACCGACATCATGATGTCGGTCGTCAGGCTCATCAGCTCGTTCGAATGCTCGGGCGATGTGGCGGCATAGACGCCGACCTGGCCCACATCCTCGTAAGCCGAACCGAAGGAGAAGACGCTGTAGCAGAGGCCGCGCTTCTCGCGCACTTCCTGGAACAGGCGGGACGACATGCCGCCGCCCAGAATGCTGGACAAGACCTGCAGCACATAGATATCGGGATCGCGGTAGCCGGGCGCCTCGAAAGTCAGCACCAGATGCGCCTGATCGAGCGGCTTTTCCGCAGTGCAGGCGGTGGGCGCGAAGGCGGGCTGCTGGCGCTGCGGCTGCTGGCCGCTCTCGATCTTTCCGAGCTGGCGCTCGGCCTCGGCCGCGAAGGCGTGATGATCGATGTTGCCGGCGGCGGCGACGACGATGCGCGAGCCCCAGTAGTTGCGGTTGCGCCAGTCGAGAATCTGCTGGCGCGACACGGCCCCGATCAGCTCATCGGTGCCGAGAATCGAACGGCCGAGCGGATGATCGCCGAAGCTTGCGGCCTGGGCCAGATCGAAGACGAGATCGTCGGGCTGGTCGTTGGCGGCGGCGATCTCCTGCAGGATCACGTCGCGCTCGCGCTCAAGCTCTTCGTCGTCGAGTTCGGGCGAGGTGAAGATGTCGGCGAGAATGTCGAGCGCCAGCGCCCAGTCGTTCTTCAGGACGCGGGCATAGTAGGTGGTCGTCTCCATGCCGGTGGCGGCATTGATCTCGCCGCCGGCGGATTCGATTTCCTCGGCGATCGCCCGCGCCGAACGCCGCGCCGTGCCCTTGAAGGCCATGTGCTCGAGGAAATGGGCGATGCCGTTCTCGTCCGCGCGCTCGTCGCGCGCACCGGCTTTCACCCAGATGCCCAGAGCCACCGTCTCCAGATGCGGCATGTGGTGGGTCACCACATTGATGCCGTTGGGGAGACGGGTGATCTCTACACTCATACTCTACACTCTCGTCAGACTGACTGGCGCGCCAATATATAGTCACGCACCGTTGCGACATCATTGGGCAATACTGTGAACGTTTCCTTGGCAGCCAGCAAGTGCTGCAAGCGCGGGGGCAGCCCGGGCCGCGTACCACTGGCCTTTTCCACCGCGTCCGGGAATTTGGCGGGATGCGCGGTGGCCAGCGTCACCATGGGGCTTGAGGAGGATGCCGACTTGCGGGCCACGGCATAGCCCACCGCCGTGTGGGGATCGAGCAACTCGCCCGTCGCCGCGAGCGTATCGGCGATGACGCTGGCGGTTTCCGCTTCGTCCGTGGCGCCGGAATCGAATTCGTGGCGGATCTGGTCCAGCTCGCGGTTGCCGATCGTGAAGGCGCCGGATTGCGTCAGGCTCTGCATCATGCGGCGGACGGCGTAAGGATCGCGGCCATGCACCTCGTAGAGCAGGCGTTCGAAATTGCTCGACACCTGGATATCCATCGACGGGCTGGTCGAGGCCCTGACGCCGCGCGTCTCGTAACGTCCGGTCTTGATCGTGCGGTCGAGAATGTCGTTGACGTTGGTGGCGATGATGAGACGGTCGATCGAAACGCCCATGCGCTTGGCGACCAGGCCTGCGAAAATGTCGCCGAAGTTTCCGGTGGGCACGCAGAAGCTGACCGCGCGGTGGGGCGCGCCGAGCGAGACGGCGGCGGTTACATAATAAACAACCTGCGCCATGATGCGCGCCCAGTTGATGGAGTTGACGCCGGCGAGGCCCACCTGATCCCTGAACTTCAGGTCGTTGAACAGCGCCTTCACGATGGCCTGGCAATCGTCGAAATTGCCTTCGAGCGCGATGTTGTGAACCGACTGCGAGGCGACCGTGGTCATCTGGCGGCGCTGCACGTCGCTGACCTTGCCGTGGGGATGCAGCATGAAGACCGTGGCGTGGCGGCTGTGCTGAAACGCCTCGATCGCCGCACCGCCGGTGTCGCCGCTCGTCGCGCCGACGATGGTGGCGCGGCTGCGGCGGCGCTCCAGCGCATGGTCCATCAGCCGCGAGAGCAGCTGCATGGCGATGTCCTTGAAGGCGAGCGTGGGGCCGTGGAAGAGTTCGAGCAGCCAGTGATTGTCATCGAGCTGCTGCAGGGGCGCCACCGCCGGGTGGCCAAAGCTTCCATAGGCATCGGCAATCATGCGCTTCAATTCGGCATCGGGAATGGCGCCGCCGATGAAGGGGTGGATCACCGCGTAGGCGATCTCTTCATAGGACTTGCCCTGAAGCTGGGTGAGTTCGCGGCTGACAAGCTGCGGCCAGATGGCTGGAACATAGAGCCCGCCATCGCGGGCAAGGCCCGTCAGCAGCACATCCTCGAAACCGAGTTCCGGAGCCTCGCCCCGGGTCGAAACGTAACGCAACGGCTTGGCCCTCTCCCAACCTGGCGGTTCGTTTAGCGGCAGGGGGAACAAGCTTCAAGCGGTGGATTTGCCCATCATGCCGCGCCGTGGCCTGCCTTGCGGTAGCTGCGCCAGCCCAAGGCGGCAAGGATCACCCCTGAAGCGAGAAAACCCATGTCCCAGTAGAGCCATTGCTCGCGCGGGACGGTTTCGTTGACGTGGTGGAGGCCCAGCAGCTGATGATTGACCAGGCCTTCCGCCAGATTGAAGATGCCAAAACCCATAAGGATGCTGCCGAGCAACAGGCCGGCGGGCCAGCGGTCATGCGGCTGGCGTGCGGCTCGCCACAGGAGGATGAGGCCAGCGAGCGTCAGAAGATAGGTGGCGGCGTGAAACAGTCCGTCGAGCAGCGTGTTGAACTCGAGATTGGCGAGGCTGTCCGGCGGATAGCCCGCGCTGCTCGCCATATGATGCCACTGCAGCATCTGGTGAAGGACGATGCCATCGAAGAAGCCGCCGAGCCCCAGGCCCAGCAGGATGCCCGCCATGAGTGGAAAGTTCCGGCCGGGTTGCGACGGCGTTGCCATGCGCAGACAAAGCGTTGACCGGGCGACTTGTTCCGCGCTGCGGCTTCACGCCGGGGTTCTTCGCCTGAGCTCCCGAACATAGACCGCCGCGACACCGGCCAGCGTCAGCGCCAGGCCGAACCAGGTGATGGCATAGCCCAGATGATTGTTGGCAAGGTTGGCCTTCGGCTCGGGCGGTTTCGGAAATTCCGCAGCGACGGTTCCCGGCAGCACCTGCACCACGAAGGGTACCGGCTTCAGGTCCGCCGGCAGGCCCCCGCCCGCCAGCATGGCGGGAATGTCCCACCAGTACCAGAGATTGCGCTGGGGATCGTTTTCGGGGTCGAAGAAGCCCTGCCCCCGGTCATGGGTGCGGACGACGCCAGTGATCTCCTGCTCGCCTTCGGGGCGGTCGAAGCCATCGACGAGCTGACCCGGAATGCGGCCACGGTCGACAACGACGGCGCGGCCATCGGGCGTGACGGCGGGCGTGATGATGATCCAGCCCTGGCCGCCCTCGAAGGTCGAGATCATCTTTTTCCAGGCGTCGTTGCGGTAGGAGGCGCGGAACCTGACCTTGACGAATTCGACGTTGCGGCCTTTGGCCTGCATGGCCTCGACATCGGCCAGACTGACGGGCTCCGCCGTGGCATTGGCGCCAAGCTGGGCCAGTAGGCCTTCCTTCCATTGCAGCCGGTCGAGCTGCCAGAAGCCCAGCGTCACCAGAATGGCGATGCCCACGGCGGAGGCCAGCAGCACCGGCCAGACGCGGGGCGGGCGCTCGTGCGGCCTCATGGCTGGTGGCGCCCTTCGCGGGCTTCGGTCTTCCATTGCTGGTTGATGAGCATGCCCTTCACGGGGCGCAGCAGGATCAGCGGCAGCAGGATGAGCGCGGGTATGGCAATCAGCGCATGGACCCAGAAGGGCGGGCTGTAGGCCACCTCGACACCGAGAATGGAGCCAACGCCCACGATACAGACGAAGAGCATGACGAACCAGGCCGCGCCATCGCCGCCGTCGGCAAATTCATAGGACAGGCCGCAGCTCGAGCAGGAGGGCGCGACGGTGAGGTAGCCGTCGAACAGCTTGCCCCTGCCGCAGCGCGGGCACTTGCCGGCGATGCCCGTCTGCACCGGCGAGAGATCCTGATAATAGTTTTCCGACATGGCATCTCCTGAAAGGAAAAGGCCGCAGCGGTGTTCCCTGCGGCCCTTTGGATCTTGCGCTGACTTCCGGATCAATGCTCCGGAATGACGGCCCCGGCCGAGCCCCAGATATAGATGGCGGCAAAGAGGAAGAGCCAGACCACGTCGACGAAGTGCCAGTACCAGGCGGCGGCCTCGAAGCCGAAATGCTGCTTCGGCGTGAAGTGGCCCCGGTAGGCGCGGATCAGGCACACCAGAAGGAAGATGGTGCCGATGATGACATGGAAGCCGTGGAAGCCGGTGGCCATGAAGAAGGTCGAGCCATAGATGTTGCCGCCGGCGTCGCGGCTGAAGGCGAAGGCGGCATGGCCATACTCATAGGCCTGCACGATGGTGAAGATCACGCCCAGCACGACGGTGGCGAGAAGGCCCATCTTGAGGCCCTGACGGTCGTTGTTCAGAAGTGCGTGGTGGGCCCAGGTGACGGTCGTCCCCGAGGTGAGAAGGATCAGCGTGTTGACCAGCGGCAGGTGCCATGGATCGAAGACGGCGACGCCGGTGGGCGGCCACACGCCGCCGGTGGCGGCGACGCGCGAGGCCTGGATCGCTTCGTCGGTGAACAGGCTCGCGTCAAAGAAGGCCCAGAACCAGGCGACGAAGAACATCACTTCCGAGGCGATGAACATCAGCATGCCGTAGCGCAGGTGAAGGCCCACGACCGGCGTGTGATCGCCCTGGCGGGATTCCTTGATCACGTCGCGCCACCACATGAACATGGTGTAGAGGACGCCGGCAAAGCCGATGATCATCGCGGCCGGGTTGGAACCGTGCATCCAGAGCACCGCGCCCACCGCCAGCACGAAGGCGAACACGGAGCCGACGAAGGGCCAGGGGCTGGGGTCTACGAGGTGGTAATCGTGGTTCTTTCCGTGGGCGTCAGCCATGTCGGGTGCTCCTCAATTCGTAATGCTGCCGGGCGCGGCGGGCGCTTCCGACACTGTCTTTGGCTTGTCCACCGGATAAAACGTGTAGGACAAGGTGATTTCCTTGATGTTCACGGCGTCGGGATCGTCCAGCATGTCGGGATCGACGAAGAAGACGACCGGCATGTCGACGCTTTCGCCCGGCTGCAGCGTCTGCTCAGTGAAGCAGAAGCACTGGATCTTGTTGAAATAGATGCCGGCGTTGACGGGCGTCACGTTGAAAACGGCGGTGCCGGTCAGGGGCTTGTCCGATGTGTTCACGGCCCGGTAGTGCGCCATGTTCTGTTCGCCGACCTTGACCTTCATCGCAGTCTGCACGGCGTGGAAATTCCAGCCGAGGGCGGGCGAGGTGTTGGCGTCGAAACGAACCGATACGGTTGCCTCCGTTGCCTTTTCAGGCGCTGCTTCGGCGCGCTGGGTGGTGCCGCCGAAGCCCGTGACCTGGCAGAACAGCCGGTAGAGCGGCACCGAGGCATAGGCAAGCCCCAGCATCGACAGGGCGACGCCGCCCGCCAGCAGGGCGACACGCAGGTTGGACTTGCCGCTGGAGGCCATGTCAGAAGCTCCTTTCGGCAATGGCGCCGCCGAGGCGCACGATGGTGGTGACGAAGAACATCGCCACGAGGCCGGCGAGGATCAGGGCCATGACCAGCGCGCGCTTCTTGCGGCGGGCCATGTCTTCGGGGCTAAAAGGCGTCTTCGTCATGGGTGTCTCAATTGCGGGAACCTCGGTCATGGCGGCGCTCATCCGATGACCGGGGCAAAGGCCGGGAGGCCGGCGGCGCGCTCGATCAAGATCAGCGCGAAGATGAGGAAGAGCCAGAGCGTCGAGAAGCCGAAGAGCTTCTTGCAGGCGATCTCGGCGGCATCGCCCTCGCGGATGCGATAGACGCGGACGGCGTGATAGATGAACATGACGCCCAGCCCGCAGGCAGCACTGGTGTAGAACAGGCCGGTGACGCCCAGAAGCGAGGGCAGCAGCGTGACGGGCATCAGGATCAGCGTATAGATCAGGATCTGGCGGCGGGTTTCATCGGTTCCGGCGACGACCGGCAGCATCGGGACGCCGGCCCTGGTGTAATCGGCGTTGATCTTCTTCCACAGCGCCAGCGCCCAGAAATGCGGCGGCGTCCACACGAAGATGATGAGGAAGAGCGCGATTGCGCCGGGATCGACCGAGCCCGTCACCGACACCCAGCCGATCATCGGCGGGAAGGCGCCGGCGGCGCCGCCGATGACGATGTTCTGGGCCGTCCAGCGCTTCAGCCACATGGTGTAGACGGCGATGTAGAAGAAGATCGTGAAGGCCAGCAAGGCGCCCGCCGCCCAGTTCACCAGCAGGCCGAGGACAAGGACGGAGCCCACCGACAGCGTAAGACCGAAGCCCAGCGCCTCGCCCGGGAGGATTGCTCCCCGCGGCACGGGGCGGGACGCCGTGCGCTTCATCACCGCGTCGATATCGGCATCGTACCACATGTTGAGGGCGCCGGCCGCGCCGGCGCCGACCGCGATCGCCAGCAGGGCGACGGCGGCGATCCAGGGATGGACGCCACCCGGCGCGGCGACGATGCCGACCAGGGCCGTGAAGACGACAAGCGACATCACGCGCGGCTTCAGCAGCGCGAAATAATCGCCGGCCGTGCCCTGGCCGCCTTCTGCGGCGGCCGGGGTGCTGGCGATGTCGAGGTTGATGTCGCTCATCGGTGTTCGCTACTTGATGACGGGAAGCGTCGAGAACTGGTGGAACGGCGGCGGGGACGACAGCGTCCATTCCAGCGTCGTGGCGCCCACGCCCCACGGATTGTCGGCCGCCGGCACCTTGCGGGCATAGGCGGTGATGACGCCGTAGAGGAAGATCAGCACGCCGACGGCGGCGAGATAGGAGCCGTAGGACGACACCTGGTTCCAGCCGGCGTAGACTTCCGGATAGTCGATGTAGCGGCGCGGCATGCCGGCGAGACCCAGGAAGTGCTGCGGGAAGAACACCAGGTTGACGCCGACGAAGGTGACCCAGAAATGCACGTGGGCGACCGTCTCGTTGTACATGTAGCCGGTGATCTTCGGGAACCAGAAGTACCAGGCCGCGAAGATCGCGAAGACCGCACCCAGCGACAGCACGTAGTGGAAGTGGGCAACGACGTAGTAGGTGTCGTGCAGCGCGCGGTCGACGCCGGCATTGGCCAGCACGACGCCGGTGACGCCACCCACCACGAACAGGAAGATGAAGCCCAGCGCCCAGACCATCGGCGGCTTGAACTCGATCGAACCGCCCCACATGGTGGCGATCCAGGAGAAGATCTTGACCCCCGTCGGCACCGCGATGATCATCGTGGCGGCGACGAAATAGGCCTGCGTATCGGCATCCATGCCGACCGTGTACATGTGGTGGGCCCAGACGATGAAGCCGACGACGCCGATCGCCACCATGGCATAGGCCATGCCGAGATAGCCGAAGACGGGCTTTTTCGAGAAGGTCGACACGATCTGGCTGACGATGCCGAAGGCCGGGAGGATGAGGATGTAGACTTCCGGATGGCCGAAGAACCAGAACAGGTGCTGGAACAGGATCGGGTCGCCGCCGGCCGAGGGTACGAAGAAGGCCGTGCCGAAGTTGCGGTCGGTCAGCAGCATGGTGATGGCGCCGGCCAGAACGGGGAGCGACAGGAGCAGCAGGAAGACGGTGACGAGAACCGACCACACGAACAGCGGCATCTTGTGCAGCGTCATGCCGGGGGCGCGCATGTTGAAGATCGTGGTGATGAAATTGATGGCGCCGAGAATGGACGACGCACCGGCGATGTGGATCGAGAGGATCGCGAAGTCCATCGCCGGGCCGGGCTGGCCGGAGGTCGAGAGCGGCGGATAGAGCGTCCAGCCGCCGCCGACGCCGTGGGCGCCCGCGGGACCCTCGACGAACATCGAGATCAGCAGCAGGCCGAGCGCGGGCGGCAGCAGCCAGAAGGAAATGTTGTTCATGCGCGGGAAGGCCATGTCGGGCGCGCCGATCATCAGCGGCACGAACCAGTTGCCGAAGCCGCCGATCATCGCCGGCATGACCATGAAGAAGATCATGAGGAGGGCGTGCGCGGTGACAAACACATTGTACATGTGCTTGCCGGCATCGAGTGCGGCATCGGCCGGCGTGCCATAGACCATCGAGGCAAAGCCGTGGAAATACTGGATGCCGGGATCCTGCAATTCCATGCGCATGGCAATCGACAGGATGCCGCCGATGATGCCGGAAAGGATCGCGAACCACAGGTACATCGTGCCGATGTCCTTGTGGTTGGTGGAGTAGACGTAGCGCTTCCACCCGGTCGGGTGGCCATGATCGTCATGAGCGGCTGTTGCGTGTGCCATATTCTGAAAGCCTCTTCCCGGATTAGTTTTGAACCAGCTGGCCCTTGGCCTTCAGCATGGCAAACAGATAGTCGCGCGCCTCCTCGGCGCCCGCCGTCCTGACCTTTTCGGACCAGGCCGCGAAATCGGCCTCGGACACGACGTGCAGCTCGATCGGCATGTAAGCATGGTCCTTGCCGCACAGTTCCGAGCACTGGCCGTAGAACACGCCTTCGTGCCTCGCCTGGAACCACTCCTCGTTGAGGCGGCCGGGCACGGCGTCGATCTTGGTGCCGAGTGCGGGCATCGCCCAGGCATGGATGATGCCGTCGGGATCGGAGGTCACGATCAGCTTGACGATCTTTCCGACCGGAACGACGACCGGAACGTCGGTGGCGAGAAGATAGGGGACGTTGGCATCCCGCGCGGTCTGGAGGTCTCTCGCCTCGTCCCTCAGGTAGGCCGTGAAGCTCACCTTGGCGGTGCCGTCCTCGTTGAGCCCCAGGTCGGGATACTCATATGTCCAGTTCCAGCTCGGATTGCCGATCACCTTGATCGTCATGTCGGGGGCCGGAATGTCGCGCTGCAGGTAGAGCAGGCGGAAGGACGGAATGGCGATGACCACGAGAATGAGGATCGGAACAACCGTCCAGACCACTTCGATCAGGGTATTGTGGGTGGTGCGGGACGGCACCGGATTGGCCTTGGCGTTGAACTTCACCATGACGTAGATCAGCAGCGCCAGCACGAAAAGCGTGATGGCGGTGATGATCGGCAGAAGTAGGCCGTCATGGAACCAGTGGATGCCTTCCATGGAAGGGCCGTTGGCGTCCTGCAGGCCGAGCTGCCAGGGATGCGCATAGCCCTGGATGGCCTGCTGCGCCTGCGCCGCGCCCGTCATCGCCAGGACCGCCGCCAGTGCCGGCAGCGCTTTCAACGTGTTCGCCAACCTCATCGTCCACCCTCTCCATTCCACTTCCAGCCCCGGCCAAAACCCGCGCAAGGCAAATGCGGCCGCAGCTGTCACTGATAGCCAGTCGTCCGGCGCGATTGTGAACCACATTCAGCGGGTTGCCGCAACTTGGGCAGGCGCGGCAAAACGTCATTGCGGAGGCGGCCCCGCGGTTAACCGGAATTCTGCCCCAATTCCTGACCAAACCAGCCGCCAACCGGCGGCCGGCGGCCCCTTCCCAAGCGGGGCAAAACGCGGTTGTCTAACCCCACATGCGGCGCTAAGACCCGCAAAATACAGAACCAGAAGGTATCCACCCGTGCGAATCATTCCGAAACTGAGCCGCCTGCTCGCCCTTTCGTGCCTTGGCCTTGCGCTGGCGGCTGCCTCGAGCAGCCTCGTGGTGGCGCAGTCTTCGCAGCAGCAGCCCAGCCAGTTCGGTCCGCGCGCCGGCAAGACCGGGCAGCAGCCGGGCCAGCCGGGTGCGGCACAGGGGCCGAAGGTCGACATCGTTGCCGAGCACGGCCAGTGGAAGATCCAGTGCGAGAGCGCACCCGCCGCCGCCGAGGGCCAGCCCCCGCAACGCCAGTGCGGCATGGTGCAGACCGCCAAGAACGAGAAGAACCCCAAGGCGACGCTGACACTCGTCCTCGTGCGCACGGTGGCGGGCGACAAGACGCAGATCAACATGCGCGTCATCGCGCCGATCGGCGTGTTCCTGCCGACCGGGGTGGCGCTCGAGATCGATGGCGGTGCCGTTGGCCGCGTGCCCTTCACGCGCTGCATGCCGCAGGTGTGCATGGCCTTTGCGGAAGCCTCGGCCGAAACGCTCGTCAAGATGAAGAAGGGCAAGGAAGCCAATTTCATCATCTATGAAGCGCCCGGCATCGGGCTGCCGATGAAGCTGTCCCTCAGTGGTTTCTCGGCAGGGCTGGCCGACCTCGAGAAGAACTGAGCCGCTCACCCGATCGGCACTGGCAGAAACGGGGCTGCTCACCTATCTTGAGGCTTCACAAAAGCCAAGCAGGTGACCCCCCGTGCCGCAATCCGCCCCGGTTTCCCTTTTCGACCAGACCGACTTCAGCCGCGCGCAAGCGGAAGCGATCGTTGCCGACACGCTCAAGGGTGCGGAAGACGGTGAGCTTTTCGTCGAGAAGCGCCAGAGCGAAAGCCTCGTCTATGACGACGGCAAGCTGAAGTCCGCCAGCTTCGATGAATCGCAGGGCTTCGGGCTTCGCGCGGTCAGGGGCGAGACGGCGGCCTATGCCCATGCGACCGATCTTTCCATCTCCGCCCTGAAACGCGCGGCGGAGGTTTGCCGCACGGTGGCCCGGGGCGACGGGGTTTCGCATGCGGTTTCGCCCGAGCGCACCAATGCGAGGCTTTATGCCGACACGAACCCGGCCGAGGCGCTGGGCTTTTCCGAGAAGATCGCACTTCTCCAGAAAGTTGACGCCTTCGCGCGCGGGCTTGACGCCCGCGTGCGGCAGGTTTCGGTGTCGCTGGCCGCCGACTGGCAGGCCGTCGAGATCCTGCGTGGCGATGGTTCCATCTACCGCGATGTGCGGCCGCTGGTACGCTTCAATGTCTCGGTCGTATCCTCCGACGGCACCGAACAGGGCCAGGGCAGCCACGGGCTTGGCGGGCGGGGCGGGCCTCTCTCCTATTTCACCGAGGAGATCTGGCAGGCGGCGGCAAGGGAAGCGTTGCGCCAGAGCCTCGTCTCGCTCGAGGCGAGCCCCTCGCCCGCCGGCGAGATGGATGTGCTGCTGGGGCCCGGCTGGCCGGGCATTCTGCTCCATGAAGCCGTGGGCCATGGGCTTGAAGGCGACTTTCACCGCAAGAAGACGAGTGTGTTTTCGGGAATGATGGGGCAGCGCGTGGCGTCGAAGGGCGTCACTATCGTCGACAATGGCACGATCGCCGACCGGCGCGGCTCGATCACCATCGATGACGAGGGAACGCCGTCGCGATCGACCACGCTGATCGAGGACGGGATACTGGTCGGCCTGATGCAGGACCGGATGAATGCCCGGCTGATGGGGGTTGCGCCCACCGGCAACGGGCGGCGGCAATCCTACGCGCATGCGCCGATGCCGCGCATGACCAATACCTACATGCTGGCGGGCGACAAGGACCCGGAGGAAATCCGCCGTTCGATCAAGCGCGGGCTTTTCGCCAAATCGTTCGGCGGTGGCCAGGTGGACATCACGTCGGGCAAGTTCGTGTTCTCCTGCACGGAAGCCTATCTGATCGAGAATGGCGAGATCACAAGGCCGGTCAAAGGCGCGACGCTGATCGGGGCCGGCGCTGACGCCTTGACCCGGGTCTCGATGATCGGCAACGACATGGCGCTGGACTCCGGCATCGGCACCTGCGGCAAGCAGGGCCAGGGCGTGCCGGTGGGCGTGGGCCAGCCGACGCTGCGCATCGACCGGCTGACGGTGGGCGGCACCGCCGCGTGAGGGAATGAAGCCCCCTGTCGTCATCTTCGACATGGACGATGTGCTGTGCCGCTACGACCTCGGCAAGCGGCTTCGCGTCCTGTCGCAGATCACGGGCCAGACGCCGCGCGACATCCGGGCGGCGATCTGGGATTCGGGCTTCGAGGACGATGCGGACTCGGGCGGCTATGCCGATCCCGATCATTATCTTTCCGAGTTCAGCCGCCGCATCGGCCACCCGCTGACAAGGGAAGACTGGGTCAGGGCGCGGCGCGAGGCGATGGCGCCGTGGCCCGACATGCTGGCGCTTGCCAGGCGCATCGGCGAGCAGGCGCGGATCGCCATCTACACCAACAACGGACCACTGACCAAGGCGACCCTTCACGAGCTTTTTCCGGAAGTGACCGCCCTGTTCAAGGAACATTATTTCTCCTTCGAGTTCGCCACCAAGAAACCGGACCCCGGCAGCTTCCGGCGGCTTCTCGAGCGAATGGCGGTGACACCCGAGCAATGCTGGTTCATCGACGACAAGCGCTCGAACGTGGCGGGAGCCAGGATGGCGGGGATTCGCGGCCATCACTTCCGCAGCCGCGAGCAGCTGATGCCGGAAGTTCTCGAACTGGGGTTTGCCGCATGAGCGGGCCTGCGGGCACCTCGCAGGCGCGCTTCGTGACCGGGTCCACCATGCGGCATGTGACGATCATGACGCTGACCGGCGCGCTGGGGCTGATGTCGCTGTTCCTCGTCGATCTGGTCGACCTGTTCTTCCTGTCGATGCTGAACCAGACGGAAGTGACGGCGGCAATCGGCTATGCCGGAACGATCGTGTTCACCAATCTCTCGGTGTCGATCGGTACCGGCATTGCGGCGGCGGCGCTGGTGGCGCGCAACATCGGGGCGGGCAATGTGGAGCGGGCGCGCGAATACGCGACGAGTTCGCTCATGTTCGCGCTCATCGTCTCCGCCATCATCACGCTGATGATCGCCTCAGGTTCGGGCGCGCTTTTGTCGCTGTTGGGCGCAAAGGGCGAGGCAAAGCACCTGGCGCAGGTTTTCATCTGGACGATGACGCCGGGCTATATCCTAATCACCGGGGCGGTGTGCTGCTCGTTCATCCTGCGGGGCCTGGGGGACGCGAAGCGGGCGATGTACATCACGCTGTCCTCCGCCGCGATCACGGCGATAGCGGATCCCATTTTCATCTTCGGGTTCGGCTGGGGCATCCAGGGCGCGGCGGCGGCCACTGTGCTCGGCTATCTCGTGTCCTTCGGGATCGGGCTTCATGGCGTGTCGCGGGTGCACCGCTTCCTGAACCCGATGCGGCCTGGCGGGCTGAAACGCGATTTCGGAGCGATCTGGGCGATTGCATTGCCTGCGATGCTCACACAGCTCGCGACGCCTTTCGCCAATGCCTATGTTACTTATGAGGTTGCCCCCTTTGGCGACGAGGCGGTTGCGGCATCGGCCATCATCGGACGTGTGATCCCCGTGGCCTTCGGCATGATCTTCTCGCTGTCGGGCTCGGTTGGCCCCATCATCGGGCAGAACTTCGGCGCGGGCCGGTTCGACCGCGTGAAGCAGACGCTGAAGGATGGGCTGAAGTTTTCCGCCATCTATACGCTCATCACCTCCGCCATCCTATTCGTGTTCCGCCACCAGATCGCGGAAGCTTTCAATGCGTCAGGCCGGACCGTCGACATCGTCGTGTTCTTCTGTACCTTCATCGCGGTGAGCTGGGCCTTCGCAGGGGCGCAGTTCGTCTCCAACGCGGCCTTCAACAATCTGGGCCGGCCCAATCTTTCGACTTATTTCAACTGGGGCAAAGCGACCATCGGGACCATTCCCTTCGCGATGGCGGGAGCGCGCTTTCACGGGCCGGAGGGCGTGCTCGTGGGCACGGCCATGGGTTCCGTCATCTTTGGCATTGCGTCAGTATTCGCAGCCTATAGGATTGCGGACCGCAGTGGCGGACCAAAGGTTTGAGCGGAGCCTGCAATGAGTTTGATGACCATGCTGTCTGCGGCACAAGGCGGGCAGCTTTTCGCGAATGTGGCGCAGAGCCTCGACCTCGACGAGGCGGAGACGAAGAAAGCCATGGGCAGGCTCTGCCCGGCCATCGCGAAGGAACTCAAGGCCGCGGCCGGGAAGGACGACGCGCTGTTCCAGTCGCTTCTCGACCTCATCGCCGATGGTGCCACGGGCTCGCCGCTCGAGGACCAGGAGGCAATTACCGGGCCTGAAGGACTGGCGGACGGCAATGCCATTCTCGATGACATATATGGGTCACGCAACGCTGCAATGATCGCGCTTCGCCATGTTGCAGAGGACACGCCGGAACGCGAACTCACCAAGCTTGCGCCGATCTCGGCTACCGCCGTCGTCGCAGCGCTTGCCCATGCCAACCGGCCCGCGGCGGCGCAGGCCATGGGCCTTGCCGGCGCGCAGCCGGCCGCAAGCGGCAGCGAAGGCGGCCTGATGGGAACGATCATAAATGCCGTGATCGCGGGGGCGGTGTCGGGCGTGATGCGCGAGATCACCTCGGCCACCAGGCGAAGCACGACGAGCTATACCCGCAGCCGTGCAAAGCGGAAGACGACGGCAGCCTCGCGCTCGCGGAAGAAGAAGACGGCCGCCACGCGCAAGCGCAGCACGGGCGGAATTTCGATCGAGGACATCTTCCGCGATCTTCTTGGCGGCAGAAAAACCTAAGGGAGGCAGACATGGATCTTTCAGCCATAGGCCGGCAATTCGGCCTGAACGAACAGCAGACGCAGGCGGCATTCGACGCGCTTGCCCCCGTTGTAGCGGCAGGGCTTCGCCGCAACACACAGTCCGACGATGGGCTGGCCGGCCTTCTCGGCGCCCTGGCCGGCGGCAATCACGCGCGATACGTGGAGGATGACCGGGTTCTGGCCTCTCCCGATACGGTGAGCGAGGGCAATGCCATTCTCGGTCATGTGTTCGGCTCCAAGGATGTGAGCCGGGGCGTGGCGCAGCAGCTTTCGGCCTCGACCGGCATCGGCGAATCGATCCTGAAGAAACTGCTGCCGATCATTGCCACCATGGTGATGGGCCAGATCGCCAAGAAGGCGCTGGGTGGTGGACGCGCGCAATCCTCCGGCGGCGGGGGTTTGGGCGATATCCTCGGCGACATTCTGGGTGGTGGCGCCCAGCAGCGCCAGCAACCGCAAGCACAGGGCGGCGGGCTTGGCGACATTCTGGGTGACATCCTGGGCGGCGGTCAGCAGCGCGGAGCACAAGGTGGCGGCGGCCTTGGTGATATCCTCGGCGACATCCTCGGCGGCGGACAGCAGCAGCAAGAGCCGCAGCGGCGGGCTCCGGCTCCAGCTCCGCGCCAGGGCGGCGGCCTCGAGGATATCCTGAAGGACATCCTCGGTGGCGGCGGTGCAGCACCCGAACCCGAACGCGTCGAGAAGGTGACGCGCACGCGCCGGTCCATCGAGGATATTCTTGGCGGCGGCACCAGCCGGGGCAATGCCGCAGACGATCTGCTCAACTCGGTGACGCGCTCCACCAGGCGCTAATCCTTCAACATCCGGTAACGGCGCTGCCGGGCGCGTTCCTCCAGTTCCAGCGCAGCGTTGTGGCTGAGCGGCAGGCCGGAGGCCCAGATGACGTCGGCGCGGGTGACGCCGATGTCGCGGAGCATGTAGTCGTCGAAGCTCTCGAGCCTGGTGACCGCGCGCCTGGCACGCCAGTTGCGGATCAGGCGGGAGATCAGGGACAGTCCGGTTGCTTCGGCGGAATGGGCGCGGGTCAGGGCATAGTCTCTCATGGCAAAATCCTCCTCGTTCGCGGAAGAGACCATTCCCCTCCGCGCCGATCCACCCGTTTCCGGATGGCGATCACTGTTGCGATGAGACGAATATGCCGGAATTCGATTGATTTATCCAACGAATGTATCTTATGTTATTCATCATCACGATTGATGGAACAGAATGATGATTCCCAACCTCGACATCGACCTGATGAAGACCTTCCTCGCCATTTCGGACACCGGCAGCTTCACCCGCGCGGCGGAGGAGGTGAACAAGACGCAGTCTGCCGTTTCGATGCAGATGAAACGGCTGGAAGAGCTGCTGGGGCGGCCCCTCTTCGCGCGCGACGGGCGAGCCAGCCGCTTTACACCCGATGGCGAGCGGCTGATCGAATATGCGAGGCGGCTGGTGGCCATCAACGACGAGGCGGTATCGACCTTCACGCGGCCGGAACTGACCGGCACGGTGCGCTTCGGCACGCCGGATGATTATGCCGACCGGTTCCTGCCAGAAATCCTCGCCCGTTTCGCGCGCACGCATCCGCTCGTCACCGTCGATGTCGACTGCATCTCGACGAGCGTGCTGTTCGAGCGCACCAAGCGGGGGGAAATGGATCTCGCTCTCGTCACCTTCGGCTGCGACATCATCACCGACGAACCGGTGCGGCGCGAACCGCTGGTGTGGGTGACCTCGGCGCGGCACAGCGTGCATCTCCTCGACGTGGTGCCCGTGGCGGTATCGCATGCGGGCTGCGAGTGGCGCTCGATGGTGCTGAAGACGCTGGAAAAATCCGGCCGGAAATACCGGATCGCCTATTCGAGCCCCAATTCCAACGCGGTCAACGCCGCCGTGCAGTCGGGCCTTGCAATCGGTGCGGTGCCGGACCTCTGCGTGCGGCCCGGCATGCGCATCCTGACCGAGAAAGACGGCTTCCCGCCATTGGGCCATTTCGACATCGGCCTGGTGCGGAAACCGGGCCGCGGCAGTTCCGCCATCGAAGCACTGGCCCGGCATGTGACGGAGAGCATGGCGAACCTTAACGCAGGGATGATGGCGGCGGAATAGTTCTCTCGCGATCAATCAGCATGCGCTGGCTTGTTGACACCAGATTTGGAGCTATGCAAACCTGCTCTTGCGTGAACACTTGTTTACTCAACTTAACGTTTATAGGATGGCGCTGTGCTTAAATTCCATGCCTTGATTGTTGCATCCTGCTTCGCTGTGACGATTGGCACCGCCGATGCCGCACAGAAAAAGAAGGATGTTCGCAGCGGCATGACCGAAAAGCAGAAGGCCGAGCTTCGCGCCAAGGCGCGCGAGTGGTGCAAGAAGCAGATTGTCGGCAAAAGCGGCGGGCGCGTCGTGCGGGTCGAAATCCTGAGCAACGGCAGCGCGCGCTGCTACTACGGCGGCTGAAGATTGAGCGGGGCAGTTCCGCCATCGATGCGGCGGCATGCCGTGGCGCAGAACGAGGGGGGCCGTCACCGTCGGTTGCTGATCATGTGAATGCCGTGCCGCGACAGGACCACGTTAACAGTTCGTTGAGGATTCATTTGACAGGCGCGATGCCGTGGCGGCAACAATATGCGTCACCATTTTTCAGGTTAGAGACACAAGATCATGATGCTTTCACGGATTGCCCTTGCCCTGCTTCTGGCGGGCGGGATCACGATGCTGCCTTCGCCGGTCGAACACTCTGCCGAAGCGGCAGCCAAGAAAACGACCAAGAAGAAGAAGACCACCAAGCGTTCCGACTTTACGCCGGAACAGCGCGAACGCATGGCCGAGCAGGGCCGCAAGATCTGCCGCGACTCCTACGGCGCGACCTCCCGCATGGTCCGCATCGATTACAGCACGATGCGCGTGTGGTGCTACACCGGCTGAAGAGCCGCGAACGCAAGGATCAATAGGCGAAATCCCTGAACACGCGGGTGATGTCGCCGTTCCAGCTGCCGTGATAAAGCGCCAGCAGGTTTTCGGCTGCCGTCTTGCCGGTTGATACAGTCTCATCGAGCACGTCGAGGAAGGCGGCTTCGGATTTGCCCTTGCAGCCGTGCTCGCCGCGGGCTTCCAATCCGGCGCGGGAGAGCTTCAGCACATCCTTCGCGATGTCCTGAACGCTCCGTCCACGGATCATTGCGCTGAGCGCCTGTTTCGGCACATCGTCGCGGAGCTTTTGGCGTTCTTCCGCCGTCCAGTCCTTGACGATCTCCCATGCGCCATCGAGGGCTGCCTGGTCGTAGAAGATGCCGGTCCAGAAGGCCGGCAGCGCGCAGAGCCTGCGCCAGGGGCCTGAGTCCGTGCCGCGCATCTCGAGATATTTCTTGAGGCGGACTTCGGGGAAAATCGTGGTGAGGTGGTCGGCCCAGTCTTTCGCCACGGGCTTTTCGCCCGGCAATTGCGGCAGCTTGCCTGCCATGAAGGCGCGGAAGCTTTCGCCCGCGCAATTGATGTATTGGCCGTTGCGCATGACGAAATACATCGGCACGTCGAGCGCGTAGTCGACATAGCGCTCGAAGCCCATGCCATCCTCGAAGGCGAAGGGCAGCATGCCGGAGCGGGCATTGTCGGTGTCGCGCCAGACTTCGGAGCGGAAGGAGAGGAAGCCATTGGGCTTGCCTTCGAGAAACGGCGAATTGGCGAAGAGTGCCGTGGCAACGGGCTGCAGCGCCAGCGAGACGCGGAGCTTCTTCACCATGTCGGCTTCGGAGGAAAAATCGAGGTTCACCTGCACCGTGCAGGTGCGGAACATCATGTCGCGGCCGTATTTTCCGACCTTGTCCATGTAAGGCGCCATGATGCCATAGCGGCCCTTGGGCATGACGGGGGTTTCTGCCCTGGTCCACACCGGGGAGGCGCCGAGCCCCAGGAAGCCGATGCCCAGCCGGTCACCGATCTCTCGCACCTGTGTCAAGTGCTCGTGCACTTCCTCGCAGGTGTCGTGAACGGTTCTGAGCGGTGCGCCGGAGAGTTCGAACTGGCCGCCGGGCTCCAGCGAGATGTTGCCGAGGCCCTTGGGGTCCGACAGCGCGATGATGTTGTCGCCCTCATAGACGCCTTCCCAATTGAAGCGGTCGCGCAGACCTTCGAGCAGCGCCTTGATGGAACGTGGGCCATGATAGGGAACGGGCGCCAGCGTATCGGTGAGGAAGGGAAACTTCTCGTGCTCGGTGCCGATCCGCCATTCGCTCTTGGGCTTGTTGCCGGAAGACAGCTCCTCGATGAGCTGGGCTTTCGATTCGATGGGCCTTCGCGCCTTCGGCGTGTCGGGTGATGGTCCGCTCACGAGTTTCTATCCTGGTTGCCTGTGGCGCCACGATGTAGGCGGGAGCCATTCATCGGGCAAGACAAAGATTTGGGAGGCATCCATCAGGATTTGTGATGCCAGTCTCCGAGACAGGCCTGCATGAGGGTGAGGGCCGCGACGGCGGCCGTGTCAGCACGCATGATGCGGGGGCCGAGCGAAATGGCGGTGACGAAGGGCAGCGATTTGAGATGCGCCTTTTCCTCGATGGTGAATCCGCCCTCGGGGCCGATCAGCACGGCGGCTGGGGCTTTGAGGGGTTTCAGAGCAACGATGGGATTGGCGATTGCCGCCGTCTCGTCGCAATAGATCAGCGCGCGGCCCTCCTCCCACTCGCCAAGAAGTTTCGGCAGCTTTAGGGGTTCATGCACCTCCGGCACGAAGACGAGGTTGCATTGTTCGGCGGCCTCGATGACGTTCGCCGTCATGCGTTCGAGGTTTACCCGCTCTGCAATGGTGCGCTGGGTGATGACGGGGCGGAGCCTTCGGGCACCTAGCTCGGTCGCCTTCTGGACCACATAGTCGAGGCGGGCGTGCTTCAGCGGCGCGAAGATGTAGTCGATGTCGGGAGGGGGCGAGACATCGGCCACAAGGCGCTCGCAACGGAGGCTGACCTGCTTCTTCGAGACGGTTGTGAGATAGGCGAGGAATTCACCGTCGCGGGTGTTGAAGACCGAGACCGGATCGCCGCTGGAGAGGCGCAGCACACCCGTCAGGTAATGCGCCTGTTCGCGCGGCAATTCGACTTCCGCGCCTGCGCCCAGGGCGGCGTCGAGGTGGATGCGAGGGGTGGTTTTCATGATGTGCCCGGTGTACACCGCGCGCATGAGCGATGCCAGCAATCACGGGCCCGGAATTGCCGACGCCCTGCCCGGCCACTGGGCGGACCGGCTGCTGCCTGCCGCGCTCAGGCCCTATGCGCGGCTGATGCGGCTGGAACGGCCGATCGGCTGGTGGCTGCTGCTGCTGCCCTGCCTGTGGGGGCTGGCCTTGGGCCAGACCGCGCTGGGGGGTGGTGTGCCGGACCTGTGGTTCGCGCTGCTGTTCGTGATCGGCGCCATCATCATGCGGGGGGCGGGATGCACGCTGAACGACATCGCCGACCGCGACATCGATGCACGCGTCGAGCGCACGAAGCTGAGGCCCATTCCGGCGGGACAGGTGAGCGTGACGCAGGCGCTGGTGTTCCTCGGAGTTTTGAGCCTCGCGGGGCTTCTGGTGCTGGTGCAGTTCAACGGGTTCAGCATTGTCCTCGGCGCGTCATCGCTGGCGATCGTCGCCGTCTATCCCTTCATGAAGCGCATCACCTATTGGCCGCAGGCCGCGCTGGGGCTCGCCTTCAACTGGGGGGCGCTGGTGGGCTGGGCCGCACTTCACGGCTCGCTTTCGGCGGCGCCGATCCTGCTCTACGCAGGGGGTGTTGCCTGGACGCTCGCCTACGACACGATCTATGCGCATCAGGACAGCCAAGACGACGCGATCATCGGCGTCAAGTCGACGGCGCTGAAATTCGGCGCGCATTCGCCTGCCTGGCTTTCTGCGTTCTTCTTCGCGGCGCTGGCGCTCATCGATGCCGCGATCTGGCTGGCGGGCGGCGGGATCATCGCGCATCTGGGCGTTGCGGGGGCAGCACTTCATGCGGCATGGCAGCTTTCCCGCTTCGATGCTTCGAATTCCCGGCGCTGCCTTGAACTTTTCCGTTCCAACCGCATATTCGGCCTCATCATCGCAATCGCACTCGCAACGGACAGTATTCTCACATGATCGAAGACCTTCTCACGCTGGCGGGCGAGGCCGTGAGCCATGCCCGCACACTGGGCGCCGATGCCGTGCATGCGGTGGCAGCCGATGGCCGCTCGACCGAGATCGAAATCCGCGAGGGCCACATCGAGAAGGTGGAACAGGCGGAAGCCCGCGACATCTCGCTGAAAGTCTATGCGGGGAAATCTTCGGCCACCATCTCGGGCAGCGTGCTTACCAAGGAAGCCATTCACCGGCTGGCGGAGACCGCCCTTGCCATGGCGAAGCTGGCGCCGCCCGACCCCTATGCGGGAATTGCCGACCCGGAGCAGCTTGCGACCGAGATTCGTGATCTCGACCTTGCGGGCGATGACATGCCCAATGCCGAAGGGCTCGAAAAGCTGGCGCGGCAGGCCGAGGCCGCGGGACTTGCTGTTGCGGGTGTGTCCAAGTCCGGCGGGGCTGGTGCATCGGCGTCCGACCGGTCGATTGCCGTCGTCATGTCCAACGGCTTCGCGCAAGGCTACCGGCGTACCGGCGTGGGGTTGAGCATGTCGGCCATTGCCGGCGAAGGCCTGGGGATGCAGCGCGACTATGACTACACCTCGGCCATCCACTTCGCCGACCTCCGCAACGCGGAAGAGATCGGGCGCGAGGCGGGAGAACGCGCGGTGAGGAGGCTTGCCCCCCGCAAGGTGAAATCGCAATCCGTGCCGGTGATCTATGACCGGCGCGTGGCTTCCGGGTTGATCGGCCACCTGCTCGGCGCCATCAATGGCGCGGCGATCGCGCGCGGCACGAGCTTCCTGAAGGACTGCCTCGGCAGCGAGATTTTCGGCAGCCACATCACCATCATCGAAGACCCGTTCATCCGGCGGGGGCTTGGCTCCAGGCCCTTCGATGGCGAGGGGCTGGCTTGCCGCAAGACGAAGCTCATCGACCAGGGCGTGCTGACGAACTGGATCCTCGACCTCCGCTCGGCCCGGCAACTGGGCCTGAAGCCCACGGGCCAGGGCTCGCGCGGCGGGCCTTCGACGTCGAACGTCTATCTGCCGGCGGGGGCGCAATCGCCCGAGGAGCAGATCAAGGAGATCAGCCAGGGACTCTATGTCACCGAACTCATCGGCTCGTCGGTCAACATGGTGACGGGCGACTACAGCCGGGGCGCTTCCGGCTTCTGGATCGAGAATGGCGAACTGACCTATCCGGTGAGCGAGATCACCATCGCCGGGAACCTGAAGGACATGTTCAGGACCATCATGCCTGCTTCCAATCTGGAATTCCGCTCGTCGGTCAACGCGCCCAATTGCCGGGTGGAAGGACTGACCATTGCCGGACTTTGAGGCGCTTTCGGCTGACGCGCAGCTGCTGTTCGACACTGTGCGGCGCGCGGGCGAACTGGGAAGGTCGCTGGCCCGCAAGCGCGTCGAGAAATGGTCGAAGCCGGACGGCTCGGAAGTGACCGAGGCCGATCTGGCGATCAATGCGCTGATCGCGGAGCGGCTGCGGCCGGCAAGGCCGACCTACGGCTGGCTTTCCGAGGAGACGCCGGATGATCAGGCGCGGCTGTCGCAGGACATGATCTGGATCATCGACCCGATCGACGGCACCCGCGCCTTCATCCAGCAAAAGGACGAGTGGTGCGTGGCGGCGGCGCTGATCGAGCGCGGGCGGCCGGTGGCGGCCGCCGTGTACCGGCCGATGGTGGAGGAGTTCTATACGGCGATCGCGGGCCAGGGTGCCCTGCTCGATTCGGTTCCACTCAGCATTCCCGACTCGGACAAGCTTCATGGCGCAAAGATCTCCGGCAACCGCAAGGCGCTGGCGGGCCTTGCTTCCTCCGGCATCGAGGGCGACATCAGCGGCGGGCTGCCGCTGCAATTGCGGCTGGCCTATGTGGCGGCGGGGCGGATTGACGGCGCGGTCTCGATCGGCAACCGCAACGACTGGGACTTGGCGGCGGGCGACCTGCTGGTGAACGAGGCCGGCGGTCACGTCACTGACACGGAAGGTGCGCGATATATTTACAATCGCCCGGACTCATGGCAGCAGGGACTTGTTGCTGCGGGTGCGAAACGGCATGCGGCACTCATCAACGCCCTGAGGAATTCATGACCAAAGCTCCGGCCAATGCGAACAAGCAACTCCTCCATATGGTGTTTGGCGGAGAACTCGAAGACCTCAAGACGGTGACGTTCAAGGATCTCGCAAAGCTCGACGTCGTCGGCTTCTATCCAAATTACGCCGAGGCGCACAAAGCCTGGCTCGGCAAGGCGCGGGAGACGATCGACAATGCGCAGATGCGCTATTTCATCGTCCACATGCATCGGCTACTCGATCCCGCGACAGATGTGACGAAGAAAACACCGGCAAAGAAAAAGGCGTGATGCTTCCTCCTGCCCTCCGCGCCGTGGTGCCGATGGTGATCGCCATGGGCGTGTTCATCGGCAGCGACAGCGCCATGAAGCTGGCGCTGGGCAATACGCCGCTGTTCCAGCTGGTGTTCATGCGCGGGCTTGCCGCTGTCGGCATGTGCCTCGTGCTGATCGCCGCGATGGGGCAGGCCCATGGACTTCGCCGGATGTTCAATCCCTGGCTGGTGGCGCGGGGCCTGTGCGAAGTGATCGCCAATTTCAGCTTCACCTTCGCTTTGTATTTCGTCGCCATCGCCGACCTGACCGCGATTGCCCAGACCTGCCCGCTGATGGTGCTGCTTGGCGCCTGGCTGATCTATGGCGAGCGGCTCGGCATGCTCAGGATCGTGCTCGTCATCATCGGCATCGTCGGTGCACTGCTGGTGGCGCAGCCGGGTTCGGGCGCGGTTTCGCCCTATGCCATCCTCGCCTTCATCACCGCCCTTGCCGCGGCGGTCCGCGACCTGATCACCCGCAAGGTTCCGGGCGACATTCCGGCACCCGTCGTGGCGCTGACCGTGCTGGTCACCCTGATGCTGGCAGGCGGCCTCGGCATGCTGGCATACGAGACGCCGGTAATGCCACCCTTGAGCAGCACGCTGCTGATGCTGCTGGCCGGCGGGCTGCTGACCGCCGGGCACTTCCTGCTGTTCGTCGCCTACCGGATCGGGCCGGCGCGGACGGTGGCGCCCTTCATGTATACGCTCACCATCTGGGCGGTGCTGGCGGGCGCCATACTGTTCGGCGAGGTGCCGAATGCGCTGGCGATCGTCGGCATGGGGCTCGTCGTGCTGGCGGGACTGTCGATCATCCTGCTCGACGGCCGGCAGCGGCGCGAGGACGCCGCGCTGGCGGCATCGGCCTAAAGCAGGCCTTCCGCCTGCAGCCGGCCCAGCGGGAACTGGGCGGCGGGGTTTTCAGACTTCGATGCCTCGAGCTTCGAAAGCGCGGCGGCGCAATCCTGCTTCATCTGCGCGGTCAGTTCGGCAATCGAGGCAAAGCGCCTGTCGGGGCGGATCATGTCGATGAATTCGACCATCATCTCGCGGCCGTAGAGGTCGCCGTCGAAGCCGATCAGATAGACTTCGAGGAAGGTGCGGCCGGTGTCGAAGGTCGGACGGTCGCCGAAATAGCCCGCCCCCGGCCAGGCGATGGCGCCCTTCAGTCTCGCGTCGCGCACCTTGACGGCGTAGATGCCGCGGAACGGATCGGCACCCTTGTCGAGCACGATGTTGAGGGTCGGAAAGCCGATGGTGCGGCCGCGCTGGTCGCCCCGCACCACCTCGCCCAGCACCATCCAGTTATAGCCAAGCTCGCGTGATGCATCCTTCACCTGGCCGTGGCGGAGGGCCTGGCGGATGGCGCTCGATGAAAAGGGGGAATGGTGGTCGCCCTCGTCCGTCACCTGCTCGACGATCGTCACCCCGAAGCCCTGCTCGAGGCCAAGCGCCGTCATCGTCGCGGGGCTGCCCTTGCGGCCCTTGCCGAAGTGGAAGTCATAGCCCGTCACCACATGGGCGACCTTCAGCCGCGCCACCAGATGCTGCTGCACGAAGGCTTCGGGCTCGAGTTCGGCGAGTGCCCTGTCGAAAGGCAGCACGGCCATGAAGGAGGCGCCCAGGGCCTTCACGAGCCGTGCCTTCAGGGCTTCGGGCGTCAGGCGGAAGACCGGCTCGGAGGGGCGGAAGTAAGTGCGCGGATGCGGCTCGAAGCTGACGACGCCCCATGGCCTTCCCAGCCGTTCGGCTTCGGCGCGCGCAATGTCCAGCAGCTTCTGGTGGCCGCGATGCACGCCGTCGAAATTGCCGACGGCGACGACCGCACCCTTGCAGTTCTCAGGTACCGGTGCGGCTCCGGCGATCAGATGCATCTTGTCCCCTTCCCTGGCGCCCGGCGTCACATCCATGACAGGTCATGAACGGTCGCCACGATACGGGCATGGGGCACCGCCTGTCTGACGGTTTCCTCAACGACATGGAGCCCGACGCTCGCATCGGTGACACCTTCTGCAACAAGAAGGGCGTCAAGGCCATAGTCGGCAGCACCGCGGATATCGGTTTCGGGGCCATCGCCGATTGCAAGAATTGCCGTTCGGTCCACGTCCTGGCCGCGGATGCGGGAGGCCTCGGAAAGTGCGAGATCATAGATCGGGGGATAGGGCTTTCCCGCCATCAGCACCGTGCCGCCCTTCGCCATGTAGAGATCGGCGATCGTTCCGGCGCAATAGAGGATGCGGTCTCCGACCCGCACGATCCGGTCCGGATTGGCGCAGATCATGACGAGGCCGCGGGCCTTGAGATCGGCGAGCAGCGCGTCGTAATCCTCGAGCCTGTCGTTGCGGTCGTCGAAGAGGCCGGTGCAGAGCACGGCATGGGCTTCCTCGACGGGAACACGCGAAACGCCGGTGCCGTCATAGATCGAATAGTCGCGGGCTGGTCCCAAGTGAAAGACCTTGCCGCCGCCGTGCTGGCGCATCAGGACCTGCGTCACATCTCCCGAAGTGACGATCCGGTCATGCGAGGCGGGATCGACACCGATATCGAGCAATTGCTTCTCGACGCCAATATTGCTGCGCGGCGAATTGGTGACGAGGATGACGGTGCCGCCGTTGCGGCGGTGGCGGGACAATGCCGATACCGTGATGGGGAATGGCGTGAGGCCGTTATGAACCACGCCCCAGATGTCGCAGAACCATACGGGATAGCGTTCGGAAAACTGCTGCATCAGGCTGCGATCATCAGGCAGCACTGGCACGGCGCGGGGCGGCGGCGGCACCGGCATCGGCGCGGACCTTGCGCGGCGGCGCGAAGAAGGTTCCAAAGCCGTAGCGGCCGACCTGCGTGGCCGCGGTGGCCTGCTGGGGCGTTACGATATCCGACACGATGACCTGGAACTGCATGGCGCGCGCATATTGCACGAACTCGCGCCAGGCGGGCGTGGGGCCGGAGCCGCCATCGGCGGCATTGGGCGGGAAGGTGAGATAGCGCACCCCAAGCTGGCGCAGCGCCGCGAGATCGAGCCCCGCCACCTGAACCTGCGCCAGAGACATGGTGGCGCCAAGCCGCGCCAGCCCTGCGAGGTTCCGGATGCCGTCATCGTCAAGCGCGCCCAGGCCGCGATGGTCGAATTCGAAAACCACGCCATTTGCGATATCGGCTTCGCGCTCGAGGTTCGTGGCGATGCGCTGGATTTCCTCGACCGAGCCCAGGGTGGCGATGCCAAGCGGCAGGAAGGCGCGGAGGCCCGGGTTCCTGGCGCGCAGCCGGCGCAGCACCGGGGCGACCTGCTTCACCAGATGGGCATCGAGTGCGGGACGCATGCCGCCGGCATTGGCCTTCTGCATCAGATCGGCATGGGAGACGCTGTGACCATGATCGTCGGCAAGGCTCAACAGCGCGCGGTAATGCGCGGTGCCGCCGGTAGCGAGCTCGATCACCGGTTCCAGCAGCAGTTCCAGATGCTCGCCCGCCGACTGTGGCCTGGCGGCGGAACCGGGCGGGGCAGCAGCTTCGGCAGCATAGGCGGGCTGAGCTGGCACGTGCGGCCTTTCCTGCGCCTGAACCAGACGGTTGAGACCATCGCGCAGGTCTTTCAGTTCCGCCCTGACCTCGCCCAGACCATCCAGCGGCTCTTCGATCCTCTGCTCGGCATCGGCGATGCGGCTGGTCAGCATGTCAAGCCTGTGGACGGCATCGGCCATCTGGTCCTGCTGCTCGTAGAGCCAGTCTTCGAGGCGGGAATATTTCATGACGCCGGCAATGGCGGTCAGCAGCAATCCGGCGCCGAGCAGCAGGACGACGCCCGCCACCGCCGTAACCTGCACGCTGCCCGACATCAGCATGTAAACGCTGAGACCGACAGCCGCGACCGGGAACACAGCCAGCGTGATCATTGCCGGAATGTTGTGACGCGACATCAACCGAACTGCCCCTTCTGCCCCTGGCCCACGAATCGAAAGGCCGGAGAGTAGCTCACTCTCCGGCCCAACTCTATTCACGCGGACGGCGTTTGACCAGTGCCTGATCATGCCACCGAGGCGAGGATCTTCGGCATCTTGTCGGTGAAGATTTCGTCGATCTGGTTTTCGGTGATCATCAGGGGCGGCGAGAGTGCTATCGTATCGCCGGTGATGCGGACCATCATTCCGACATCGTGGAAGCCGTTCTCCATGGCCTTGTAGGCGCGCAAGCCCGGCGAGCCTTCGATGGGCTTCAGGTCGATGGCGCAGACGAGACCGATCGTCCGGATGTCTTCCACCAGCGGGTGGTTCTGAAGGCTGAAGGCGGCATCGGCCCAGACGTTCTCGAGCTTCGCGGCATTCTCGAACAGGCGCTCGTCGCGGTAGAGGTCCATGCAGGCGACGCCTGCTGCCGCTGCCATCGGGTGGCCCGTATAGGTATAGCCATGGAACAGCTCGATCACATGATCGGGGCCGTTCATGAAGTTGTCGTAGATTCCCTGGCGCACCATGCAGCCGCCCATGGGGACGGTGCCGGAGGTGACGCCCTTGGCGAAGGTGAGGATATCAGGGACGACGCCGAAACGCTCCGCCGCGAAGGCATGGCCCAGACGGCCGAAGCCGGTGATGACTTCATCGAAAATCAGCAGGATGCCGTGCTTGTCGCAAATCTCGCGCAGGCGCTTCAGGTAGCCCTTGGGGGGCGGCAGAACGCCCGTCGAACCGGCCATGGGTTCGACGATGACGGCGGCGATGGTGGAGGCATCATGCAGTGCCACCATGCGCTCGAGGTCTTCCGCCAGATGCGCGCCCCAGGTGGGCTCGCCACGGGTGAAGGCCTGTTCCTTGCGGTTATATGTGTGCGGCAGGTGATCGACACCGGCCAGCATGGCGCCGAACCACTTGCGGTTGGCGACCATGCCGCCGACCGAGATGCCGCCGAAGTTGACACCATGATAGCCACGCTCGCGGCCGATCAGGCGGGTGCGCGAGGCCTGGCCATTGGCGCGGTGATAGGCGAGCGCGATCTTCAGCGCCGTGTCGGCTGCCTCAGAGCCCGAGTTGCAGAAGAAGGCGTAGTTCAGGTCGCCCGGCGCCATGGTGGCAAGCCGCGAGGCAAGCTCGAACACCTTGGGGTGGCCGAACTGGAAGGTGGGGGCGAAATCAAGCTCGGCTGCGGATTTCTGGATCGCTTCCACGATGGGGCCGCGGCAGTGGCCGGCGTTCGAGCACCAGAGGCCGGCGGAACCATCGAGAATGGGGCGGCCGGTCATGTCGTAGTAATGCATGTCCTTGGCGCGGGCGATCATGCGCGGGCGCTTCTTGAAGGCGCGGTTGGGGGTGAAGCCCATCCAGAAGGGTTCGAGATTGTTGGGCGACGGCTCCCACGAGGTGGCACCGGCCAGATTCATCGGCTTGTTCATCGATCATACTCCTCCGAGCGATGGACCCTGATAGCAGAAAGGCACTCCAAGTGGAAATGCACCAGCTTGGCGCGGTGGCGGGGGCCAGATGGCGGCAGGACCATTGGGGCGCGGCCTGAAGGGATTTTCTGGCAGTTTCGCATTGCCGCCAGCAGGTTTTGGCTTCAGGATGACGGCTGCAGATGGACCAGAGACATGGAATTCCGATGACACGCCACGCCGCACTTCTCGCAATCCTGCTGGCTGCGGGCCTCGCAACCCCCTCCTCGGGCGGCGAAATCGCCGACAAGGCCGGGCTGGCCGAACAGGCGATGGCCGCGGGAAAATTCGATGAGGCGCTCAAGATGCTTGACGAGGCGCGGGACAGGCTGTGGTCCGAATCGCCGCTGATGTTCCGCCGCGCGGTCTTCACCGCCGGGGAGCCGACCGGCTATGGCCTCTACGACCTGCGCGAGACCAATGTGTTCAAGCGCAGCGAACCATTGATCATCTATTCCGAGCCGATGGGTTATTCCTATGGCCGCGACGGCTCGCTCTACGTGATCGACCTCGGGCTTGACTTCGTGATCAAGACGCCTGCCGGTGAAGCGGTGGCCAGCCAGGAGAACTTCGGAAGCCTGACCCTGCGCTCGCGCTTTCCGAACAAGGAATTCATGGCCAAGGTAACCTACGACTTCTCCGGCCTGCCGGCGGGAGACTATCAGGTGACGACGACGGCGCGCGACAAGGCGAGCGGCAAGTCGGCCGAATTCACCTTGCCATTCACCCTGGCCGACTGACGCCCGGCTGCCGTCTTGCGCCGCACCATATTCTATATCCCGGGGTTCGATCCGCGCGGGCCCATCCACTATCATCAGCTCTATGCGAGCGAGGGCGCGAAACAGGCGAAGGTGAACGGCCTGGTGCCCGACATTTCCAGACGGCGCAATGTCGACGAGATCGAATCGGAATGGATGGTGGAGGCGGCGGGGGCTGCGTCGCACTACCGGTTTCTGAGGTATGAAGACATCGTGCGGCGGCAGTGGCCGCGCAATGCGTTCGAGACCTATGGCGGCATTCTCCGCTATTCCTGGCATTTCCTGCGCATGGGGGTGTTCGCCATGATCGCCCGTCACAGCTGGCCCAATTTCATCGCCGTGACCTATCCCGGCGGGCTGGTGCTGGCGATGTTCGTGGCAGGGCTGGTCGCGGCAGGCCTTGCCGCGCAAGCGGTGGGCCCGTGGGCCTGGCTGCTGCTGCCCATGGCCCTCGCCCTGCCCTTTGCCGGATATTCCCTGCTTGAGCGGCGGCTCAATGCCTTCTGGCTGGCGCGAAGCTGCATCTTCCTCGTCGACCGCAGCCTGGGCCGCGTGCAGGGAATCGAGGAGCGCTGCCTGGTCTTCGCGCGGCGGGTGGCGCAGGCCTGCAACAGCGGTGATTTTGATGAGGTGCTGCTGGTCGGGCACAGTGTCGGCGCGCATCTGGGAGTGACTGTCGCGGCGCGGGTGCTGGAACAGCTGGGCCAGAACCGGCGGCTGAGCTTCCTGACGCTTGGCCAGGCAATCGCCATGACGCCGGACGAGCCACAGGCGCGGCAGTTCCGTGACGACCTCGCGGCGGTATCGGGTTCCGAGCAGATCGACTGGATCGATGTGACTTCGGCCATCGACGGCTCCTGCATCGCGCTGACCGATCCGCTGGCCGCCAGCAAGGTGACGCGGCCAGAGGGCGCACGGGTGCAGCCGAAACTGATGTCGGCCCGCTTCAACACACTGTTCACAGCCGAAACCTACAAGACGATCCGCCGCAACTTCATGCGCACGCATTTCCAGTATCTGATGGCGGCGGAGCTTGCCGGCGACTATGACTATTTCCTCATCACGGCGGGACCCAAGACGCTGGCCGAGCGCTTTGCGCATCTCGACAGCGTGACGGATTTCAACCGCTTCCGTCTGGCACAGGCATGACCCATTTCGTTCCCCGCTACCCCGAGCCGATGAAGAAACATTCCTGGCCGCTGCAGATGCTGCTCAGGCCGCTGAAATTCATCCGCTCGCGGAATTGCGCGATCTCGACCCTTTCGGACCGGGCCTATGGCATGCACCTGGGCGAGTTGCGGCTGCCGGGGCAGAACCTGCTGATCGCCAACCAGCCGGACCTCATCAAGCGCATCCTCGTCGACGAGGCGGATCATTTCCCGAAGAGCCAGATGATGTCGAACATGCTGCAGCTGCTGCTGGGCGATTCGATCTTCGTCTCGAACGGCGAGGTGTGGAAGCGCCAGCGCCGCATGATGGACCCGGCCTTCGAGGGGGTGCGGGTGAAGGTCGTTTTCGGGCTGATGATGCAGGCCTCAGACGCGCTGATCGAGCGGCTCGACCTTATCGCCGATGGGCGCGAGGCGGCAATCGACATCGAGATGACGCATGTGACGGCGGACATCATCTTCCGCACCATCTTCTCGAAGCCGCTCGAGGCGAATGAGGCGCTGGTGATCTACGAGGCGTTCAACCGCTTCCAGGAAGCGGCCTTCGCGCATGGCATGACCAAGCACATCGGGCTGCCGGACTGGCTGTCGACCTTCAATTTCCGCAAAGCCCGGAAAGCGGCGGCGGAAATCCGCGCCGTGCTCGACCCCATCATCAGTCGGCGCTACGAGCAGTGGCACCGGGGCGACCGGACGGAGCATGGCGACATATTGCAGTCGCTGATCGAGGTGACCGACCCGGTGACGGGCACGCAGTTCGACCTGCGCGAGTTGTGCGAACAGGTGGCGATGCTGTTCCTTGCCGGCCACGAGACATCGGCCAGCGCGCTGTCCTGGGCACTCTATCTTCTGGCAATGGACGGGAGCGTGCAGGAGCGGATGCATGCCGAGACGGTGGCGGTGCTGGATGACCGGCCGATCACCTTCAGCGACATCCGCAAGCTCGACATCACGCGGAACGTGTTCATGGAAACGCTGCGGTTGTTTCCGCCCGTCGCCTTCCTGCCGCGCGTGGCGGAAAAGGCCTGCCCGATGCGCGACAAGGAGGTACGCGCCGGTTCGACCGTTTCGATATCGCCCTGGCTGATGGGGCGGCACCGCCGCTATTGGCAGGAGCCCGATGCCTTCGACCCCGACCGCTTCGACAGGCCGGAAACGGTCGAGCCGCAGCGGCACTGCTACCTGCCGTTTTCGAAGGGCCCGCGCGTGTGCCTGGGGGCAGCGTTTGCCCAGCAGGAGGCGGCCATCATTCTCGCCGGCCTCGTGCGGCGCTATCGTTTCGACCCCGTTCCGGGATTCGAGCCGAAACCGGCGGCGCGGCTGACAGTACGTTCCACCAATGGCATCCGGCTTCGGGTCACAAGGCGGGTGAATCGAGCCGCTACGGTTTCCAGCCCTGAATGAGGGCGCGGTGCTGGCGGCGCAGCGTGGCGCGGAGTTCCGGCACGCTCATCTCCTCGGTCTTCACGAAAGCGATGAAATTCATGTTGGTGTTGTTGAAGATGACTTCGCCCAGCGCGCGGGCATCGGCCAAGGGGTTCAGCATTTCCAGCGCCTGAAGCTTTTCGATCAGGTCGCAGACCTGACGGGCGAGAGCCACGTCAAGTGCGGCATAGGTTTCGCCGAAGGGGCTGCCGGGCTGCTGGGTCGAGATCGCCATGGCCTGGCGCCACATTTCCTTCGAGAGATAGTGGAGCGAATGCTCGATATAGTTGCCGATCAGGGCATCGACGGCCTTTTCCGCACTCTGGGGCGGCCTGGCGATGACCTGTTCGCCGTAACGCAGCACCTCGTTCACCTCGAGGGCGACGATGGCGACGAGGAGGTCGCCCTTGTTCTGGTAATAGTTGTAGATGGTGCCGGTCGAGACCTCCGCCGCGGCGGCGATGGAGTCGATCCTTACGGCCTCGTAACCATTCTCGCGAAACAGGCCGGCCGCCGCTTCCAGAATGCGGTCGTGGCGGTGGGCTTTCTGCTTTTCCCGGAGGCCTGACATCTGGGCAATCTGCCGGATATTTGAAATTGACTCAAGTTTGGAATTGGTTCAGTTTTTCGGAAATCGACAGGGAGAAACGAAAATGACCGTTCGCAGCTTCACGCGCCGCCTGGCCGGCGCATCCTTCGCCGCACTCGCCCTGATGGGGCTTTCCTGCGGCCCGGCATCCGCCGCGGATTTGAACGCGCTGGTGTGGTGCGATCACTCGGACCCGAACCTGCTGAAGCCATTCGAGGATGCCAACGGCATCAAGGTGAACGTCAAGGAATTCGAAGGCACGGGCGCGGGCCTGGCCATCGTCGAGCAATCGCAGCCCGGCGACTGGGACGTGATGGTGATCGATTCGATCGACGTGCGGCGCGGCGTGGAGCGCGGGCTGTTCGAGCCGCTGGCCGACGATCAGCTGCCGGTCGCCGACCTGTTTCCGGAAGTGAAAATGGACCAGTTCACGGTGGTCGATGGCAAGCGCTACGGCATCACCGAGAAGTTCGGCTACAACACCATCGGCTTCAACAAGTCGAAGGTGGATGCGAAGGACATGGAGAGCCTGGCGGCGCTGACCGACGAGAAGTACAAGGGCCGCATCGCGATCTATGATTATTACCTGCCGGTGATGGGCCTGGCGGCGATGGCGATCGGCAAGAAGACGGCGGAACTGACCGAGGCCGATCTTCCGGCGATCAAGGACGTGCTGCTCAAGATGAAGGCCAACTCGAAGGCGGTGACGGATGTCGTCGCCAGCCAGACGGCACTCGCCACCGGCGAAGTCGACATTCTGGTCGGTGGCGGCGAATGGGTGACGGCGGGCATTGCCAAGGAGAACCCGGATCTCGACTTCTCGGTGCCGAAGGAAGGCGCGGTCTTGTGGTCGCAGTCGCTCGCCATGTTCAAGGATTCGCAGAACAAGGACATGGCGCTGAAATTCATCCAGTACATCATGAGCCCCGAAGGCCAGGCGCGGCTTGCGACATCGTCCTGCTATTGGGGCATGCCGGCCAGCACCAAAGCGGCGCTGACCGACGAGCAGAAGAAGACGCTGCGCTTTGCCGAGCAGCCGGACTTCCTGAAGCGTGCTCAAGGTTATCCCGCACCTTCCGAAGACCTCGACAAGAAGATGCAGGATGTGTGGACCGAGATGATCCAGGCGCAGTGAGCGTTTCGACAAACACGCGGGTCGGCTGGGCCAGCGTCACACCAGCCGTGCTGTGGACGCTGGTGTTCTTTGCCGTGCCCTTCATGGCAATGGCCGTCGCCAGCCTTTATCCCAAGGGCGGCGATGGCCTCTCTCTTGCCAATTACACGCAGTTCTTCGCCAACCCTGCCTATTGGCGGGCGCTGACCAATTCGCTGGAGGTGACGGCCATCGTCACCGTGGTGTCGGTGCTGCTGGCCTATCCCTTCGCGTGGATTCTCGCCTTCGTGGTGCCTGAGCGCTGGCAGCGCCTCGCCCTGATGCTGGCGGTGCTGCCATTCTGGACATCATATGTTGTGCGTTCCTATTCGTGGCTGCTGGTGCTGGCGGAAAAGGGTGTGATCAACACCACGCTGGTGAATGCCGGGCTGCTGGCGGAGCCCGTGCAGCTTGCCAACACGCGGGGCGCGGCCGTTATCGGCTTCGTCCACTTTTTCGTGATGCTGCTGACGCTGACGATCTATGCGAACCTCAAGCAACTCTCTCCCAACTACGCCAAGGCGGCGGCGGACCTTGGCGCATCGCCATTCCAGAGCTTCATCCATGTCATCCTGCCGCTCACCCTGCCCGGCATCATGGTGGGGGCGTTTCTTACCTTCGTGCTGGCAATCGGCGACTACATCACGCCGCAGATTCTGGGCGGCAACAATGAGCTGCTGATGCCGCAGCTCATCATGATGCAGATCGGGCGGCGCGGCGATTTTGCTTCCGCATCCGCCTTGTCGATCATTCTCATGGCGGTGGTGACGGTGGCCTATCTCGCCTGCGCCAAGTGGCTGAAGATCGAGCGGGCGTGATGAGGGAATGCCCCACATTGCCGTCACCCCGGCGTAGGCCGGGGCCCCGCTTTCCGCATCGGGACCGTAAGAAGCGGGGCCCCGGCCTTCGCCGGGGTGACGGAATTAGAGGTATGGCGTCATGAGAGCTCTCAGCACCCTCTACGCCGCCCTGCTCTATGGCTTCATCTTCCTGCCAGTGGCCGTGCTGGTGCTGTTCTCGTTCCAGGGCACGCTGTTTCCCATCCCGCCCTTCAATGGGCCGTCGCTCCGCTGGTACGATGCGGTGCTTTCGGATGCGCGGCTGACGTCCGGCCTCTTCAACTCAATCCTCGTCGCGGTGATCACATCGGCCATCGCCACGTTGCTGGGATTTTTATCCGCCTGGGGTTTCACGCGGTTTCATCTGCCGGCTTCCGCCCTGCTGCGCGGGCTGATCACGCTGCCGCTCACCGTCAGCTATCTCATCATCGGCATGGGGCTTCTGATCTTCTTCAACTGGATCGGGCTGCCGAAGTCGCTGATCGCGGCGGGGATCGGCCATGTGGTGATCAACCTGCCACTCTGCTTTGCGATCATCTACAGCCAGATGGGCGAGCATCAGGCGAACATCGAGCGCGCCGCGCGGGACTTAGGAGCCGGAGAGCTGCAGGTGTTGACGCTGATCACCGCGCCGATGCTGTGGCCGGCGCTGTTCGCCAGCTTCTTCCTCTCGATGACCTTCTCGTGGGACGAATTCGTGATCGCCTTCCTGCTCACGCGCTTCGATACGACGCTTCCCGTGGAAATCTGGAACCTGCTGCGCGCCGGATTGAACCCCAAGACCAATGCCGTCGGCGCGCTCGTGTTCGGTGTTTCCATCATTCTCGCCATCGTCTTCGAACTCGTCGCCTTCAGGAAACGCCCAGCATGACGGCCCTCGTCTCGATCGAAAACATCAGCCACCGCTTCGGGCTTGCCAAGGTGCTTACCGATGTGTCGCTTTCCATCGCGCCGGGTAGCTATACCGTGCTGCTGGGGCCATCGGGCTCGGGCAAGACGACGCTGCTCTCGATCCTCGGCGGGTTCCTCAATCCAAGCGAAGGCCGCGTGCTCATCAAGGGCGAGGACTGCACGGTGCTGGCGCCAGCGAAGCGGCCGACGGCGACGGTGTTTCAGGATTACGCGCTGTTTCCGCACATGAGCATCGGCAGCAATGTGGGCTTCGGGCTTCGCATGAAGGGCATCGCCAAGGCAGAGCGCGAGGCGAAGGCGCGCGCGATGCTGGGAATCGTGGGGCTGGCGGAAGCCTTCCACAAGAAGCCGCATCAATTGTCGGGCGGGCAGCGGCAACGCGTGGCGCTGGCCCGCGCGCTGGTGGTGGAGCCCGCCGTGCTGCTGCTGGACGAGCCCTTGGGCGCGCTCGACCTGAAGCTTCGCCGCCAGATGCAGGATGAGTTGAAGGCGATACAGAAACGCGTCGGCACCGCCTTCGTGCATGTGACGCATGACCAGGAAGAGGCGATGGCGCTGGCCGACCATGTGGTGGTGATGAACCAAGGCCGCATCGAGGATGAGGGCGCGCCGGAGCGCGTCTATGGCCGGCCCGCCACGCGGTTTGCCGCCACCTTCATGGGGGAAAGCACGATCATTCCGGGCGCCATGGACAACGGCATGATCCGCACGGCACTTGGCGGTTTTGCCGCCGATGGCGCGGCCAGGCATGTGGCGATCAGGCCCGAACATGTGCGGCTTGGCGGAGACATTGCGGCGAAAGTCTCGGACGTGGTCTATCAGGGCAGCTTCAAGCGGGTGACCGCGGTGCCCGTCGCGGCGCCCGACATCAGCCTGCTGGCGCGGCTGCCGGCGGAGGCGGCGGTGAAGCCCGGCGACATGGTGCAGTTTGTTTTCGATCCGGCGCACATCATCATTCTGAAGGACTGAGGCGATGCAGCAGATCGGCGCCAAGGACTGGTATGAAACGCTGACGCTGGGCGATGGCGTGACGCTGATCCACGAGCCGTGGATCAAGCCGTTCTTCCGCTGCAACATCTGGCATGTGCGGGGGCGCGAGCGTGACCTGCTGTTCGATTCAGGCCTCGGCCACTTCTCGCTCCGCGCGCATGTGCCGCTGGTGACGGAGCGCGCGCTGACTTGTGTGGCGAGTCATACGCATTTCGACCATATCGGCAGCCATCATGAATTTCCCGGCTGCTGCGTACACCATGCGGAAGTGGCGATCCTCGAAGATCCGCGCAATGAATGGACCTGTGCTGACCGCTACGCGACCGACGAGATGTTCGATCGCTTCCCGCAAGGCTGGGACCAGACGAGATATCAGGTGAGGCATGCCAAGGCGGAACGCATCCTGAATGATGGCGACATCATCGACCTGGGCGACCGGGCGTTCGAAGTGATCCACACGCCGGGGCATTCACCGGGCGGCATCGGCCTGTTCGAAACCGCGACCGGCATTTTCCTCTCGGGCGACATCATCTATGACGGGCCGCTGATCGACGATGCCTATCATTCGGTGGTGGAGGACTATGTTTCGACGCTGGAGCGGCTGGCCGGTCTTCCCGTCAGCATCGTCCATGGCGGGCATTTTCCGAGCTTCGGGCCGGTGCGCTACCGGCAGCTGATCGCGGAATATCTGGCGGGCCACCGGAAGCCCGGCTGCCACATCGGATAATCAGCGTTGGGAGCGTGAGCCCAGCATCGTGATGGAGGTTGCGCCCCAGGAGATCGGGCGGGTACCGCTGTTACCGGATGGTGCATTTTCGGCAGGGTCCAGATTAAGGGTACTGGCCGCGGCAGCATCCTTCCGGCCGGGTTCGAACCGGCCCGGAAACAGCAGAAGACCCGCCGCACCGCCGATTGCCAGCGTGTTGGTGATGGTGAGAATGATGACGTAGAGCGTCTGGCTGTCGACCGGCGGCATGGGCAAGTGTCCTGAATTGGGGTCTTCCGCCGAGACCCAAGCAAGACATGCGCCACCGCGCGCTTTCTGCTTCAAAATCAGGCATCGCCGCATTCGGCTGCCGCGCGCCGCAAACAGGCCTCGCGGGTCCGGGAGCCGGGCGCTATAGCTCGAAGGATGCTTACCTGGATCACACTCGGCTTCCTGATCGGACTGCAACATGCGCTGGAAGCGGACCATGTGGCCGCCGTCGCCTCGCTCGCCTCAGGCAAGACCGGCATCCGCCGCATCGCGCGGCATGGCGCGGTGTGGGGCATCGGCCATGCCCTGACGCTGTCGGTGTTCGGCGGTGCTGTCTATGCGTTGAAGCTGACATTGGACGAGCGGCTGGCAAGCGGGCTTGAATTCATCGTCGGCGTAATGCTGGCAGGGCTGGGCGGGCGCGTTCTCTACCGGATGTGGAAGGAACGGGTTCATTTCCATGTCCATCGGCATCGTGACGGGGAGGCGCATTTCCACGCCCACAGCCATTTGGGCGACGTGGCCGATCATCGCCGCAGCAAGCACCTGCATTTCCACCCCCAGGGGAGCTGGAAGAGCAGCCTGAGTGTGGGCATGATGCACGGGATCGCCGGATCGGCGGCACTGGTGGCGCTCACTGCATCGACGGCATCGAACGCCACGACGGGCCTCATGTTCATGGCGGTGTTCGGGCTCGGATCGGTGCTTGGAATGGCAGCGCTCTCTGCCGTGATCGCCGTGCCGCTGACGCTGACGGCCACGACGCTGACCTGGGCCAACCGCGGGCTTCAGCTGCTGGCTGGCGTGGTGGCGCTGGGGTTTGGCATCATGATCATGGTCGAGACGGCTTCGGCGCTGATCGGCTGATCCCTTTAATCTGCCAATCCCGGGCTTGTCCCGGCGACCCATTGTTCAGCGCACTCTAGCATTGAAGCGTGAGGATGAATGGGTCCCCGCAAAGCGTGCGGGGATGACAGTTGGGTGTGATGTTCAGGCGTGACCCTCAGGCCTTCACCAGCTGTTTCACCAGCGCATCGACCATGCGTGGGAGATCGTAGGGGAAACGGGCGGTGATCAGGTTGCCGTCGACGACGCAGGGCTCGTCCAGTACGGTGGCGCCGGCATTGGCAAGATCGACCTGGATGTTCCAGACGGCCGTCGCCCTCTTGCCGCGCAGGATGTCGGCGCTGACCATCACCCACTGGCCATGGCAGATGGCGCAGGTGGGCTTTCCGGAGGCGTGCATGTCGCGCACGAAATCGCGGGCGTGCTTGTCGGCGCGGAGCGCATCAGGGTTCCAGCAACCGCCGGGATAGATGCAGGCGTCGTAGTCCGAGACCTTCGCCTCATCCATGTAGCGGTCGATCTTGAGCCAGCCGGCATTTTCCATCAGGCGGATCGCCAGCACGTGGGTTTTCGTCAGCGGCGGGAAGCGGAGGCCCAGCGTGGGATGGAATTCGCCGATGCGGGGTGCCACGACATGCACCGTTGCGCCATGCTCGGTGAGCCACTTCATGGCGCCGGTGATCTCGACCTCCTCCACGCCATTGGTGCAGCAGATGGCGATGGTCTTGCCCTTCAAGAGTTCGGGGTTGGACGGCGGATCGAAGAGGAAGTGATGCAGTTCGCGGTTCAGCTCGCCATCGGCCGAGACGAGAAGCTCGGTCGAGATCGAGGGCACGGGCGAAGGCGTCATGAAGGCCTGGGCGCGGAGCAGCGCGGCGTTGGTGGCGGATTGGGGTTCATGCGGCTTGTTCATCGGGTCCTCCTCGGGTTTTCTGGCTTGAAAGGCGTATATCAGGAATTGACAAAGTCCGCGAGACGGTTTGTCCTGCGCTCACCGCTGGGAGGGCATCTCGATGAAACTGGGCTTCAATCTTCTGTTGTGGACGGGGCATGTGACGGCAGAGCATGAGCCGCTTTTGAAAAGCCTCAAGAAGACGGGATATGACGGCGTCGAAATCCCGCTGTTCGAGGGCGATGTCGAGCACTACAAGCGGCTGGGCGAACTGATCGCCAAGTATAACCTCGAGGTGACGACGGTGAGCGTGCTGGGCCAAGGGCACAACCCGCTGTCGCCCGATGCGGCACAGCAGAAGGCGGCGCTGGAACGCGCCAAATGGGCCATCGACTGCACGGCGGCAGTCGGTTCATCCATCCTCGCGGGGCCGATGCATTCCGAGATCGGCTATTTCACAGGCGATCCGGCCACGGCAGCGGAGCGGAAGCGCGGCGTTTTGTTCCATCGCAAGGCGGGCGACTATGCGGGCAAGAAGGACGTGCGTTTCGCGGTCGAAGCGCTGAACCGCTTCGAATGCTATTTCCTCAATACGATGCAGCAATTGTCCGACCACCTCGACGAGGTGGACCATCCGCATGTGAAGGCGATGTACGACACGTTCCATTGCAACATCGAGGAGAAGGACCCGGTCGCCGCGATCAAGACGATCAAGAAGCACATGATCCACGTGCATATTTCCGAGAATGACCGCGGCACGCCAGGCAAGGGCCATGTGCCGTGGGACAAGACCTACAAGGCGCTGCGCAAGGCGAAATATGATGGCTGGATGACCATCGAGGCCTTCGGCCGGGCGCTGCCGGCCCTCGCTGCGGCAACGCGGGTGTGGCGCGATTTCTTCCCATCCCAAGAAGAGGTCTACAAGTTCGGCTACAAGAGCATGAAGCAGGGTTGGGCCAAGGCGAAGTGACGTGAGGACGGTCTACGTCGCCGGCACTTGCGACACGAAGGAGGCGGAGCTTCGCTATGCGGTGGAGCGCGTGCGGGCGGCGGGCGCAACTGCCCTGCTCGTTGATATCTCGACGACCCCCAGCACGGCATCAGCCGATGTGACGCCGGAGATGGTGGCGCGGCATCATGCGAAGGGTGCGGACGCAGTGCTGGGACACGCCGACCGGGGCCGCGCGGTGACGGCGATGGGCGAAGCGCTTTCGGCCTATCTCCTCTCGCGCAAGGATATCGGCGCGGTATTGGGACTGGGCGGCGGCGGCAATACCTCGATCGTGACGACCGCGATGCGAGCGCTGCCGATCGGCGTTCCGAAGCTGATGGTTTCGACCATGGCCTCGGGCAATGTGGCGCCTTACGTGGGGCCGGCCGACATCGCCATGATGCATGCGGTGGCCGATGTGGCGGGGCTTAACGCCATCACGCGCAAGGTGATCGGCAATGCGGCGCATGCGGCGGCGGGGATGGCGATCAACGCTGTGCCGGAAGTTTTCGAGCGGAAGCGTGCCGTGGGCCTCAGCATGTTCGGGGTGACGACGGCCGCCATCACTCAGATCCGGCATCTGCTGGAGGCCGACAACGAATGTTTCGTGTTCCATGCCACGGGCACCGGCGGGCAATGCATGGAGAAGCTGATCGATTCCGGCTTGCTGACCGCCTGCCTCGACATCACCACGACGGAGGTGGCGGACCATCTGTCCGGCGGCGTTCTTCCGTGTACGGAGGACCGGTTTGGCTCCGTCATCCGCACGCGCATCCCCTATGTCGGATCGGTGGGGGCCTGCGACATGGTGAATTTCGGCGGGCGCGAGACGGTGCCACCGCAGTTCGAAGGCCGGAAACTTTATGCGCATAACCCACAAGTGACGCTGATGCGGACGACGCCGGCCGAGAACGCAGGGATCGGCCAATGGATCGTCGAACGTGTCAACCGGATGGAAGGTCCGGTGCGCTTCCTGCTGCCGCTTCATGGCGTTTCCGCCATCGATCAAGCCGGAAAACCGTTTCACGATCCGGCAGCGGACAGCGCCCTGTTCGATGCGATCCGCTCCGGCTGGGTCGCAGCGCCCAACCGCGAGCTCATCGAGATCGACGCCCATATCAACGACCCGGCTTTCGCCGAGGCCGCCGTTCACGCCTTCAACGATATCGCCTGAGGAGTTTCCATGGCCCGCGCCTATGCCAGTATCATCCTGAAAGCTCCTGCCGAAACGGTGTGGAGTCTGATCCGCGATTTCAACGGGCTGCCGAAGTGGGCGCCGGCCATTGCGAAGTCGAAGATCGAGGGCGGACTCGATGCCGATGTGGTGGGATGCGTGCGTTCGTTCCACACGCATGACGGCGGCCATATCCGCGAGCGGTTGCTGATGCTCGACGATGCGCGGCGCAGCTTCAGCTATAATTTCGAGAAGCCGGCGTTTCCGGTGCGCAATTACGTTGCAACGGTGCGGCTCTATCCCGTGACGCAGACCGACCAGACCTTTGCGGAATGGGAGGCAAGCTTCGACGAAGGCCCGGGCGACGAAGGGAAATACGAGAAGCACATTTCGGCAAATGTGTTCACGGCGAATCTGAAGAACCTCGCCGCCATCATCGCGAAGACCAAGCCGGAGAAACCGCCAGGCGCCGAACGCTGGAAGGGCTTCCAGCCCAACAAGGTATGGACGTCACGCGCGATCAAGGCGCCCGTCGATCAGGTGTGGGGTGTCATGCGCGATTTCGCCGGCATGGGCGGGTGGCATGAGGAGATCACCAGGATGCACATGCTGAAGCGGCAGCGTTCCGCCAAGGTGGGCGGCATCCGCGATTTCTACTTCGGCGAAGGGCACCTGAACGAGGAACTGCTGCATCTCTGCGACATGACGCGGAGCTTTTCCTACCGCATCACCAAATGCGAGATCCCGTGGATGAATTATGTGTCTGGCCCCAGGCTGTGGCCGGTGACGGCGGACAACACGACATTCGGCGTGTGGACCGGCGACTGGGTGGCAAGCCCGCAGGACGATGTGGTGCTGATCCCGCGCACCGAGCAGAACGTCTATCAGCGGGCGTTTGCGACGGTGGAGAGGAATCTGAAGGCGACGAAGCGCTAGAAGACCCCACCCGCCTTGCTGCGCAAGGCACCCTCCCCGCTTCGCGAGGAGGGATGGATCTCCTCCCTCGCGAAACGGGGGAGGTGGCAGCGCGAAGCGCTGACGGAGGGGGCATTCGATCAATCCGTGTGGAACACGTCCTCCATCTCGGCCCACCATTCGCCGTCCTTCCGCGTCTCGAAGGGGATCTGCATCGGGTCGGTGATGGCCCACCATTCCTTCATGCGCGGGGCCTCCGCCATCTTCTTCATGTCGGCATCAAAATCCGAGCCGTGATATTCCCAGTAGGCAAAGAGCATGTTTTCGGGCTCCTTCAGGAAGATCGTGTAGTTCCTGACGTTGCAGTCGCGGATGGCTTTCAGGATCTCCGGCCACACCGCGGCGTGGATGCGCTTGTATTCGGGAATGATCTCGGCCTGCAGCCTGATCACCCGTCCCATTCTCTGCATGATTGATGCGCCTCCCAACGCCATTGACCGATTGCATGTTCATGATGAAGATTGCCAAAAACGGGAGAAGAGACAATGGGCGAGTGGACAAAAAGATTCGAGCTGACCGGGAGGTGCGCGCTCGTCACCGGAGCGACGAAGGGTATCGGCTTCGAAACAGCGAGGGTGCTGGCGGATGCCGGCGCCGATATTGCCGCCGTGGGCCGCGATGCCGAGGGCCTCGCCGAAGTTTCCGCTGCCGTGAAGGCGCTGGGACGGCGCTGCGTGACGATTTCGGCCGACATGGGCACAGTCGATGGCCCCCTGAAGGCCGCGAAAGAGGCGCTGGCCGCTTTCGGCACCATCGACATTCTGGTGAACAATGCGGGCATTGCGCTGCTGGGGCATCTGATTGATGCGAAAGTCGAGGACTGGGATGCGACCATGGCCGTGAACCTGCGGGCGCCCTTCCTGCTGGCGCGCGAGATCGTGCCCGGCATGATCGCGCAGAAGCGCGGCAAGATCATCAATGTCTCATCGCAGTCCAGCGTGGTGGCGCTGGAGGCGCATGGCGCCTATTGCGCCTCGAAGGGCGGCCTCAACATGCTGACCAAGGTGATGGCGCTCGAATGGGCGAAGCACAATATCCAGATCAATACAGTGTGCCCGACGGTGATCCTGACACCGATGGGCGAAAAGGTTTGGGGCCAGCCTGAAAAGGGCGACCCGATGCTGGCGAAGATTCCCGGCGCGCGCTTTGGAAAGCCCGTCGAAGTGGCGGACGCCATTCTCTATCTGGCGTCTTCGGCTTCCGACATGGTCTGCGGCCACGACCTGCTGATCGATGGCGGCTTTACGGCAGTGTAAGCTACCAGGCCCCTTCGGCGCGGCGCAGGTTTTCGATCTCGCTCATATCCTGATTCTCGATCAGCGCCTGCTGGTCGTCATCCCAGGTGATGCCATCGCTTTCGGTGCCATCCTTCGGGGGTGGAGACTCACCGGGCTTTTTGGCGAGTTCACGGTCGCCCATCCGCCCCTTTTCGACTTCCTGGCGGACGAGATCGGGATTCACATCACGGGGGTGTTTGGTCATGGCGGACTCCTTGCGCCAATTCAATGCGCAAGGGCCACGCGGGGTTCCCTCAATAGGTGGCGCGGCCGCCCGAAACGTCGAACACTGCACCCGTCGAGAACGAACATTCCTCGGAAGCGAGCCAGCAGACGAGGCTCGAGACTTCATCGACCTTGCCGAGGCGCCCCATGGGAATCTTGGAGAGCATGAAATCCACATGGCTCTGAGGGATCTGGTCGAAAATCGGGGTGCGCACGGCGGCGGGTGTCACGCTGTTGACCGTGACGCCGGTCTTGGCGAGTTCCTTGGCCAGCGACTTGGTGAAACCGATGACACCGGCTTTCGAGGCCGAATAGGCGGAAGCGTTGGGGTTTCCTTCCTTGCCGGCGATGGACGCGATGTTGACGATGCGGCCATAGCCTTGTGCCACCATGTGGGGCACCACGGCGCGGTTGGTGAAGAATGTGCCGTTGAGGTTGATGGCGATGGTGCGGTGCCAGTCCTCGAGCTTCAGGTCGGTGACGGTCGCGGTCGGGCCTGCAATACCCGCACTGTTCACCAGCACATCGATGCCGCCCAGCCGCTTCACGGTTTCAGCCGCTGCGGCCATGACGGAATCGTAGTTCGAGATATCGGTCTTGATGCCGCCGGCCATGTCCCAGACGACGACCTTGCCGCCTTCAGCTTCGATGCGCTTGGCGACGGCCTCACCAATCCCCGACAATCCACCTGTGACGACTGCACGCCTGCCAGCAAATCTCATGACTTGATCTTCCAGTTCTTCATGGTTTTGAGCGTGTCTTCAAAAGATACTATGCCCGCATCGGAGCCAAGGCCAGTGGCGACAAGACCTGCGGAGCCTTGCGCGAAACGCAAGGCCGTTTCGGTGTCCATCCTGTGGTGGAGCGCGGCAATGAAACCCGCATCGAAAGCATCGCCGCAGCCGGTGGTATCGACCACCTGGATGTCATAGGCGGGGGACTTGAGGCGCGTGCCATCCTTGTGAGCGTAGTAAGCGCCGTCGCCGCCCAGCGTGAAGACGCAAGCCGTGGCGCCATGATCGAGATAGAACCTGGCGCAGTCTTCCGCCGTGGCCTGGCCCGACATGTCTTTTGCTTCCTCGATCGAGGGCATGAAGTAATCGATATAGGGCAACAGCGGCTTGACGATGCCGATCGTCTCCGCGCTTGCGGCGATCAGGTCGAAGGTGACGGTGCGGCCGCGGGCCTTGGCCTCTTTCAGGAGCGTGAGCGAGGCGGGGCCGTCGAGCTTCTTCAAGAGGCCGGTTCCGCCCAGGTGAATGATGGGGGCATCGAAGACCTGATCGTACATCGAGCGTGGCACATCGAAATGATCCGATGCGCCGCGCACGTGAAGGGCCGGCCTGTCGCCATTGGGGCGGATGTTCAGGATGGTGGCGGAGGTGGGAACACCTTTCAGGCGTTGCATGGCGGAGGTGTCGATGCCGTGCTTCGCAAGCGTCATCAGCACCCAGTCGGCCTTTTCATCGTCGCCCACCGCGCCGACGGCGAGGCTCTTCAGGCCGAGCTTCGCCGTATCGACTACCGTACCGCCGGCGGTACCGGCGACGGTCAACCGGATTTCCTCGATGAAGTCGACATTGCCGCGATCGGGGATGCGCGTGACGGGGCGGCCCAGAACATCGAGAATGTAGAGCCCGATCACGGAAACGTCGTAGCGCATATCAGGTCTTCGACTTCTGCATCGCCGCAATGAGGACCGCCAGCACCAGGGCCACGGCGGCAACGCTCCAGACGAAGGGCTGCATGTAGAAGGGCGGCGTGTTGAGCTGGATCTTGCCGGTGGTGGTGTTGGGATCGGGCGGGTTCAGGAAGAACACCCCATAGTAATGGGCCGCCGCAATCGAGATCAGGATGACGATGCAGAAGATCATTGCGACGACCATGCCAATCGTGATGACCGAGCGCACCTTCACGCCGGGCTGGGCCATTGGCAGCAGGTTGTTGATGAGACCCGCCAGCACCACCAGCACGCTGCCGACGGCGAAGAGCGTGAGGCTGAAGGGCTGGAAGATCAGGATCAGCGCGAAGAGGCCGAGCCCGATGATGAAGAATTCGAGACGGAGCGCGCCTTCGCGCGTCATGCCTTGCTGCCCGCCGCTCATGCGCGCACCGCCTTTCCATCCTCGCCGAAGAAATGGGTCTGCTTCGGATCGGGGCGCAGGTGCAGCGCCTCGCCGATCTTCACGCGCTTGTCGCGCGGAACAACCACGCGGATATCGCCGCCCGCAGCGGTGCGCGCATGGATCAGGGTTTCAGCACCCATCGGCTCGATCAGTTCGGCCTGCGCGGCGATGGTGTCGGCTGCCTTCTCGTTTGCCGCCGTAAAGGCGCGGGGGCGGATGCCGACGGTTACTTTCGAGGGTTTGAGCCGCGAGACTGCCGGATCGGCCGCGATCACCAGATCATTGCCGGCGAGCGACACGGACGCATTCTTGCCATCGAAGCTTTTCAGATCGGCGTCGACCAGGTTCATTTGCGGCGTGCCGATGAAGCTGGCGACGAAGACATTCGCGGGCTTGGCGAACACATCATGCGGTGTTCCGACCTGCTCTATCAGACCATCGCGCATGATGGCGATGCGGTTTGCCATGGTGAGCGCCTCGAGCTGGTCATGCGTGACGATGACGGTCGCCTTGGAAAGGCCCGTGAGCACTTCCTTGATCTGGCCGCGCATCGAATGACGAAGCTCGACGTCGAGCCGTGAGAGCGGCTCGTCGAACAGGAAGCAGTTGGGATCGCGAACGATGGCGCGGGCCACGGCGAGGCGCTGCTTTTCGCCTTCCGAGATATGGCTCGGCATGCGGTCCAGCACCTCGGTCAGGTGCATGATCTTCGCGACCTTTATGACGCGCGCATCCACCTCGGCCTTGGACAGCTTCTCGTAGTGGAGCGGCATGGCGATATTCTGGCCGACGCTCAGCGCGGGGTAGAGAGCGTAGAACTGGAACACCATGGCGATGTCGCGCTTCTCGGGCGGCAACTCGTTCATGTTCCTGCCGGCGATGACGACATCGCCCGAGGTTGCGCGCTCGAGCCCGGCGATCATGCGGAGCGTCGTCGTCTTGCCGCAGCCCGACGGGCCGAGAAGGCAAACGACCTCTCCTGCCGCAACCGACAGGTCGGCATCCCTGACGGCGGTGAAATCGCCGAATCTCTTGGTGACTTTCCTGATTTCGATTGTCGACATGTCAGCGCTTCACGGTTCCGAATGTCACTCCGCGCAGCAGATGGTTCTGCAGGAAGAAGGTGACGAGGAAGACAGGGATGAGGAACAGGGTTTCAATCGCCGCGAGCAGTGTCCAGTCAGTGCCGCGGCCGCCGGAGGACACGGCCTGGTTCATGGCAACCGGCACGGTGCGCGTATCGGCGCCAGAGAGAAGCAGCGCGAAAAGGAATTCGTTCCATGTAAGGATGAGGCCGAAGACGAAGGTGGCGGCGAGGCCCGCCACGACCTGCGGCAGGCAGATCTTGAAGAACACCTTCACTTCGGACGAGCCGTCGATGCGGGCTGCGTCCTCGACATCGAGGGAAAGCTCGTCGAAGAAGCTCTTCATCATCCAGATGGTGAAGGCGAGATTGAAAGCCGTGTAGAGGAGGATGATGCCGATATAGGAACCCGACAGGCCCACGGTGCGGAACATCAGGATGATGGGGATGATGACGACGATCGCCGGCAGCATGCGCGTCGTCAGGATGATGAAGAGATAGGTGTCGTTCCCCTTCAGCGGATAACGCGAGAAGCCGAAGGCAGCGAGCGTACCGATGATAAGAGCGAGGCCCACCGACACCGACGAGATGAAGATCGAATTGAAGAAGTAGCGGTCGAAGCCCGTGTCCTCGGGTGCGCCGCCTGTCGTCATCGAGCGGGAGAAGACGGAACCAAAGTTCTCGAGCGTCGGCGAGAAGACATATTGATCCGGGATCAGGCCGAAGAAGGATGTGGGCGACAGCGTCGGCGGGACCGACAGCGCCAGGTTCTGCGGTTTGATGGCGGTGAAGATGATGAACAGGACGGGAATGAAATAGATAAACGCGATAACGGCGACGAAGAGCGTGCGGCCCCAGCCCGCTTCGCCGACGCCACTGGCCTTGCGGAAGCCCAGCCGCTCCATGAATGATGCTGATGACGACATGTCAGGCTCCGTGGCTGCGGCGGTTGGCCAGGTAGAGATAAAGGTTGGTGAGCACGATCACCATGAACAGCATGAGGTACGAGATCGCAGCGCCCTCGCTGGTCTTGTTCTGCTCGTTGGCGATGCGGATCAAATGATAGGAAATGGTCATCGTGTCGTTGCCGCCCTTGGTGAGCAGGATCACGAGGTCGGCGAGCTTGAAGGCCTCGATGGTACGGAACAGCAACGCCAGCATCAGGAGGCCGCGGATATAGGGGAATGTAATCGTCCAGAACTGGCGCCAGCCCGACACGCGGTCGATGGCGGCGGCCTCGTAGAGATATTTCGGAACCGAGACGAGCCCCGCCAGCACCAGCAGCATGACGAAGGGCGACCACATCCAGGCATCGGCGAAGACGATGCCGGCGACGGCACCCAGCTTGTTGTCCATCAGGATGAACTGTTCGCCGGTGATGTTGCCCATGATGTAGCTGAGAATGCCGAAGGTCGGATCATAGTAATAGGTGAAGAACACCCCCGATGCGACGACCGAGAGCATCATCGGCGTCAGCACCAGGATGAGCAGGTATTTGCGAAGCGGGAACTGCTTGGCAAAGAGCAAGGCCAGCAGGAAACCCACCACCATTTGCGCGGCAACCGTAAAGACCACGAACATCGCGGTGTTGACCAGCGCGTTCCAGTTGGCCTCGGCTGCGAGGTCGTTGGTGAGGGCCTTGATGTAATTGTTCAGTCCGACAAAGCGGATCGACTGATTATTTGACTGATAGGCAAAGAACGACAGGCCCAGCGACCACAGCAGCGGAAAGATGTTCATGACGAAGAGCACGGCGATGGCCGGAGCCACCAGCAGGCCGCCATAATACTTCCGGCGGAAAGCGTTGACGACGAAGGCCGCCGCCACGAGAGCCGCCATTGCGCCGACAATCCAGAACGAGACCGAGGCGGGAAATGTGATCGCCGCGATGACCGAAACGGCGAGGCCGACGAGAATGGCGAGCTTCCAGTTGTCGGGCGCCAGAGTCATCAGGGCTGGAGGTGCGGCTGTCGCGGTGGTGGAGCTCATCGGCACAGGCTTCCGGGGTAAGGCTAAGAAAAAGAGAAAGACGCGGGGAAGACATTTTCCCCCGCGTCCCGGCGTGGCTCGTTACTGGATCAGGCCAGCTTCGGTCAGCAGGTTCTGCTGGAACTTGGCGACGTTATCCAGCGTGGTCTTGGCGTCCTGCTTGCCGGTGATGGCAAGGTCGAACTGGTCCTGCTGCTGGGTCAGAAGCTCGAAGAACTGCGGCACGTGCCAGACATCCTTCTGCCAATCGAGCTGGGGAGCCCAGGCGCGATTCCAGGGACGGTAGGTCACATACTTCGGATCTTCGTAGACGGACTTCACGGCCGACTGGCCGCCACCGGCTGCGAACTGGTGCTGGATTTCAGAGGACAGCCACCACTTCACGAACTCGACGGCTTCCTTGATCTGAGCGTCGGTCGTCCAGGTCGTCAGCACGAAGGGCTGGCCACCGATGTTGGACCAGCGGATCATCTTGCCATCCGCACCCATGGTGCCCGGCATCTGGCCGAAAACCAGCTTGTCGGAAACCTTGGACGAGTTCGGGTCGAGCGAGGCTTCGCCCAGGCCGATCCAGTTGATGTTCATCGCGACCTTGCCTTCGCGGAACAGTTCGTCGGACTTGAAGATGTCCATGGTGCCGGTCTTGGCCACCGGCGGCATGTACTGGATGAGGCTCAGGTACTTCTCGAGCGCGGCGACAGCTTCCGGCGAATTGACGACGCCTTCGGCCTGACCGTTCGGAATCTGGGTTTCATCCCAGGTGTTGCCGCCCATCTGCCAGATGAAGCCGTTGATCTGCATCGAGGAGAAGTCGTAGCCCTTGCCGGCCTGATAGGCGATTCCGTAGAAATCGTCCTCAGCCGGAGCGCCGGCGAGCATGTCGCCCTTCTTCCGCTGGAAGAACTCGCCGACGTTCTTGAAGTCGTCCCAGGTCATGGCGTCAAGCTCTTCGCCGGTGCAGGGAAGTTTCTTGTTGTACTTGGCCTGGAAGTTCTTCTGCTCTTCGTCGTGGCAGATGATATCCTTCCGCGCGAAGTTCACCAGAACGTCCGGGAACTGCGGGAAGCCGTAGTAATTTTCCGACTTGTGGGGATAGGTCGAATAGGCGTTCAGCGGATTCGGGTGAATCGACTTGAAGGTTTCCATGAAGGCCGGATCGGCTTCGAGGAGATCGTTGATCTTGCGGAAGTAACCGCCTTCAACGAAAGCGCCGAGCCATTGCGAGTCCGACACGATGAAGTTGTACTTCTTTTCGCCCGATGTCAGCGAGGCATTGACGCGGGTATAGAAGTCCGGCCACGGAATGAAGTCGACGTCGAGCGTCACCTTGTTGCCGGACGCGGGCTTGTATTGTTCGTCGAAGAACTTCTTCATGATGCGCGTCGGCGGCCAGTCCGGCACCGCCATCGTCAGCACGACGTCTTCGGCGGAGGCGATGCTGGCGCCTCCCACCATCAGCGTGGCCGCGAAGCCGGCGGCTGTCGCGAACCCTTTCATTTTCGTCATCACGGTCATTGTCAGGTTTCCTCCCATTGTTAACCGGATTGCTTCAGGCCGCCGCGTCAGGTCATTGCCTGGCCGCTTGCGGCACGGAAGATGTGGATCTTGGTCGTATCGATGGCGACAGGCAAGGCATCGCCGGGTTTCATTGCTGTGGCACTTGCCTCGGGCAGCACCATGCGCAGCGTTTCGCCGCCGGCGTCGACCGATACCACGGTGACATCGCCCAGGGGCTCGATCAGGTGAATGGTGGAGGCGATCGCATGCTCGCCCTTGGCCGCGATCTTCAGATCGCTCGGGCGGATGCCGAGGAGCGCTGCTTCGCCGGCCGTGCCGGTCTTCACCTTGCGGCTTGTCTTCAGCTTGCCGAGCGGGGTTTCGAAGCTCGCCATGTCGGCACTGACGGTTGCCTTGATCATGTTCATGTGCGGCGAGCCGATCTTGCCCGCCACATAGGTGTCGAGGGGCTGCTCGTAGAGCTCGTCCGGCGTGCCGCGCTGGACGACGGCGCCATCGCGCATCACCGCAATCTCCTCGCCCATCGAGAGCGCTTCGAGTTCGTCGGGCGTTGCGTAGACAATGGTCATGCCGAGCTGGCGGTGGAGACGCTTCAGTTCGGCGCGCATGTCGTGGCGGAGCTTGGCGTCGAGATTGGTCAAAGGCTCGTCGAGCAGCAAAATCTTCGGACGGCGGATCAGCGACCGGCCCAGCGCCACGCGCTGCTGTTCGCCGCCGGACAGCGTGCCGGGCTTTCTTTCCAGCCGCGGCGTGAGCTTCAACATTGCCGCGGTTTCCTTGACGCGGCGATCGATCTCCTCGCGCGCCACCTTTTCCTCGCGCAGAGGATAGGCGAAGTTCTCGTAGACCGTGAGATGAGGATATAGCGCGAAGGACTGGAACACCATCGACACGCCGCGGCCGGCGATCGGCGCCGTCGTCATATCGCTGCCGAAGATTTCGAGGCGGCCCGAATCGGTCGGAACGAGGCCCGCGATGGTGCGGAGCGCGGTGGTCTTGCCCACCGAGCTTGGCCCGAAGAGCACGAAGAAGCGCCCTTCCGGAACGTCGAATGACAGATTGCTCAGTGCACGCACGTTTCCATAGGACTTTGAAATCCCCGAAAGGCGCAGTGCCTGTCTCGCGCTTGCCGTCATTCCCATTCCCTGTTGCCGGTGGCCTTGAGGCTCTTCTTGTCGCCAAGCTTCAAGACTAGCCTGTCTCTCACGTTTTGCAAGACGCCTCTCACGCAATTCGGAGAAGAAGCGCTTGCCCAAAAATAGAGCAAATGCCCGCTATCTCTTGGCATTCTCCCACTGGCCGCTGCGTGCCGACTTCAATACCGCATCGGTGACAAGGTCGGTTGCCAATGCATCGCGGAATGTCGGGGCGGCAGGTTTGCCGGTGGCCAGGCCTTCGATGAAATCGGCGGCCTGATGGATGAAGGTATGCTCGTAGCCGATCTGCAGGCCCGGCACCCACCACTTCGCCATGTAGGGATGGTCGCTGTCGGTGATGTGCACCGAACGCCAGCCGCGGGTGCGGCCCTCGTCGCGGTGATCGAAGTATTGCAGCCGGTGCAGGTCGTGCAGGTCCCAGGCGATCGAGGCGTGCTCGCCGTTGATCTCGAGCGTGTAAAGCGCCTTGTGGCCGCGGGCGTAGCGCGTCGCCTCGAAGCTTGCGAGCGAGCCGTTGTCGAAGCGGGCGAGGAAGAGCGAGGCATCATCGATGCCGACCTTCTCGGTCTTGCCGGTGATGATGTGGTGGCGCTCGGTGATGAAGGTTTCGGTCATGCCCGACACCGACTTGATGCCGCCGTTGAGCCACATGGCCGTATCGATGCAATGGGCGAGCAGATCGCCGGTGACGCCCGAGCCCGCAACGCCAACGTCCAGCCGCCACAGGCCCTGGCCGCCCTGCGGCAGGTCTTTCGAGATGGTCCAGTCCTGCAGGAACTTGGCGCGGTAGTGGAAGATCTTGCCGAGGCGGCCCTCGTCGATCAACTGCTTCGCCAGCGTCACGGCAGGCACGCGGCGGTAATTGTACCAGACCATGTTGGCAACACCCGCCTTCTCGACGGCGGCGACCATCTTCTGCGATTCAGCCGCAGAGCGGCCAAGGGGCTTTTCGCACATCACCATCTTGCCGGCTTCCGCCGCCGCGATGGCGATTTCCATATGCGTGTCATTGGGGCTGGCGATGTCGATCAGGTCGATCGACTTGTCATCAACGAGCTTCCGCCAGTCGGTAACGCTGTTCTGATACCCCCATTGGTCCGCGAAGGCCTGGCCCTTTTCGGCATCTCGGGCGCAGATCGTCTTCAGAACCGGCTTGTAGCCGAGATCGAAGAAATGCGGCGCTTGGGCGAAGGCATTCGAGTGGGTGCGGCCCATGAAGCCATAGCCCACCATGCCGATGTTGAGGGTTTTCTTCGCCATCACGCCACCCATCCATGCTTGTCGCGCACCTTGATCATGGCGGCGAGAATATTGGTCCAGGTCCTGGGGTTGTTCATCACCTCGGGCGGGAACATGCAGCCATCCCAGCAGATGTGGCGGAAGGCCTTGGTCAGTTCGCCATTGCCGTCGCGCAGCCAGAGGCCCGCGTGCCTGGTGATGTTGAGCTTGCCTTGTCTGTCGTCGACTTCGCAGTGGTGGCCGGTCTTGTCGTGGTAGCCTAAGCCCTTCACCGTGCCGTCGTTCTGGGCGACGTGGAAATCGATGGTCCAGGGCCGCAGCGCGTCGGTCATCTTCTTCAGCGCCTCGTCCAGCAGGGTCTTGTCCTTCCAGTCATACTTCGCTGGAAGCAGCCTGGACTTCGGCGCGTTGTAGCCCATGGTGAAGAGCAGCGTATGGGCCATGTCGGCCTGGAAGCCGATGATCTGCGGACGATCGGTCTCCTCAAGCGTATCGACCATGTCCTTCCAGGAGTTCATGCCGCCCCAGCAGATCTCGCCCTCGCAGGCGAGGCGTTCGCCATAGTCGGAGGCGACCGAACAGGCCTCGCGAAAGGTCTTCGCAATCTTCTTCGTGTTGGCGGCGGGGTCCTTCGCCCATTCCGCCGTGCTGGTGGCCGAATCGATGCGGATGACGCCATAGGGCCTGACGCCCAGGTCGCGCAGGCGCTTTCCCAGCTTGCAGGACTTCTCGACATTGGCCACGAACTTCTTGCGGTCCGACGGAGAACCCATGGCGGAGCCGCCGCCGACGGGCGGCCAGACGGGGGCGACGATCGAGCCGATCGCCAGATCATGCTTCTGGGCCTTGGCGGCGAGTTTCTTCACTTCATCGTCGGTAAAATCGATGTTGGTGTGGGGTGCGGCATGGAAGATATCGATGCCATCGAACTTCACGCCGTCGACCTCGGCCTTCACTGTCAGGTCGATCATGGTATCGAGGTCGATGGCCGGAATTTCCGGGCTGCCGCGGCCCACGAGGCCAGGCCACATCGCATTGTGAAGCTTGGGAAAATTGTTCTTGGCCGCCATCCAGTCCTCCCGTGCGGTTGTATGTTTTTTGTGGATGTTAGACAGGAATCCCGCTTGCTGTCCAGAACTGTTATATTAGTATGACAGCCATGTCCTACGATCTGACATCGGTTCGGCTCGACCGGTCCCGCCCCTTGCGCGAGCAGATCTACCCCATGGTGCGGAGCCTGCTGCTGACCGGGACCATCAAGCCCGGCGAGGTGATCGACGAGAAGGCAATTGCCGCGCAACTGCAGGTGTCGCGCACCCCTGTCCGCGAGGCGGTCAAACGGCTGTCGGACGAGCATCTGATCGAGGTCATCGCGCAATCGGCCACGCGCGCCGCCAGGATCGATGCCAGGGAAATCGAGGAATCCTTTCTGATCCGCCGCGCGCTGGAAATGGAAAGCGCCACGCAGGCCGCAACCCGCATGAGCCAGGACCACGCCGACCGGCTGCACGACATCCTGATGTTGCATGCCCGCGCGGTGGAGCGGAAACACTTCGTCGAGGCGATTGCAAGGGACGACGAGTTCCATCGCTACATCTGCGAAATCAGCGACCTGCCGCGGCTGTGGAGCACCATCGAGATTTCCAAGGCCCAGCTCGACCGCTGCCGCCACCTGATGCTGCCGCGCGCCGGCGAGGCAGAGCGAACGCTGGAACAGCACCGCGAGATCATCCGTGGGCTGAACAGTGGCGACCCCGCCAAGGCAAGCGCCGCCATGAAGGCGCATCTCGATGCCGCCTACCGCAGCACGGTGGCCGTTCTCGAAGGGCCGGGACTGGGCTGACAGACGGCCCGGCCGGGCAGGATCCCGCCGCCAGGACCGCACGCGAAAATCTGGCTGACGGGCGGTCAAAATCCGGTCATACTGAATGTTGTCTGTCAACGGACCACAAGAGCGGATCGTCATGCTGAATGTTGCCCTCGGCCAAGCCCAGAAAGTCTGGCGCTCGGGAAAGCGCGCCGCGCGCAGTATCATGCGGGCGCCACTGGAACAGCGGGCCAAGAGCCTGCGAGACGAGGCGATCAGGCGCGGCGGCGGCAGGATCGTGATGCCGGAAGAAACCTGTTCGGCGCAATTCGATGCCAATACGCTCGCAGCATCGCCAGGCACACTCGACATGCTGGGAGAGATGGCGGCGGTCTGGTCGAAAGATGCCCTGCGGACCCAGGACGAAAAGAAGTTTCCGTTCAACCTGCTGCGGAGCGAGGATCTGATCGAACACCGGGCGCTGATCGATATCGCGGTTCACGATGACATCATCGCAGCGATTACCGGCTACATGGGCCAGGTGCCCCGCCTCTACAATCTCACCGTCTGGTGGACGCCGCCCAACGACACGGTGGAGCGCAGCCAGCTCTATCACTACGATCATCGCGACAGCAAGCAGGCCAAGGTGTTCATCAACCTGAACAATGTCACCAAGGACAGCGGCCCGCTGCACTATATTCCTGCGGATGACTGCCTGAAGGTCAATGCAAAAGTCGGCTATTCGCAAGGGCGGTACAGCGACGAGGACGTCTACAGCGCGGTGCCTGAATCCTGCGTCGTCGCCACAACCGGCGCTCCGGGCAAAGGCTTCATCGTGGATACCGCCCGCTGCCTGCACTACGGCAGCCGTGGCAACAAGCATGACCGCCTGATCCTGATGGCGAGCTATGCCAGGGTGAACAGCGTCAGCCCCGGGCCGGGATGCCGCGTGCTTGATCCGATCCGCAAGCGGCTTGCCGATGAATTCTATCACGCCGACCCGGTGAAAAGCCTCGTCCTCAACACGCCGCGCTGAGGCGAAACGGCCCCAGCATTGCGGGCCGGTCACGCGCTTGTAACCGCGGCGGTGTTTGGTGTAAGGCGGAGCCAAATGGACTCCAAGCTGCATAGCGACGGCATCAGAAAATTTGCGCCGGACACGATTCTCCTGCCGGTCGAAACCATCAACCGGGAATTCGACGCCAAGCTTCATCTCGCGTTGCGCGCGGTGGCGCGGGGCAAGCGTGCGATCATCGGAGGGCGCCAGGCGATCAATGCCTGTCTTCCGGAGCTTCCCCGATCGATCTACGTGTCGAAGGGCGTCCGCGTCGGGAACCGTCATATCTTGAGGCTGATGGAAGACTTCGGACATGTCGTGGTGGCACTCGACGAGGAATCCCTCATCCGCCAGTCGGACGAGGCGCTTCTGCTGATGATCGACGAGGAAACCTTCAACCGTCCACGGCTGCTCTTTGCCTGGGGCAAGAGCAATGCCGATGTGTGGAAGAGCTTCCATGGCTATCGGGGGACGCCGATCATCGAGATCGGCAATCCGCGGATCGACCTGCTGCGGCCGGAACTGTCGGCCCATCTGGCCGGCGCGGCAGACGCCATCCGGCAGCGATTCGGCGATTTCATCTTGATGTCGACGAATTTCAGCATGGTGAACCACTTCATCGCCGAGCACATGCGCTTCAAGACCGCCGAGAGCAGCGACACTTCGAGGGCGGACGAATTGAAGTCAGGCCTTGCCGCGCACAAGGCCGCAATCTTTAAGGCGTTCCGCCAGATCATTCCGGCGATAGCCGCGGCCATCGCGCCAGTGGCGCTGGTGATCCGCCCGCATCCTTCGGAAAACCCTGCGGCATGGGCCGAGGCCGCCACGGGGATAGCCAATGTCCAGGTGATCCATGAAGGCCCCATCGGCCCCTGGCTGATGGCGGCGAAGGGCCTGGTCCAGAATGGCTGCACCAGCGCCGTCGAGGCGGCCGTCGTGGGCACTCCGGCAGTCGCCTACCGGCCGCAGGTGTCCGACAGTTTCGAGGTGGAACTCTCGAACCGCCTGAGCATCGATTGCAGAACGCCGGAGGCGCTTGTCGCCGCGCTCAAGACGATCGCCATGGCCGAGCGGCGGCCGGGTTCGAAGCTTGATGCGGAACAGCTGTCCTTCCTCAGGCATCACATCGCATCGATCGACGGGCCGCTGAGCTGCGACCGGCTGCTGGCTGCGCTGGACGAACATGACCACCGGCTATCCGCGCCGGAACCGGCATCCGGATTCCGGCGCATCAAGGCAAGTGCCGATCACTTCCGGCGCTACCAGCTCCGGCCGGCGATCAAGCGCGCCTATCGCTGGCGGAAGGACGGCCTCTACAGCACGCACAAGTTTCCCGGCATGACTGAGGACATGATCGATAGCGGCATTGCCCGATTCAGCCCGTTTGTTCCGGGACTTCCGCCTCTGCGGCGGCGCAAGCTTGCCGAGAATGTCTTTGCGATCGAGCAGGACCCCGGAACGGACGCGGGGTGAGCGGAAAAAAGTTCATTTTGCGGGTAGGAACGCGGCCCAAGACCCGCTAATCGGTTGCCCCGAAGCCACTCCTCCACGGCCCCGGCGGCAACCGGATCAGACCACAACTTTTCTACCAGGAAACTCCATGCATTCGATCAGGATCATCGGCGCAGGCTCCATCGGCAATCATCTGGCCAACGCGGCACGCGCTTTCGGCTGGCATGTGACGCTGACCGACAACGATCCCGCCGCGCTCGACCGGGCGCGCAACAGCATCTATCCCCAGCGCTACGGCAAGTGGGATGACGAAATCGTCCTCAAGGATTCGCGTGCCGCGATAACCGACCCCGCCGACGTTGTTTTCATCGGCACCCCGCCCGACACGCATATCGCGATTGCCAATGCCGTGCTCGACGCGGTGACGCCCAAGGCCATCATCATCGAGAAGCCGCTGGCCGGGCCCGACCTTGCCGGCTGCGCGGCGCTGCATGCCCGGGTGAAGAAGGCAGGGATCTTCGGCGGCGTGGGCTATAACCACACGCTGGGCCGCAACACGGTTGCCGCGGAAGCGATGGTGAAGTCCGGCAAGCTCGGGCCGATCTCGACCATCTCGGCACGGACGCGAGAGCACTGGGGTGGCATCTTCAAGGCGCATCCCTGGCTGGCGGGGCCTGCCGCCTCGTATCTTGGATTCTCCAGCCGCGGCGGCGGTGCCACAGGCGAACATTCGCATGGCATCAACATCTGGCAGCACTTCGCCAATTTGATCGGCGCGGGCCGCGTCACCGAAGTGACCGCGACGCTCGAAATGTCGAACGACGGTGGCACGCTTTACGACAGCCTGTGCTTCGCGACGCTCAAGACCGAGAACGGCCTGACCGGTGACGTGATCCAGGACGTGGTGACGGCACCTCCCGAAAAATCCTGCCGCATCCAAGGCCGCGATGGTTTCGTCGACTGGCGCGTCGGCTACAGGCCGGGCCATGATGCGGTGCTCGAAGGCACGGGCGAGCAGACCCATGAAACGCTGATCGCCAAGACGCGCGCCGACGACTTCAAGGCCGAGATCGCGCATCTGCAGGACGTGCTTTCCGGCAAGGCAGATCACTCGCCCATCGCGCTGGAGCGCGGCCTTGACACGATGATGGTCATTGCAGCTATTTTCAAATCACATGAGACCGCCCGCCGCGTTTCAATCGACTGGAGCAAGGGCTATAGCCCGGACGCTCTTCTTTAACTGGAGTAGATATGTCGAAACCGTTCAATTTCGAAAACCTCTTCGTCTACGATCTCGCCAACAATCACCAGGGCGACAGTGAACATGCGCGCAATATCGTTTCGCAGGTCGGGCGGGTCAATCGCGAAGGCAAGGTCAAGGGCGCACTGAAGTTCCAGTTCCGCCAGCTCGACAGCTTCATTCACCCCGCCTACCAGGGCCGGAGCGACCACAAATACGTCAAGCGCTTCTCCGAGACGCGGCTCGAGATGGATGCCTTCGCGAAGCTCGCCGGGCATGTGCGCGCCGAGGGCCTGCTCACCATGTGCACGCCGTTTGACGAGGACTCCGTCGACATCATCTGCGACATGGGCCTCGACATCATCAAGATCGCCAGCTGTTCGGCGGATGACCGGCCGCTGCTGGAGAAGGTTGCCCGCGTCAACAAGCCCGTCGTCATCTCGACCGCGGGGCTCCGCACCGACGAGATCGACTGGCTGGTCAATTTCTTCGAAACCGAGCGTACCGACTTCGCGCTGATGCATTGCGTGGCGCTTTACCCGACGCCCGACGACAAACTCCAGTTGAACCAGATCACCGCGATGCGTGAGCGCTACCGCGGCGTCACCATCGGCTGGTCGACGCATGAAGACCAGAACGCCACGGCGCCGGTGCAGATCGCCTATGCGCTGGGTGCCCGGATGTTCGAGCGCCATGTCGGCCTCAATACCGAGAAGCACAAGCTCAACAGCTATTCCTCGACGCCCGAACAGCTGGAAAAGTGGATCGCCGCATTCCACGCTGGCCGCGCCATGCTGGGTCATGAGGAGCGCCCGCCGACATCGCCCGCCGAACGCCAGACGCTCGTTGAACTGAAGCGCGGCACCTATGCCAAGCGCGACATCGCCAAGGGCGAGACCATCAGCCGGCAGGACGTGTTCTTCGCCATGCCGGTGCAGGATGGACAACTGATTTCCGGCCAGTGGCGGCCGGGCCTTGTCGCCGACAAGGATTATGCGCTGAACGATGCGCTCAATTCAGGCCTCGGCGGCCAGGGCGTCAGCGACGACCAGCTTGTCTACCAGATCATGCTGCAGGTGCGCGGCATGCTGAGCAAGGCGCAGGTTCACATCAACGAGGATTCCTCAATCGAGATCTCACATCACTACGGTTTGCGGCGCTTCCGCGAATTCGGTGCGGTGATCATCACCTGCATCAACCGCACCTATGCCAAGAAGCTGGTGATCCAGCTGCCGCGCCAGAAGCACCCCTACCATTTCCACAAGCTGAAGGAAGAAACCTTCCAGCTCTTGGACGGCGATCTCGAGATCGTGAAGGAAGGCCAGAAAATCCGGATGAACCTCGGGGACACATTCCTCGTGGAGCCGAACCAGTGGCACAAGTTCGCGACGCTCGACGGCTGCATCTTCGAGGAAGTCTCGACCACGGCCTATGCGAACGATTCCTTCTACGAGGACCCGGCAATCGCCAACATGCCGCGTGACGACCGCAAGACGAAGGTTGACAACTGGCTGCAGTATTTCCGCATGAAGCATGCGCTTTGACGCCGCAGTCTTCGATTTCGACGGCACGCTCGTCGATTCCGCGCCGGCAAAGCGGGACGCCTTCTTTGCCATCTTTCCGTCAAGCGCGGCGCACCGCGCGGTTGTCGCGGCGGTCCTGACCGAAGACCCGGATGGTTCGCGCCACCGGGTCATTCCCCTGATGGCGCAAAGGATGGCGGTGGCGGGACTCGATCCGGGCGCGCCCGAAGCCGAGCTCGTGCGGCGCTATGGCGAGGTTTCGGAAGCGGCGGTGGGCGCGGCGGGTGAACTTCCTGGCGCCAGCGCCCTGCTCGCCGTACTGGCATCGCGCATTCCGCTGCATGTCTGTTCCAACACGCCTGAGGAAACGGTTCGCAACCATGTTGCCGCACGGGGCTGGAGCGCCTATTTCCGTTCGGTGGATGGGCATCCGACAATGAAGGCCAGGCGCGTCGCCGAAATCCTGAAAGCGGCCGCCATTTCACCGCAGCGCCTCGCGGTTATCGGCGACGGAATATCGGACGAAGCCGCCGCAGTGGAAAACGGCTGTGTTTTTCTCGCCATCAGGGCGCCTGGCGATCTTGGCCGGGCGGGACGCATCATCACCGGAGACGCAGATGTTTGAAGGCCGCCGCGTGCTTGCCGTCGTTCCCGCAAGGGGCGGGTCCAAAGGTGTCAAGCTCAAGAACCTGCGCGAGGTGGGCGGCGTGCCGCTGGTGGCCCGCGCCGGCCATGTGGCGAAGGCGCTCCCCTGGATCGACCGCGCCATTGTCTCGACCGATCACGAGGGGATCGCGCGCGTGGCCGAGGCTGCTGGCCTTGCCTGCCCCTTCATGCGGCCCGAGGATATTTCGGGCGCGATCATCAGCGACTGGCAGGTGCTGATCCATGCGCTGACCGAGATCGAACGTATCGACGGCGTGACCTATGACATCGTCCTGATGCTGCAGCCCACGTCGCCCGGACGGACACCGGCACATGTGAGCGCGGCGGTGGAACATCTCGCGCGGGGCGGCTTCGACTCGGTATGGACGCTGAGCGAAACCGATTCAAAGTCGCACCCGCTGAAGCAACTCCTGATCACAGAGCACGGCGATCTCTCCTATTACGATCCGGCAGGCGCCAACATTATCGCCCGCCAGCAGCTGAAGCCGGTGTTCCACCGTAACGGCATCGCCTATGCGATGACTCGCGAGTGCCTGACGGTGCAGAAGTCGATCCTCGGGAAAAAGCCGGGTGCCGTCGTGATCGAAGGCGATCTCCCCAACATCGATACCGAACTCGACCTTTTGTGGGCAAACTTCCTGATCGAGCATCAGGCCCGCCAAGCTTGAGTTGAGGGGTCAGAACCGGTATTGCTCGCGCAACCATGGACAAGGCGGCAGGTTTTCCGCCCAATGCGATGAAACAGACATTCAAGATCTTTTTCCAGTCCGAGAATACGCGCCCCTTTCTGGTACTTTTGGCGCTCCTCGTCGCCTCGGCGGTTGAGGCGATCGGCATCGGCGCGCTGCTGCCCGCGGCGACCGCCATCGTCGGGGAAGACAGCGCCTCGCCGCAAAGCGAGATGATACGGAACTTCATCGAAGGCCTCGGCATAACGCCAAGCTTCGAAAATCTCATTCTCGTCGTCGCGGCGACGGCTTTGCTGAAGGCGGTCATTTCGTTCTTCGTGCTGTCCTATGCCGGCGTGGCAGCGGCGCAAATCGCCATCCGCTTCAGAAAGCGGCTCATCCATTCGGTGTTCGGTGCAGGCTGGCGCTTCTATGCCGACCAGCATAGCGGGCACTTCGCCAATGCCATCTCGACCGATGCGACGCGGGCCGGCGATGCCTATATCCTTTCGGCGCAAGTCGTCTCGGCGGCGATCCAGGCCGTGCTTTACGCGGCTGTCGCTGTGTTCCTGAACTGGAAGCTGGCGCTCGCCAGTCTTGTCCTCGGCATCGGCGTCGCCTGGTCGATGAACTGGCTGATCGCGCTGTCGAAGCGCGCCGGCCACAAGCAGGCCGAGCGCACGGCCGACCTTACCGTGGACATCGTCGACATGATGGCGAACATCAAGCCACTGAAGGCCATGAATCGCTACGAGCCGATGCTGGCGTCTCTGGAAAAGACCCTGAAGCGGCTGAAGCGGGCGCTGGTCACAGGGGAATTCGCGAAGCAGGGCTTCAACCAGGGCAATGATGCGATCGTGACCTTGATCGTCGTGACGGCGGCCTATCTCGCCTACACGGTCTGGAAGGTCTCTCTGGTCGAGCTCCTGGTGATCGGCGTCATCTTCTTCAAGATCACCAACATCATCTCGAAAGTGCAGAAGGCCAACCAGCAGGCGGTCAAGGTCGAGCGTTCCTATACGCGGATGATCGAGCTGATCAAGATTGCGGAAGACCACAAGGAGACCAATCCGGGCCGGGCGGAACCCGATTTTTCAACATCGTGCCGGTTCGAGAATGTCAGCTTCTCGCATGGCGACACACAGATCCTGTCGCATGTGAGCCTCGAAATTCCGGCGCGGCAGGTTACCGTTCTCAAGGGGCCTTCGGGCGCTGGAAAGACGACGATCATCGATCTGCTGATCGGCCTTTACCAGCCCGACGAGGGGCAGATCACGATCGACGGTACACCGCTTGCGGAAACGGATGTCTTCAAGTGGCGGCGGCGCATCGGCTATGTTCCGCAGGATCTCAATCTCTTCCATGCCGATATCCGCCAGAACATCACGCTGGGCGACGACACGATTCCGGACAGCGCCGTGATGGAGGCCTTGCGGCTTGCGGGCGCGATGGATTTCGTGGACGGACTGCCCCACGGAATCGACACCAATGTCGGCGAGATGGGTGGAAAGCTGTCAGGCGGGCAGCGCCAGCGCATCTCTCTGGCGCGGGCGCTGGTCACCAATCCGGACCTGCTGATCCTGGACGAGGTGACGAGCGCTCTCGATCCCGAGACGGAGGCGGCGATCGTCTCCAACATCGCAGCGCTGAAGGGCAGGTATGCCATCGTGGCGATCACGCACCGGCCCGCATGGACCACGATCGCCGATCATCTCTACGAGGTTTCAAAGGGCAAGGCGCGTCGCGCCGCCGTGCCAAAGGCAACCGGCGGCCTGACGCCGGAAGTTGCCGCAGAATAGCAACGCGGCGGCCAACCACATGCCGCAAATGAACGGGCCAAAGATGGCGCACAACCGCAAGACGCTGATGTTTCCAGTCGAGATCCTGAGCCGGGAGTTCGACAGCAAGCTGCTTCTCGCGCTTTGCGCCCGCGAGCGGAACTGGAAGGTGATGATCGGCAACATGACCGCGATCAACGCTGCGGTGCCGCGGCTTCCGCCTTGCGTCTATTTCAGCAAGAGCGCGCGATCGAGCAACGCCCGGCTTTTCGCGCTCCTCAAGGAACTCGGCCACGAGGTGGTGGTGCTCGACGAGGAAGTGCTGGTGCGGCAGACCGATGAAATCTACCTCATGAAGCATGAGAAGGACGCTCTGCGGAATGTCGATCTGGTGCTGACATGGGGCGCCGACAGCCGCGAGCTCTGGGAACGTTCCGGCATGGCGGACGGCGTGCCCGTGCAGGACGCCGGGAACCCGCGGATTGACATGTTGCTGCCAGGCCTCAGGCCCTATCACCGCGACGCGATCGACGGCATCAGGCAGCGTTTCGGCGACTTCGTCTTGTTCAACAGCAATTTCGGAACCGTCAACAACCGGGTGACGGGGGCCGAGCGCTTCAACCTGGCGAAGTGGGTGGATGAAAAGGACGTGGAAGCGCAGGCTTCAGGATTCCTCGGCCACAAGCGCGCGATCTACGAGCAGTTCAGGCTTTTGATGCCGAAGCTTGCGGAGGCAATCGCGCCGCGAATCCTGCTGATCAGGCCGCATCCGGCGGAGGACCATGCCGCGTGGAACGAGATCGCCGCAGCGCATGGCAATGTGCGCGTGGTGTTCGAAGGCAGCGTCGTGCCGTGGATTGCCGCAGCGAAGGTTCTGGTCCACAATGGCTGCACCAGCGCCGTCGAGGCAGCGATTGCGGGGACGCCGGTCGTTTCGTACCGGCCGGTGACGTCGGCCAGGTTCGACAACAGCCTTCCGAACAGCGCCGGAACCGAGTGCTTCTCGGAAGGCGAGGCCATCTCGGCCGTCCTCAGAGTGCTGGAACATGGCGCGCAGCCCCTGTCGGCCCAGCAGACGGCCATGCTTCACCGCTTCATCGCCTTTGACGCGGACAAACTCAGCTCCGACGCCATCTGCGATGCGATGGACCGGCATGGCATTGGCCGGATGGAGGAGCGCAGGGCGGCACTGGGAACGAGATTGAGGATTGCCATGCGGCACCGGGCCAAGCAGCTCTCACGCTATCTCAAGGGGCTGAAGGGGCGGGATCTGAAACGTGAGGATTACCGCAAGCTCAAATTCTCCGGCCTCACCGCCGAAATGGCCAATGCGCGGATCGACGTGCTCAAGCATACGCTGGGGCGTTTCGGCACCACCCGCGCCCATGAGGTTTCGAAGGATATTCTTGAACTGCGGTAATGGCTTGGCTTCTCATGGCAGCCGCGGCACAAGGCCTGTCCGCGCATCTTGTCTCGGAATCCCGCTTCCGCTATGGACTGCACCAGTCCGCAACCGGGGCTGAATGACCTCATCCAGCTTCCGTCTCTGCCAATTCCTGTATCGAGGAGTGCTCGAACATGCCATCTGTCGCACTGGGTTATGCTCAAAAAGCCATCCGCTCGGGTTCACGCGTCCGGCGCGTCATCATGCGGTTTCCACTGGAGCAGGAGGCGATCCGCCTCCGCGGCGAAGCGATGCGCCGCGGCACCGGCATGATCCCGATGACGAAGGAGACCTGCTACACCGCCTTCGACGCCAACAAGCTGGCGGCATCGCCCGGCACGATTTCGGAACTCTGCAAGCTGGGCGAGGCGTGGAAGCATCTGGACGAGCGCGCCAAGGCCGACGACAAGTTCCCGATCAACCTGCTGCTGGCAAAAGACATCTTCGAGCATCGCGCCTTCATCGACATCGCCATGCATGACGAGATCCTGGCGGCGGTCGCTTCCTACATGGGCCAGCTGCCCCGGCTTTATAACCTGACACTGTGGTGGAGCCCGCCAAACGAGACGGTGCAGAGGAGCCAGCTCTACCATTATGATGATCGCGACAGCCGGCAGGCCAAGGTGTTCATCAATCTCAACACCATCACCTCCGAGTCGGGGCCCCTGCACTTCATTCCGGCGGACGAATGCCTGAAGCTCGACGCCAAGGTCGGCTATTCGGCGGGCCGCTATACGGACGAGCAGGTCTACAGCGCGGTTTCGAAGGACAAGGTGATCGCGACGACCGGAGGTCCGGGCGCCGGTTTCATCGTCGATACCGCGCGCTGCCTGCATTACGGCAGCCGCGGCAACAAGTACGACCGGTTCATGATCATGGCGAGCTATGCCCGCGTGAATGGCGTCAACCCCGGCCAGGGCTGCCGCGTTCTCGACCCCATCCGTGGCAGGCTGGCGGCTGAATATTTCGGCAATGATCCGGTCAAGTCCTTCGTGCTCAACGCGCCGATCTGACGGAAACGTGCAAGACTTCATGAATGACAGCATGCCGGACTGGCTTGAACATGGCGTGCTGGTCTACGGACCGCGCAAAGGCGGCACGACGCTGTTCCAGAACCTTCTCGACGGCACACCGGAGATGATGGTCTATCCGGCTGAACTGAAGCTCAAGTTCTTCGCGCGCGATGCCTCGAAAATGGACGACGTCGCGACCTATTACGAGAAGTCGCGCATTGCGAGCGTCCAATCCCCGCACTTCGACACCGTTGCCTATGAGGCGCGATGGCAGGACGCCCTGCGCCAGGGACGCATGACGTCATTCGCGGAATTCATCCGGTTCGATGCCTTGAACGTGCAGCAGTCGATCACCGGCGGCGCATCAGGGCAACCCGTCCTGTGGGCGGCAAAGGAAGTCGGCGGGCCGACTGACACAATCCTCTCCATCTGGAAACGGCTATTCCCGAAGGGCAAGGCGCTGTTCATTGTTCGCGATCCGCTGATGGTGACGCGCGCGGTGCTGAACGATCGCAGGCGCAAGCAGGTTCGCCTGTCGATCCGCGAGATCGTGCACCAGGCGCTCGATCCGCTGGCCGTCGTCACGGCGCAGGCGAAGTATCTGGATGATCCTTACGTGCATGTCCTCGCCTATGAGGATCTCGTCGCCGACACCGCAGGCACGATGAAGCAGATCGCCGCATTTCTCGGCATCCCCTACTCGCCGGTGCTTGCCGCGCCAACGATTTTCGGCGAGCCGCAAGTCGTCAGGACTTCATCGCGCAAGACGACGGAAGTTTTTGCTCCAGTCGAAACCTGGACTGAGAACCTCACACTCCGCGAACGTCTCGTTGTGAGGGTGGCGGCACGTACTGCAACCCGCAAACCAGGTTACGGCGTCGACTATGAAGCGCTGAGAACAGCAATCAAGGCGAAGAATGCCGCTTGGCTCAATTGACGCTGTCAGATTCCTGTAGTGAAAGACAACCGGCAACACTGATGTGACGGCGCAGTTCGATCATCGCCGTTGCGCTTTTTCCGGAATGTCTATTCTCGTCCACTTATGCAGTGCGTTATGCTTGAACCTGGCGCCCGGCATCAGGCGCATCAAGTTCAGCCGCGTCGACTTGCGGCCATCCAGGTATGCCACAAACGCCTTTGTGTTATAGCTCTGAACGTTCAGAAGATCGCCGTCCAGATACTCCGGTTCCTTGGGTATCTGGGGGCCGTCGATAAACACAAGGTCATAAGCCTGACGTGGCGTGTCGCGATAGGAGCGGGCAATGGAACCTCCCATCCGCCTGTCCTCCACATCAGATCGCATGAGCCTCACATAAGGCAGGAGCGCTTTTGGAAAGAGTGCATGAAGTTCATCGTGGTAGTGCCGACTTTCCTCCATCGAGACGACACTACATTCCTTCCCCTTTTCCCGAAGGACCTTTGCGGCATGCGCCAGGACCACCGTGCTTATGCCGGAACCCAATTCCAGAACGTGCTTCGGCTCGGCTTTCACAATATGCTGATAGAGCGCATTGAGTTCGAAGTGCGTACATCCGGTGCTGGAAGATTTCGCCATCAATGGCGCGAGGTCTGACCGGAGCTCGCAATTGCGGTTCAGTTCAAGCTTGCCAAACAACTGTTGTGGCAAGGCGAGATAGTTCTTTGATGATTTCAATAGCTGTTGTTCCGAAAACTCGATTGCAGGGCTTTGACATGCCGGTGATTCTGCCGTGCATAGTTCATGTCGACGAGGTTATCTGCCGCTTCCTGCACACAGCGGAGTAGACCGAGCACAAAAGTTTGGGGTTCGGCAGAGTTCTGCCAAAGATTTCTGCAAGAATTTCATGTCAGCCCTTGTTGAAACCGAGGCTGAACTTCAAAAACCTTATGCAGTGTTCAAAACGATGCTTTGCCGGCCGCTACGCTCAGGATCCGTCAAGGCCATCGCATATTCAGAAATCATAGCCGAGCAGGTCGATGGTCGGCTTCCACTTCTCGGCAACATAGTCGCGGCTCGATTGCGAATAATGCGAGCGATAGCCGGCATCCGGGCGGTATGAACGCTTGTCGTGAGTCAACCCCGCAAAGTCGATATCTGCAAAAGATGCGATCTCCTTCAAGGAGGACTGCAAGTCTTCGTAGCGGAACACCCTGTCCACGATCACCTTGCCGTCACGCGTATAAAGCTGCCAGTTCTGCGGGACCGGAATTTCGTGCAGGAAGCGGTCGAAATCCCATTTGGCCACGTCGCCCTTGCGCCGCATGTAGAAATAGAGGCTGACGACGAAATCCCACGGGTTCCGGTCGAAGCAGAACTTGGTGTAGCCCGTGAAGGCCTTGGGCGGCATCATGCGGGCGATGCGGGCAATCGGCATGTGGTCGTAGAAGTAGCGGTAGTGGAGGGCGCTGTCCTTGCCGGCCCAGTCGCGATAGCGCGGCCACCTCGCGGTCAGCCAGTCGGGGGGCCAGGCGCTGTAATAGTTCTGGCCCTCCACGGCAGGAAGCGACATCGGCGTCCAGATGTCCCGCGGCCCGAGTTGCGGGATCATGGCGCGCTCAAGGCTCGTCGAGGCGGTTTTCCGCGTCTTGACGAAGATGAACCTGCGGGAATGCGAAATGATCATGACGGAACGAAAGAACCCCGATGGCGGCGCACATTCTCTGCGCCATCCCGCCCAGGAATTCAATGTGCCTGCCAGCAAAGGGTTTTGTTGAACTTTACCGGCCCGAAAGTGTTAAATAGCCCCATGGGCTGGTCAATCACCATCGGGCATATCGCGGGGACGGCAATCCGTCTCCATTTCACATTCCTGCTGTTTCTCGTCTGGCTCGGGGTGGCGGACTATCTGGCGGGAGGGCCTGCCGCCGCAATTGCGACGGTGAGTTTCATCCTGCTGGTGTTCCTGTGCGTGACGCTCCATGAGTTTGGCCACATCTTCATGGCGCGGCGCTTCGGGGTTCATACGCCGGAGGTGATCCTGTCTCCGATCGGCGGCATCGCCAACATGGAGCGCCTACCTGAGGAACCCGCGCATGAACTGCTGGTGGCGATTGCCGGGCCTCTCGTCAACGTGGCGATCGCCGTTCTGCTGATGCTGGTATTCGGGCTTGGCCTCGGACGATTGACCACGATCGATTTCGAAACCGCGACGGTCGCGGAGCGGCTGCTGCTGGTCAATGTCACGCTGGTGCTCTTTAATCTGGTGCCGGCCTTCCCGATGGATGGCGGCCGCGTGCTGCGGGCGCTGCTGGCGATGCGCATGGGTGCCGCACCCGCGACCGCGCTTGCCGCGCGGATCGGCCAGGGCTTTGCCTTTCTTTTCGTGATCCTGGGCCTGTTCTACAATCCGATCCTCATGCTCGTCGGCATCTTCATCTATTTCGCAGCGGCCTCCGAAGAGCAGACGGCGGCGTTCAAGGGTTTCGCCAGCGGGCTTCGGGTGTCCGATGCCATGGAGCCTTCGCCCGTCACGCTCGGTCAGGGGTCGCTGCTGTCGCAGGCAATCGACATGCTGCTGGCGACGCCGCAGCGCGATTTTCCGGTGCTTGACGAAAAGTCGCACGTCATCGGCCTGCTCGACCGCGAAGCGATGCTGGCAGGCCTGCGCAACCATGGCGGCGATGCCGAGGTCTCGCTCGTGATGCGCGAGACGGAGCCGCTGCGCAGCGATCTGCCGCTCACCGAAGCCTATGGCCAGATGCGTAGCAAGGGCGTCAAGGCGGCCGTCGTCACCGATGCCGCGGGGCGGATCACCGGCGTTCTCACCATCGAGAACATCGGTGAGATGATGATGGTCGAGAACGTCAAGCCCGGCTGGCGGTTCTCAAGGCGGGGTTGAACTTGGCCGCGATCTGGGTGCTGACCGGCTCGAAACCCGGCGACAACGCGCAAGTGCTGCGCGCCGCGCGCGCCATGGGGTTGGACTTCGAAACCAGAAACGTCGCCATCAAGCCGAAGTATGACGCCGCCAAGCTGCGGGTCAGGCCATCCCTGCACCACGTGGATCTTGCGGCATCGGACCCCCTCGAAGGGCCGTGGCCCGATCTCGTGATCACCATCGGGCGCCGGCTGTCGCTGGTGGCACTGTGGATCAAGCGCCAATCGGGCGGTGCCACGCGGGTGGCGCTGTTCAATGCGCCCAAGGGCAAGGCCGGCGCCTTCGATCTGCTGGTGGTGCCGCCTTTCTACCGGGTGGGGAACAGGGCCAATGTCCTGCCGATCAATCTGCCGCTGGTCGCGGTCGATCCTGTCCGGCTGGAAGCCGGAAGGGCCGAGTTCGCGGCGACGTTCGGGCGCATGAAAAGGCCGCTCCATGTGTTGCTGCTGGGGGGCGACATGGGCATGCGGAAACTCGATGCCGCCTTTGCGCTCGAGACGCTGCGGCGCATGCGGGCGGGTTTTGCTGCAGAAGGCAGCATCTTCATCAGCACGTCGCGGCGCACGCCCACCGCCGTGGCCAATGCCCTTGCAGCGGCCCTCGAACCGCAGGACCGGCTGTTCCGCTGGGGCGATGCCACGACGGCAAACCCCTATCTCGGGCTGCTGGCACATGGCGATAGTTTCACGGTTACATCCGACAGCCTGTCCATGCTGATCGAGGTCGCACGGCTGGGAAAACCTTTGGTGATCGCCGAGCCTCCCGCCCTCATCGGCGTGGCCGGCCTCGTCAACCGTGTGCTTAGCCCGTTTCGCGCCCGCGACCTGAGCGAGGCCACCGCACTTCTTCTTGGCGGCGGCTATGCCGTGCCGCTGGGCGAGAACCCGACGGCGCCACCGCATCCGCCGCCGGACGATACGATCCGGGTTGCGGAGCGATTGCGGATGCTGGCCGAAGGCCGCAGTTGAGTCATCGGCAGCGGTTTGCTATCCCGCTGACTTGTTTCCGCCGCCGCCCTCGCCGGCAGGCCCGACCACAGAAGGATCATACAGCCATGAAGCCTTGCGTCTTCATCCACACCAACGAGAAGCAGATCGTCGGCGCGCTCGTCTCCAAATATTCCTTCGAACGCTTTGCCTCGAACCCTGCTGCCTTCGAAGTACGCCTTGTCGAAACCCGCACGCATGACTGGATGGCGGCCCATGAGGGCCAGCTCTACCTGCGCGATGGTCTCAAGCGCACCTGGCTCAACGAGGATCTCCAGTCCTTCACGGTGCTGCGCTTCACGCCGCCCGAGATCATGGGATACAAGGGCCGCTCGCTGGTGGTCGATCCGGACGTGTTCTGCATCAGCGACATCAACGAATTGCTGAACCGCGACATGAAGGGCGCCTCGCTGCTGGCGCGGCACCGCGCCGGAACGAAGCAGGATGTGTGGGCCTCGAGCGTCATGCTGCTCGACAATGCCAGGCTCACGCACTGGAAGGTCGAGGAGAATTTCGAGGAGATGTTCCGCTTCGAGCGCGACTACATGAAGTGGATCACGCTGCAACTCGAGCCTCAAGGGTCGATCGGTCTGCTTGAAACCTATTGGAACGATTTCGACAGGCTGACGCCCGAAACCCGCATGATCCACAACACCAAGCGGCAGACGCAGCCGTGGAAGTCGGGCCTGCCGGTCGATTACCGCCCGCCGGAATCGAAGGGTTCATTGAAGCCCAAGAATATCTATCACCGGGTGCGGCGCGCCCTGTTCGGCGACTATGGCATGCTCGGCAAATATGAGCGCCATCCCGACCTCAACCAGGAGCGGCTGTTCTTCGCCCTGCTACGCGAATGCTATGAGAAGGGCATCGTGACGGAAGCGATGATCCGCCACGAGATGAAGCACAATCATGTGCGCCATGACGCGCTGGACCTCCTGAAGGCCACGCCGACGCTGGACGAGCGCCCGCTCTTCGCGGCCTGACCGAAGCATTAAGCCCCGCATCCCGATGGTGCGGGAATTTTCTACCTGTAGCCGAAAACGGGGGAGAGCTTCTCCCTCACCATCGCGTCGATGGCGTCGGCCTGCTCTTCGCTGAAGTAATCCTTCCAGCCGCCCACCTTGGCACGCCGCACCTTGAAGCTCGAGGGATCGCTGACATCGCCCGGCTTCATGCTGCGGGGAGCGGACGCCTTCGTGGCATTCTCCTGCTCCATGCGGCGCATGTTGTCGATCGAGGCAAAGGACATGGCATCGTCGAGCTCTTCTTCTGTCGGCTTCTGGCCAAAGAAGCCCAGAACGCGCGCCAGTTCCGTGCCGGTGTTGGTGCGAAGATCCTCGTATTTGACGACCAGCAAGTTGGGGAACTTCTCCATATCGGCGGCCCAGGCATTCATGAACTCGATGATCTTGGGGATTCCGGCCGTCTCGCTGGTCACGAAATCATGGATTTCGGTTTCCGCCAGCGGGTAGTTGTTGAGCAGTTTCTTCCTCGGCACGATGCGGTGCTTCCACTGGAAATACTGCGAGACGGCGGTATCACGCGGGTCGCGCACCAGCAGCACCACGCGCGACTTGCCATAGAGCTCCGCCTTGCGGTCGTGGCCCTCGAAATCCTTCAGATAGTTGTCGTGGGTGAAGAAGATCACCGGCACATCGGGGTGCTTCGAACGGAATTCGTCAAAGCCGCCGATACCTTCGCCGGCATAGCCATGCTTCTTTGCGAAGTAGCGCCAGATCAGCACGCGCAGCCAGGTACGTCCGCTCTTGCCGTAGGAGATGACGACGCCTCCTGCCGCGGCAAGCTTCTTTGCGTCTTCATAGCCACGGAACCTGCGCTCCAGCCTGATGCCGGTGTCACGCGGCAAAAGCACCGAGGCACCGGAGATGAGGCGCCTGACGCCGGTGCGAAGATCGAAAATTGTCGGAACTGGCATCGTCTGAACTGTATCCGCTGAATTAAGGCGCGGGCTTAGCAAATCGGCAGGTGCTATACAATGCACTGCAGCATGGGCCTAGCGGGCCAGCGCCTTCCGCACATTGAAGGCCAGCAGCGCCGCGATGCGCTTGCCGCCCGCCGGCCCACGCTCGACGCGCTGGTGAATGTCGAGGTCGGGCTTGCCGTTCCCTTCGATGATGCAGGCGCCATCGGCCAGCATGGCGACGTCCCAGCCGACGATGATGCGGTTGGGGAATGCCTCATGGGCGCGGATGGCGAGGGCCACGGCCTCCTGCCAGTATGGCAGGCTGCGGCCTGCGAAGGTGGCGCCGCTGACGGGGTGGGTGTCGCGCCAGCCGACATCCGGCCGCACCCCGATGTCGGAGGCAATGCCGATCGTTCCCGAGGCGAGATCGACCTCGGTTGCGAGGCCGCCCTGGTGGAAATTGTCGACGACCGAGTTCGTGCCGATCGCCATGCGGAAGGCGGCGTTCGTGGCCTCGACCTTTCCCTCCTCATTGCGGCAGGTGAGGAGGCGCACGGTGGCCAGTGCGCCGTTGCTGATGTCGTCCAGCGCCGGGTGGTTGGCGAGGCGCGGCTGAACGAGGAAATCATCCTTCAGCGATTGTTCCGCCAGTTTCGCCAGAAGCGGATCGCGGGTGAGAATGCCGCCGCCGCTGTTGCGGTAGCTGGCGTCGCCGATGAAATCCCAGCGCTCCATGCGGTGGCCGCCCGAACCTGAGCGCGGCTTCACGAAGAGATCGCAATCGGGAAGTGTCGATGAGCCACCTTTCAGCGGCTGCGATTGCCCCCCTGAAAAATGCATGAAGACCGGCACCGCGCGCACGCCCTGCTCGTGGCAATGTTCGGCGAACCAGATCTTGTCGTCCATATGGTCGGCACCATCCGGCGGCTGCAGCAGGGAATAGGCCGGTCCGATCGTTTCATGCGCGGTGAGGTATAGCCTCGCCTGCTTTTGACGTTCGCCGAGATAGAGCTCGAACATGTAGAACCAGAAGGGCGCAATCGAATGGCGCGCGGCCATCACGGCTTGCGCCCGGACCTGCGCAGCGATGTTGACGCCGGAACGGGCCGCAATGGCCCGCCCATTTCGCCTGGTGAAGACGATGATTGCGACGAGCAGTGCGACTGGCCAGAGGACCGCGGCCACGATGCCCTTGAGAGGGCCGAAGGGCAGTTTCCAATAGCTCCGGGCATGGAAGCGGTGGAGATATTCCGCAGGCGGAAGACCGGCATCCAGCCGCCCCATGTGGCGCAGCGCCATGGGCAGGCCCGCGACATCATAGGCAAGCTGCTCTGCAAAAATCAGCAACGCCTTCCAGGCGGCGCCGCGCAAACTTGTGAGGCGGTCGCCCAGGCTGCGGCTTGCGGCGGGATTTGAATGCTCGGGCATGAATCAGGAAATCTCAGTCAGAACAGCGCGCTGCTCATAGGCCAAAAAGCTGGCGGATGCGAGCGGCGGACGCGGCCAGTTCCGAGCCGCTGCGCGCTGCGGCCGGACGGGGACTGTCGCCCAGCCAGCTTGCCAGCCCCTGCTCCACCAGATGGCGGTGCACGGTGCGGAGATCGCGCGACCAGCGCGTCGGCGCATGGCGCATCAGCAGCCGGAAGGCGGTGGTCTCGAGGCTGCGGCCCAGCCAGTGGATCTTCGCATCTGGTCCCTGTGCCTCCTCGGCCCGCATCGATTGTGCGCCTTCTTCAATATCGAACAGACAGACGGGCTTTCCGGCGGCACTCGCCTCCGACAGCATCGAGATCGAATCACCCGTCACAATGATCTGGTCCGCCATGCCGAGGAAGGCATGAAAGGGATTGTCGGCAGCGCCTTTTTCCCAGCGGTAGAAGAACGAGGGAACGGTGATGGCGGCCTTGAGCGCATCGGCTGCCGGCACCGGCGTCCGGGCGCTCGTCGTCACCAGAAGGGCAGCACCCTTGCCCGCGGCGATCTGGCTGGCGGCGCGGCCCAGCCGCGCCGCAGCCTCGGGGCGGAACAGGTAGGGGCCGCTGCTGCCACCCACCAGGACGGCGATCCGCGGCCTGGGCAGATGGGCGAGGCGGCCCTCCCAACGGGCGGCTTCGCGGCCAAGTTTTTCGGACGTCACGTCATGCAGGGGCAGCGCGTTGTGGAGAATGTTCGGCGCCTTCGGCAGGCCATATTGCGGCGTCGTGATCACCAGGTCGAAGTTCCCGGGATCGGCCCAGGGCGTTCCGACGAAGACCAGGCGGACATTCTGGTTTCCATGCCGCCTGATCCAGAAGCCGACAGCCTCGGTCGAGCGGCCCGCAGCGATGATCAGATCGGGCCAGGGCGGCGCAATGGCGCTCGACTGCCCAAGATCGACGCCCGCCAGCGTCGGCAGGCCGGTGAGCCGCAGCGCTTCCTCGTATTTCCGGTAGGACAAGCGCTTCACTTCGCAGGGCCAGCCCAGTGCGCCAGCCAGCGCCATCAACTGCGTATTGTCGCCCGAATGCCTGCTGGCCAATATCCACAGCCTTGGCGGGCGTGTCTCTGATGGCGGATTATCTTTCAACTGCAATAACTTGAACCTTGTGACAAGGCGCCACGCGAGGGCGGCGTTTGAACGTGGCGCTAGTACATGATACAGGGACGCCACATTCGCAACAGTTTCGGGGATTCCCATGGCACCGAACCAACAGACCGAGGCAGTCCGGCCTCACATCTTTATCCAGACCAATTCGAAGCAGTCGATCGGCGCGATCGTCTCGGCCTATTCCATGAAGCGCAATTCGGCGCATGCCGACAAGTTCGACGTGACGGTGATGCAGCAGGAGGACTATCCGTTCTTCAAGCAGCGCCATGGCCAGACCTACATGCGCCATGGCGTGGAGCGCACCTGGCTCGAGAACGACCTGCAGTCCTTCACACTGACGCGCTTCCTGCCGCCGCAGCTGATGGGCTATCAGGGCCGCGCGCTCGTCGTCGATCCTGACGTGTTCGCCGTGCAGGACGTGTGGGAGCTTCTGACCCGCGACATGGAAGGCAAAGCCATCATGTGCCGTGGTTCCAAATTCAAGAACGGGGCCTTCGCGTCCTCCGTCATGCTGCTCGATTGCGCCAAGCTGAAGCACTGGAATGTCGAGCAGGGCTTCAACGAGCTTTTCGAGGGCAAGCGCGATTACCACAGCTGGATTTCACTGCTGATGGAGGACCGCAACACCATCGGCACCTTCGAGGACGAGTGGAACGATTTCGACAAGCTCTCGCCCAAGACCAAGATGATCCACAACACGCGCCGGCGCACGCAGCCGTGGAAGACGGGCCTCAAGGTCGACTATACGCCGACCGAGTTCGTGCCGGTCATCGGCTGGATCATGCGCATGCGGCGGAAGCTGTTCGGCGATCATGCACTGCTCGGCCGCTACGCCCGGCATCCGGACCGGAACCAGGAGTATTTCTTCTTCGGCCTGTTGAAAGAAGCCTATGAGAAGGGTCTCGTCAGCGAGGCGCAGCTGCGCGAGGCGATGCAGCACAATTTCATCCGGCATGACAGCTTCGAAGTGATGAAGCAGGTACCGCCGCTGCAGCCGGTCAAGGCGGCGGCCTGAGCGACTGCATTGGGTGAGACCGATGCGCCATCCGAACCGGAGTTGCGGGTGGCGCTGTTCACCGGCAACTACAACTATATCAAGGATGGCGTTGCGCTGACGCTGAACCGCCTGGTGGCGTTTCTGCTGAAGCGCGGCATCCCTGTGCTCATCTTCGCTCCGACGGGGCCTGCACCGGCATTCGAGTCGGTTGGCGAACTCGTCTCGGTGCCTTCTTTCCCGATCCCCACACGCTCCGAATACCGTATCGCGACCGGCTTTCCGAAGGCCGCACAGCAGCGGCTGAAGGAGTTCCGGCCGACGCTCATCCATATCGCTGTGCCAGACGTTGTGGGCTATCGCGCGCTGAAGATCGCGGAGCGGTGGGGGATTCCCGCCGTTGCCTCCTATCACACGCGCTACGATACCTATCTGCGCTTCTATGGCCTCGGCGTCTTCGAGAAGCTCGGGCAGAAGTATCTCCGGCATTTCTACAACCGGGTGCGCCGCGTCTATCCGCCGTCTCAATCGATGGCGGACATCATCCGCTCGCAAGGACAATCCCAGCAAGTGGAGGTCTGGGCGCGGGGTGTCGACAGCGAATTGTTCTCGCCGGACAAACGCGACATGGCGTGGCGGCGGATGCTGGGGATCGCGGACGATGAGGTTGCGGTCAGCTTCGTCGGACGGCTGGTGAAGGAGAAGAACACCGGCATTACCGTCCGTGTGCTGAACATGCTGCGGCAGAAGGGCCTGAAGCTGCGGCCGGTGATCGTGGGCGATGGGCCCGAGATGGCGGCGATGAAAGCGGCATTGCCGGATGCCGCGTTCGTGGGATTTCTGCATGGCGATGAACTGGCGCGGGCCTATGCCTCGTCCGACATCTTCTTCTTTCCGAGCGAGAGCGAAACCTTCGGCAACGTGACGCTGGAGGCGATGGCGAGCGGCCTTCCGGCGGTCAACGCCATTTCGAGCGGCAGCAATTCGCTGGTGGTCGACGGCGACACAGGCTTTCTCGTCAGCGCCCGCGACGAGGCGGGCCTCGCCGCACGAATCGAGACGCTGGCGCGCGACGAAGCGCTGCGGAAACGAATGGGCGGCGCGGCACGCCAGCGCGCGCTGACATTCAGCTGGGATGCGATCCTCTCCGGCCTCGTCGAGAGCTACAGGCAGGTGCTGCGCGAGGCAGCCGCCGAGAAACATGGCCGCTGATCCACTGGTCTGGATCCTGTGGCGGAGGCGCAAGGGCGACCTCGACCAGATGCTTGCCCTCACGACGGCGCTGGGCTGGCGGCATGAGGTCAAGCGCCTGACCTTTCATCCGCCCGATGTGCCAGCGCTCGCCAATCTGCTGTTAAAAAGCAATTCGGACTCTCTCGCCCCGCCATGGCCGGACGTCGTGCTCTGTGCCGAGGCGCTTCCCAGCATCGTGGCGCGGAAGCTGAAGGCAAAATCCAATGGTGCGATCAGGACCGTATGCATCGGCAGGCCGGCGGGCATGCCTGATGCCTTCGATCTCGTCATCACCACGGCGCAGTACCGGTTGCGACCGGCTCCGAACATCGTCGAGCTTTCGATGCCGCTTTCCGCGCATCATGGTTCCAGGGTGGAGCAGGACTATGCCTTCGATGGACGGCGGCCGCTGATTGCCGTGCTGGTGGGCGGATCGAGCTTTCCCGATGTGCTGGACGGGCCTGCGGCCTCGCAACTGGCGCGGGATGTTAGCCGTCAGGCGGAGAAGTCCGACGGTACGCTGGCGGTGATGACCAGCCCCCGCACCGGCACTGATGCCATCGCCGTACTGAAAACAGACGTCATCGCGCCACACCGGCTGCATCTGTTCGGCGACGGGCACAGCAATTATCGCGAGGTGCTGGCCGCCGCCGATCAACTGATCGTCACCAGCGACAGCGTATCGATGGTGGCGGATGCGCTGGAGACAGGAAAACCCGTCTCAATCTATCGCCTGCCCCGAAAATTGAATCTGCAATGGAGGCTTGCCGAGTGGCTTCATGTCCATGCCGCCGCCAAGCCTTGGTTCTGGCTTGCGCCGGTCAAGTGGGCCCTTGATCGTGGATTCTTCGAAATCAGCGCCGAGCGCTGCCTGCTGTTCGACAGGCTGGTGGAAGGCAGACAGGCCGCGTGGTTCGGCACGCCCGCGCCCCGGCCCGATCCTGAAGCCTCGCGCCGCGATCTCGACCGTGCGGTTCAAAGTGTTCGTGCAATACTGGCCTGAACTTCCTATCTTTGTTGCTCCCACTCACAGGAGCCTGCCATGCATCAGCGCAATCTCGGTTCACTCACCGTTTCGGCCATCGGCCTCGGCTGCATGGGCATGTCGGATTTCTACGCAGGGCGCGACGATGCCGAATCGATCGCCACCATTCATCGCGCGCTCGAACTCGGCATCAATTTCCTCGATACGGCGGACATGTATGGCGTCGGCCCGAACGGCATGGGGGTGAATGAGGAACTCGTCGGCAAGGCCGTCAAGGGCAAGCGCGAGCAGTTCTTGATCGCCACCAAGTTCGGCAACATGCGCGGCCCCGATGGCGCCTTCCTCGGCGTGAACGGCAAGCCGGACTATGTGAAGCAGTGCTGCGACGAAAGCCTCCGGCGGCTGGGCATCGAGACGATCGATCTCTATTACCAGCATCGCGTCGACGCCAATACGCCGATCGAGGAGACGGTGGGCGCCATGGCCGACCTCGTGAAGGCGGGCAAGGTGCGTCATCTCGGTCTCTCCGAGGCTTCCGGCAAGACCATCGAGCGCGCCCATGCCGTTCATCCGATCACCGCGTTACAGACGGAGTATTCGCTGTGGACGCGCGATGTCGAGGACGAGATCCTTCCCACGGTGCGCAGGCTTGGCATCGGCTTCGTGCCCTATAGCCCGCTGGGCCGCGGCTTCCTCACCGGGCGCTTCAAGACGCAGGAAAGCATTGCCGAAGGTGACTATCGCCGCAACACGCCGCGCTTCCAGGGCGAGAATTTCGACCGCAATCTTTCACTGCTGAGCGAGGTTGAGGCGCTGGCCGTTGAGAAGGGCATCACCACCGGACAGTTGGCACTTGCCTGGGTGCTGGCACAGGGCGAGGACATCGTGCCGATCCCCGGCACCAAGCGCCGCAAATATCTCGAGGAGAACGCGGCCGCCGCCGATGTGGCGCTGACGGTCAGCGATCTCCGCCGCCTCGCCGCCGCCTTCCCCAGGGGCGCTGCCTCAGGCGATCGCTATCAGGCTTCTTCGATGACGTCGCTCAATCGCTGAAGGCAGGATGACCACAGAAGGGAAAGGCCCGTCCTCTCGAAAAGAGCGCGGGCCATTTTTGGTTGCGGGAGCCAGACTTGAACTGACGACCTTCAGGTTATGAGCGCATCAAAGGGCGTTCTGAAGACTTACTGCGTTGTCTTGGATTTCACATTGGATACTGTCTTGTATCATGTTTTTCGGGTTTCCCTGTGCTGGCGGTTTCCCGCTGATAACCCACTTTACCCGGCCAACTGTAACCCATATGTAACCCAGAACGGGATGTGGAGCCAAGCTCGCTATATCCAAACATTCTGGAGCGTTGTGTCCCATGATCAGGATATCCAAGCGTAGCGTTGGAGCCCTCGAGGCGCAAGATCGCGATGTCGAACGCTATGACGAAGACCTGAAGGGGTTTGGCGTGAGGGTGAGACCCTCGGGCCGCAAGACCTACTTCGTCATGATGCGGCACCGGTGTGTGATGCGCCGGTTTACGATCGGATCGCATGGGGCGGTGACGGCAGAGGCGGCTTGGCTCAAGGCCAAGCAGATCATCTCGGACCTTGCCATCGACAAGAACCCGACCGAGGTCCAGGAGACGGTGCGGAACTCGGTGGCAGTCCGATCCTTGGGAGTGGCCTGCTGCCGGTTCCGTGGACAGGCACTTAAGCTAACCCAGCCTTCCTCTCGAACTCAATGGGGCTGAGATACCCGAGCGTCGAGTGCCGGCGCCGGGGATTGTAGAAGCGCTCGATGTAGTCGAACACGTCGGCCTTGGCTTCGGCTCGTGAGCGATACATTTTGCGCGCCGTGCGTTCGGTCTTCAGCGAGGAGAAGAAGCTCTCCATCGCTGCATTGTCCCAGACATTGCCGGATTGGCTCATGGAGCAAGATACGCCATTGTCCTGCAGCAGCAGCCGGAACTGCTAGCTGGTGTATTGGCTTCCCTGGTCGGAATGATGCAGCAGGGCATTCGGCTTGCCGCGCCTCCAGATCGCCATGAGCAGCGCGTCCGTGACCAGCTGTGCCGTCATCGACGCACTCATCGACCATCCGACCACTCGTCGTGAGAACAGATCAATGACAGCTGCAACATAGAGCCAGCCTTCGTTAGTCCAGACGCAGGTGACGTCGGCAATCCACTTGCGTTTCGGGGCTGGGGCATGGAAGTGCCGGCCCAGCACGTTGGGTGCAACAGCAGATGTGATCCTGTCGCCTGTATCCGGCGGCAGACATCGCCTGCTAGGCCGTGCCTTCAGGGCATTCAACTTCATGAGGCGCTCGATGCGGTGCAAACCGCAATCGATGCCCTCCGCCATCACATCACGCCACACACGTCGTGCGCCATAGGTTCTGTCGCTGCCGAGGAAGCTCCCGCGGACGACTTCCAGCAAGGCTTCATTCTCACGAGCCCTCCGGGACGGAGAACGAGTAAGCCAGGCATGGAAGCCTGACCGTGACACGTCCAGCGCTTCGCAGAGCCATGGCGAGGAGGATCAGAAAATGGTCCAGTGGACCATTTTCCCGAGGAGCGGCCAGACCGAGCGGTGCTTCGCGACGAAAGCGAACCTCATGTCACTTCCTTCGCGAAGAAGGCGGCGGCCTTTTTTAGGATGTCCCGTTCCGCCTTCAGCTTGGCAACCTCCTTGCGCAGCCGGTCAATCTCCATCTGCTCGGGCTTCATCTGCCCATGGCCGGGAAACGCGTGCTTCGGGTCCTTGCCCAGCTCACGAACCCATTTGCGCAGCACGTTCTCGTGCACGTCCAGATCCCGGGCTGCCTGGGCGACCGTGGCGCCCCGCTCCCTGACCAGATTGACCGCCTCAAGTTTGAACTCGCGGCTGAACTTCCGTCTCTGCATTGAATTCCTCCAGTTCCATTAAACACCTTAACTCGGTGTCCACGGAACCGGCAGCAGGCCAGACTGATGGCGGCGGCTACGGCCAGTTCGAAGAAGTTGCTGGCGCCGATCAGGGCCGATGGCCCGGCGACGCAATGTTGCTCGCCTGACCAGCGGTTCAGCAGGCTGGCAAAGCCGACATTGAAGTAGACTTAAATGAGGATGGGGATGGCCAGCAAGCCTATGACCAGAGACTGGACCAGAATCTGTTTGCCTTGAAAGGCGAAGAGCAGCACCAGTGTTGCCAGGAGTGCAAGTAGCGATAGTGGCTGGATGGAGTTAAGCAGCTGCTGCAGATTGTCTTGACTGCCGGATGCGAGAGCCATGCGGCGGGTGGCTTGTGCGAAAATCACGGGCACGACAATGTTGAGCACGACCGAGAGCAAAAGCGTGTCCCAAGGCACAATGATGGAGAACAAGCCAAGCAGCAGAGCGACAATCGGTGCAAAGGCCACGATCTTGATGGCATCATTGAGCGCCACTTTGCTCAGGGTGAAATGCGGTTCGCCCCTGGTGAGATTGCTCCACACAAAGACCATGGCCGTGCGGGCCATTATTCTGAACAGGGCGATGAGCCTCGTCGTCACGATTGCAGTGCCATTCCGGCCGGCGATCGTGCCTTGGTCAGGACTGTCGCAACACTGGCAAATCATTGCAAATCTGTTGGCGGGCTGCCTGCTGGGTGCCTGGCTGGACGATTCCTGGGCAAACCGGGGCTTTTGCACTTCCCGGCATAGTGCATTAAGCTGCCCGTGCTTTTCGCGCTCCAATCATTGCGCTGAATCATGTTTGATAGACCACTTGTTTCTTTGAACGACTGCCACCCGCCTGGCGTTGACATGAGGTCAAGTGACTGAGAGACGAGAGCCTGTCGTGAACATCCTGACCCATATCGCCGCGCGCAGCCGATACCTTACCGGCACTGTCACAAGCCAATGGCTCAAATGCTGCTGACCCTCATCCTGCTATTCCCTGTCCTCGGGATTCCGCTTGTGGTCATTGCGTCCACACATTCCCGTCGCGCTGCGGCCTGGACAGCAGCTGGCGCCATGGCGGCGGCCCTCGCGGTTCTGCTGATGCTTGCGCGATCGACCTTCGCAGGAACCGTGCTGATTGCCCGGCAGGTCTGGTTGCCGGAATGGGGCTTGGACCTGGCGCTGAGACTCGACGGGCTCGGTTTCCTGTTTGCTGCCCTGATCCTGGGCATCGGACTGCTCATCGTCCTCTATGCCGCCTACTATCTGCCGGAAGAGGACAGGCTCGGCCGCTTCTACGCGCTCTTGCTCGCATTTGCGGCGAGCATGCTGGGGATCGTGCTGTCGGAAAACATCCTGCTGCTTCTGGTGTTCTGGGAGATCACCAGCCTCACGTCGTTCCTGCTCATTGCCTACAAGCATGAGGCGCATGATGCCCGCATCGCCGCGCGCATGGCGCTGGCGGTCACCGGTGGTGGCGGTCTTGTCCTGTTGGCCGGCATTCTCCTGCTCGGGCAGGTGGCCGGCAGTTTCGATCTCTCGGACATTCTGGCGCAGGGCGACCGCATCAGGAGCGATCCGCTCTATCCGGTCATACTTCTGCTCGTGCTTGCGGGCGCATTTGCGAAATCGGCTCAGTTCCCTTTGCATTTCTGGCTGCCGATCGCCATGGCGGCGCCAACGCCGGTCAGCGCCTATCTTCATTCGGCAACCATGGTGAAAGCCGGTGTGTTCCTGCTGGCGCGGCTTTATCCGGCGCTCGCCGGCACGGATCTGTGGTTCGCCGTTGTCGGAACAACGGGTGCCGTCACCTTTGTCTACGGCGCCTACGTCGCGCTCCTGAAGCATGACTTCAAAGGTTTGCTGGCCTACTCCACCATCAGCCACCTGGGCCTCATCACCCTGCTCTTCGGCCTCAATACGCCAATGAGCGCCGTGGCGGCCGTGTTTCACATCATCAATCATGCGATCTTCAAGGCGTCGCTCTTCATGGCTGCCGGGATCATCGATCACGAATGCGGAACGCGCGACATGCGGCGCATCAACGGCATGTTCAAGTACATGCCGCGCACGGCGGTGCTCGGGATTCTCGCCGCCGGATCGATGGCTGGCGTGCCGCTTCTCAACGGCTTCCTGTCGAAGGAGATGTTTTTCGTCGAAGCAGTGGAAAATCGAGCCTTTCAGGGCTTCGCTCCGCTCCTGCTGCCGGCCTTTGCAACGGCCGCCGGTGTGCTTTCGGTCGCTTACTCGATACGTTTCGTGCATGACGTGTTCTTCAATGGCGAACCCGTCGATCTCCCGCGCACCCCGCACGAACCGCCGCGCTGGATGCGGTTTCCCGTCGAGGTGCTGGTCGGCATTGTCCTGCTGGTCGGGATCATGCCGCAGGTCTCGCTGGGAGCCATCCTCAACGTGGCAGCGGCGGCAACCCTTCAGGGTGAATTGCCGGACTTCAAGCTCGCTGTCTGGCACGGGTTCAACCTGCCTCTCGTCATGAGCTTTGCCGCGATCGCCGGGGGCATGCTGTATTACATCCAGCGCCAGCGGCTCTTCGACCTGCACGACAGGTACCTTCCCAACCTGTCCAGCCCGGTTGCCTTCGAGCGGATTTATGCTGCCATGGCGCGCGGCTCGGCGCGGCTTCTCGCGCTGGTGGACAGGCGCTCGCTGCAACTGCACCTGACGCTGTTTTTCGTCTTTGCGCTCGGCTTCGGCTTCTGGGCCTGGCAGAGCGCTGCACCCGCTTCGCTCAAGGGCTCACTTGCCGCGATGCCTGTCGATCCCTGGGGCGCGATGGGACTTGCGGCGCTGGTCGTCGGAGCTGCCGGAACGGTAGCCTATCATCGGCAGAGATTGACAGCGATCATCTTCATGAGCGTCGTCGGCCTCATCGTCTCGCTGACCTTCGTCCGCTTCGGTGCTCCCGATCTCGCTCTCACCCAGCTTTCGGTGGAAGTCGTGACAATCGTGCTCCTGCTTCTCGTTCTCAGGTTCCTGCCGGGCGAGGCGCCAGCCGAATTGTCGGCAGCGCGCAAATCGCGGAACGCCATTCTCGCCCTGCTGGGGGGAGCAGGCGCTGCAAGCCTGACATACGCGATGCTGACACGGCCTTTCGAAACGATCTCCGGCTATCATATTGCCAACTCCCTGCCGCAAGGTGGCGGCACCAATGTCGTCAATGTGATCCTGGTTGACTTCCGGGGGTTCGATACTCTCGGCGAAATCGCCGTGCTTGCGATGGCGGCGCTTGGCCTCCATGCCGTACTGCAAGGGCTGAGGCTTGAACCATATGCGGGAGCTGCGACGAGCGAGGCGGACCGTCATCCGGTGATGCTGGCAATGCTCATGCGGCCGCTACTGCCGCTGGCCCTTGCGGTTTCCGTCTATATCTTCCTGCGCGGGCACAATCTGCCGGGCGGCGGTTTTGTTGCAGGTCTCATCACGGCGGTTGCCATGACGCTGCAATACGTCGCGGGCGGCATCGATTTCGCCATGAGCAGGTTCAAGTTCGACTGCGTCAGGATCCTGGGCGCCGGTCTCTTTATCGCCACTGGAACAGGCCTTGCGAGTTGGCTGTTCGGGGCTCCGTTCCTGTCCAGCACCTTCAGCTACATCGAACCGCCATTCATCGAAAAATTCGAGATCGCATCGGCCATGGCATTCGACCTCGGTGTCTATCTGGTGGTTGTCGCGTGCGTGCTGCTAGCGCTCATCGAGCTGGGCGGCCTGAGCCGCCGCGAACTGTCCCCGATGCAGTCCGGGCCAACAGAGAGGAAAAGTTGATGGAACTGGTCGTCTCAGCCGGCATAGGAGTTCTAGTCGCTGCCGGTCTCTATCTGATGCTGCGGCCGACAAGCTTCTCCGTCGTGCTCGGACTGACGTTGCTCTCTTATGCAGTCAATGCACTGATCTTTTTCGCCGGCCGCCTGAACGCTGAAAGCCCGCCGCTTGCCATCGGTGGCGCAAATGGCATCGCAGATCCCTTGCCGCAAGCCCTGGTGCTGACAGCCATCGTCATTGGCTTCGGCATGACGGCTTATCTCGTTGCGCTGGCGTTGCGCACCAAAGGCGAAAGCAAGACCGACCATGTGGATGGGCGCGAGGAAGCATGAACCACTGGCCGATCATACCAATCCTCATTCCGCTGGCGGCTGCGATCCTCCTGCTGGTTTCGCATTCGTGGCCGATGCTGTGGTCACGGATTGTTTCGTTTGGTGCTGTGCTCCTACTGGCGGCGGCGGTCATTTTCTGCCTTGGGCTCGCGGACAGCGGTGAAGTGCTGGTCTACCGCTTGGGCAACTGGCCCCCTCCCTACGGGATCGTTCTCGTGCTTGATCGCCTCTCCGCCCTCATGCTCGCGCTGACCAGCGCACTCGCTATTCCGGTCCTGCTCTACGCCATGGCCGGGACCGATGCCGAGGGCCGGCATTTTCACGCACTGTTCCAGTTTCAGATCGTGGGCCTCAACGGCGCATTTCTGACCGGGGACATTTTCAATCTCTTCGTCTTCTTCGAAATCCTGCTGCTGGCTTCGTATACCCTTCTCGTTCATGGCGGCGGCGTCGAGCGGGTGCGCGCGGGTCTCGCCTATGTCGTGCTCAATCTCGCCGGCTCAGCCTTGTTCCTCATCGCTCTTGGCCTCATCTATGGCACGCTGGGAACCCTGAACCTTGCCGACATGGCGCTGGTGCTTGTGCAGGTGCCGCCAGCGGACCAGGCGCTGGTGCGGACTGCGGCTTCGCTGCTTCTCGTCGTCTTTGCGCTCAAGGCCGCATTGCTTCCGGTTTCGCTCTGGCTGCCGCAGGTCTATGGTGCAGCAAGTGCGCCCATCGCTGCGTTGTTCGCCATCATGACAAAAGTGGGCTTGTACGCCATCCTGCGCGTCTCAACCATCGCATTCGATGCAGCGCCGTTTGCCGCGAACCTGCTCGGGTTATGGCTGACGGCTTTGGCCCTACTGACCATGGCGCTCGGAACGATGGGACTGCTTGCGGCACAGCGGCTGTCCATCATCACTGCCAACCTCATCCTGGTTTCAACAGGTACGCTGCTTGTGGCGTTTACCGCCGGAAATGCAAATGCCACGGCCGCTGCGCTCTACTATCTGCCGCATACCACGCTGGTGACCGGCGGCTTGTTCCTGCTTGCCGGCCGTATCGCTTCGCAGCGCGGCGCTTTGCAGGATCTCGCCGAACGCGGACCGCAGCCAAGAGACATTTTGCTCACCGGAGGCAGCTACCTGGTGCTTGCCGTGGCAGTGGCGGGAGCGCCGCCGCTGTCGGGCTTCCTCGGCAAGCTCATGCTGATGCAGTCGCTGTCCAACGCCGGCCTCGCACCGGTGTTCTGGGCCTTTCTGCTTGTCACCGGCTTCATTTCGGCGCTCGTGCTGGCCCGCACTGCAAGCGTCTACTTCTGGGAGCCGGAGCGGCAGGCACCGGCTGTTTCGGCCGGGGTCGTTATCCAGGCCGGCTCGATGCGCACAACCGCATTGCTGCTGCTCACCGCGGCGAGCCCGCTTCTCATGCTGGCGGCGGCGCCGCTGTCGCAATACGCCCGGGCGACCGCCGAGCAATTGCATGGCCGCGCACCCTATATCTCGGCTGTCATCGGTGATCCTGCCGCCATTCAACGCGAGCGCCGGCCATGATGCGCCTCGTTCCGCAACCCTTCCTGAGCCTGGCCATCTTCGGATTGTGGCTTGCGCTGACGGGAACCTTTGGCGCAGGACAAGCCATCCTGGGTGTGGTTCTGGGCATCGCCATTCCGCTGCTGACACAGAGGTTCTGGCCCGATCGCCCGCGTCTGAAGAAACCGGGGGCTGCCCTTCGGCTCTTCTTGCGGGTGATCGGCGACATTATCATTGCCAATCTGCAGGTGGCGCGTCTTGTTCTTGGACCAACAGCCCGTCTGCGGCCTGCCCTTGTGGAAATGCCGATCGACATCGAAGATCCGCTGGTTGCCGCCATCCTCGGCAGCATCATATCGTTGACACCCGGAACGGTATCGATCGATATCGACTTTGAACGCAGACATATTCTTGTTCATGCTCTCGACGTGGCTGACAAGGCGGCGCTCATCGCCACGATCAAGTCAAGTTACGAAGCCCCGCTGAAGGACATCTTTCAATGCTGAACATCGCCATCTCGATTTCCTACGGCCTGATCGCGCTCGCCATGGGGCTCAACCTGTGGCGGCTGCTGCGCGGGCCCGCCGTACCCGACCGGATTCTTGCCCTTGACACGCTCGCCATCAACACGATTGCGCTCATCATGCTGCTCGGCATTGCCCGCGCGAGCACCTTCTATTTCGAGGCAGCGCTGCTGATCGCCGCCACGGGATTCGTCGCAACGGTCGCACTCTGCAAGTTCTTGCTGGGCGGCGACATCATCGAGTGAGGCGGCAACATGTTCGCAGAAGCCGCAGTTTCGATCCTCACGCTTTTTGGCGCGGCCTTTGTGCTGATCGGCTCCATCGGCCTTGTCCGGTTGCCGGATTTCATGACGCGCCTGCATGGGCCGACCAAGTCCACGACGCTCGGCGTCGGATCAATCGTCATGGCATCGCTTGTTCACTCGAGCGTAACGGCGGGGAGTTTGAGCCTCCGGGAGCTTGTCATCTCCGTATTCCTGTTCATCACGGCTCCCGTCAGTGCCCATGTACTGAGCAAAGCGGCACGCAAGATGCCGCGCAATCGGGAAGAGAAAACCGGACCATAACCGAGACGAAACGCTGATGCGGGTAGCCTGTTGCTCTCAATGTCCCAAGTTTTGCATCCGGCACGGCTCTCTTCGCGACTAGATCTTGTTCGGATAGGCGGATTGTGGTCAGGTTTCCACCCGCTTCAAGAGCAGCAGCCGCGCCTGCTTTTCTATCTCGATGATGGCAAAGAACACCACACCCACGGCGAAGATCAGAAGACCGTCAAACAACGGTACCGAGACGGTTGCGAATACGGATTGAAACGGAGGCAGATAGGTAATCGCGAATTGCGCGCCGGTGATCGCGATGACGGTGGCCCACACGACGCGTGTGCCGCGCACAGCTTTCCACGTCAACGAAGTCCCGTAGATGTTGCGTATGAAGAACAAGTGGAAAATCTCCAGAACCACCAGGGCATTGAGGGCCATTGTCCTGGCCATTTCGAGGGAATAGCCCCGGTCAATGGCGTAAGCGTAGATTCCGAACACACCGGCGAGAAACAGCGCCGACACCAAGACGATATGCCAGGCTAGCTCTCCGGAAATGAGCGGCTCGTTTCTTCTACGCGGCGGCCGGCGCATGGTGTTTTCTTCAGTAGGTTCAAAGGCAAGGGCAATGCCAAGTGTGACAGCCGTGATCAGATTCACCCACAGGATCTGAATCGGGGTAATCGGCAACGACAGACCGAACAGCAGTGCCACAATGATAACCATGGCCTCGCCCGCATTGGTCGGCAAGGTCCAGCTGATCACCTTTTTGATGTTGTCATAGACCGTCCGGCCTTCGCGAACAGCGGCCGCAATCGATGCGAAATTGTCGTCAGCGAGAACCAGTTCTGAGGCTTCCTTGGCTGCCTCGCTGCCTTTCCGCCCCATGGCAATCCCCGCATCGGCCCGTTTGAGCGCCGCCGCATCGTTCACCCCGTCCCCGGTCATGGCGACGGAGAGGCCATGAGATTGCAGTGCCATGACCAGCCTTAGCTTGTGTTCGGGGCTGGTGCGCGCGAAGATGTCGGTGTCAAGGACGGCGGCGGCGAGTTCTCCATTGCTCAAGCGATCGACATCCAATCCGGTCAAGACCTTGTCTGCATTTCTGAGCCCGACGTCGCGGCCAATGGCCATCGCCGTCCCGGCATGGTCGCCGGTGATCATCTTCACGCGTATGCCGGCGCCAAGACATTCGGCGACGGCGGCAATGGCCTCAGGCCGTGGCGGATCAATGAGGCCGGCCAGTCCGATAAGAGTGAGCGAATGCTCGACGTCAGCAAATTCAAGGGCCGTTTGCCCCGGTTTTACCGGCCCACTCGCGAAAGCCAGGACGCGCTGGCCTCGTGCGGCAATACCGTTGGCCATTTCGTGCCAATGCGCCTTGTCCAGCGGGGCCGTTCCGCCACGCCCGTCGCGCTCGCTGCCGCACATCGCAAAGATGCGTTCCGGCGCGCCCTTCACGGAAACGAAAGCGGCACCTTGGCGGTCATGATGGAGCGTCGCCATGAACCGATGCCTCGCATCGAAGGGTATGTGGTCGGTCCGCGTCCAGGTTGACTGAACCTTGTCCACCGTCTCGCCCGCCTTGCCCGCGAACGCCAGCAGGGCGGCTTCCATCGGATCACCTTCGGCCTCCCAATTGCCGTCCCGCATGTGGAGCGCCGCATCATTGCAGAGCAGCGCAATGCGGGATAATTCGGCAAGGCCCGCGTGTGTGGCGGGATTTACAGGCGCCCCCTCCAGCGTTATCGCACCGGCTGGCGCGTAACCTTCGCCTTCAACCGAAAACACGTGTTGGCGGGTCGCGACCGAAGCCACCATCATTTCATTGCGGGTCAGCGTACCCGTCTTGTCGGTGCAGATGACCGAGACCGAACCGATCGATTCGATGGCCGGCAGCCGCCTGACGATAGCGTTGCGGCGAGCCATGGCTTGCACACCAACGGCCAGCGTGATGGTCAGCACCGCCGGCAGGCCTTCAGGAATTGCCGCCACCGACAGGCCCACGACGGCCATGAACATGTCGGAGAAATCATGGTGAGCGACGAAATACCCGAACAGCAGAAGCACTCCGGCGACCAGCAGGATCAGGATGCTCAGCCACCAGGCAAAGTCATTCATTTGCCTGACCAGCGGCGTTGTCAGCACTTCGACGCCCGACAACAGGCCGCTGATGCGGCCGATCTCGGATTCGGCGCCGGTCGCGACTACGATGCCATGGCCATGTCCGGCGGTGACGAGCGTTCCGCTGTAAGCCATGCACGATCTGTCTCCCAGCGTTGCGGCTCCGGCGACGGGGCGCGTGTGCTTGTTGACCGGCACGGACTCGCCCGTCAGGATCGCTTCCTGGATTCCCAGTCCACGTGCCTTGAACAGTCGAAGATCCGCTGGAACCTTTTCACCGGCCTCAAGCAGAACGACATCGCCGGGTACCAGATCGCTGCCGTCAATCGTGCGGCGTTCACCATCGCGGAATACCGAGGCATGTGGTTCCAGCATGCGATGGATGGACTCCATCGCGCGTTCGGCTTTGCCTTCCTGGATGAAGCCAATCACGGCGTTGGCAACGACGACCGCGAGAATGACCAACGTGTCGGTCACATGATTCAGAAATGCGGTTACAGCGGCCGATCCCAGCAGAACGTAGATCAGGATATTGTGAAAGTGCGACAGGAACCGCATGAGAGCGCTGCGCCGCGCCGGTTCGGGCAGGCGGTTGGGTCCGTGAACTTTCAGCTTGGCCGCCGCCTCTTCGCTGCTCAGGCCGGCTGCCGATGACTTCAGCGCCGCAAACACGTCGTCAGCCTGTAACTCGTGCCAATGGTTTGCGAGCGGTGCCGCACCTATCTCCGGCCTTGCGGGAATTGTGTTCTTTGAGTTCATGCTACCGCCACTGCTCGGCAAGTGCCCGAAGCAGATCAGCACGGCTGATCTGACCAGTCATCCTGCCATTCTCCATGACCGGAAATCGCCGGTAATGACTGCCAAGAAACCGTTCGGCGGCGGCGACCAGATCGAGATTGGCATCCAGTGTCTCCACCGAAGTGGACATGTAGTCGGCTACGACGCCACCCCATTGCTGATGATAACTGGCATTGAGAGCAGCCATCAGGCAATCCTTCTTGGACAGCGCTCCAACCAGCTTACCATTTTCATCTACCACCGGGGCGCCGGAAAACTTCTTTTGAAGAAGCAATTCCATGGCGTGCAGTGTCTCCAGGTCTGGCGCAAGTGTTACAACTTGAGTGGCCATGAAGTCGCGAATTCGCGGACGCTGGTTCATTTGTGATCCATCCCTTCAGCTCGCTTATCATTGCGGCATTCTCCCCTGCAATTGCAGGCGAGTCCGCCGCATGAACCCTTCAACGGCGCCCGCCGTGCCATGGTCCCGGCCGCCAACCCGGTCATCGAAGCGATAAAGACGGCGAGCACCAAGAGAAACACTTCCATCGTCATCTCCTAGCGCAGGACGAAAGCTGCGAAGTTGCCAGTCATCATCTCCCTGAAGCCGGAACCGTCCCGGACGAGGAACAGCGCATGCAGTTTCAGAGCCTCAGCGCAGCCGGGTCCAGCCTCAGATCCCAGGGCAAACAGTGCGGTCGCCATCGCATCCGCCTCCATGGCACTTCCTGCCATCACGGACACCGAGGCCAGGCCCGTATCGGCAGGGAGGCCGCGCGACGGGTTGATGATGTGGCCATAACGGCGCCCGCCCGCCACATAGCTGTTGACCAGATCTCCTGAGGTGGCGAGCGCCAGATTGCCGACCTCGACCGCGCAGTGAAGCGACAGATTGCCTGGCGCTGGCCGTTCGATCCCGGCACGCCAGGCTCTGCCCGAGGGGTGCACACCCTTGCCACGGACTTCGCCTCCAGCTTCAATGAAGTGATCCGGAAATCCATGGCCCAGGAGTTCGGCTGAAACCAGATCGACCGCATAGCCCTTCGCGATGCCACAAAGATCCAGGGTGAGGTCGCCCGATGATTTCCTCAGACCTGCACCCTTTGCGGCAATACCCAGAAAATTCTCTCCTGCACACTTTCTGATTGGCCCGAATCCATAGCGTCCGACGAGACCGCCAACGGTGGGGTCAAAGGCACCATTCGTCTTGCGGGCAATGTCCAGCGCCTCGGAGACGACCGTTGCCGTTCCGGGAGAGACCCCAATCCAATCCGCGCTGTCGCTATCATTGAAGCGGCCGATCTCGGAGGTTCTGTCGAATGGCGACATGGTGGAGTCGACTTGCCGGATTGTGGACTGGATCAAGATTTGCGCCGCCGTGGAATCCGCGCGAGGTGAGAGAACCGCACGCCACGTCGATCCGAATGCTGTTCCCGACATCACTTGGACGGCTCCTGCTTCGGCGCGGGAAACCGGCGCCATGAAGTGAGCGAGACCGGCGGCGAGCAACATGCGGCGGCTCAGGGTCATGTCTTATCCTCCAAAATCATCATTGTGGATGTCTTTGGGATCAACACCGAGATCATCCAGCATAGCGAGGACGGCCTTGATCATCAGGGGAGGGCCGCAAAGGTAGAATTCGCAATCATCCGGCCTGGGGTGGTGCTTGAGATACTTTTCCAGCACCACATCGTGAATGAATCCGGTGGCTCCCTGCCAATTGTCGTCCGGGGCAGGATCCGAAAGCGCCGGGGTCCATGAGAAGTTGAAGTATCGTTGCTGGAGCGCATCAAACTCCTCGCGATAGAACAGGTCGACGAGGCTCCGCGCGCCATACCAGAAACTCATCTTTCGTGTAGTTCCGGCGCCTTCGATCTGACCGAAGATGATGGCGCGCAGTGGCGCTATGCCAACGCCGCCTCCGATGACGACCATTTCGCGCGAGCCCTCCTGCGCACCGAACTCGCCGAAGGGGGCCGAGACGGTGACGCTGTCTCCGGTCCGTCGCCCGAAGAGCCAGGATGAGACGATGCCGGGAGGCGCCGCCCGCATTTACGCAGTCTCCTTAAATTCTTGATCTTGTGACAATTACCTCATGGCAAGCTCAAGACTCGTTTAGTCATGACCGGAAATCCAAACGCAGAATTTTCTAGAATCCAAATCAATGGGTCCCAGAAATCGACGCTTGATGCGGTGTATTGCTGCGGAATTCCGCCAAAGACCCTAATTTCATATATGCCAAACCGCGCCTGCCCGTCCATGAATCCTCTGCAGATAAATCCGGTGCGCTGCCATCTTTGCCTTCCTTGATCCGGCGCAGCCAACAACTGCAAGCCGCTCCGTTAAACTCGGTGGCGACTTTCCGTGCCGCAGTAAGTTTCATCGCTTGTCCCAATCTCTGTCGGAAACATGTTGAAGAGTGAATCAAGCTTGCGCTGACGCAAACCAAAATTGGAATCAATGTGAGAAAAGCCAAACGAGACTTTGGCAATTGGTCTGGGCGTACTGCCCTCCCCGCGACGACTGCGGTCGGAGGTTCGGGGTGTAAGTGCAACGGCGGTAGGGACTATGCCTAAACGTCCTGCCATCCGCTATTGCAAAACGCCATAGTGCGTGATGCCTTGTCAGAGGCGCTGCCTGCGATATCCCGCAAAATCTCTTTCAGTTGCAACCCAGGTGTAACCCAGGGCTCACTTCTGCATGCACGCCACAAAAAGGAAAGCCCACTATCTCATTGAGATAGCGGGCTTTATTTTGGTTGCGGGAGCCAGATTTGAACTGACGACCTTCAGGTTATGAGCCTGACGAGCTACCGGGCTGCTCCATCCCGCGTCACTAACGCGAGAGGTCATGTAGCAACCCCGGTCCGGTTTGTGAACCCCTAAATCCTCGAATCGTGACGTTGTTTCGACAATTCCGCGAAAAGATTGATTGTGACAGCGGGAGTCTGCACCTTGCACAGGCAAGGATTGCAGAAATTGATGGAATTGGCTGTTTCAGCAGGTTCGGAACCGACGCCGGCGGCCCTCAAGGCGGCGGCGCGGAAGCTGCTCAAGGGGCTCTCGGCAGATCTTTCCCAGGCGACCGCGGCCGGCAGCGTGCATGGGGCGAGGCGGCGCATCAAGCGCCTTCGTAGCCTCATTCGCCTGCTGCGTGAGGCGATCGGCGAGGACGCCTTTGCGAAAGCCAACGCGGACTTGAAGACGGCAGCGGACCTCCTGGCAGGGCAGCGGCGGGCCGAGGCCCTGGTGATCGCGGCGGGAAAGCATGCGGGGCGCTCCGCCGGGGGACGGAAACTCGTGGAGCTCATGGAGCGCCATCGCGACGGCCATGCCGCGCAAGCCTCCACCCCGGCGCAGCTTGCGGCGGCGCGCGAGGCGGCCGCAGCGCTCGCCAAACTGGCGTCGGGATGGAAGGTACCGCGCGACGGCAAGGCGCTGGTTGCAGATGCTTTCCTCCGCACCTACCGAAAAGCGCGGAAACTTCTGGCCTCGGCTGTCGAAAGCCAGGATGTCGAAGCGCTGCACGAGGCGCGGAAGCATGTGATCCACCACTTTCACCACATCGAGCTGCTTCGGGATGGCTTTCAGCGCAAGCCGGACGAGCGGCTGGCCGAGCTGGAAAGCCTGCGCGAGACGCTGGGCGACTTGAACGATATCGATGAACTGGAACAGCTTGCCGCCGCCCAGGGGCAGCGCGTGAAGGGCGAGGCCGCCGCCCATCTGGCCAAGCGCCGCAAGGCGCTGATCGCCACGGCGGACAAGGCCTGGAAGCCGCTGTTCCGCCTGAAGCCCAAGGCATTTGCCAAACGCATCGGCGCCATGTGGGGCGCGAGCGCCTAAGGCGAATTGCACTCGCGAAGGTGCGGCCCTAGTGTTGCGGCGCATGCCTATTCCCCCTTTCTCCGTTTCACCCCGGGCTACAATAATGGCGGTTTTCGCAGCCTTCGGCGGAGCGATCGGCGCATTGGCCGGCTCGATGCCCACGATCATGCGCAATGCCGCCATCGACAGCGAGACCGTGGGGCTCGGCCTGACGATCTCGACGGTCATGACGGTGACCGCCATGTCGCTCGGCGGGCAGATCGCGCGGTTTGCGTCCAGCCGGGCGGTGCTGCTTGCCGTCATCCCGGTCTTCGGCGTTCTGGTCTTCGCCTATCTCACGTCACAATCGCCGACCTGGTTCTACCTCGCGATCATTCCGATGGGATTTGCCTTCGGCCTGACCGATGTGTTCATGAATGCCGAAGCCTCGGCGCTTGAACATGACATGCGGCGGCCGGTGTTCACCGCGTTTCATGGCGCGGTTTCGGTCGGCGTCGCCGTGATGGCGATTGCCTCGAGCTTCATCTCGACATCGATCGGCACATGGGCAACGGGGCTTGTGGTGATGGCGAGCCTGGCGATCGCCTGGGTGATGGTGCGGGCCGCCGTCCAGCCGCGCCCGCTGGCCAAGGGCCAGAACGCCCGCATCTTCGCGCTCCCCAACAAGATGCCGCTGGTGCTGCTGGGGCTTGCGGCGGGAATCATCATCGCCGCCGAGACGGCGGCATTGCTGTGGTCCGCGAAGCTTCTCGACGAGCTGGCGCCGTCGCTGGCGGCGATCGCCGGGCTGGGTGCTGCCTTCTATGGGTTGTGCAATGCGGCGCTGCGCTTTCCGGGCGATCTGCTGCGCTCCCACATCGGCGACATGCCGCTGATGATCGGCTCGGTCATCGTGGCGGCGGCGGGCTTTGCGGCGCTTGGGCTGACGGAGAGTTTCGGGCCAAGCGTTGCGGCCTTTGCGGCCGTGGGCCTCGGCACGGCGTTGCTGATCCCCTGCGTCTTCGCGATGGCGGCGGCGTTCGTGCCGGCGAACCGGGCGGGCGGGCTGGCCTTCGTATCGCTGCTGACGGCGGTGCCGCGCTCGACGGCGCCGGTGGTTTTCGGCACGGTGGCCGCAGGCTTCGGAACCGGCCTGGCCTTCGGCCTCGTCGCGCTTGCCATGCTCGTGGCGCTGGTGCTGATTGTCATCCTCAGCAGAACGGGAAAATGACATGACGGACGATCTAGAAGAGGACAAGAAAAGTTCCCGCAACTGGTATTGGTGGGGCATTCCCACTTTCTTCCGCTGCCCGTGGAACGAGGACCCGGCGGCGGCCGAGATCGCGCTCGTCGGCGTGCCGCACAGTTCGGGCAATGGCTCAACCGAACGCGACCAGCATCTGGGGCCGCGCGCGGTGCGCAATGTCTCGGGCTTCTACCGCCGGGCTCATGGCGTTCACGGTTTCTCGCCATGGGACGCAGCGAAGATTCACGATCTTGGTGACGTGCCGCTGCCGGAAGCCATGAACAATGAGGCCTGCGTCAAGGACATCGAGGCGTTTTATGAGCGGCTTGATCGTGCCGGCACACGGCCGGTGTCGATCGGCGGCGATCATTCGATCACCGGGCCGATCATCAAGGCGATCGCGGGTCCTGGCCGCAAGCTGTCAGGTGGCAAGCCTTGCGCGCTCATCCACTTCGACGCCCATACCGATTCCTACGACAACATGCCCCACTGGCTGGGGGCCAAGCGTTCAGCGGCGCATTGGGCAGCTTATACGGCGAAGGAAGATGCAGTCGATCCTGCGCGCAGCGTGCAGATCGGCATGCGCGGGCATCCTTCGGGGTCAATCCACAAGGGCGGGGTCGGTGGTTCGAGCCGTGAACTCGGCTATCGCGTCATCACCATGGCGGAGTTCGAGGACCTGGGCGTTGCCGAGACGCTGAAGATCATCCGCGAGCGGGTGGGCGACATGCCGGCCTACATCACGTTTGATCTCGACTGCCTCGATCCATCGGTGGCGCCGGGTGTATCGAACCTCGAGCCAGGCTTCGGCGGATTCTCGATCCGCGAGGCAACGCGGTTGCTGCAAGGGTTGAAGGGCCTCGACATCATCGGCGGCGACGTCGTCTGCCTGATGCCGACCAAGGACAGCCCCAACCAGATCACCGCGCAGGTGGCGATGGTGATGATGTTCGAGCTGATCTCGCTGATCGCGGGGCGGCGGATCTGACCTCAGACGATGCGGATATCCGACGACAGCAGCGCCGCTCCGGCCTGCAGGTCGGCGACAAGGACTGCCGCGCCGGAGCCCGAGCCATCGGCATCGTACCAGAGCGTGGTGTCGGAGGTGTCGAAGATGAAACGCACCGTGGCGGAGGCCGCATTGTGTCCGGCCTGCGATTCGAAGGCATCGGCGGCCAGAACGCCGGCGGCCGCAAATCCAAAGGCGCCAGCCGCGAATTGCAGCATGTCGAGCTTCGACCTGAAGTCGTTGATCGTGTCGCCGAATTCGGCGGCCGCTGTGTAGATGAAAGTATCAGCATCGGTTCCGCCGGTCAGTGCATCATAGCCGGCACCGCCGGTCAGCCGGTCCTGGCCTGTGCCGCCGTGCAGGAAATCATTGCCGGCACCTCCGCTCAAGGCATCGCTTCCGGCTTCGCCGAAAAGATTGTCGTTGCCGCCCGCGCCCGAGAGCGTGTCGTTCCCCAGGCCGCCATAAAACACATTGTTCAGGGAATCGCCGGCGATCTGATCCGCGCCCGAGCCCCCCGTCACGTTCTCGATGTTCAGGATCGTGTCTTCATCGATGCCATTGACGAAGACGATGACGGATGACGCGCCGTTGAGCGTGACGCTGATGCCTGACGTTTTCTCGCTGTAGACGGCGGTATCGCGCCCGGCGCCGCCATCGAGCGTATCCCTGCCGCCGTTGCCCTGCATGACGTCGTTGCCGCCGAGGCCCATGACCCGGTTGGCCCAGCCGTTGCCCCGGAAATCGTCGATGCCTGCTGTCCCATAGTAGTCTGTATCGGTGGACAATCCCGGATCGGCACGGTTCGCGAAATCGATGACGAGCTTCGGGAAGAAGGCTGGCGCCGCCTGGTCCGCCGCGCCATCGGCGATGAGCGTCGCGGTCGCGGGATCGGAGAAGACCGCATTCAGGCTGGAGACTGCGGTGCCGAACTGGATGTGAGTGTGGGGGTGAAGTGCTGTGCCGTCGAAGGTGCCCGAGTCGCCCGACAGCGCGATGACATCGCCTTGCGTGACGCGGGCGCCGACCGCGACCGTCACCGCGTTGGCCAATAAATGCGCGTAGGTGACGTAGAAACCATCATCGGTGCGGATGGTGACGAGATTGCCGTAGCCGCGGACCGCGCCGGTAATGTCCTGGCGGACGGCGACGACCACGCCGCTGGCCACGGCACGGACCTCCGAACCAAGCGGCGCCAGGAAGTCATAGGCCCACTGGCGCGCGGTGCCGGGGGCATGACTGTCGTCATTGTCGCGGTTTCCCTGGGCGATTCCGATGATGCCGGCGACGGGATAGGCCGGCAGCGCGAACGGCTTGAAGACTTTCGGCTGGTCATCGTCGATGATGGTGAATTGCGAGGAGGCGAGGAAGACATCATAGGGATCGGCCTGCGACCGCTGCAGGATGACCCGGAAGGACTCGGTGGCTTCGGCCTGCGCATCGTCGATGATCCTGACGGTGACCGTCTTGCTGGATTCGCCCACGGCGAAGCCGAGCGGCAGATCGAGGATTCCCGCGTAGTCGCCGTTGTTGCTGGCGCCAAGGACGGGCGACGTGCTGAACAACAGCGTCTCGGCCACCGAGGCATCGGCACGGGACACGGTGAAGGTGACCGTTCCCGCCGCTTCGCCGACAGTCTGCGCGGGTGAGATCGTGTAGCTCATGGCGTCCTCCAGGAAGGACATCCGCGCAGCAAGAACGATGCCACCGGCAGCCCCAGCGGCAGAACATGGCGAACGTGATTAACCATTCACGCGCGGGGCCCGCCGCGTTGAAGCCACGGCATTTCGAATACAAAAACAGTCAAGCATAGCGCGGGCGGAGGCGCGGGGCTTGCCGCCGAGATCGACCGCCGTTCAGGGCGGGCCATCGCGGCAGCGATGGGTGAGGAAGGGAGGAGAGGCCTCCGTTCCGGCTCCAGCCCTTGCGGCCGTCGGGGAAATGGTGGTGCGATGGGCCGAAGCCACAACAGGAAGCGCAGCGATTTTTGCCGGGGCCAGATTCTTCGCGATGGAGTGTAGAGCCATCCCTAGCCATTGAAGGCGCTTGGACCGTAGTACCCAAGGGTCCTGACCGAAGCTCCCGGGGGATGGGGGTGCGATCTTTACCTCACCCCGCAGGCGCTGCCTGTTCATCCGGTCATTGCGAGACGCTGTCGACAATGTCTCCTCCTTCCGGTTGAACTGACAAGGAATGTATTCCAATACTGGGAGAAAAGTCAAGAAATATGTTCTAAGGCGGTTTTACAACGGCACATAGCAACTATTCCGAGCTATGGAAGGCAATGATTGCATTTGCCAGATATGGGAAATAGTCTTCCTGCGTTCTGCAGCAGACTCAGTGTTGTCAGCGAGATCGGAAGTCATGCGCATCTTTGGCAAGTTGGCGGCAGCGCGAAGGACCGGAGCAAAAGCCAAGCAGTCCGAACAGAAATTGCCTTCGCCGCCGTGTATTGATGACGTGGCCTTCTGGTACATCATTAACCGCTGTAACGCCTTGACCGTTTCAAACCCGGGCTACTACAACGAACTCTGGTCGCTGTTGAGCAACGTTGACGACGCTGGCGTTGCCGGTTTTGCTGTGAAGGTCGGGCAGATAAAACGGCTCTTACGAAGCTGGGACAACTGGGCTGCGGCAAATCTCATCTTTCCTGGTTTCCAGCAGGAAGCTCATGACGGCTTTCAGAACTGGATCATTTCTTCCGGGAAGGAGACTTGTCTGCGAGCGGTCGAACATGCGGATAACATTGCCGAAGCAATACATGCCGCGGGCCATAGAGAACTGGTGTTTGCCGATTTCGACAAGGTAGCGGCCGAGATTCTTTCACAGAGATCGGGATGCGAGCAACTTCTGGCCGCTATAAAGAAGGACTCAACGGAAACGATTTTTCCCGGTGAGCACTGGAAGCTTACCGAGCAGAATTTCGAAGTCAGATTGCCGAAACTTTCCGCCATGATCCTGCAAGATACCAATTCATCAGGGGAAGCCAAACACCAGATCCTGCATTGACAATGTCCAAAAACGCAAAACCCGCCGTCCATTTCTGGAGCGGCGGGTTTTGTGAGATCGGTGAATGAAGGCCTCCAGATCACCGGAACAAGTCCGGTGATGACGATTGGAGCACTCTGTTCTTCGCAGGCCTGGCAACGACCTACTCTTCCACGCCTTAAGACGTAGTACCATTGGCGCTGGGGCGATTTACGGCCGAGTTCGAGATGGGATCGGGTATGGACACCCCGCCAAAGCCACCAGGCCGGCGAAGAACAGAGGGATTATCGAAGCACATTACAAGACACGCAAGTCTTTCAAAGCCCATCATCGATGAACATCGATAATGAGAGCAATCAAGCCGTTCGAACGATTAGTACCAGTAAGCTACGCACATTGCTGCGCTTCCACACCTGGCCTATCAACGAGGTCGTCTTCCTCGGTTCTCAAGGGAAATCTTGTTTCGAGGTGGGTTTCCCGCTTAGATGCCTTCAGCGGTTATCCCGTCCACACATAGCTACCCTGCACTGCGACTGGCGTCACAACAGGTCCACCGGAGGTGTGTTCATCCCGGTCCTCTCGTACTAAGGACAAATCCTCTCAAATTTCCTACAATCACGGCAGATAGGGACCAAACTGTCTCACGACGTTTTGAACCCAGCTCACGTACCACTTTAATCGGCGAACAGCCGAACCCTTGGGACCTTCTCCAGCCCCAGGATGTGATGAGCCGACATCGAGGTGCCAAACGATTCCGTCGATATGGACTCTTGGGAATCATCAGCCTGTTATCCCCGGCGTACCTTTTATCCGTTGAGCGATGGCCCTCCTCACGTGGGACCACCGGATCACTATGGCCGTCTTTCGACTCTGCTCGACTTGTCAGTCTCGCAGTCAGGCAGGCTTATGCCATTGCACTCGACGAGCGATTTCCGACCGCTCTGAGCCTACCTTCGCACGCCTCCGTTACTCTTTGGGAGGCGACCGCCCCAGTCAAACTACCCACCATACACTGTCCCGGGCCCCGATTCAGGGGTCGCGGTTAGACATCCATGTCGCCAAGGCTGGTATTTCACATTTCGGCTCCACCTGAGCTAGCGCCCAAGCTTCAAAGCCTACCAGCTATGCTACACATGCCAGCACGAATGCCAGTGTAAAGCTATAGTAAAGGTGCACGGGGTCTTTCCGTCTGACCGCAATTACCCCGCATCTTCACGGGGAATTCAATTTCACTGAGTCTATGCTGGAGACAGTGGGGAAGTCGTTACGCCATTCGTGCAGGTCGGAACTTACCCGACAAGGAATTTCGCTACCTTAGGACCGTTATAGTTACGGCCGCCGTTTACCGGGGCTTCGATTCAAAGCTTGCACCTCTCCTCTTAACCTTCCGGCACTGGGCAGGCGTCAGACCCTATACGTCGTCTTTAGACTTCGCAGAGCCCTGTGTTTTTGCTAAACAGTCGCTACCCCCTAGTATGTGCCCCCCGCCCATGGTTGCCCACAAGCGGGGCCCTCTTATCCCGAAGTTACGAGGGCAATTTGCCGAGTTCCTTCAGCATAGTTCTCTCAAGCGCCTTGGTATACTCTACCTGCCCACCTGTGTCGGTTTCGGGTACGGGTTGATGTGGGGGCTATTTCCTGGAACGCATGCGCAGCCCTCGAAATCCAATAATCTCGGACTACTTCTTGCATTCGTCACCCACCACTAGCTCAGGAATATTAACCTGATTGCCATCGGCTACGCCTCTCGGCCTCACCTTAGGACCCGGCTCACCCTGCTCAGATTAACTTTAAGCAGGAACCCTTGGGCTTTCGGCGACAGTGTCTCTCACACTGTTTATCGTTACTCATGTCAGCATTCGCACTTCCGATACCTCCAGCCGCCCTCACGGGTCGACCTTCACAGGCTTACGGAACGTTCCGCTACCGCGCAGCCCTTGCGGACTGCACCCTAAGCTTCGGTATATGGCTTCATTCCCGATACATTTTCGGCGCAAAAACCCTTATTTAGACCAGTGAGCTGTTACGCTTTCTTTAAAGGATGGCTGCTTCTAAGCCAACCTCCTGGTTGTTTTGGGATCTTCACATCCTTCCTAACTTAGCCATAATTTGGGGACCTTAGCTGTAGGTCAGGGTTGTTTCCCTCTTCACGATGGACGTTAGCACCCACCGTGTGACTGCCGCACAGTACTTCCGGATATTCGGAGTTTGGTTGGGTTTGGTAGATCTATACGACCCCCTAGCCCATCCAGTGCTCTACCCTCCGGAGTATTCATGCGACGCGATACCTAAATATCTTTCGCGGAAAACCAGCTATCTCCAGCCTTGATTAGCCTTTCACCCCTAACCACAAGTCATCAGAAACCTTTTCCACGGTTACCTGTTCGGCCCTCCAGTGCATGTTACTGCACCTTCAGCCTGCTCATGGCTAGATCGACTGGTTTCGGGTCTATATCAACGTACTAAGGCGCCCTGTTCAGACTCGCTTTCGCTTCGCCTCCGCCTATCGGCTTAAGCTCGCACGTCAATCATAAGTCGCTGACCCATAATACAAAAGGTACGTAGTCAGGCTTGCGCCCTCCTACTGTTTGTAAGCATTCGGTTTCAGGTGCTCTTTCACTCCCCTCGTCGGGGTGCTTTTCACCTTTCCCTCACGGTACTAGTTCACTATCGGTCACTGAGGAGTACTTAGGCTTGGAAGGTGGTCCTCCCATGTTCAGACAGGATTTCACGTGTCCCGCCCTACTCGAATCCTCACATGCTTTCTACCTGTACGGGGCTATCACCCATTGTTGCCAGGCTTTCCATCCTGTTCCAGTTCTTACATGCAAGGCATTGGCCTAATCCGCGTTCGCTCGCCACTACTAGCGGAGTCTCTGTTGATGTCCTTTCCTCGGGGTACTTAGATGTTTCAGTTCTCCCGGTTTGCTCCGACACACTATGTATTCATGTGCCAGTCTGGCCGAAGCCAGGGGTTTCCCCATTCGGATATTTACGGATCAAAGCTTGTTCGCAGCTCCCCGTAACTTTTCGCAGCGTACCACGTCCTTCATCGCCTCTCAGTGCCAAGGCATCCACCAAATGCTCTTAAGTCGCTTGATCACTCTCATTATCAATGTTCATCACGTTAGAACCATCAGCTTGGTCCCGAAACCGCTCATCGCACTTTCGGGGCTGATGTCCATTGCTCCAACCTCGGCAGATTGGACGGATGACCATCGATGGTCTTTGGAAAGACTCGTTATAAGTCTTGTATTGATTGTGCTTCGATCTGTCTGTCACGAGGCGGTCAAACCTCGCGTCCTGCTCGACGCAGGCACACAAACAAATCCCTTCATTCACGATGTCAATCAGCATATGCGCAACGCTTGTCAGCGTGCGAAACTGTTTGTCAGGCCGGCCAGGCAAATCCTGGTTTGTTCATAATGGATGGGCTTTACGGGGATGGTGGAGACAGACGGGATCGAACCGACGACCTGAAGCTTGCAAAGCTACCGCTCTCCCAACTGAGCTATGTCCCCAGCTAGAATTCCCACCGCTCAGACTCGCCTTCAGGCAATGTCCAATCATGGTGGGCCTAGGAGGACTTGAACCTCCGACCTCACGCTTATCAAGCGCGCGCTCTAACCAACTGAGCTACAGGCCCGAAAGCCAACCGCTCCATTATGCGACCTGAGAGAAAGAGAAACGTAGACGGCGGTGTTCCGCAATATGGACCGTGACTTATCGGTCCTATGATCCAATGACGATCCGATAGGGCCGAAGCCCTGAAGGTTCATCCTTAGAAAGGAGGTGATCCAGCCGCAGGTTCCCCTACGGCTACCTTGTTACGACTTCACCCCAGTCGCTGACCACACCGTGGCTGGCTTCCTCCCTTGCGGGTTAGAACACCATCTTCAGGTATGACCAACTCCCATGGTGTGACGGGCGGTGTGTACAAGGCCCGGGAACGTATTCACCGCTACCTGCTGATTAGCGATTACTAGCGATTCCAACTTCATGCAGCCGAGTT
>JALHQC010000003.1 GCA_022842165.1 bacterium
CGCCAGTCGATATGGGCATCGATCTGCAGGATGACGATCGCCGGCTGGTTCTCGTAGGCGGCGATGAAGGGAATCGGCACCGAATCATCGCCGCCGAACATGATGGGCACCGCGCCAGCGTCGAGAATGCTCCGCGTCATGTCCTCGATGAGCTTGCGGTTGCCTTCGCCGTCCTTCGATCTGGTCTTGAGGTTGCCGAGGTCGCAGATCGGCAGACCATGCCCCAGCAGCGTCGCGCCGAGGTCGAAGTCCCAGTGATCGAGCCAGGAGGAATCCTCCTCCAGCGCCCGCCGGAAAGCATCGGGCGCACTCTGATGGATGCGGTTGTCGATCTCCGGATAAGGCGTGCCGTGGGGTGCTCCAAAGATCGCGGCGGCAAAGCCCTGGGGCGTGTCGGCTCTCTTGGCACCCATGAAGGGCGGAACGGCGGATGAAGCAGCCATGCTCGGTCTATGGTCCTTCAGACGGGTTCTCGTCTCAGGCGGCGCGGGCGGCCGCTGATGTTTCGCCCGCCGCCCAGCCTACCCGCCCGGCGGGAAGAATGAGGCGGGCCGTGGTGCCGGTGCCTTGCGCGCTTTCGAATTCCAGGCCGCCACCATGAAGCAAGGCATAGTGCCTTGCAATGGGCAGTGCCAGTCCGGCCATGCCGCGCTCGGAGATTGCAGGCTCGAAGATCCCGTCGCGTTCGGACGGTGCAAGGGCCGGGCCCGCGTCGGTGATCGCGATGACCAGCCCGCCATCCGCGGCCCTGGCAAAGCACAGGCGCACCACGCCCCCACGCGGGCTCGCTTCCACCGCGCGCGTCACCAGCGTGACGATGGCGCGGCTGATCCGCAAGGCATCGCAGCGCAGTTCAATACCGTCGAACACCGTGGCGAGGATGGTGATGTCCGCGTCATCGGCGGCGGCGCTACAGGATTTGATGGCAATCTCGACCAGTTCGGCGGCGTCCACTTCGTGTTCGGCAAGGTGGAGCCTGTCGCGGTCGAGGCGGACCATGTCGCAGACATCGGCCACGAAGCCCGAAAGCCTGCGGTTGCTGTCGAGCAGCAGCGCGTGATAGGTGCGGCTGTCGCTTTCGGTCAGGTCGCGCGCCGCCGCGGAGTTGAGGACTTCGGCAAAGCCCAGCATGGTATTGAGGGGCGTGCGGATCTCGTGCGTCACCTCCTCGATGAACTGCGCCGTCCTGCCGATGAGGCCATCGCGCTCAGTCACGTCGCGCCGCGCCGCCTTCATGTCCAGCACCATCTGCCGGGCAAGGCGCGATACCGCGAGGATCGCCCAGCCATAGCCAAGCGCAAAGACCGCGAGACCATAGCCCATCGGCGTTGCGGCGCCTGCCGCAGTCACGGCGGCGACGCCCGTCAGCATGGCGGTAAAGATGCCTGCCGATGGCCGGCTGGCGGCCAGCGCCAGGGCGCCGATGCCCTTGGCCGCAAACAGCAGGGCGACGATCAGAAACCGGTGTTCAGGCGCGGGCGGGGCGGACAGGACGATCGGAAAGGCGGCCCAAACGGCGCCCAGCAGGGCGGCCGCGGCAATCCCGGCCTGCTCCCAGGCCCGCTCGCTCGCCGCTGGTTTTTTCACGCGCTGACAGCCGATCCTGTGACAAATAACGCGCCATTATGATCTTTTCGCATTTTCAAGCCGTTAACGGCAGGCTAGTCAGGCGCGTGCGCGGCCATCAGGCAATGAGGATCTGTCGAACCCCATGAATGTTCTTCCCCCGGGGCATCCCCCCTTCAAGATCGGCAAGGTCGGCGTGCTGCTGATCAACCTCGGCACGCCCGAGGCCACGTCCTACTGGCCGATGCGACGCTACCTGAAGGAATTCCTGTCGGACCGGCGGGTGATCGAGGTGAATCCGGCGCTGTGGTGGGTGGTGCTCAACGGCATCATTCTTTCCACAAGGCCGAAGAAGAGCGGCCACGCCTATGAGCAGATCTGGAACCGCGAGCGGAATGAATCGCCGCTCAAGACCATCACCCGTGCGCAGGCCGAAAAGCTCGGGGCACGGCTGGCCGATCTTCCCGATGTCATCGTCGACTGGGGCATGCGCTATGGCCTGCCGCCGACGGCCGATCGCATCCAGGCGCTGAAGGACCAAGGCTGCGACCGCATCCTGCTGTTTCCGCTCTATCCGCAATACAGCGCCACCACCACGGCCACCGCCCTCGACAAGGCCTATGACGCGCTGAAGGCCATGCGCTGGCAACCCGCCATCCGCACCGTGCCGCCGTATTTCGACAATCCGGCCCATATCGAGGCGCTGGCCGTCTCGCTGGAGGCCCATCTCAAGTCTCTGCCCTGGACGCCCGATCTCGTGCTCGCCTCGTTCCATGGCCTGCCGAAGGCCTATCTCATGGCGGGCGATCCCTATCATTGCCACTGCATGAAGACGGCACGATTGCTGGCGGAACGGTTGAACATGCCGCGCGACAAGCTGCAGGTCGTGTTCCAGTCGCGCTTCGGCAAGGCGGAATGGCTGCAGCCCTATGCCCAGCAGACGGTGGAGGGGCTCCCTGAAAAGGGCGTCAAAAACCTCGTCATGATGATGCCGGGCTTTGCGTCGGATTGCGTCGAAACACTGGAGGAAGTGGCGATCGGCCTTCGCGAGACGTTTATGGAGAAGGGCGGCGAAAATTTCTCCGCCGTTCCCTGCCTCAACGACAGCGAAGCCTCGATCGCCATGCTGGAAAAGATCGTCCGCAACGAAATCCGGGGCTGGGCCTGATCGGCCTTGATGTTGCCGCCGCGCCGCAGCAATCTCTCCCCGCCGTGACAGCGGCGCAACGGAGGGACAGCGATGTTTGAAGGTCTGAGCGTTTTCGTACTGGTCGTCGTGGCGGTGGTGATCTTCTACCTGCTGCGCGCCATCCGCATGGTGCCGCAGGGCTATAACTACACCGTCGAGCGTTTCGGCAAATACGTGCGCACGCTGGAGCCGGGCCTGGGGCTTATCATTCCCTTCATCGACAAGATCGGCGCCAAGCAGAACATGATGGAGCAGGTGCTCGACATTCCCTCGCAGGAAGTCATCACCCGCGACAACGCCATGGTGAAGGTCGACGGCATCGCCTTCTTCCAGATCGTCGATGCGCCGCGTGCCACCTATGAAGTGCGCGACCTGAACAACGCCATCGTGAATCTGGTGATGACCAACATCCGAACGGTGATGGGCTCGATGGACCTCGACAATCTTCTCTCGCAACGCGACGACATCAACCAGCGCCTCATGGGCGTCGTCGATCAGGCAACCCAGCCGTGGGGCGTCAAGATGAACCGCATCGAGATCAAGGATATCGCGCCGCCGCGCGACCTCGTCGATTCGATGGCGCGGCAGATGAAGGCCGAGCGCGAAAAGCGTGCCGCGATCCTCGAAGCCGAAGGCCTGCGCGCCGCCGCCATCCTGAAGGCCGAGGGCGAGAAGCAGGCCGTGGTGCTGGAGGCCGAAGGCCGCAAGGAAGCCGCCTTCCGCGATGCCGAAGCCCGCGAGCGCTTTGCCGAGGCCGAAGCAAAGGCCACCGAAATGGTGTCGAACGCGATTGCGGCGGGCGACGTTCAGGCAATCAACTATTTCGTCGCCAACAACTACATCAAGGCGCTGGAAGCGATCGCCACATCGCCCAACCAGAAGATCCTCATGCTGCCGCTTGAAGCCGCCTCGGTGATCGGCTCGATCGGCGGCATTGCCGAGATTGCGAAAGAGGCTTTCGGCGGCCAGGCGCCGACGTCCAACGCACGGCGCGGCGCCAGCGTGCCGACTGTTCCGCCGCGCAGCTAGAAGGGGAGGATCACTATGGCGGAGTTCTTTCCTCTTCTCGGCGACTGGCTGTGGTGGGTGGCCGCGGGTCTGCTCCTGTTTCTCGAACTTCTCGCACCTGGCATCTTCTTCATCTGGCTCGCCTTCGCGGCCGCGGTCACGGGGCTCGTCGATATCGCGTTTGATCTCCCGTGGCAGGCCGAGCTCATGATCTTCGCGGTGGTGGCTGCTGTCAGCGTCTATGGCGGCCGCCGCTTCTACAGGGGCCCCGCCAACGAACCAGAAGACAATCCGCACCTCAACAAGCGGCAGTACAATTACGTCGGCAAGAGCTACACGCTGAAGGAGCCGATCAGGGACGGGCGCGGCCGGCTGTCGATTGAGGATACGATGTGGGAAATCGAAGGGCCCGACCTGCCATCGGGCGCCCGCATCAAGGTCACCGCCATCGACGACATGCGGCTCATCGTGGCGCCGCTCTGATTCTCAGATCAGGCCGATCCGCAGCAGGTCGTGGATGTGGACGAGGCCCAGCGGGCGCTTGTCTTCGTCGATCACGAAGAGGCTGGTGATCTTCAGCGCGTTGATCTGTTCGAGCGCCTCGGAGGTCAGCGCATCGGGATCGATCGTCTTGGGCGAGCGCGTCATCACGTGGCCCACCGTGAGATTGAGGAGATCGGGCGTCATGTGGCGGCGAAGGTCGCCATCGGTGACGATGCCGGCGAGGCGGCCATCGTCATCGACAACGCCCAGGCAGCCGTAGCTCCGCTCGGTCATCAGGATCAGGGCTTCCGACATCAGGGTCGATTCATTGCCCAGCGCCAGTTCGCCGCGCGGATGCATGATGTCGCGCACATGCTTCAGCTGCGCGCCAAGCTTGCCGCCGGGGTGGAACTTGCGGAAGTCATGGGCGCTGAAGCCCTTGTCCTCGAGAAGTGCTATCGCCAGCGCATCGCCCAATGCCAGCTGCAGAAGCGTCGAGGTCGTCGGCGCCAGGCCATTGGGGCAAGCCTCCTTGGCGCGCGGCAGCGGCAGCACGATATCGGCTTCCTTGCCGAGCGTGCTGGCAGGCACCGAGGTGATGGCGATGAGCGGCACGGCGAAGCGGCGCGAATAGGTGAGAATGTCGCGAAGCTCCGGCGATTCGCCCGAATTCGAGATCATGATGATCACATCGTCCGGCGTGATCATGCCGAGGTCGCCGTGGCTTGCCTCGGCCGGGTGGACGAAGCTCGCCGGCGTTCCGGTCGAAGCCAGGGTCGCGGTGATCTTGCGGGCAATGTGGCCGCTCTTTCCCATGCCGGTCAGCACCACGCGGCCCCTGGCGCTGCGGATGCGGTCGACCGCCTGGGCGAGGGCGTCTCCCAACGCGCCGTCGATCGCCGCAATCAGCTGCTGCATGCCTTCGGTTTCGGTCATCAGCGCGCGTTTGGCGGAGGCGCGCCAGCTTGCGCCGAGCGGAACGGGATTGAGTTGGGTGCGATTTGTCATGGCGCTGTTTTATGCAGTTTCGGCCGCGAAGCAAAGCGGCTTGGCACATTGCGTCAATTCGTCATTAACCATAAGCCGATAGCGTCGGCTCCCGTGTGGAGTAACGCTTTTCCGATGATGCGCCGGGCCAGCATTGTGGCAGTTCTTGCAACCTGTTTCCTGTCGGGAACGGCGGGGCTTGGGCTGGCGCAGTCGGCCCCGCCCCTGCGCGGCAGCCTCGAGGAGGAAGCCGCCGCCGTGCCGCCGCCGCCCGTCCGGACGGAACTCTCGGAGACGGTCCTCGAAATCAAGCCGCAAGACCCCCTGATCCCGTCGACCGGCGCCATCGTGCCGGAGGAACCGCCGCCGCCGCGCCGCAGGATCAGGCCGGCCGACCCTTACGCCCCAACCGGCATCGGCAACACCGGCATCAGGTTCTACCCATCGATCACCGTTGGCGTCGTCCATTCCAGCAATGTGAACCAGAGCAAGACGCAGCCTGAAAGCGCCTCGGGCCTGCTGCTGCGTCCCGGCTACCGCCTCGAAAGCAACTGGGTCCGCCATTCGCTGACGGCGGAGCTCGACGGCAATCTCGTGTCCTATGAGGGTACAGACGATTACGACACGCGGAACCTCAATGTCTTCCAGCGGCTCCGCCTCGACGTTCGCCGCCACACCACGGCAACGCTCGACTCGCGCTACGTGCTCGACCAGTCCGGCGGCGACGACGCGACCGAGCACCGGCTGAGCAGCTCGGCCGCACTCGCCCATGATTTCGGCCCGATGACGGCGGCGATCAGGACCGGAACCACCGCCGCATTCTTCGAAGACCTGAAACTCCAGGGCGGCGGCAGCATCAGCAACGAGGACCAGAATTACATCGAGCCCTCGGTCTCGATCCGCACCACCTACAATCAGCCGCAGGCCTTGAGGCCCTATGTCGAGGCCGAATACACGCCGCGCTTCCACACCCGGGAGTTCGACCGCAACGGCCTCCGCCGCGACTCGCATGGCTTCGGCCTCACGGCGGGCGTCGAGATCGCCGCCGGGCCCCTGTGGTCGGGCGATCTCGGCCTGACCTATCTCCACCGCAACTATAAGGACGCGCGGCTCGATGCCGTCAATTCGCTGGGCCTTGTCGGCAACCTCACCTGGAGCCCGACGGACCTGACAAGCGTCGTCATGACGGCGGGAACCTCGCTCGGGGAAACCACCTCGGCCAATGTTTCGGCCACGCGGGACTGGACGGCGAGCGTCGACATCACCCATGCGCTGCGCGACAATATCGACCTTTCAGCCGGGGCCTCGGTCGAGATCGAGGATTTCGACGGCGCGGCCGACAAGACCTATGACCTCAACCTCGGCCTGTCGTGGAAACTCAATCCCGTGCTGTCGTGGACGGCGGCCTATGACATGACCTGGCTCGACGCCGCCAATTCCGCGCAAAGCTACGTCGAGCACCGCATTTCGACAGGGCTGACATTGCGGCGCTGAGACAGTCGCCAGCCGATGAACCTCCGTCGGCTCCAGTCTCAAGACCTATCAGGCGCCCGGGCCCCGGGCGTTCAGGTCCACGAAATCGATGACCCGCCGCACAAACTCAGACTGAGCCTGCCACGGACCTCCATGACCGACGCCTGGAATTATTGACAGCGAAGCGTCCGGCAGACAGGCCAAAATCTCTGCCGCCACCAGCTTATAGTGCGGAAGGGTTTCCGAGCCGACGATGAGAAGAACAGGGCACGACACCTTGCCAAGCTGCACGCAGGTCAGTGGTCGTGGTGCAGGGGCGTCAAAGTCCGGGATCATCGTGTGGGCATTCTCGAGAAGCATCGCTTGGATCCGCGGGTCCAGTGTCGTGAACCCGCCCTTCTCCATGCCCAGCACGAACTCGACTGCCATCGGCATCGCACTGGCCCCATTGCCCGCCTTGGCCTCAGCATAAGCACTTGCAAAGCCCTGGCCAAAATCCTCAAGCAGCGCCTTGTTCCGTGGCGTGTCAGGCAGGATCGAACTCAATGACGGCTCATAGACTGTCACCGTGCGAACGAGGTGGGGCACCTCCATGGCCGCACGCAGCACCATGGCTCCACTGTAGGACCAGCCGACCAGATGGATGGATTCATTCAACGTCCGGAGGATTGCTACGAGATCGGCCGTGTGCACATCTTGGGAGAACAGCTTGTCCTGAGGCCATTGTGTAGTTCCAAAATGCCGGTGGGTATAGGCCAAGAAGCGATGATCTGCCGCAACGTCCTGCCAAAGGCCGCACCAGCCCCGAAGGTCGGCCCAAGAGCCGTTGACGAAAAGAACAGGCTCGCCTGTTCCTGCCGAGACGAAGGGAAACGCAACGTCGCCTACCTCAAGCATTTCAGGGGCCGGCATCGTCTGGCCGAACGGCATCCTTACCCTCGCTGCCTTTGCTGCATTAGTAGTATGGAATATGGCACAGTTGGGTAGAATGGTCCTGAACTATTGCAGGACGAATTCAGGCTGCAAAACCAATCTGTGGACCGTTCGTCCTGCAATCATGGCGCCGGCCTGCGAAACGTCCAGGTTTATGGGTTCTCATCCTAAAGCGGATCATGCTCCGCGAGGATGCGTTTCAGCGCGGCGCGGAAGCCTGGCGCCAGGTCTTCGCGTGCGAGGCCCAGGGCGACATTGGCCGAGAGGTAGCCGATCTTGTCGCCGCAGTCATAGGTCGTGCCGCGATACTGGACGCCGTAGAAAGGCTGTTCCCGCATCAGGCGGATCATCGCGTCGGTGATCTGGATTTCGCCGCCCGCACCCGGTTCCTGGCGCGCGATCTCCGAAAATATCGCCGGCTGCAGGATGTAGCGGCCCGAAATGATGAGGTTCGAGGGCGCGTCCTCGGCCGTTTTCGGCTTTTCGACCATGCCGTCGATCCGAAAAGCATTGTCCTTCCAGTCCTTCGCGCCGACGACGCCATAACGGCTGACCTGATCCCATGGAACCTCTTCGACGGCGACGACGTTTCCGCCCCCGTGGGTTTGATATACATCGATCATCTGCTTCAGGCAGCCGGGCTTGGCGTGCATCACCATGTCGGGAAGCAGCAGCGCGAAAGGCTCGTTGCCCACCAGGTGGCGCGCGCACCACACGGCATGGCCGAGCCCCAAAGGCTCCTGCTGGCGGGTGAACATCGCCTGGCCGGCGGCGGGCAGGTCCTGTTCGAGAAGGCCAAGCTCGGCGGTCTTTCCGCGCTGGCGCAGCGTCGCCTCGAGTTCGAACTGCCGGTCGAAATGATCCTCGATCGCCGCCTTGTTGCGGCCCGTCACGAACACGAATTTCTCGATTCCGGCTTCCCGCGCCTCGTCGACGGCCATCTGGATCACCGGGCGGTCGACGACGGTGAGCATTTCCTTCGGGATCGCCTTGGTGGCGGGAAGAAAGCGCGTGCCCAGGCCCGCCACGGGAAACACCGCCGTCCTGATCGGTTGGACCATCAATTTACCTCTTCTTTACCAAATCCTTGCCGTTCGCCGCCATCTTAATCGGGCTTTCGGCGTTGATAACAATAAAAGCGTTACGGTTGACCAAAGATAGAGTTCCAGGGAGAAACATGATGACCATTCTTGTCACAGGTGGCGCTGGCTATATCGGCAGCCACATGGTGCTGGCGCTGACCGACATGGGCGAGGATGTCGTGGTGCTCGACAATCTCTCGACCGGCTACTGGTGGTCGGTGTCGCCCAAGGCCAAGCTCGTCGAAGGCGATATCGGAGACGAAGCGCTGCTCGACCGCATCATGGCCGAACACCGCTTCGATGCGGTCGTCCACTTCGCGGGCTCGATCGTGGTGCCGGATTCGGTGCGCGATCCCCTGGGCTATTATCTCAACAACACGGTGAAGTCGCGCATGCTGATGGCCTGTGCGGTCAAGGCCAAAATCCCCCGCTTCATCTTTTCCTCGACCGCCGCCGTCTACGGCAATCCGCTGACGCAACCTGTCTTCGAGGATGCGATGCCGGCCCCCATCTCGCCCTATGGCTCATCGAAGCTGATGACCGAATGGATGCTGAAGGACGCGCATTTCGCACATGGCATGCAGTACATCGCACTCCGCTATTTCAACGTGGCGGGCGGCGATCCTCAAGGGCGCGTCGGCCAGTCGACGCCGCGCGCCACGCATCTGATCAAGGTCGCCTGCCAGACCGCGCTTGGCCAGCGCGGCGAACTTGAGGTCTACGGCACCGATTATGACACGCCGGACGGCACGTGCCTCCGCGACTATATCCATGTCAGCGACCTGATTTCCGCGCATGTCGATGCCCTGTCACATCTCCGCAAGGGCGGCGACAGCGGCATCTTCAACTGCGGCTATGGCAAGGGCTATTCGGTGCTCGAGGTCATCAAGGCGGTGGAGCGCGTCAACGGTGCGGCGCTCCCCGTCAAATACGGCCCCCGCCGCGAGGGCGATCCGGCAGCGATCGTCGCCGGGGCGGACCGGGTGCGCGCGGTGCTGGGCTGGCAGCCGAAACACGAAAATCTCGACTTCATCGTCGAGACCGCGTTGAACTGGGAACGGAAGCTCGCCCAGCGCAACGCTGCCTGAACCGGCGCAATGCCCGATTGAGGCCGCATTTGGCGGCTGAAACACTTCCCTGTTAGGTTCACGCCGCCGATGTGATCCGAATCGAAGGGAAACCATGTTCAAACGCCTGCTTGCCGCGCTTGCCGTCGTGTTGCCGCTTTGCGCCAGCCCCGCGCATGCGGACGCGAAATTCGAGGCTTTCATCGAGAAGACGCTGTGGCCGCGCGTCAAGGCCGCTGGCTTCTCGCGCGAATTGTTCGACAAGGCTTTCGCCGGCATTACCGATCCCGATCCGGCGGTCCTGAAACTTGCCGGCAACCAGCCGGAATTCACCTCCACCACGTCGGCCTATCTCGCCAAGGCCGTCACCGACATCCGCATCGAGACGGGGCAGACGAAAAAGTCGGAAGAGGCGAAGCTCCTTGCCGCCATCGAGAAGAAATATGGCGTCGACCGGCACATCCTCCTCGGCATCTGGGGCATGGAGTCGAATTTCGGCAAGGACAAGGGCTCGATGAGCGTCATGCGCTCGCTGGCAACGCTCGCCTATACGGGCAGCCGCAAGAAATTCGCCAATGAGCAGATGATCGCCGCCTTCAGGATCCTGAAGAGCGGCATCGTCAAGGCCGACAGTTTCACCGGCTCATGGGCCGCCGCGATGGGGCACACGCAGTTCATCCCCACATCCTACAATTCCTTCGCGGTGGACTGGACGGGCGATGGCAAGCGCGACATCTGGAATTCGAAGGAGGACGCGCTGGCCTCCACCGCCAATTATCTTGCCAAGGCCGGCTGGAAGTCCGACCGGCCCTGGGGCTGGGAGGTGACGCTGCCCAAGAACTTCAACCGCGCGCTGATCGGGCGCTCGAAATGGCGCACGGTGGCTGAATGGCAGAAGCTTGGGCTCGTCCGCGCCGACGGGGCGAAGTTCGGTTCGCCGCAGGCCGATGCCTTCGTCATGGTGCCGCAAGGCGTCGATGGTCCGCGCTTCCTCGTCACGCGCAATTTCCTCGCCATCATGGAATACAACATCTCGCATTCCTATGCGCTGGCGGTTGGACATCTGGGCGACCGCATCCGCGGCATGGGACCGATCCAGGCGTCATGGCCGAGTGCGGAGTTCGATCTCTCGTTCGAGCAGCGCGTCGAGCTGCAGAAGCGCCTCAATGCCATGGGCTTCGAGACGGGCGGCTCCGACGGCCGCTTCGGCGCGCGCACCTATGAGGCGATCATCGCCTACCAGAAGAGCGCAGGCTTGCCGCTCGACGGGGTTCCTTCCGTCAAGCTGCTCCAGCGCATCAGGAAGAGCGGCTGATGACGCGGTTCCTCGCCCATATCCTCGCGCCGCTGCTGCTCGCCACGCCCGCCTTCGCGCAAACGGCGGAAGCGCCGGTGATGGGATCGTCGGCGATCGAGGAAGAAGCGGTGCTGGAAGAAGCCTCGCAGATCACCGACATCCTGGTATTGGGCGATGCGGTGGGCGGCGGGCTGGGCGCCGGCCTCACCCGCATGGCGAACATCGACGGGCGTTACGAGGTCGCCTCGCGCTTCAACGAGGAATCGGGCCTGGCGCGGCCCGAAGTCTATGACTGGACGGCAACGCTGCCCAAGATCCTCGAAAGCAATTCCTATGACGCCATCGTCGTCATGCTCGGCGCCAACGACCGGCAGATGATCCGCGCGGGCAACGAGCGCCATGCCTTCAATTCGCCGGGCTGGATCGCGGCCTACAGGGCACAGGTCGACATGATGCTGGACGAACTGGCCGAGTCCGGCGCCAAGGTTTTCTGGGTGAGCGTGCCGCCTATGGCAGACCCCGAGTATGACGCCGCAATGAAGATCATCACGGCGCTGCAGCGCGAACGCGTCGAGGCGCGGGGCATGAGCTTCATCGACATCCGGCCGCAGTTCAGCAAGCCCGATGGCAGCTATACCGACATGGGCACCGACGACACCGGCGAATTCCGGAAACTGCGCGGCAGGGACGGCATCTCGTTCTTCAAGCAGGGCAACAACCGGCTGGGCCAGCTCGTGCTGGAAGCGATCGCCCGAGCCAAGACGGCCACCCCCAAACCCGCGAAGGTTTCGCTGCCGGATACGGTCAGCATCCAGCAGTCTCCGGCTGTTCCGCCGCGCGAGGTTCCGCTGTTCGGGCAGACCGCCATGCTGGGCGACGTCATCACGCTGCGCCCGAAGGACGTGGTGATGAGTGCCGCGCTGGTCGTCGGAGGCGCTGACGCGCTGGCACCCGCCGCCGCGCTGGAAGCCGTCAGGGCACTGGCGCCGCGGGGGAGTTCGGCTGAAAAGCTGTTCCGCCTGGGCCAGGCATCAACCGCGCCAAGAGGTCGCGCGGATGATTTCTCGGTGCCGCCGCCGCAGCCGGAGTGATCACACCCAGCGGAAGACGAAGAACGCCCAGAGAAGCGAGATCGCCAGCCCGCCCCACAGCGGCGCGCCGTAGAAGCCGAGCCAGGCGAGGAAGATGAAGCAGCTTCCGAGGATCGAGATGAACAACCGGTCGCCGCGCGTCGTGTCGAGCCCGAAGACGCCGCGCCGCGGCGCTCCTCCCGGCGCATAATATTCCCACACGCCCATCGCGGCGATCGATGCGAAGATCGCGATGAAGAACAGGGCGGTGGGCCATGTCCAGGCCATCCAGGAGATCAAGTCGGTGCCCTGCATGCTGCTTGTTCCTCACACGCGGCCGAGGGCGAAGCCCTTGGCGATATAGTTGCGCACGAAATAGATGACGATGGCGCCCGGAATGATGGTCAGGACGCCCGCCGCCGCGAGCAGGCCCAGCTCATAGCCCGATGCGCTCGAGGTCTTGGTCATCGCCGCGACGATGGGCTTTGCGGCAACGGTTGTGAGGTTCTTGGCCAGCAGCATTTCCACCCACGAGAACATGAAGCAGAAGAAGGCGGCAACGCCAATCCCCGCCGAAATCGTCGGGATGAAGATTTTCCCAAAGAAGGCCGGGAAGGAATAACCATCGACATAGGCTGTTTCATCCAGTTCCTTCGGCACGCCCGACATGAAGCCTTCCAGAATCCACACGGCGAGCGGAATGTTGAACAGCGTATGGGCCAGTGCTACCGCGATATGCGTATCATGCAAGCCAACAGCGGAATAGAGCTGGACGAAGGGCAGGACGAACACGGCGGGCGGCGCCATGCGGTTCGACAAGAGCCAGAAGAACAGGTGCTTGTCGCCCAGAAACTTGAAGCGCGAGAAGGCGTAGGCCGCGGGCAGCGCCACGGCAATCGAAAACAGCGTGTTCAGCCCCACATAGATCAGCGAATGCACATAGGCCATGTACCAGCTGGGATCGCTGAAGATGGTGCGATAGCTGTCGAGCGTGAATTCCCGCGGGAAGATCGAGAAACCGCCGAGGATTTCGTTGGTCGTCTTGAACGACATGTTGAGCAGCCAGTAGATCGGCAGCATCAGGAAGATGATGTAGATGATGGGAACGAACGAGCGCTTGGTCATGTCAGTTGGCCTCGTTGCGCATCATGAGCGTGTAGAACAGCCAGCTCATCAGCAGGATAATGAGGAAGTAGACGATCGAGAGCGCCGCCGCGGGTCCGAGGTCGAAGCCGCCAAGCGCCTTCTGCACGAGGTCGATCGACAGGAACTTGGTGGTGCTGCCCGGTCCGCCGCCGGTCAGCACGATCACTTCGGTATAAATCATGAAGCTGTCCATGAAGCGCAGCAGGATGGCGATGGTCAGCACATGCTTCAGCTTCGGCAGCTGGATGTAGCGGAACACCGCCCAGGGCTTCGCGCCATCGACTTTGGCTGCCTGATAGTAAGCATCGGGGATCGAGACGAGGCCCGCATAGCACAACAATACAACGAGGGACGTCCAGTGCCAGACATCCATGAGGATGACGGTGAACCATGCGGCCATGGGCTGGCGCGTGTAGTTGAAGGGAATGCCCAGCGCATTTATGCCCTTCCCGAGAAGGCCGATGTCGGGGAGCGCCATGATGTTCCACATCGAGCCCACTACATTCCACGGCACCAGCAGCGGCAGCGCCATCAACACGAGGCAGACCGATACCCACGGGCCCTTCTTCGGCATGCACAGCGCGATGCTCAAGCCCAGCGGCACTTGGATCGCCAGCACAATTGAGGTGAAGACGATCTGCCGCAGCAGCGATTCATGGATCTGGTCGTCAGCTAGCAATTGCTGGAACCAGACGGTGCCGGACCAGAAGAACTCGTTGTTGCCAAAGCTTTCCTGCACCGAATAATTGACGACCGTCATCAGCGGGATCAGCGCGTTGAACGCCACCATCACGAAGACCGGAAGAACCAGCCACCAGGCTTTCTGGTTTACGGTCTTGCTCATGGTTCGGCCCCCACCATCCAGCCCCCCGCATAGACCTGCGTATGGTCGCGGTCGAAGGCCAAGTGCGCGCTTCCCTGCGGAACGTCCGCGCCTTCCGGCACGATGAGCTTGATGAGCCTGTCACCGGCGCGGGTCTCGACGATGCGGAAGCGTCCGGCATCCGCCACCTTCGTCACCTCGACGGGAATGCCCGATGTGGCGAAGCTCACGAACTCGGGGCGCACGCCCAGTTCGAGCCCGCTATCCTTGCCCTTGTATTGCCCGGCATTGCCGGTGGCGACTTCATGGCCGGCAAAGAAGGCCTTGCCGCCCTTCACCTCGACAGGCAGCAGGTTCATGCCGGGCGAGCCGATGAAATGGCCAACGAAGGTATGGCGCGGCTTTTCGAACAGTTCGATGGGAGTGCCGCTTTGGACCACCTGGCCATTGTTCATGACGACGACCTGATCGGCAAAGGTCAGCGCCTCGGTCTGGTCATGCGTCACATAGATCATGGTGCGGCGGATGCGCTGGTGAAGCTCCTTCAGTTTCGAGCGCAATTGCCATTTGAGATGCGGATCGATGACGGTCAGCGGCTCGTCGAACATGATGACGTTGACATCCGAGCGCACCAGGCCGCGCCCCAGCGAAATCTTCTGCTTGCCATCCGCCGTCAAGTTCGCGGCGCGGTTCTTCAGTGTCTTCGTGAGATCGAGCATCTCGCCGATCTCGCGCACGCGGCGATCGATCTCGGGCTCGGGCACACCGCGGTTCCGCAACGGGAAGGCGAGATTGTCGTAAACGGTCATGGTGTCGTAGATGACCGGGAACTGGAACACCTGCGCGATGTTGCGCTTCTCCGGCGACAGGCGCGAGACGTCCGCCCCGTCGAACAGGATCTCGCCCTCGCTCGGCACGAGAAGGCCCGAGATCAGGTTCAGGAGCGTGGTCTTGCCGCAGCCCGAAGGCCCCAGCAGCGCATAGGCGCCGCCGTCCTGCCAGTCGAGGTTCACCTTCTTCAACGCGAAATCATCATCCGACTTCGGATTGGCATAATAGCTGTGGCGCAGGTTCCTGAGGGTGATCTTGGCCATCAGCGGATCAACTCCCCGTTTGCGCCGAAGAACAGCGCCTGATCGAGATCGGCATGAAGCGTTGCCGATGCGCCGACCTCGAAGGCATGAATGCCATGCGACTGGCTGACCCAGGTCGAACCGCCGACCTCGACGTGGATGATGCTTTCGGAGCCCGAAAGCTCGGTCACCAGCACACGCCCCGTGAAAGCGCCCGAGGTCTTCGCAGCTTTTTCCGGCGTCACGTGGTGCGGCCTGATGCCCATCGTGTAGCGGCCATCGGGCAGCGACCTGGCGGAGCCCGCAGGCCATGCGACATTGCCGAACACCGTCATCGTCTCCCCGCGCTTTTCCACAATCGCGGTGTTGATCGGCGGATCGGAGAAGACCTGCGCGGTAACGAGGTCCCTGGGCGTCCGGTAAATCGCCGAGGTGGGGCCAAACTGGGTAACGCGGCCCTCATGCAGGGCTGCGGTGGTGCCGCCGAACAGCAGGGCTTCAATGGGCTCGGTCGTCGCGTAGACGACGATTGCCTCGCGGCCCGCAAACAGCTTCGGCAATTCCTCGCGCAATTCTTCACGCAGCTTGTAGTCGAGGTTGGCGAGCGGCTCATCGAGCAGGATGAGGTCCGAGTCCTTGACGAGGGCGCGCGCGATCGCGGTGCGCTGCTGCTGCCCGCCGGACAATTCATTGGGCCGCCGCTTCAGCATCGGCGTCAGCCGCAGGAGATCGGCCGCCTTGCCGACGCGCGCATCGATCTCGGCGCTGCTCATGCCGGCCACGCGCAGGGGAGACGCGATGTTGTCGTAGACGTTGAAATTCGGGTAGTTGATGAATTGCTGGTAGACCATCGAGACGTTGCGCTTCTGAACCGCGACGCCGGTCACATCCTTGCCGGCAAATCTTATCGTACCGGACGATGGTTTCTGGATCCCCGCCATCAATTGCATCAGCGTGGTCTTGCCGGACAGCGTGGTGCCCAGCAGCACGTTGAACGATCCGGGCTTCAAGACCAATGAGGTCGGATGGATATGGGTATCCGCACCCACCTGCTTGGTGATGTTGTGAAGTTCAAGCGACATTGGGGCTCTGTGCTTTCCCGGACCCTGGATGGTCAACAGGCGTGTCAACGAGGTTCCGGGGCGCGCGCTTGGTTTCACGCGCCCCGGTCTTGAAGGTCAGCCGGAGCTTACTTCTGCCAGGCCTTGATGATGTCCTCGTAGGCCACCGTCACGCCCTGTTCCTTTTCGTTCTCGATCTTGGCCTTGGGGCCGTCTTCCTTGCCAAGCCACTCAGCCGCATCCTTTTCCTCGTTCAGGCGCGGACCGCAGCCACCATAGGTCTTGTTGGCTTCGTCAGCGGCCTGCATGCGGGCCATGATCTGGTCCATTTCGCTGGCGAGACGGTCCATCGCTTCCTGCGGCGTGAAGGCGCCGGAGTTCACGTCACCGATCTGCTGCCACCAGAGCTGGGCCAGCTTCGGATAATCCGGCACGTTGATGCCAGTGGGCGACCAGCGCACACGGTCGGGCGAGCGGTAGAACTCGACGAGACCGCCAAGCTTCGGCGCGCGTTCCGTAAAGGACTCGTGGTTCGCGGTCGAATTGCGGATGAAGGTGAGGCCAACCTGGCTCTTCTTCACGTCGACGGTCTTCGACACGGCGAACTGCGCATAGAGCCAGGCGGCCTTGGCGCGATCGGCGGGCGTCGACTTCAGGATCGTCCAGGAGCCGACGTCCTGATAACCGACCTTCTGGCCTTCCTTCCAATAGACGCCATGCGGCGAGGGGGCCATGCGCCAGAGCGGGTTGCCCTGATCGTCGACCGTGTTGTTGCCTTCCGACTTCGGCGCCACCATCGAGGCGGTAAACGCCGTGTACCAGAAGATCTGCTGGGCGACGTTGCCCTGGGCCAAGGCCGGCAGCGACTGGTAGAAGTCATAGTCGGCGGCACCCGGAGGCGCATATTTCCGCAGCCACTCGTCCCACTTGGCGATGGCGTAGACAGAGGCCGGGCCGTTGGTTTCGCCGCCGCGGGTCACGCTGGCACCGGCGGGGTTGCACGAACCCTTTTCCATGCGGATGCCCCATTCGTCGATCGGCACACCGTTCGGCTCGCCCTTGCTGCCGGCGCCTGCCATCGAGAGCCAGGCATCGGTCATGCGCCAGCCGAGGTCGGGCGCGCGCTTGCCGTAGTCCATGTGGCCATAGATCTTGACGCCGTCGATTTCCTTCACGTCCTCCGAGAAGAACTGCGCGATATCCTCATAGGCCGACCAGTTCACCGGCACGCCCAGGTCATAGCCATACTTGGCCTTGAACTTCTCCTTCAGGTCGGCGCGGTCGAACCAGTCCTTGCGGAACCAGTAGAGGTTGGCGAACTGCTGGTCGGGCAGCTGATAGAGCTTGCCATCGGGGCCGGTGGTGAACTGCTTGCCGATGAAGTCATCGAGGTCAAGCATCGGGTTCGTCACGTCCTTGCCTTCGCCGGCCATGAAGTCGGTCAGGTTGACGGACTGCTGCAGGCGCGAATGCGTGCCGATGAGGTCGGAGTCGTTGACGTAGATGTCGTAGAGATTGCGGTTGGTCTGCATCTGCGTCTGCACAGCCTGCACGACTTCGCCTTCGCCGAGGATCTGGTGGTTCACCTTGATACCGGTGATTTCCTCGAAGGCCTTGGTCAGAACGGTCGATTCATAGGTGTGCGTCGGAATGCCTTCGGAGAGCGCGTTGATCTCCATACCCTTGAAGGGCTCAGCGGCCTTGATGAACCATTCCATTTCCTTGATCTGGTCTTCCTTCGAAAGGCTCGAAGGCTGGAATTCCGAATCGATCCACTTCTTGGCGGCCTCGATGTCGGCGAAGCTGGGGCTCGTAAAGGCTACGAGCGCCATGGCAGCGGCCGAGGCGAGATATTTCAGTTTCATTGATGGTCCTCCCTGGGGGTCGAAGTTAGTGCCAACTTTTGTAGCACCTGCGACAAACTATCATCCGAAACAAAACGAACGTCAATAGTCATAATTTCGAACTTATTGTGCAGTGCAAGATTGCGAAAAGCGAAAAAAAGTGAAATTATCTCTTTCGCGCAGACGCTGAGTCAAACCTGAAGTCCTGCGGAAGTCCTTGAAGTCGCGGAGCAATCATGCAGGTCGTCAGCCCCCGTCAGCAGCAGATCCTCAGTCTCGCCCGGCAGGCCGGAAGCGTGATGGTGGAGGAACTTGCGGTGCGCTTCGACGTGACGCCGCAGACGATCCGCAAGGACCTGAACGAACTTTGCGATGCCCGCATGCTGGCGCGCACCCATGGCGGGGCGATGCTGTCGTCGGGTGTCGAGAACGTCGCCTATGAGGCGCGCCGGCAACTCGCGGCGACCGAGAAGGTGGTGATCGGGCAGCATGCGGCGAGCCTCATTCCCAACAACTGCTCGCTGTTCATCAACATCGGCACGACGACCGAGGAAGTCGCACGCGCGCTCGTTCATCACGAGGGCTTGCTCGTCATCACCAACAACATCCATGTGGCGACGATCCTGATGCCGCGGCCCAAGATCGACGTCATCGTCGCGGGCGGCATGCTGCGCAAAAGCGATGGCGGCATCGTCGGCGAGGCGGCCGTCGATTTCATCACCCAGTTCAAGGTCGATCATGCGGTGATCGGTGCGTCCGCCATTGATGAAGACGGCGCGATGCTCGACTTCGACTATCGCGAGGTGCGGGTCGCGAAGGCCATCATGCAGAATGCACGCAACGTCATGCTGGTATCGGACGCCATGAAGTTCACACGCACGGCACCTGTGCGTATCGGACACTTGTCGGATGTCGATATTTTTGTAACAGACCGGGTTCCACCAGAACCGATCGTCGAGCTCTGCAAGCACAATGGCGTGCGCCTCGAGATCGCCGATCAGCAACCCGGAAATGACAACGCGATGGAAGCCGCCGAATGACCTATGACCTTTTCATCATCGGCGGCGGCGTGAATGGCTGCGGCATCGCGCGCGACGCGGCGGGCCGCGGCCTCAAGGTGTTTCTGGCGGAGCAGGGCGATCTCGCGTCGGGCACATCGTCAGGCTCGACCAAGCTCATCCATGGCGGCCTGCGCTACCTCGAGCACTATGAATTCCGCCTGGTGCGCGAAGCACTGATCGAGCGCGAGGTGCTGCTGAACGCCGCGCCGCACATCATCTGGCCGCTCCGCTTCGTACTGCCGCATCATCAGGGCCTGCGCCCCTGGCCGCTCATCCGGCTCGGCCTGTTTCTCTACGATCATCTGGGCGGCCGCAAGATTCTTCCCCCCACGCGCAACGTCGATCTCCGGTCCGATGAAACCGGCCGCCCGCTGAAGGACGAGTTCACGCGCGGCTATGAATATTCCGACTGCTGGGTGGAGGATGCCCGTCTCGTCGTGCTGAATGCGCGCGATGCGGAAGCCAAGGGCGCTGTCATCCGTACGCGGACGAAATGCACCTCCGCCCGCCGCGTCGATGGTGTGTGGGAATTGACCATCGCCAATGAAGATGGCGGGGAAGAGAAAATCCGCGCCAGGGCGCTGATCAATTCGGCGGGCCCATGGGTCAGCCAGGTGCTGGGCGCCGTCGTCGGCCGCAACGACCCCGACAAGATCCGCATGGTGAAAGGCAGCCACCTCGTCGTCGACAAGCTCTATGATCACGACCGCTGCTACATCTTCCAGAATGCCGATGGCCGCATCTGCTTCGCCATTCCCTACGAGCAGAACTTCACGCTGATCGGCACCACCGATGAAGACCACAAGGGCGACCCCGGCGCCCCGCACATTTCCGAGCCCGAGACGGACTATCTGCTTGCAGCGGTCAGCGAATATTTCAGGAAGCCGGTGACGCGCGATCATGTGCGCTGGTCTTACTCCGGCATCCGCCCGCTCTATGACGATGGCGCATCGAAAGCCCAAGAAGCGACGCGCGACTATGTTCTGAAGCTCGATCAGCAGGAAGGCGGCGCGCCGCTCTTGTCCGTCTTCGGCGGCAAGATCACCACGTTCCGCAAGCTCGCCGAATCGGCGATGGAGAAGATCCAACCCTTCTTCCCGCAGATGGGAAAGCCCTGGACGGTTTCAGCCAAGCTGCCAGGCGGCGATTTCGCGTTCGAGCAGGTGGAACCTCTCATTGCGGAGATGTCGCGCAAATATTCCTTCATGCAGCCGCGCAACGTGCGCCGCATGTTCCGCGCCTATGGCACGGAGGCCGAGAAGATCTTCGATGGCGCCCGCTTCGCGCAGGACATGGGGAAAGGCATCGGCCCCTTGACCGAGCGCGAGATCGACTGGCTCCGCAACAAGGAATGGGCGCGCAGCGCGGACGATATATTGTGGCGGCGCTCGAAGCTTGGCCTGCATATGTCAAAGGAAGAACAGGACGCGCTCCGGGACCATTTCGCTCCCCATCAAGAGGCGGCGGGGCTGAAGCGCGCGGGGGAGTAAACTCAGATGCAGGACTACATTCTTGCCATCGACCAGGGCACAACCTCGTCGCGGGCGATCGTCTTCGATAACAAGCTGAAGCCCCAGGGCTCGGCCCAAAAAGAGTTCCGCCAGTTCTATCCGAAGTCCGGCTGGGTCGAGCATGACCCGGAAGAAATCTGGTCCTCCGTCCTCGCCGTGTGCAAGGGCGCGCTCAAAAAAGCCAAGGCCAAGCCTGCATCGATCAAGGCCATCGGCATCACCAACCAGCGTGAGACGGTGGTGATCTGGAACCGCAAGACGGGAAAGCCCATCCACAAGGCCATCGTCTGGCAGGACCGTCGCACTTCCGAGATGTGCGCGAAGCTGAAAGCCGAAGGCTTCGAACGTCAGTTCACGGAGAAAACCGGGCTGCTGCTCGATCCCTATTTCTCCGGCACCAAGATCGCCTGGCTGCTCGACCATGTGAAGGGCGCGCGCGAGAAGGCCGAGAAGGGCGAGCTTGCCTTCGGCACCATCGACACGTTCCTGATCTGGCGGCTCACCGGCGGCAAGGTTCATGCAACCGATGCGACAAACGCGTCGCGCACGCTGCTCTACGACATCCACACCGGCGAATGGGATGAAAGCCTGCTGCGCATTCTCAATGTGCCCGCAAGTCTTCTTCCGGAGGTGAAGGATTGCGCCGCCGACTTCGGTGTGACGGACGCAAAGCTCTTGGGTGCCGCGATCCCCATCTGCGGCGTGGCGGGCGATCAGCAGGCGGCAACCGTCGGCCAGGCCTGCTTCGAGCCCGGCATGATGAAGTCGACCTATGGCACCGGCTGCTTCGCGCTGCTGAACACCGGCACCAAGGCCGTTGCCTCGCAGAACCGGCTGCTGACGACGGTCGCCTATCAGCTCGACGGGCAACGCACCTACGCGCTGGAGGGTGCGATCTTCATCGCGGGTGCTGCCGTGCAATGGCTGCGCGACGGCTTGAAGCTCGTAAAGACGGCGGGCGAAACCGGCGCGCTCGCCAGGGCTGCCGACGCGCAGCAGCAGGTCTATCTCGTTCCGGCCTTCGTGGGGCTGGGTGCTCCCTACTGGAATGCCGATGTGCGCGGCGCGCTCTTCGGCCTGACGCGCGGCACGACGAACAAGGAAATCGCCCAGGCCGCACTCGAAGCCGTGTGCTACCAGACGCGCGATCTTCTGGAAGCGATGCAGAAGGACTGGGGCTCGGCGGGGAAAACCATCCTCCGCGTCGACGGCGGCATGACCGCGTCGGACTGGACCATGCAGCGGCTTTCCGACATTCTCGATGCGCCGGTCGACCGCCCGCAGGTGCTGGAAACCACGGCCGTCGGTGCTGCCTATCTCGCGGGGCTGCAGGCGGGGTTGCTGCCAAAGCCATCGGCTTTCGCCAAGACGTGGAAACGCGAGACGCGGTTTGCGCCGAAGATGAAATCCGATCTTCGCGAGGCGAAATATGCGGGATGGAAAGACGCAGTACGGAAGCTGCTGGCCTGACTTCCCCTCACCCGGCATGCTGTGCATGCCACCTCCCCCGCAAGCGGGAGAGGTTGTCCTTCTTCACTCTCTCCCGCATGCGGGAGAGAACGCCCGCGCCAGCGGGCAAGTGAGGGGGAGTCTCACCTCGGCAGCGTGCTGACACCCATCAGATACTCATCCACCGCGCGCGCGGCCTGCCGTCCTTCGCGGATCGCCCAGACCACCAGCGATTGCCCGCGACGCATGTCGCCACCAGAGAACACCTTCTCCACGCTGGTCTTGTAATTCATGACATTGGCGTTCACGTTGCCGCGATTGTCGAGCTTGACGTCCAGCGACTTCAGCAATCCATCGTGAACGGGGTGGACGAAGCCCATGGCCAGCAGCACGAGATCGGCCTTCAATTCGAACTCGCTGCCGGGGATTTCCTTCATCGCGCCATCGACCTTCACGCAATGCAGCTTCTTCACTTCGCCGTTCTCGCCCGAGAATGACTTGGTGAGTACGGAGAAGTCGCGCTCGGCTCCCTCCATGTGCGATGACGAGGTGCGCATCTTCAAGGGCCAGTTCGGCCAGGTGAGAAGCTTGTTTTCCTTCTCCGGCGGCTGCGGCATCACTTCCAGCTGCGTCACCGAAAGCGCTCCCTGGCGGTTCGAGGTGCCGATGCAGTCGGAACCCGTGTCGCCGCCGCCGATGACGACGACATGCTTTCCGCTTGCCAGGATCGGATGATTGTCGAGCGGCGGCTCCTTCGAGACGCGGCGGTTCTGCTGCGGCAGGAATTCCATGGCGAAGTGAATGCCCGCCAGATCGCGCCCCGGAACGGGAAGATCGCGCGGCTTTTCCGAGCCGCCCGTCAGCAGCACGGCATCGAAGCTGTCGACCAGCTGTTGTGCATCCTGCGTCACGCCGATGTGCGTGCCATAATGGAAGGTGACGCCCTCCGCCTCCATCTGCGCCACGCGGCGGTCGATCAGGTGCTTCTCCATCTTGAAGTCGGGGATGCCATAACGCAGCAATCCGCCCACGCGCGCGTTCTTCTCGAACAGGTGTACGTTGTGGCCGGCACGCGCCAGCTGCTGTGCGGCGGCCAAGCCCGCTGGCCCACCGCCGATGATGGCGATCTTCTTGCCCGTCTTCTCGCGGTAGCTTTCAGGCCTGATCCAGCCGTTTTCCCACGCCTTGTCGACGATGGCGCATTCGATGGTCTTGATGGTGACCGGGCTATCCTCGAGATTCAACGTGCAGGAGGCCTCGCACGGGGCAGGGCACACGCGGCCAGTGAATTCGGGGAAGTTGTTGGTGGAATGCAGATTGCGCGAGGCCTCTTCCCAGTCGCCCAGATAGACCAGATCGTTCCAGTCGGGGATCTGGTTGTTCACGGGGCAGCCATTGTGACAGAAGGGAATGCCGCAGTTCATGCAGCGCGCGGCTTGCGATTTCACGCCCTCTTCGGACAAGGGAATGACGAACTCGTTGTAATGCCGCAGCCGGTCGGAGGCCGGGGTATACTTCCGGTCCTGCCGCTCGATTTCGAGGAAACCTGTGATCTTGCCCATGATGTCTATCGCTTCCCTAACCCGTCATCCCAGCAATGACCGGGACACTTTGATCTGCACAAAGATGATCACTCTCAAGTCCGCTTCGAACGTAGATTCCGGCACTGGTCGGAGTGACAGAGAGAGCGCTTCGAACCATAGTCACTTACTCCAGACTCTTTCCTGATGAGCTGGCGTAAGTACTGACAGACCTACCTTCAAATGACTGCCGGATGTTTTGGTCATTTCGAAGAATTCCAAAGTATGGATTCTGTAGGTCCGAAACTTCAAGCTTTCCGTTGTGGTAGGCGGATACAAAGTCAGCGGCCTTCGTCAACTCTTGAACAAAAACGGAATTGTTGAATCGGTCATTGAATCTCTCAAGCGAGTCTGACGTCCTGACGACATGATCAATGAGCATTGTCCTGCACTTCTTTCCACAACGCTTCAGATTCATTTCCCGCTGTTCCAGAAGTTTGTCGAAAAGCATTTCGCCAAACTGTTGAGGTGTTAGACTCCGTGCCCGACGGATGCCGATAAGCAGCCAAGCAGCAAATAGACTGCAGAGTACTCCAACAATTGTTCCGATCAGCAAGAGCGCCATTCATTTACTTCCACTCCGCCTGCGGCAGGCGCCTCAGGGTGAGGATCGCAGAGTTCATCCTATGCGCTCCTCTTCACGCCAATCGTCAGCCCGTCGCTGGTGGCCTGTGCCTTTTCGAGTTCTTGAAGCGCACGGGCATATTCGACCGGCATCACCTTCACGAACTTCGGCAGATACTCGGCCCACTGATCAAGGATCGTCTTCGCGCGTGACGAGCCTGTGTACTTGTAGTGACGGGTCAGCAGTTCCCACACACGCTCCGCATCCTTGCGGTCCATCTGCGAGGTCACGTCCACAAGGCCGTGGTTGTGGAGATCGTTCGCGCTGTGCATGATCTTCTCGAAGGTCGCTTCCTCCGCCGGAATGGGCTGGAGGTCGACCATCGCGAGGTTGCAGCGCCTGGCGAAGTCGCCCGCTTCATCGAGCACATAGGCCACGCCGCCAGACATGCCCGCCGCGAAGTTGCGGCCCGTGTCGCCGATCACCAGCACGCAGCCGCCGGTCATATACTCGCAGCCGTGGTCGCCCACGCCTTCGACGACGGCGACGGCGCCGGAGTTCCGCACCGCGAAACGCTCGCCCGCAACACCGCGCAGGTAGCATTCGCCGGTGATGGCGCCGTAGAGCACGGTATTGCCGGCGATGATGGACTTTTCGGCCACGAAGCCGATCCTGTCATGGGGCTTCACGATGATCTTGCCGCCCGACAGGCCCTTGCCGACATAGTCATTGGCTTCGCCGGTGAGTTCCAATGTGACGCCCGCCGCAGCCCATGCACCGAAACTCTGGCCGGCGATGCCGGTGAGCTTCACATGAATGGTGTCCTCGGGCAGTCCCTTGTGACCATAGCGCTTGGCGACTTGACCCGAGAGCATGGCGCCCGCCGTGCGGTCGTAATTGGCGATCTTGGAGACGATCTCGACAGGCGTGCCGTTCTCCAGTGCGGGCTGTGCTTCCGCGATCAGCTTGCGGTCGAGGATCCTGTCGATGCCATGGTCCTGCACGGTCACCTTCTTCAAGGCGACCGGTCCTACCACATCGGGCTTTGCGAAGATCCGCGAGAAGTCGAGGCCACGCGCCTTCCAGTGCGAGATGGCGGTGTCCTGGTCGAGCCAGGAGGTTTCGCCGATCAGCTCGTCATAGGACTTGAGGCCCATGGCGGCCAGATGCTCGCGCACTTCTTCGGCGACGAAGAAGAAGAAGTTGATGACGTGCTCGGGCTGGCCCTTGAAGCGCTTCCGCAGTTCGGGGTCCTGCGTCGCCACGCCCACGGGGCAGGTGTTCAGGTGACACTTCCGCATCATGATGCAGCCGGCGGCGATCAGCGGTGCTGTCGCAAAGCCGATCTCGTCGGCACCGAGCAAGGCGGCGATCACCACGTCGCGGCCGGTGCGGATGCCGCCGTCGGCCTGAACGGCAATGCGGCCGCGCAGATCATTGACGACGAGCGTCTGCTGGGTTTCGGCAAGGCCGATTTCCCACGGCAGGCCCGCATGCTTGATGGATGTGAGCGGCGATGCGCCTGTGCCGCCCTCGTAACCCGAAATCGTCACATGATCGGCATGCGCCTTGGAGACGCCTGCCGCGACGGTGCCGACGCCCACTTCGGAGACGAGCTTCACCGAGACTTGCCCTGACGGGTTCACGTTCTTCAGGTCGAAGATCAGCTGTGCAAGATCCTCGATCGAATAGATGTCGTGGTGCGGCGGCGGAGAAATCAGGCCCACGCCCGGCGTCGAGTGGCGCACCTTGGCAATCGTCGCGTCCACCTTGTGGCCGGGCAATTGTCCGCCTTCGCCGGGCTTGGCACCCTGCGCCATCTTGATCTGCATCATGTCGGAATTGACGAGATATTCCGTGGTCACGCCGAAGCGGCCGGAAGCCACCTGCTTGATCGCCGAGCGCATCGAGTCGCCATTCGCCATCGGCACATAACGGTCCGCCTCTTCGCCGCCCTCGCCGGTGTTCGACTTGCCGCCGATGCGGTTCATCGCAATCGCCAGCGTCGTGTGCGCCTCGCGGCTGATCGAGCCGTAGGACATCGCACCCGTCGCAAAGCGCTTGACGATCGATGCGGCAGGTTCGACTTCCGAAATGTCCACGGGCTTGCGGCTCATCTCCTCGGCCTTCCGGATGCGGAACAATCCGCGCATGGTCTTCAAGCGTTCCGACTGCTCGTTCACCAGCTTCGCATAGGCCTGGTACTTGTCCTTGGCGTTGCCACGCACCGCGTGCTGCAGGTTCGAGATGGTATCGGAATTCCAGACATGCGCCTCACCGCGGATGCGCTGCGCATAGTCGCCGCCGATGTCGAGGGCGGCACGGAACACCGGGTTCTCGCCGAAGGCATTCTCGTGACGGCGGAAGGCTTCCTCGGCGATTTCGAGAAGGCCGATACCTTCGATCTGCGTCGCCGTGCCGGTGAAGTACTTCTTCACGAATTCGGTCGAGAGGCCTACCGCATCGAAAATCTGCGCGCCGCAATAGGACTGGTAGGTCGAGATGCCCATCTTGGACATGACCTTGAGGATGCCCTTGTCGATCGCCTTGATGTAGCGCTTCACCGCTTCATAACCGGTGATCTTTTCTTCGAGTGTCGGGAGCATGTCCTCCAGCGTCTCGAAGGCGAGGTAAGGGTTGATCGCTTCGGCACCATAGCCCGCCAGCATGCAGAACTGGTGCACCTCGCGCGCTTCGCCTGTTTCAACGACGAGCCCCACCGAGGTGCGCTGACCTTTCCGGATAAGGTGATGATGCGTGGCGGATGTGGCCAGCAGCGCCGGGATCGGCACACGCTCGGCGGAGACCGCGCGGTCCGACAGGATGATGATGTTGTAGCCATCCTTCACCGCGCGCTCGGCCAGCGCACACACGGAGTCGAGGGCCGCTTCCATATAGTCGTGGCCGTTCGCCACATCATAGGTGATGTCGATCGTCGCGGTGCGGAACGGATTGTCGGTGACGGCACCGATGTTGCGGATGCGCTCCAGGTCATCATTCGTCAGGATCGGTTGGGAGACTTCAAGCCGCATGTGGCTCGACGTGCCCTTGAGATCGAGCAGGTTCGGACGCGGCCCGATGAAGGAGACGAGCGACATCACCAGTTCTTCGCGGATCGGGTCGATCGGCGGGTTCGTCACCTGCGCGAAGTTCTGCTTGAAGTAAGTATCGAGCATCTTCGGGCGATCCGACAGCGCCGAGATCGGCGCGTCGTTGCCCATGGAGCCCACGGCTTCCTGGCCGGTCTGGGCCATCGGCGCGATCAGAACCTTCAGGTCCTCCTGCGTGTAGCCAAAGGCCTGCTGGCGGTCGAGCAGCGGCACGGTGGAGCGGGCGCGGCGGGTCTTGGCGGTCGGCAGATCCTTCAGCACAACTTGCGTGCGCTTCAGCCAGTCCTTGTAGGGGTGTGCTGTTGAAAGCTGCTTCTTCAGCTCCTCGTCCGAGATGATGCGCTTCTGTTCCAGATCGATCAGCAGCATCTTGCCCGGCTGCAGGCGCCACTTGTGGGTGATGTTTTCTTCCGCGAACTGCAGGCAGCCCATCTCGGAGGCGAGCAGGATGTGCCCGTCATCGCTCGTCATATAGCGAGACGGGCGAAGACCGTTGCGGTCCAGCGTGGCGCCGATCATCCGGCCGTCGGTAAACACCATGGCGGCGGGTCCGTCCCACGGCTCCATCAGGGCCGCGTGATACTCGTAGAAGGCGCGGCGGTCCTCATCCATCAGCGGGTTGCCGGCCCAGGCTTCGGGGATCAGCATCATCATCGCATGCGGCAGCGAGTAGCCGCCCATCGTCAGGAATTCGAGCGCGTTGTCGAAACATGCGGTGTCGGACTGGCCCTCGTAGGAAATCGGCCAGAGCTTCGACAAGTCCTGCCCGAGAATGTCGGAGCGCATGTTGGCCTGGCGCGCCGCCATCCAGTTGTAGTTGCCGCGCACCGTGTTGATCTCGCCATTGTGGCACACGAAGCGATAGGGATGCGACAGCGGCCAGGATGGAAAGGTGTTGGTCGAGAAGCGCTGGTGCACCATGGCGAAGGCCGAGTCGACGCGCGGGTCCACCAGATCGCGATAATAATCGCCTAGGTCCTTGCCCAGCACGAGGCCCTTGTAGACAAGGGTGCGCGCGGACACGGAGACCGGATAATAGGTCTTGGCCCGGGCGCCCAGCACTTCGAGCACACGGTTCGACACCACCTTGCGGCAGACGAAGAGCTTCCGCTCGAAATGCGCCTCGTCGCGGATGGTGGGGCCACGGCCAATGAAGACCTGGCGATGCACAGGCTCGGTGCCCTTCACCGAATATCCGAGGACGGAAGAATCGACCGGCACGTCGCGCCAGCCCAGCACCTTCAGGCCTTCCTCGCGCGAGGTTTCCCACCAGATGCGTTCGATGTCCTGGCGGTAGACGGGCTCCCTCGGCATGAACAATTGGCCGACGCCATATTGCTGGGCGCCGGGAAGCTCGAACCCCAGCCGCCTTGCCTCATCGGCAAAAAAGCCATGCGGGATCTGCAGCATGATGCCCGCACCATCGCCCGCCTTGGGGTCGGCGCCCACGGCACCGCGATGCTCGAGGTTCTTGAGGATGGAGAGGCCATCGCTCACCATGCGGTGGCTCTTGGCGTTGTGGATGTTGGCGATGAGGCCGATGCCGCAGGCATCGTGTTCGTTGCGCGGATCATAGAGTCCGAACGCCTGGGGCACGCCCTCTGGCAGCATGTGCGTGGTCATGGCCAATTCCCTTTTCATCCTCAACCCAGTTAACCCCAACCAGCCCCGCAAGGGAACCGGCCAGCGTGCCGTCTTGTCGTTTCGTTCCAGGCGTTGATCTGTCAGGCGGGGCCTTTGGGTGGCCGCCGAACCCCTTCCCGGGCGATCAAACTCCTGGGCAGTAACCGTGCCCGAGCTTCACGCCCGTTATTTGCGTTTGCGCAGCGTCGCTCGAAGCTGGCAAGCGGCATCAACGGCCGGTTTAGCCGCCGTATTCAGGGTATTGGTGGTCGCATTCCGGCTCATCCGGGGTCCACTTGCCTTGATTAACACCGCGAAAGGACAGTAGCACTGTCCTATCTCTATAAAGCAGATTGAGGGACGCCGCGCAAGGAAGGAATCAATCCACACCGCAATACGCAATATTATTGCGCAGTGGAGGGGGAAGCTTTGATGCATACGGGCAACACTCCCACCCATTCGTCAACAAGGGTGTGCGTAGAAAGCTGGGCCCCGGCCTGCGCCGGGGGTGACGGAATGTAAAAGTTCACACTCCCCTCAATTCGTCACCCCGGCGCAGGCCGGGGCCCAGCTTCCTTCCAATGCTGAAAATATTCCTTGACTTTCCTCCCAATATTGGAATACATTCCTTGTCAGTTCAACCGGACAGGAGGGGACAATGTGCACAGCGTCTCGCATTGACCGGGTGAGCAGGCAGCGCCTGCGGGGTGAAGACATGATAGCACCTCCATCTCCCGGGAGCTTCGGTCAGGACCCTTTGGCAATAGGACCCAAGCGCCTTCAATGGCTAGGGATGGCTCTACAGTCCATCGCGAAGAATCTGGCCCCGGCACAAATCGCTGCGCCTTCACCCGTGGCTTCAGCCCATCACACCACCACCCACTTCTCGACGGCCGCAAGGGCTGGAGCCATGGCGGGGGCATCCCCTCCATTTTCTCTCCCTCACCATTGCCGCGATGGCCCTCGCTGACGTTCCGCCGCAGCGATCAGAGCAGCGGGCTCACGCCCTTCCACGTCACATAGGCGCCGATCAGGATGACGAAGACCGCGAAGGCCATGGTGAGGCTTCCCTTGCGCTTGGCGAGCTTCTGCCCGGCCAGGGTGCCGATCACGCCGCCCGCCACGCCGCCAGCGATGAAGAAGCCGGCGATCCGCCAGTCGACGAGGCCTGCCATTGCATAATTCGATGCCGTCGTCGCCCCGAAGACCGTGACGGCCACCAGCGAGGTGCCGATGGCGATGCCGATCGGCATGCCAGTCGCCAGCATCAGGCCCGGCACGATCAGGAAGCCGCCGCCGATGCCGAAGAAGCCCGACAGCGCGCCGACGCCAAAGCCGATCGCCAGCAGCAGCGGCAGCAGCTGCCGCGCGGTGGAAAAGCTGAGGCGGATATCAGGGTTGCCCTCGGCATCCTTCTTCAGCAGCATCACGGTGCCGACGATGATCATGAGCAGGCCGAAGAGCGCCAGCAGCTGGTCTCCCGGCACTCTCATGGCGAGGCTCGACCCCGCCCAGGCCCCGGCGATGCCCGCTGCGGAAAAACTGACGGCGCACGGCCATTTCACGTTGCCGCGCCGGGCATGGTTCACGAGATTGGAAAGCGCGCTGAGGGAAACCGCGATGGCGCTGGTGCCGATCGCCAGATGCGGCGAGGCAACGCCCACCACATAGAGGAGCAGGGGCACGGCGATGATCGATCCGCCGCCGCCCACCAGGCCCAGCACGAAGCCCACCAGCGAGCCCGAAAGGATGGAGAGAATGTCCTGCACCGGGCTTGGCGTCTCAGCCGCGCTTCACTGGAAGGCCCGCGGCCTTCCACGCCTCGATGCCGCCATCGAGGATATAGGCCTCGGCATTGGTGCAATTGGCCAGCGTCGAGGCGTTCATCCGGGTGCGGGCGCCCGACTTGCAATGGAACACGATGACGGCTGCCTCGTTTTCAATTGGCCCTCCGATGCGCGACAGGGGCTGGTTCCTTGCGCCGGGTATGTTCTCGGCTGCATATTCGCCGTGTTCGCGGACATCGACGAGAACCGCGCCGCCGTCGACGAGGCGCTTTGCTTCCCTGGCGTTGATGTGTTTGAGCGGCATAGGGTTTCTCCGTTCAGGAATGGATGGTTTCAAGATGGGCAAGATCGAGCGAAATAGAAAGGCCAGCCTCGTGGCAGAAAACCGGGAGCGCCTCGTTAATTAGAAATTGCTAATTTAGAATTCTCTAATATATAGTCAAGCGAAATCGGTAACGGGAGACAGATCATGACCAGTCCCATCATTCACGCCTTCTTCGACGAGCCGACCAATACGGTCAGCTACCTGGTGGCCGATCCCGCGACGAAACAGGCCGCGGTGGTCGATCCGGTGCTGGATTACGATCACAAGTCGGGCAAGGCCTCGTCCAAGTCGGTGGATCTGATCCTCGCCAAGGCCAGCGAGGAGGGGTTCACCATCAGCCTGGTGCTCGAAACCCATGTCCATGCCGATCACCTGTCGGGTGCGCCCTACATCAAGCTGAAAACCGGCGCGCCCGTAGCAATCGGCGAGCGCATCCGCGAGGTGCAGAAAATCTTTCGCCCGGTGTTCAACGCCACCGATGTCTCGGGCGACGGTTCGGAATTCGACATGCTGTTCAAGGATGGCGATACGTTCCAGATCGGCAGTCTGAAGGGCGAGGTCATCGCCACGCCCGGCCACACGCCGGCTTGCGTGTCCTACAGGATCGAGGACGCGGTCTTCGTGGGCGACACGCTGTTCATGCCGGACTACGGCACGGCGCGCGCCGATTTTCCGGGCGGCGATGCCCGCACGCTCTACCGCTCCATCCGGCGGCTGATGGCGCTTCCCCCGCAAACGCGGCTGTTCATGTGCCACGACTATCTGCCGAAGGACGGGCGCAAGAACTATGCCTGGGAGACGACGGTCGCCGAGGAACGCGCCCGCAACGTCCATGTCAATGAAGGCGTCAGCGAGGATGACTTCGTCGAGATGCGGACGGCGCGCGATGCGACGCTATCAGCGCCCACGCTGCTGATGCCGTCGATCCAGGTCAACATGCGGGCCGGCAAGCTGCCACCCGCGGATGTCAATGGCATCCATTATCTGAGAGTGCCTGTCACCCTTGCGCCATAAGCAGGGCTCGTTTGCCAAGGCGGCGCCGAAGGGTCTAGGGGTGTGGCCCCCAGGCCAAGACACGGGAATCAATGGCACCTCCTTCAAACCTGCGCGGCATCGCCGCCGTCCTGCTGGCGACCGGCGCCTTCGTCGCCAATGACAGCTGCATGAAACTCGCCTTGGCCGATGCGCCGCCGTTCCAGGTGCTCGTCATGCGGGGCGTTTCGGCCTGCCTGTGGTGCCTTCCCATTCTCGTCGTCCTCGGCCATGGCCGGTCCTTGCCGCTGGCGTTCCACCCATGGGTGGCGCTCCGCTCGCTGAGCGAGACAACGGCAATCTTCTGTTTCATCCTCGCGCTCAGCGCCATGCCGATTGCCGATGTCACCGCCATGGTGCAGATCACGCCGCTTCTCGTGCTGGTCGGCATCTGGCTGTTCTGGGGCGAGAGGATCGGCCTTCTCAGGCTCGCCCTCATCGGGCTCGGCATCAGCGGCGCGCTGCTTGTCGCCCAACCGGGAGGAGACGCCGCCTCGCCCTTCGCGATCTTCGCCTTCCTGACCGCGGTCGGTGCTGCGGGCCGCGACATCATCACCCGCAAGGTGCCGCCGCAGATCCCGGCCTTGATCGTCACATTTTCCACACTGCTCATCGTGCTGATATCCGCTGCCGCCGCATCCTTCCTGTTCGAGGATCAGGTCAGCGTCACCTTCCGCCATGTCTGGCTGATGGCGATTGCCGGCATCTTCCTCATGTGCGGCCATCTCTCCATTTTTCTCGCCTTCCGCATCGCGCCCGCCCGCGTGGTGGCGCCCTTCACCTATTCCTTCATGCTGTGGGCCGGAATCTCCGGCTATTTCCTCTTCGGGCAGTTGCCGAACGCGCTGGCGATCGGCGGCATGGTGCTGATCCTCTTGGCGGGGCTTGCGGTCGTGCTTCTGGAGGGACGCACACGGCAGGGTGATCCGGCCGTGAACAAAATCTGACGCGAGAGTGATTTCCAGTTGAGCGGAAAATCTGGAATTGTCGGCGTACTGGAAACAACGGAGACATCCATGGACACGACACGCCGCAACACCCTTCTCGCCATCGCCGGAGCAATGACCGCGGCAATCGCCGGCACCGCCGTCTCGACTGCCGTTCAGGCAGCGGACATGGAAAAATGCTACGGCGTTTCGCTGAAGGGCCAGAACGATTGCGCCGCCGGCGAAGGCACCACCTGTGCCGGGACCTCGACCATCGATTACCAGGGCAATGCCTGGAAGCTGGTTCCGAAGGGCACCTGCGCCACCACCGAAACCCCGCTTGGCCCCGGCTCGCTCGATCCCATCCAGCGTCCGGCTTGAGCCTTCGGGGGCGCGGGGAAACCCGCGCCCCACATCCATCATGGCGGCAGCATCCTCCAACATTCAACCCAGCGCTGGCATCGGCCTCAAGGCCGAACATTACCGCAGCATTCTGGAGCAGAAGCCGGCACTCGGCTTCTTCGAAATCCATGCCGAGAACTACATGGGCGCCGGCGGCCCGCCGCACCGCTACCTCTCGGCAATCCGCGAGTCCTATCCGATCTCGCTGCATGGCGTCGGCCTGTCGATCGGCGGCCCGGGCCCGCTCGACCGTGGCCATCTCGCGCGGCTGAAAAGCCTTGTCACGCGCTATGAGCCCGACCTGTTCTCCGAGCATCTCGCCTGGTCGACGCATGAGACCGGCTATTTGAGCGACCTGTTGCCGCTTCCCTACACCGGCGCCACACTCGAGCGCGTCTGTTCCCATATTGCCGAGACGCAGGATTTTCTGGGAACGCAATTGCTGCTGGAAAACCCGTCGAGCTATCTCAGCTTCGAAGAGAGCAGCTATGCGGAAGCCGATTTCATCGCCGAGATCGTCCGCCGCACCGGCTGCGGACTGCTGCTCGACGTCAACAACATTTTCGTCTCGGCGCAGAACCTCGGCACGAGCCCCATGGCCTACATCGATGCCTACCCGCTTTCCCACGTTCGGGAAATCCATCTCGCCGGGCAGGATGTGATTACCGAGGAAACAGGCCAGGCGGTCCTGATCGACGCGCATGGCACGGAGGTGGCGGACGCGGTCTGGGATCTCTACGCCGCCGTCATCGCCCGCACCGGTCCGCTGCCGACGCTGATCGAGCGCGACAACAACGTGCCGCCGCTCGAAGACCTTTTGGCCGAGGCGCGGCGGGCTGACAGGGTGCTGAATCGCATGCGGCAGGCCGCGTGATGCAGGAGGTAGAGTTTCATCGCGCGGTTGCGGATTGGTCGGCGCACCTGCCGCACCCTCGCATGCGCATTTACCGCAACAACGTCTCGGCGGCGCTCGTCAACGCGCTGAAGGTGCGTTTTCCGGTTACCGAACAGCTTGTCGGCCGCGAGTTCTTTTTTGCCATGGCGCGCGAATATGCCAGCGCCAACAAGCCGAAATCGGCGGTGCTGATCGAGTATGGCGCGGGATTTCCGGATTTTATCCGGGCTTTTGCTCCCGCCGCCGCAGTTCCCTATCTCGCCGATGTCGCCGCACTCGAAAACCTCTGGTGGCGGGCCTATCACGCCGAGGACGTGCCTTGCCTCGCAGCAGACGCGCTTTCAAGCGTGGCGCCCGAACAGTGGGGCAGCCTGCGTTTCGTCTTTCACCCTTCCGCCGCCGTGATGCAGTCCGCCCACGCGGTGGGCTCGATCTGGCTGGCCCATCATGGCGGGCCGCCGATGAACGCCATCCGCACCGGACTGCCTGAATTCATTGTTGTGGCGCGCCCCAGGGACGAAGTCATCCTGCGCGTCATATCGCCTGCAAGCTTCGTGTTTCTCGACGCGCTGGCAAGGGGCAACAGCCTGGCGGACGCTATTGAACTCGCTCAGCTTCACTATCCCGACTTCGATATCGGTACCCAGATCACCGGGCTGCTGTCTCTTCACCTTCTGCAAGGATACACATCATGACACGGCTCATCGAAACCCTCATCCGCCTTCTGGCCCGCATTCCGCATTCGCTGATCGGGCTTGTCGGACGGCTGGCCATCGGGCTGGTGTTCTGGAACTCCGGCCGGACCAAGGTCAAGGGGTGGAATATCTTCGAGGTCAATGACTCCACGCTTTTCCTGTTCAGGGAAGAATACAAGCTGCCCATCGTGCCGCCCGAAATCGCCGCACTTGGCGCGCAGGTGGCCGAGCATGTGCTTCCCGTTCTGCTGATCGTAGGCCTCGCCACGCGCTTCTCGGCGCTGGGCCTTCTCATCATGACACTGGTGATCCAGATTTTCGTCTATCCCAATGCCTATGTGGTGCATGGAACATGGGCGGCGATCCTCCTGATGCTGATGAAATACGGGCCCGGAAAACTGTCGATCGACTACCTGATTTACCGGCGCTGACAGCCTATCGACGGCAACGTGCAAATCATGGCAGAAGGGCTTGTCTTCAGCTCTTCCCGCCATGAACCAGAACATCCTCATCATCCTGCATTCCGAAACCTCGACCGCGGGCCGCATCGGACAGATGCTTGCAGCGCGGGGCTTCAGGCTCGACATCCGAAGGCCCTGCCTTGGCGACGATCTGCCCCAGGACATGGCAAATCACGCGGCAGCGGTGATTTTCGGCGGGCCGATGAGCGCCAATGACAGCGATGACTGGATTGCCCGCGAAATCGACTGGATCGGTGTGCCGCTGAATGAACAGAAACCGTTTCTCGGCGTCTGCCTTGGCGCCCAGATGCTCTCAAAACACCTGGGCGGGACGGTCGGCCCCCATACCGATGGAAAAGTGGAGATCGGTTATTATCCGATCATGCCGACTGAGGCGGGGCAGCCGCTGGGACCATGGCCGGAACACGTCTATCACTGGCACCGCGAGGGGCTGTCGCTGCCTTCAGGTGCAACACGGCTTGCCACCGGCAGCACATTCGAGAACCAGGCGTTCCGCTATAACAAGCGGGCCTTCGGCATCCAGTTCCATCCGGAGGTGACGCGGCTCACCATGCACCGCTGGGCCGTGCTGGGGGCGCACCGCTTCGAGATGCCGGGCGCGCAAAACGGAAAGGCCCATCTGGACGGAAATCTCGTCCATGACGGGCCTGTCAGAAACTGGCTGTCGTGTTTCCTCGATGTCTGGCTGAGCGCGTGAAGCGCTCTCAGGCCATGGCGCGCTGGCATTCCGGCGGCAGCGCCACGATCTCGATCCAGTAACGGCCGACCGTTTTCACGATCTCGACGAGACTGTCGAAGGTCACCGGCTTGCAGATGAAGGAATTGACGCCGAGATTATAGGTGCGGACGATGTCTTCTTCCGCCTTCGATGTCGTCAGTATAACGATCGGAATCCTCTGCAGGATGGGCGAAGCCTTGATCTCGCGCAGGGCGGTGCGGCCATCCTTCCGCGGCATGTTGAGATCGAGCAGGATGAAGCCGGGGTAGGGATGGTCCGACAGGTTGGCGTACTCGCCTTCGCGCTGCAGGTAATTCATCAGCTGAACGCCATCCTCGACGAAGTCGACGGGATTTCCCAGCCGCGATTCCTCGAATGCATCCTTGATCATCATGCGGTCGTCTGCATCGTCCTCGGCGACGAGGATCCGGATCGGGAGCGTGCTGCGCATCATGCTGCGTATTCCTTGTTCGACTGGGACAGGGGAAAGGTAATGACGAATGTCGAGCCCTCGCCGGGTACGCCGAGGGCATCGATCAAGCCCATGTGGCGCTCCACGATCTTGCGGCAGGTGGCCAGGCCGATGCCTGTACCTTCATACTCGGTGCGGCTGTGAAGGCGCTGGAAGATCACGAAGATCTGTTCCTTGAACTGCTGCTCGAAACCTATGCCATTGTCGGCGATCCTGATCACTACTGCAGGCCCCTGAACAGGAAGGTCGTGTGCTTCGGTGAACTCGGCGGAAATCCTCACGACCGGGTCGACATCCCTCTTGCGGAACTTGATGGCGTTGCCGATCAGGTTCTGGAAGAGCTGACGCATCTGCATCGCATCCGCCTCGATGACCGGCAGATCGCCAACCTCGACCGTTGCCGCAGTTTCCTCGATGCGGATCTGAAGGTCGGACAGCACTCCGCTCAGCACATCGTTGAGCGATACCTTCGAGAAGGGGGCGGCTGCCGTCGTCACGCGCGAGTAGGAAAGCAGGTCGTTGATCAGCTGGCGCATGCGGCTTGCCGCGCTCTGCATGCGGTTGACGAACATCTGGCCTTCCTCGGGAAGGACGGAGAGGTACTTCTTTACGAGACGGTCGCCGAAAGCCTCGATCTTCCGCAATGGCTCTTGCAGATCGTGCGATGCAACATAGGCGAAGTCGACCAATTCGCGGTTCGAACGCTCGAGCTTCCGCGTGTACTCAACCATCTTCTCGGTCGTTGTCTCGAGATCGGTGATGTCCTGGTAAGTGGCGATCGTGCCGCCGTCCGACATCGGCTCGCTCATCACGGCGATGACGCGGCCATCCTTTAGCCGCTGCTTGATGACGGTGCGGATGCGCAGACGCGCCGGATCGTTGCGCTCGGCGAGAGCACGCTCGGCCTCTTCGGCGGTGTAGTTTCCGAGGCTGACCGAATACTCCATCAGCCCGCGGAGCGTGATGCCGGGCTTCACGACATCGGCCGAGAAGCCGTAGATTTCGAGGTAACGCCGATTGACGACGATCAGCCTTTGGTCCTTGTCGAACATGCAAAGACCCTGGACCATGTTGGACAGGGCCGTGTCGAACTGCAGGTTCTTGGCATGAAGCTGCTGGGAAATGCGCAGCATCTCCATCTCGCGGTGCTTCATTTCGGTGATATCGGAACGGGTGCCGACGACACCGCCATCCTGGGTGCGCTTTTCGGTGATCAGCAGCCAGCGTCCGTCAGCCAGCTGAACTTCCAGCGGCTCGCCGGGGTTCCGGTGCCGGTGCAGCCGCCAGGCGATATAGTCCTCGGGGTCCATGCCGTTGAGCACAAGGGCTCCGCGCTGTACGGAATTGCGAAGGATTTCTTCCTTCGGCGCACCCGGCATGACGATGTCGGACACCAGCGGGCTGTAGTCGACATATTTGCGATTATAGAGAATGAGGCGGTCGTCGGCGTCATAGAGCGCGAAGCCATCGGCCATCACATCGAGCGCGTGCATCAGGCGCGAGCGCGACTTTTCGGCGATCATCTCGAACTGGGTGTTGAGGTCAAGTTCCGTCGACTGGCCCTCGACCTGCCGGACCGTTTCGACAACCGAGCCGTTCGAGAGGCGGCGGCGCCGGACTTCGACAACCTGCGCACTGGGCGAGGCATAGCGGAACGTATAGGAAGCCCCGGGCGTCAGGCTCTTGACGATGCGGTCGATCCGCTCGCGGATTTCCTCGTCCGGCACGTTCTGCCGGCGAAACGTCGTCTCCATGAGTTCGACGAGGCTGCGCCCCGTCGCCGCCTCGGTGGTCAGGTATCCGCACAGCGAACGGTAAAGCGGATTGCAAGCCAGCAGGACCAGATTGGCGTCGAACAGGGCAAGCCCTACATCGGCCCCGGCAAAGATGTTGTCGAGTTCGCTGCCCATTCCCTGAATGAGGCCAGCAGCGCTGTCTGCCGGCGCCGTGCCACTCAGGTACGAAACTGTGTTCTTCTGTTCCAATGCCATCCCCGTCGATTTCAGCACAATGCATTGCAACCGGTGAAAGAACTGTGAAAAACAGCACTGTCCCGGTTTTCTGCCTTGTTAACGATTAATGGTTAGATATTCCGGACAAACTCAATGCCTGGCTGACAGCGGTGATGACCACTTGGCCCGGTGTTGCCTGAACATGGTGAGGCGTGATGCGTAAGTTCGACGACAGGCTCATTGCGGGCTGGCTCCTGGCCCTGACGATCGGCGCAGGTTATCTTGTTCCGTCGCTATCAAAGGTCTTCGCACCCTTCGCGCTGCCGGCGTTGTTCATCATGATCGTCGCGTCCCTCATCCCGATGGCGCGCATGAAGATCGCGGAAATCTTCAGCCTCGAAGGCGATATCCTCCGGATCGTGTTCTGGCAGCTCTTCGTATTGCCGACCATCATCCTCGCGGCAACGCATCTGCTGAAATTCGATCCATCGCTGGTTACGCTGATGGCTGTGACGGCTTGTGCCGGCTCGCTGTTCGCCTCGCCAGCGCTTGCCGACCTGCTTGGCCTGAACCAGCGGAAAGCCTTGCAGTGCATGGTGCTTTCGACATTCATCATGCCGTTCTCCTATTTCCTGTTCCTGACGCTCATCCTGCACTCGGAAGTCGAAATCGTCGTGGCGGATTTTGTCGGCAGGACCGGCATGTTCCTGATGCTGCCGGCCGCCATCTTCCTGTTCTACAGCGCCTATGCCGAGGACATTCCGGACAGGATCGTAAGGAAAATCGAAGGCTCGGCACGCTGGGTCACGATCGGCGCGCTGATGATTTTCGGCCTCGGGATCATGGGGCCTGCGGCTGAAATGCTTGCAGCCGAGCCGGCCCGCTTCCTGAAGTTTCTGGCCATCGTCACCGCGCTTGGCGCCGGCATGGCGTTCCTGACGACCATCGTCATGTACAGGCAAGGTATCAACAATGCGCTGACCGCCAGCATCGTCAGCGGCTTCCGCAACGTGGGGCTGGGCTTCGTCCTGATCGAAGGTTCGGCCAATTCCGACACTGCGGCCTATGTCGGCATCTCGCAACTTCCCATCTTTATCGCGCCACTCGTCATGCGGCTTTTCATTGCCGATGAACAGGCCCAGGACAGTGCCCGGCCATTGCCGTCGTCCGCCACGCCATCGCTCGCGGGAGCCTGATTCGATTGGCTTCTAAGCCACTCAAAGGATTCATTAATTATAGCTGCAACTAGACCGCGACATGATGAATTTCGTACCTCCAATTTACCGGGTGTGTAACTTTGCACACTAGGTTGGTCCTCAAGACGGAGGACTGTGGTGGCCGAGACGGGGACGCAAATCAACTGGAGTGGGACTGGCACGGCTGATGCGGTTGCAGCCGCCCGGCTGGCCATGCAAGGCAAGGCGGCTCGTCGTTTGCCGCTCCCTCGGACAGGCGCCGCCACGAGTGGCGATCGTTCCAAAGCCAGCGTTGTTCCGGCCGCCAGGGACGGCGCGGCCGGTCGCATCCGCCTCAAAACGTTTAGGGCCTTCGGCGCCGCAGCGGGTGTGCCCTCGCTCTATGCGCTGGCAACGCTCGCCATTCTCGGCGCCGGACTTTCGGGCGTATGGAAGGCCAATGTGGCCTATGCACCGGAAATGTATGCCCAGGATGGCATGGTTCCGGCGGCAGTGGCTAACGCCGAAGGCAAGAACTACGCGGTCTTCGATCTCAATCTCAATATCCGCCGCTGGCGCGAGGAGCAGGTTGCTCGCTTTACGCAGACACCGGATGTCGTGCTGCTCGGGGCCAGTCACTGGCAGGAAGCCCATGCCGGCCTCGTAAGATCCGAAACCATGTTCAACGGCCATATCCACCGCGACTACTGGGAGGATATTCTCGGTGTCGTAGAGGTATACGTCCGCAACAAGAGGATGCCCAAGCGGATCATCCTTTCCATTCGGGACAATCAGTTCACGCCGGTCGAGCAGCGCAAGGATTTTCTGTGGGAACCGGGTATCCCGAACTACCGCCACATGGCGGACCGCCTCGGCATCGGCAAGCAGGACGCATGGAAAACCTATCCGTGGCAGCGCATGAAGGAGCGCTTCTCGCTTGCCATGCTCTTCAACAACGTGACGCGCTGGTACAATGCCTCCGAGCGTCCGCACGCTTCGTCCGATCTGCATTTCGACAAGCTGGATACCTTGCGTCCTGACGGCTCGATCCTCTGGTCGGCACAGCACACGGCACTGTTCACGCCCGAGCGCGCGAAGAAGGAATCGCTCGACTTCGCGGCAAAGCGCATCAACAGCCCTCCCTCCATCGATCCCCAGGGCGTCGACGCGCTGGACAAGCTGCTCACCTTCATCAAGGCCAACGGCACCGACGTGGTTCTGGTGCATCCGCCCTTCAATCCCATCTACTTCGATGCGGTGCAGGGCGGCACCTACATGAGCGGTCTCGAGAAAGTCCGCGAAGTGACCCGCACTCTCGCGAAGAAACACGGGCTTTACATCATCGGCGATTTCGACCCCGCCAAGGTTGGCTGCACGGCCGACCAGTATATCGACGGCGAGCACGGAAACCCGGCCTGCCTGCAGAAAATCTTCGATCAATACGAAGCTCTGCTCCCCCAACTGAAGCTTGAAACCAAAAAGGACCAGTCGTAATGGTCTTCAGTTCCTATCAATTCATCCTGATCTTCCTGCCGGTCACCTATATCGCCTTTCTGGCCGCGCACCGGTTTGGCGGATGGCCTGCCGCGATACGGGTGCTCGCGGTGGCATCGCTCGCATTTTATGCCATGTGGGGTGCGAAGCTGTTTGCCGTATTGCTCGGCTCGCTGGTCTTCAACTACCTGATGGGCCGCTTCATCGCCAACATGAACGAGCAGCCGAAGGCCGCGCGCCGCGCCATGTTGGCGGGCATTGCCGTCAACCTTGGTGTGCTCGGTTATCTCAAGTACACCAATTTCTTCATCGATGTCGTGAACCAGGCCGCGGGCACCGGCATCAGCCATGTGTCTCTGCTGGTTCCGGTCGGTGTGTCGTTCTTCACTTTCATCCAGATCGGCTACCTGATCGACGCCTACAACGGCCAGCTCATGCGCACGGGCTTCGACCGCTACGTCGTGTTCGGAGCGTTTTTTCCCTGTGTGACGGCCGGTCCGCTCGTCATGCACCGCGAAATCCTCGAACAGCTCGAACAGCGTTCGGGCAGCGCCTTCAACATGCGCCATCTGGTAACCGGTCTGACCATGTTCGGCATGGGCCTGTTCAAGAAAGTCGCCCTGGCGGACTCGATTTCGCCCTATGCCGACAGCGTTTACAGCGGCGTTGCCGCAGGCGCCACGCCAGACCTCATGACCGCCTGGATCGGGGCGCTCGCATATGCCTTGCAGCTCTACTTCGACTTCTCCGGCTATTCCGACATGGCACTGGGTATCGCCTTCATCTTCGGCATCCGGCTGCCCTTGAACTTCGATTCGCCGTTCAAGGCCTCGAACATCTCGGATTTCTGGCGCCGCTGGCATATCACCATGACGCGCTTCTTCACCAACTATGTTTATTCGAGCCTTGCCATGAACGGCATGCGCGCTTCCATGACGGCAGGCAACGGCCGCCTTGGCCGCTTCCTGCGGGCGGCGGCCATTCCATCCATCATTACCTTCATGGTGGCCGGCATCTGGCATGGCGCTGGCTGGAACATGGTCGTCTACGGCATCATCCACGGGGTCGCGATCGCCATCTGCCTCGGCTGGCGCGAATTCTCAGGCATCGCATTGCCGCGCACCATCGGATGGGCGCTCACCATGAGCGTGGTGCTCAGCGCTCTCGTCGTCTTCCGCGCGCCCGATCTCGGCACGGCGGGAACGATCCTCGCCAACATGTGGGGCCTCGGAGGCTTCGGTTCCGGTGATGCGGCGCAGGCCTTCGCCGGGCTCGACGCGGGCCGCGCGATCTCGATGATCGTGCTCCAGGGCGCGATCGTGCTGCTGCTGCCGAACACCCAGCAGATCCTCCACAAGGACTGGATCAGCAGCGACCAGAAGCCATCGACAGCTGCCATCGAAGCAGGCCTGCTGGCATGGCGGCCCGCACTCGCAGGCGCCTTTGTGATGGCCATTGCCTATACGGTTTCGTTCACCAGCATGGGGTCGGGCACAACCTTCCTCTACTACCAATTCTGACAGGAGAGACGGCAAGATGAACAAGCACATGACCGACTTCGCGGAGATCACGCTGGAACTGCCGCGTGAAGTCGACGAGGAAGTTGCAGGCGACATCGAGAAGGAATCGGTGTTCGTATCGCCCGGAATCGAGCGCATCCGCGTCAATGCCGACGGGCGCACGGCACGCATTTCTGTCCGTCCCGGCGTCTCTCCGGACGAAGTGATCGTCAAGGCGCGGCGCTATCTCGATGTCATGGCAAAGCAGCTTTCGGGTTTCGAGATCAAGGTCTTCGTCGAAACCAAGCGCAGGGATGATGGCCCCTATCAGACCAATGTCAACGAAGGCCTCGTCGAGCGCGGCTGGATGCATGACTATGGCAAGGGTCAGGTTGCCTATACCGGTCCAGTGCTCAATCTTGCGCGTCTCATCAACGAACGTGCGGGCGAGCTTTATGCCAAAGTCTTCAATGCGAAGGATGGTCATTTTCCGGCGATGATCGATGCCGACACGCTGCAGAAATGCGGATACTTCGATTCGCATCCCAACGCCGTCACTTTTGTCGGGAACATTATCGAGGATATCGATGCGCTCGAAGAGTTCCGCCTGGCGAATTCCTGCTCCGAGGGTGCCCACATGCCACCGCACGATCATGTGCATATCGATGGCATGTGCCTCAATCCGGCGGCATGCTTTCCCTGTTACCCGACGCTGACCGGCCGAACCTTCAAGGAGGGTGAAGCCTATTCGTGGCTGGGCCGTGTGTTCCGCTACGAGTCGCGCAACATCCGCGGCCTCGACCGGCTCTACGAGTTCAATGTGCGCGAACTGGTGTTCGTGGGCAACGAGGACTATGTGCGCGCCTGCCGCGGTAAGGCTCTGCCGATCGTCGAGGAACTGGCGGCGATGATGGACATCGACTGCAAGGTTCAAACCGCGACCGACCCGTTCTTCGCGACCGTCTCGGCTGCAAAGAAGTTCTGGCAGGCCGCGCAGGAAGTGAAGAACGAGATCAAGATTCCGGCGCTGGGCGCGGATGGCGATGTGAAGCAGCTCGCCTGCGGGTCGATCAATCTCCACGGCAACTTCTTCGGCAAGCGCTTTGACATCAAGGATGCCGATGGCGAACCGGTGCAGACCGGCTGCGTGGGCCTCGGCATCGAGCGCTGGGTGCTCGCCGCCTTCACCCAGCACGGTTTCGAGCCGCATCGCTGGCCGGCGGACGTTGCAAGGAAAATCTTCGGCTAAGCTAAACGCATAAAACTCCATAATCCAAAACAGAGGGACGATCATGCAGCTCTATCAGATCATCGGAAAGGTTCTGGGCGTCGACCACACGATGCTCAACGACGAGTCCAACGCACAGAATACCCCGAAGTGGGACTCGCTCCGCCATATCGAAGTCATCTTCGCGGTCGAAAGCGCCTTTCATGTGCGCTTCACCATGCCCGAGATCGCCAATCTCCGGAAGCTCGGCGACATTCGCAAGCTCCTGCTGACAAAGAACGTCAAGCTCAACGAGCCGTCCGCTGCCCAGCAGCCGGCGCAGCGCGTCGCCTGATGGGCCTGGGGGCGGCAGGAATGATTCCGCCGTCCTGCAGGAACACAACAGGTGACGTGGTGAGGCAGGCATCATGAGCGACAAGCCGGTAAGGTTGTTGATCGTAGACGACGATGACGAGGACATCTATCTCATCAACGACGCTTTGAGCGAAGTCGTCGAGACGGTGTATGAAGTCACGTCCGTGACGTCAGCTCTCGCGGCGATGGCCAAGCTGTCCCAGCACACTTACGACGTCATCATATCAGACTACCGCCTGGGCCATGTGACGGGCGTCGACTTCATGAAAAATGTGCGGCTTGCCGGTATCGACACGCCGATGATCCTGCTCACCGGTCTTGCCGGGCACCTGATCGACAAGGCGGCGCTCGAGGCCGGCGCCTCGGACTTCCTGCCCAAGGCTTCGCTGCAGGGGTCGGTTCTCGACCGCTCGATCCGCTATGCGCTGGCCCATGCCAACCGTCAGCGCCTTCTGCATGCGGTGCTGAAGACCACAATCTCGGGAATGGCGGTTCTCGATTCGCACCGTGTCCTGACGCTGTGGAACCCGAGCTTCGCGGAATTCGCGGAAGCCGCATTTGGAACCGATGCCGGCCGGCTCGAGAAGCTTGTCGATCTGGCGATGAAGGCTGGTGCGCAGGACATCGAAGTCGGCGACAGGACGGCCGAGGTACACTGCATGGCACTACCCGATGGCGGGAACGTGCTGGCGTTGCACGACGTGACCGCGCGCGTGACCGAGCTGCGCGAACGCGAACTGGCGGAACAGCGCGTTCGCAAGATCGCCATGCATGACACGCTTACCGCGCTTCCGAACCGGATCGCCTTCAACGATCGGCTCGATGAGAACCTGGCCGAGGCATCGCAGGATGGCCGGCGCCTGGCGATTCTTAGCTTCGATTTTAACCGCTTCAAGGAAGTGAACGACCTGTTCGGCCATGCCGCGGGCGACGAACTGCTGAAGACGACTGCGCACCGGCTGATACCCATTCTCTTTCATGGCGACTTCGCGGCCCGTCTTGGCGGCGATGAATTTGTGCTCATTCATCATGTGAGGGACGAACACAGCGCAGCGCTGCTCGCCAACAGGGTGGCTGAAAGCCTGTCCATGCCTGTCGAGTACCAGGGCCGCATGATGGAGCCCGGCGTCAGCATCGGCATCGCCTATTTCCCGGACCATGGCACCCGGCGCGAGGAACTTCTCGCCAATGCCGATCTCGCGATGTACCGCGCCAAGTCCGGAATTGGCAGCTCGTTCTGCGTTTTCGATGCGGACATGGACGAATTCATCCGTGAGCGCCGGAAGATCGCTCTAGAACTGCGCAACGCCCTCCACAACGACGAATTCGTTCTCTATTGCCAGCCGCAGCACCGCACGAACAGCGGAGAACTTGTGGGCTATGAAGTGCTCCTGCGCTGGATGAGCCCGACGCGCGGCATGGTTTCCCCGCAGGACTTCATCCTGATCGCCGAGGAAACTGGCATCATCAAGGAGATCGATGACTGGGTCATGCGCGCTGCCTGCACGGCGGCGGTGAAGTGGAGCTTGCCGCTCAAGATCGCCGTCAATGTCTCGGCGCGTGCTATCTGCCATGCCGGCATTGTCGATACGGTCCGGAACGTGCTGATCGAAACGGGCCTGCCGCCGTCGCGCCTGGAGATCGAGGTGACCGAGACGGCCCTCATCAATGACCTCAGCCGCGCGCTGCACAATCTGCGCCAGATCAAGGCGTGCGGCGTCGCCATCGCCATGGATGACTTCGGCACGGGCTATTCCTCGCTGTCGCTTCTCAATTCGTTTCCGTTCGACAAGATCAAGATCGACCGATCGTTTATCCAGGCGGTTGGGCTGAACGACCGCGCGGACTCGATCTTCCGCGCCGTGGCGGGCATGGGCAAGGCGCTGAGCGTTCCAGTCCTGGTCGAGGGAATCGAGACGCTGGAGCAGCTCGAGTTCGCGCAGGCGCTGGGCTGCGAGGAAGTGCAGGGCTATTTCCATGGCCGGCCCATTCCGGAGTCCGGGATCGAGAAGATCGAGCGCGATGGCGCGGTGTCTTCCGCTGTCAGCATTCGGGCCGACGACATGATCTTGCCGATTTCGCCCGTCAAATTGCCAGCCGCCGCCAAGGGCGCAGCCGCCTGACAGGGCTTCCTCGATCTGCTGTAAGCAATCGTTAGGCAAGCCGTTTCACCGAACATTAAAGCCGATGTGCGATAGTAGTCTCACACAAGAGGTGAGGAGTGGAAGAAATGAATCGCAGGGAAATGGCGCGCGCTGGTGGAGTGTTCGCCGGGCTTGCAGTGATGGGCGCGGTGATGAGCAAGCCTGCGCTGGCGTGCTCCGATGACGATCTGAAGAAGGCCGTCGAGGAATTCCGCAAGGCGATGGTCGAAGGCAATGGCGCACGCCTGCTCGAACTGATGAGCGACGACTGCAGCTTCGGTCATGCCAACAACGTCATCCAGACCAAACTTGAGTTCGTCAAGACGGTTGTCGAGAAGACGGAAGTCTTCAAGGCGATCAATCTCTCGGGTCACGACATCAAGGTGAGCGGCGATACCGGCATCGCCCGGCATGTGTTCGACTCGGACCTCAACTTCATGGGCAAGGACATGCACCTGACCCTGAACATCCTGATGGTCTGGCGCAACGAGGATGGCCGCTGGCGCCTGATCGCCCGGCAGTCCTTCAAGCCGATCACCGTCTGATCCGGCAACAACGAAATTCGGGCCGCCCCGGCCAAGCCGGTTGGCGGCCCATGCTGTTTTACAGTTCGTCTCAGTTGCTGGCGAGCTGCGAGGTACCGGCCGTGATGGTCAGGCTGTCCACCGAGACATAGGCGGCATCCGACTGGCCGTTTTTCCGGGCATAGGCCTGCACCCCCACTTTCAGGGGATTGGGCATGCGTCCGTTGGCCGGAAGCACAAACTCGATGTTGCGGCTGAATTTCTCGGATGCGGCCTGGCCCGCGGGCCATTCGATGATCTTTTCCTCCTGGCCGACAGTGATGGTGAGACGGGTGATGCCTTCGCCGCTCTTGATCACATGGCCCTCGACGCTGACGATGAAACGGGAAAAACTCTCGAGATCGGGCTGGATCACGTCATAGTGGCCATAAAGCCTGTTGCTTGCCTCAAGCGTTGCGCCATCGGCCTTGGCTTCGAGCGGTGCAAAGGTCATGGTGATGCTGCGGCCATCGTCGGATGAAGCCACCTTGTATTCATCCCAGCCGTTCGACGTATCAGCCTCGACGATGAAGCTGCCCCATTCCAGCCTTGCGATATCCGCCGCGAAGACCGTGCCCGGAAAGAACAGCGACAGGACAAGCAATGAGACCGGCAACTTCATCGAACAAGCTCCACGCGTTAACAGTTTGTTAATAGGCGTGTGACTGGTGATTCGAAAGGCGCCGCAAGAGGCCTGTGGAAATCCTGCCGGTTCAGGGAAAAATCCGTGGCAGACGGGGCCGAAGGTAACCAGCCGCTAACGATGCCCGGATTGAAATCCACACCGCCGCGGCTTCGAGACCTGAGGCCTCTGCCTTTCAGAAGACAATGTTAAAGCTTTCCAGCCATAACGGTGCGGTGACCGCAGGTTTGCCGCGCGCCAGTGAGCCTGCCTTCAACTGGATGGGAACGAAAGATGAAGATCGCTCGCCTTGCATTTGCCGCTGCCCTGGCACCTCTTGCTGCATTTTCCGTGCCTGCAACTGCAGCCCAAAAGTGGGACATGCCGATGGCTTATCCCGCCGGCAATTTCCATTCCGTCAACGCCAAGAACTTCGCTGAATGCGTGAAGACGGCGACCTCGGGCGAAATCGACATCGTGACCCACCCCGGCGGCACGCTGTTCAAGGGCAACGACATCAAGCGCGCCGTGCAATCCGGACAGACGCAGATCGGCGAGCGGCTGCTCTCAGCGCATGAAAACGAGAATCCGCTGTTCGGCCTCGATTCCATCCCCTTCATCGCCAGTTCCTATGACAAGTCCGAGAAACTATGGCAGGCCGGCAAGCCCGAGATTTCCAAGTCACTCGATGCGCAGGGCCTGGTGATGCTCTATTCCGTGCCGTGGCCGCCGCAGGGCATGTATTTCAAGAAGGAAGTGAATTCCACCGCCGACATGGCGGGCGTGAAGGTTCGCTCCTACAACAATTCCACGGGCCGCATCTCGGAGCTGTCAGGCATGGTGCCGGTGCAGATCGAGGCTTCGGAAATCACGCAAGGGCTGATCACCGGCGTCATCGAGTCGCTGATCACGTCCGCCGTAACAGGGCAGGACAGCAAGGCCTGGGAACAGCTTTCGCACTTCTACAAGGTCAATGCCTGGCAGCCGCGCAACTTCGTGCTGGTCAACAAGGACGCTTGGACCGCGCTCGACGACAAAACCCGCGGCAGCATCACCACCTGCGCGGCGGAGGCTGAGGCCAACGGCGTCAAGATGTCGATCGAAGCCAATGACAAGGCGCTCGCCGAACTTGAGAAGAACGGGATGAAAGTGCTCGATCCTTCGGAAAAGCTCGCAGGCGAACTGCGCGGTTTCGGCGAGACGATGGCAAATGAATGGAAGGAAAAGGCAGGCGAGGCCGGCAAGGCCGTCCTTGACGCCTACGCGAAATAATCTCGCCCCAGGCCGGGCCCACGTGATCCGGCCCCGCTCTCCCTGCAAGGACAAGCAATGGCTTTCGCCGCTCTTGAAGGTTCCGCCCACTCCGCAAAGGGGCGGAGCATGGTGATGGTGGCCCGCCGTGTTCTGGATACTGCCTATCTCTGGGCGGCCTATCTGGCAGCCGCCAGCATGGTTGTCATCCTGCTGCTGACGCTGACGCAGATCGTTAGCCGCTATCTGGGCATCAGTATCCGCGGGCTTTCCGATTACGCGGGATATTTCATGGCATCGGCTGCCTTTCTGGCTTTCGCTCACGCGCTGAACCAGGGCGCGCATGTGCGGATCGAATTGTTGTTAGGCACGCTGGGGCGCTTCCGGCGCACCGCGGAGACAGCTTCGCTTGGTCTGTCGGCGCTGATTGGCAGCTGGTTTGCCTACTATGCCTGCAACATGGCGTACCTGACCTATCAGTATGGTGACATCAGCACCGGTCTCGATGCAACACCGCTATGGATTCCGCAGCTTTCGATGGCGGTTGGATCGGTGCTCTTCGCGGTGGCGCTCGGCGACAGCTTCCTGCAGCGCGTCTTCACCGGCCGTGACGGCATCCGCACGTCGAGCGGCAATCATTGAAGAAGGTCGGTGCTGCATGGATTCGATGACCATACTCTTCGTCCTGCTCGGCCTGATGTTCCTTCTGCTGGGCTCGGGGATATGGATTGGCCTGTCTCTCATGGCGGTTGCCGCCATCGCCATCGACGTCTTTGCCGGCCGGCCCGCGGGCGCTTCGATCGCAACCACCATCTGGTCATCCTCCTCCTCATGGATGCTCACGTCGCTGCCGATGTTCGTGTGGATGGGCGATATCCTCTTCCGCACCAAATTGTCCGAAAGCCTGTTCCGCGGCCTCGCTCCCCTGATGGGACGCCTTCCGGGCGGCCTTCTGCATACCAATGTGATGGGATGCACCTTGTTCGGCGCAGTCTCGGGGTCCTCGGCCGCGACGCTTTCGACAGTTTCCAAGATCACGGTGCCTGAACTGCTGAAGCGCAATTATCCCGAGCCGATGGTCGTCGGAACGATGGCGGGCGCCGCCACGCTCGGACTGATGATCCCGCCGTCGATCATCATGATCGTTTATGGCGTGATGACCAATGAATCGATTGCAGCAGTCAACATCGCGGGGATCATCCCCGGCCTGGTGCTGGCGGTCATGTTCATGGGTTACATAGCCATCCGCACCACATTCATGCGCGGCTACCGGCCACATGCGGAACCTAGCCTCAGCATCATCGATCGTCTGCGCGCAGTCCGTCACCTTCTTCCGGTGCTGGCCCTGATGACGGTGGTGATCGGCTCGATGTTCAGCGGAATCGCAACGGCGACCGAGGCCGCGGCCGTTGGCGTCGCCGGTGCCTTCGGGCTGGCCTGGATGCAAGGCACCCTGAGCTGGAAAAGCTTCAGCGAAAGCCTGATGAGCGCCACGCTTACTTCCGCGATGATCGCCTTCATTCTGGCAGCCGCGGCTTCCCTGTCGCTGGCGATGGGTTTTCTCGGCCTTCCCGAGGCGCTTGCCACATGGGTGGGGTCGATGGAGCTTTCGCCTTTCGGACTGCTTATGGGCCTGTTTGCACTCTATGTGGTTCTGGGCTGCTTCCTCGACGGCATCTCCTGCGTGGCGCTGACGATCGCCATCATCGAGCCGCTGGTGCGGCAGGCCGGCATCGACATGATCTGGTTCGGCATCTTCGTGGTGCTCGTCGTCGAGATGGCGCAGATCACGCCGCCCGTCGGCTTCAACCTGTTCGTTCTGCAGTCGATGACGGGTCATGACATGTTCAAGATCGCGCGCTGGGCGTTCCCGCAGTTCGTGATCATGGTCGCCATGGTTTTCCTGCTGATCGCGGTGCCCGAGCTGGCCACCTGGCTGCCCAAGCAGATGATCCCCGTGCGGGGCTAGACTTGTGCCAAAACCGTCCGCCCGGCATCGGGTAGAAACCACATTTTAATCCTTTTTTTCCTGTTTGAAACTGTTTGGAAACCCTGATCCGCCATGATGGACACATGGCAAGCGGAACCGGAGCGGGGAAGCGCCAGGGGCGGTCCGGGATCATGTACTGCGTACCCGGACACCAGTTTGCGCGAGGGGCCTCCGATTGGACGGCCCCTCGACGCGTTTGAGAGCAGCGCAATTCTATCCTTGCGGATCCGGGCACAAGACATGACATTTCAACGGTCATGCCCGTGCAACCTCCATTCGAATCATGGCTCCGTCCCGATGGATCCGGCCTCTATTGCGTGCCGGGCGATTTCCATATCGACCCGCATGCCGCCGTTCCCCGGGCGGTGATCACACATGGCCATTCCGATCATGCGCGGCCGGGCCATGGCGCGGTTCTGGCCACCGCGGATACGCTCGAAATCATGAAGCTTCGTCTCGGGCAAGGCGCCGGCGATAGTCTCCAGCCGCTGGACTATGGCGAGGCTCTCAAGGTGCGGGACGTGACGGTGCGGCTCGTGCCTGCGGGGCATATCCTTGGCTCGGCGCAGGTGGTGATCGAATATCAAGGCCAGCGCGCGGTGATCTCGGGGGACTACAAGCGCCATGCCGATCCGACCTGCGAGGCTTATGAACTCGTGCCCTGCGATCTCTTCATCACGGAGGCGACGTTCGGGCTGCCGATCTACCGCCATGAACCCGATACCGGGGAGGTCGCGAAGCTCATCGCATCGCTCAAGGATTTTCCGGAGCGTACGCACCAGGTGGGGGTCTACGGGTTGGGCAAGTGCCAGCGCCTCATCGCGCTGCTGCGCCAGGCGGGATTTGACCGGCCGGTCTATCTCCATGGCGCGCTGCGCTCGATGACGGACTATTACCTGGCGCGGGGCTTTGCTCTGGGGCCGGTGCCGTCCGTATCTGATACCAAGGAAAAGCTCGCAGGCGAGATCGTTCTGTCGCCGCCATCGGCGCTGGGCGACCGGTGGTCGCGGCGCTTTGCCGATCCTCTCGCGGGCTTTGCGTCCGGCTGGATGCGGATCAGGGGCAGGGTGCGCCAGCGCGGCGTGGAACTGCCGCTCATCATTTCGGATCACTGCGACTGGCCTGAGCTTCTGCAAACGATTGCAGAAACGGGTGCAAGGGAAGTCTGGGTGACTCACGGGCGCGAGGATGCCCTGGTGCACGAAGTCAGCAAGATGGGCGTCAAGGCGCGGGCGCTGGCGCTTGTCGGTCGCGAGGACGAAGCCGAATGAAGGCCTTCGCGACGCTCCTCGATCGGCTGACCTACACGCCATCGCGCAATGGCAAGCTGACGCTGATGCGGAACTATTTCCGGGCAACACCGGATCCCGATCGCGGCTTCGCGCTGGCCGCGCTCACCGATGGCCTGCCGATCAGTTTTCCGCTGCGCAGGGTACTGGCCGATATTGGCGAAAGCCGCTTCGACCCCGAACTGTTCCGGCTTTCGCGCCACGACGTCGGCGATACGGCAGAAACCGTCGCGCTGATCTGGCCGGTGACACAGGCCGGCGCTGACGCGCCGCGCCTGTCGGATGTCGTCGCCGCAGTTTCCGCCGCCGGACGTGGCGGCCATGCGGCACTTCTCACACAATGGCTTGACAGGCTCGACGCCACCGGGCGCTGGGCACTCCTGAAGTTCTTGAGCGGCGCACCGCGGGTGGGCGTTTCCGCCCGGCTTGCAAAACAGGCGGTTGCCGATGCCTTCGGGCAAGGCGTCGATGATATCGAGGAACTCTGGCACGGCCTTGCTCCGCCCTATCTTCAGCTGTTCGACTGGCTGGAACAGAAATCCGAGCGGCCTTCGATGTCCGCGACACCGATTTTCAGACCCTTGATGCTGGCGCATGCGCTGGAGGATGCCGAATGGGCAGGGCTCGACCTGCAGGATTTCGCAGCCGAGTGGAAATGGGATGGTATCCGCATCCAGGCCGCTGCCAAGGGCGGCGTCACCCGGTTGTTCTCGCGCACCGGCGATGACATTGGCGGGGCGTTCCCCGAGCTTCTCGACCACTTCAAGTTCGACGCCATACTCGATGGTGAGTTGCTGGTGGTTCGCGACGGTGCGGTGGCGCCTTTTGCCGATCTGCAGCAGCGGTTGAACCGCAAGAGCGTGACCCGCGCCATGATGGTGAAATACCCCGTCCATGTGCGCTTCTACGATGCGCTCGAAATCGGCGGTGAAGACTTGAGAGGCCTGAGCTTCACCGACAGGCGCAAGCGGCTTGAGGCCTGGCACCAGGAGTTCGGCCCGCCCCACAGCGACCTTTCCGCGGTTCTGTCCTTCGACAGCAAGGACGCCCTGAAACTCCGCTGGGAGGCGACGCGCGAGGAGGGGATCGAGGGCCTCATGCTGAAGCGCCGTGATAGCCCCTATCTCGCGGGCCGGCCAAAGGGCCACTGGTACAAGTGGAAGCGCGCGGCGCTCACCGCCGACTGCGTGATGCTCTATGCCCAGAAGGGTGCTGGAAAGCGCTCATCCTTCTATTCGGACTACACGTTCGGCGCGTGGGCCGAGAAAGACGGCGTGCGGACGCTGGTTCCGGTTGGCAAGGCCTATTCGGGCTTCACCGATGACGAGCTGGCCCAGCTTGACCGCTTTGTGCGGCAGAACACCATCGAACGCTTCGGCCCGGTCCGATCGGTCACGCCGAAGCTCGTGCTGGAAGTGGCCTTCGATGCGGTGCAGGAATCCGCTCGCCACAAGTCGGGCATCGCGATGCGGTTTCCGCGCGTGTCACGCATCCGGTGGGACAAGCCCGCCGCCGAGGCCGATACGCTGGAGACGCTGAAGGCGCTGATCAGCGCAGCCCGGTGAGTGCGCTCAATGCGATACGGCAGACGACAGAATAGGCCGGGTTGAAGACATTGGCGATATCGTAGCGCACAGCCTGGCCCATGATGTGGCTGGCCGAAACCTCGTCGAGACCAAAATCCCCGATCAGCCAGTTCAGCATCTCGGTTGTCGCGTGCTGCAGCGCCTGGTCGAGCGGCCGGGCATTGCCGATGGTGAAGATCTCGGTGGCGTTCCTGCCGCGCGGCCAGGCAATGGCGTGGCCTTTCACCACGCTGACCGAGAAGGTCACTTCGGCGGCCGTCTCGATCCCGGTGCCGACGATTTCGCCATCGCACTGTTGGGCATGGACATCGCCCAGAAAGAACAGCGCGCCTTGCACCGATACCGGGAACATCGCTTCGACGCCGGCACAGAATCCGCGATAGTCCATGTTGCCGCCATAGGGGCCGCTGGTCGCCGTCGAGATCGCCTGGCCGAGCGGAGGCGCCACGCCGAAGCAGCCAATCATCGGCTCCACCGCGACGGACCAGTCCTTCAATGCGGGCGGAGGTTCGGCCAGGCGCGCGCGGCCCGCGTCGGCATCAATGATCCAGCCGGTCTTGCTGCGCGGCGGAAAGCGCGGAACTGCACCCGGATCGACGACATTCGGGCTCAGCGTATCGAAGGTCCATCCGGTGGCGCGCGTCATGCGGATATCGGCAATCGTTACGGCCAGGGTATCGCCCGGCTCCGCGCCTTCGACGTAGAATGGCCCGGTCATCGGATTGGGGCGCGTGCCGGGCTGCGCGCCATGGCGGTCGAAGCCATGGGCATCGGCGGTTTCGGCGATCACGGTATCGCCATCGGCGATCCTCAGAACCGGCGCGTGGCTGCCGATCGTGTTGTGAAACAAGGTTGGAATGAAGCGGTGCGTTGTCATGCGTCAGGATTGGCCCAAGAGAGATTTATGAAGTGGGGTCATGGCTGCTACCGGTTATCGAGGCCGTCCGCCTTCCTGCGGAACTTCTGGAACAGCCGCAATGCTAGCATCAAAACAACCGCGATGGCCACAAGGGCGATCACAGGCGCTGCCAGCGCCAGAAGCGAGACGGCGGCAGCGCCGGCCAATTCCGCCGTCGCGATCACCGGGTTGCCGATGCCTGCCGTCAGCGCCGTCGAATGGGCACGGATGAAGGTGGTGGCGCCCTGCGTGAGCCCCGCGGCCCCGCCGCCCGCGATGATGGCCAGCGTCCATTTCAGCATGGGAGAAAACTCCGTCATCGCCGCGGCTGAAATGACGATGCCGGCAATGACGGCGGCAGGTGCGGCCAGCATATCGAGCAGATTGTCGAGGCCGGGAACGTAATATGCAATGACCTCGATGACTGCCGCTACGGCCAGCATGCTGAGGGCGGGGAGGGTGCCAAGCCATGCAAAGCTTTCGCCCAGGCTCATGTGCCCGGTGTTGGCGGCGATGCTCATCACCAGCAGCGGCACGAAGATGCGGAAGCCCGCCGCCGCGGCCAGCGCCACGCCAAGTGCGGCAGACAGGGCCAGGTCGGCGTCAAGCACGGGCTAATCCTTTGTTGGCGCGCTGAAGCCGGTCAGCGCGTTGACAATGTTGATCCCGAGCGCCTCGACCGCATAGCCGCCCTCCATCACGAAGAGAGTGGGCAGGTTCATGCCTGCAATCATGCGTCCGATTTTCGAGAAATCCTCGCTCTCAAGCGCGAAGGCGCTGACGGGGTCGTGCTTGTAGGCATCGGCACCCAGCGACACGACGAGAACATCGGGCCGGTAATCCTTCACCGCGGCAATCGCCGTTTCGAGCGCGGGGCCATAGTCTTTCCATTGCGTGCCCTTGGGCAGCGGCAGATTGAGGTTGAAGCCATCGCCCGCGCCGCTGCCGCGCTCATCCGCAAAGCCCATCAGATAGGGGTATTCCTCTTCCGGCCGGCCATGGATCGAGACGTAGAGCACATCAGAGCGCTCGTAGAAAATGCGCTGGGTGCCGTTGCCGTGGTGATAGTCGACATCGAGAATGGCGACGCGCGCCGCGCCCTGGTCGCGGAAGGCCTGGGCCGCCACTGCGGCGTTGTTGATGTAGCAGTATCCGCCTGCCAGATCCTGCGAGGCATGGTGGCCGGGCGGGCGGCACAGCGCGAAGGCTGAACGTTCGCCAGACTGCACGATCTTCTGCGCGGTGAGCGTGGCATCGACAGCATCGGTGATCGCGTTCCACGTGCCGGCGACGAAGGGCACGCAGACGTCGAATGTATAGTAGCTCAGCAGCGCATAAATCGAGTCGCCCGGCTTCTTGTCCATGCCGCGCATGCCGAACATATGGGATATGGCAAAGCCCTCGGCACCGACCTGCTTTTCCCAACGATCCCATGCCGTTTGCAGAAACTTTACATAATCCGGATCGTGGATGCGGTGGACGGCATCGAGGCCGTGGCGATCGGGCTCCACCAGTTCACCGAATGACACGTCTTTCAGACGGGCGAGGATCTGGTCCATGCGCTCCGGCTTTTCGAACATCGGCACAAAGCGGTTCTTGTTCATTTCCATGCCGCCGCTGTGGCCATAATGCCTGCTGCCATAGACGATCTTCATGCCTGCCTCGCTTTGAATGCCTGTTCAGTTCATGCTACGACTGCTGCGCCACTGAAAGCAAAGGCGAAAATGACTGTCCATCCGCTTGATCCACTGTCCCGTGACGAAATTTCCCGTGCCGCCGGCATCGCCCGGGCATCAGGAGGATTGAGCGATGCTTCCTGGTTCGAAACCATTGCCCTGCATGAGCCGTCCAAACAGGCATTGAAGGATGGCACATCGCGGCGCGAGGCGTTCGTCTGCTGCTATGACCCGCAATCGGGTCAAACCTGGGATGGCATCGCCGACCTTGATGCGGGTAAGTTCAGGGTCTGGCGGCATGTCGAAGGCATGCATGCGCGAATCGTCGCCGATGAATTTGCGGCGGGTGGCGATGTTGCCAAGGCAGATCCGGCCTTCATCGCAGCCTGTGCGAAACGCGGCATCACGGATATGGATTCTGTGCTGGTCGAAGCCTGGGCCGCAGGGCATTTCGCCATTGAGGACGAAGAGGGCGAGCGCATCGCCTATGGGCATTGCTGGGTGCGAAACGAGTCAGGCGATAACCCTTACGCGCGCCCGATCGCCAATCTTCATCCGGTGATCGACCTCCGCCGCATGAAGGTTTTGCGCGTCGATGATTTCGGCATCGTGCCGCTGCCGCCCGAATGCACGCCGATCATTCATCCATCACCCCGCGTTGATCTCAAGCCACTCGAAATCACGCAGCCCGAAGGCCCGAGTTTCACGGTCGAGGGCAATCTGGTGCGCTGGCAGAAGTGGCAATTGCGCGTCGGCTTTCATGTTCGCGACGGCTTGATCTTCCACACCATCGGCTATGAGGATCAGGGCAAGCTCCGCTCCATCATGCATCGCGCCTCGATGGCGGAAATGGTTGTTCCCTATGGCGATCCGACCGGCGCCAACTATCGCCGCAATGCGTTCGATACTGGCGAATATGGCGTCGGGCAGTTTCTCGATTCGCTGACGCTCGGCTGCGACTGCCTCGGCCATATCCATTATTTCGATGCCTGGGGGCATGACTGGCACGGCAAACCGAAGCTCATTCGGAATGCCATCTGCATGCATGAGGAAGACTTCGGAACCCTGTGGAAGTTCACCAACTGGCTGACTGGCGAAGTCACGGTGAAGCGCTCGCGCCGGCTGGTCATCTCGTCGATTTCGACGATCGGCAATTATGTCTACGGTTTCTTCTGGTATTTCTACCAGGACGGCACGATCGGCGTTGAAGTGAAGGCGACGGGCATTCCGTTTGCCTCGGCCTTGCCGGTTGGAACGAAGTCTCCCTATGGCGCGCTCATGGCGCCGGGAATCGAGGCGCATGTGCATCAGCATGTGTTCTCCTACCGCTTCGACATGGCGGTCGACGGCGAGAAGAACTCGGTGAAGGAGGTTGACTTCAGCGCCATGCCCACGGGGCCGGGAAACCCCTATGGCAACGCCATCCGCATCAACGAGCGGATGCTCGTCTCCGAACTTCAGGCACAGCGCGACATCGATCTTCATGCCCAGCGCTACTGGAAGATCGTCAATGCGGAGAAGAAGAACGCGCTGGATGAGCCCACGGCCTACAAGCTGGTGCCTGGCGTCAATGCGTTTCCCTATCAGGATCCGCTCTCGCCGGTGGGCCAGCGCGCGGGCTTCATGTATCACCACTTCTGGGCCACGCAATATGCCGAGGGCGAGAACTATCCCGCCGGGCAATATCCCAACCAGCACAAGGGCGGCGACGGCTTGCCGGCATGGACGAAGGCCGACCGCTCGCTCGACCAGCAGAATGTGGTCGTCTGGTACACGATGAACTATCACCATTTGCCGCGGCCGGAAGACTGGCCGGTGCAGCCTTGCGTCTATGCGAATTTCCACTGGATGCCGTCAGGCTTCTTCGATGCGAACCCCGCACTCGACGTGCCGAGCCCGAAGCCGAAGCACTGCTGCGCCTAGGCTGAAACAACTCCGCGCTGATGCCGATGTTCTTTAGACTTGGTTAGCCACTCCGGTTAATCCGGCCGCTACCCGCAGAAGTGTAAGAGTGCCTCTTCTTGCACCGTCTGGAGAGCACACAGCCCTATGCCAACCTTCGTCACGCTGGTCCTTACGCTAATCCAGGGGGTCGGAATCATGGCCCTGGTGACCATGGGCTACAGCTATGTCGAACGCCTTGGCGTATCGGCCGCGAAAAGGGCGCTGCTGCACGGGCTCGGCTTTGGCATTGGCTCCGTCTGCTGCCTTGTTCTGGCGGCCAAGCTCGAGAACGGCGTCTTCATCGATGCCCGCAATCTCTTCATCGCCTTTTCGGCTGCCTTCGGCGGACCCGTCGCGCTAGCCGTCACATTGGTTCTGGCCGCTGTAACCCGCATCATGATGGGTGGCGTTGCCGTCTATGCCGGCTTGGCGGGGCTTGCAATTGCCGGCGCCGGCGGGCTGTTGTGGCGATTTACGATATCGCAGCGCATGCAAAGCCGGATTTCTGCTCTCGCGGTGCTCGGCGCTCTCACCGCAACGAGTCTTCTCGGCTATCTGCTGCTGCCGAGCGAGACCTTCATGCCGCTGCTGCTCATGGTCGCTCCGCCGTTCATTGCGGTCGATCTCATGGGGGCACTGGTTCTCGGGTCCTTCATCGAAAGGGAAAAGCGGCTGCTGAAAAACGAGCTAGCGCTTGCGGCCGATGCCTTTACCGATCCGCTGACGGGATTGCTGAACCGCCGGCGGTTCGAGGGCCTGACGTCGAATATCCTGCGCAATCCTGCGGCCGCGTCGCCAGGTTCAGCACTGCTCATCGCCGACATCGATCACTTCAAGGCGGTGAACGACGGCTATGGTCATGATACCGGAGACGATGTGCTCAAGAGCACGGCATGCACAATCGCAGCGGCCGTCCGGCCGCATGATCTGGTCGGCAGGATCGGCGGAGAGGAATTCGCAATTCTGATCCGTGACGTTGACAGTGCAGGCGCCATGCTAATGGCTGAGCGGATCAGGGCGGCTGTTGCAGGCAGCATCGTTCCATCGATGCGGCGCGATACAGGCGTGACGGTCAGCATCGGTGTCAGGCATGCTGCCACATCGGCGGGCTTTCGCGAATGCTACAGGCTGGCGGATGCAGCGCTCTATCACGCGAAGTCGGCGGGGCGAAACAGGGTGGAAACGGCTCCGAGGCCGAAGCATCCGAAGTCGGCCCGGAAAGCAGCATAGCGGCAGGCACCATTCAGTCCGGCCATATGAGAGAGCCTTGGTGGAGCGAAGGGGGATCGAACCCCTGACCTCGGCATTGCGAACGCCGCGCTCTCCCATCTGAGCTACCGCCCCTTCCACAAGGCTGATCCGGCTTTTAGTCAGGCCCCGCCAAAGCGTCAAGCTTGCTTGCGCAGGGGGGACACACTAGATCAGACTCATCACGCAACGACAGGGCGCACCTCATGCTGAATCCGTTCCTCTGGCTGATCCTCACCATCATCGACATCTATTTCTGGATCATCCTCGCGACCGTCATTCTCAGCTGGCTCGTCGCATTCAACGTCGTCAATGCCTCGAACCCCTATGTGCGCCAGATCGGCTATGCACTCAGGCGTCTGACGGAACCTTTGCTCGGGCCGATCCGCCGCCGCCTGCCGGATCTGGGCGGCATCGACATTTCACCCATCGTGCTGCTCATTGGCCTGCAGTTCCTGCGCTATTTCATCGCCTACTACGGCTCGCGCCTGCTTTGACATCGCCGCTCCGCGCGGGCCGGGGCGGATGGCTTCTCGCCGTGCGGGTGACGCCCAAATCCTCGCGCGACGCGGTGACGGGGCTTTACGCCGCGGCTGATGGCACCCTGTCGCTGGCCGTAAGGGTGGCGGCGCCGCCGGACAAGGGCAAAGCCAACAGAGCGGTTATCGCAACCATTGCAGAGGCGGCTGGAATGCCGAAGACCAGCTTCAGCATTGCGGGCGGCGAAACCGACCGCAACAAGGTGCTTCTGGTGACTGGAAATCCGGCAGGACTTGAGGCATTGATCGCCCTGAATATGAATACGGGGAAGGAAAGTTGAACATGGCTAAACTCATTGACGGCAAGGCCTATGCCGAAGGTCTGCGCAGACGCATCGCCACGGCGGTCGCGGGCCTCAAGGCAGAACACGGGCTGATGCCCGGCCTCGCCGTGGTTCTGGTGGGCGAGGACCCAGCCTCCAAGGTCTATGTTGCCAACAAGGCGAAGCAGACGGTCGAGGTCGGCATGAACTCGTGGGAACACAAGCTGCCCGCCGAAACGCCCGAGGCGGACGTTCTGGCGCTGGTTGAAAAGCTCAACAGCGATCCGGCGGTTCACGGCATTCTCGTGCAGCTTCCCCTCCCCAAGCACATCGATTCGATGAAGGTGCTGACCGCCATTTCACCGGCAAAGGATGTCGACGGGTTTCATGTCGTCAACGTCGGCAAGCTGTCGACCGGGCAGGACTCGCTGGTGCCCTGCACGCCCGTTGGCTCGGTCATGCTGGCCAAGGACGTCTTGGGCTCGCTCGATGGCCTCGAAGCCGTCGTCATCGGGCGCTCGAACATCGTCGGCAAGCCGGTGGCGCAATTGCTGCTGGCGGAGAACTGCACCGTCACCATCGCGCATTCGAAGACGAAGGACCTAGCCGGCGTCGTCCGCCGGGCCGACCTCGTCATCGCCGCCGTCGGGCGACCCGAAATGGTCAAGGGCGACTGGCTGAAGCCCGGCGCCACGGTGATCGACGTCGGCATCAACCGCATCGAGCGCGACGGCAAGGGCAAGCTGGTGGGCGATTGCGATTTCGCGAGCTGTGAAAAGGTGGCGGGCGCCATCACACCGGTTCCGGGCGGCGTCGGCCCGATGACGATCGCCTGCCTCCTCTACAACACGGTGAAGGCCGCCTGCGCCGCGAAAGGCATCAGGCAGCCGAACATGTAAGGGATAAGTGCCGGTCTTCCTGCCATCCCTAGCGTAAGTTGAATGCTTAACCTTGTGATCGTATGGTTTCGCCTTCTTGGGGAGTCGGGGCGGCATGCCAATCAACCGCGCGAAGGCTGGGACGAGTTCCCTTGCCATTCTGGACCGCATCTGCACCACGGCGGCGGAAATCTGCGGCAGCGACGCGGCGATCATTGCCTATAATCGCGGCGGGAAGACCCGCATCCTCGCCAGCCACGGCATTGGAGCGCGATTCCGCATCTACGAATACGACCTGGCGAGCGCTCCGTTCAAGGCCGAGCAGTTCGTGGTGAAAACCGATGCGGAAACGGATACCTATTACAGCCGGCTTGGCGTTGCGCTGGGCATGGCCAAATGCGCCTTCTTCCTGCGCGCCCCGATCTCAATCACCGGAACGCATGCAACCTCGCTGATCGTGCTCAGCAGTATGCCGGTCAAGCGGCCCTCGGCGGCGCGGCTGAAGTCGCTGCGCGAAGCCGCTACCCTCTGCAACGATCAGCTTTCGCCGCTGTTTCCGCTTCTCGATGACGATGACCAGCAGGTTTCCGCGCTGACGACATCAGAGTCGATGATTGCCGATGTCGCGGGCTCGGAGTCCTTGACTGCGCTGGTCGATGACCAGATGCGCATACGCGCCATCAGCAATGCGCTTGCGAAAGTCATCGGGCAACCGGCATCCGAGATCACTGGCCGTTTGGTTTCGGAGATCGGTCTCCAGTCCGGGGAAGCGACGGCTTTCATGTTCCGGCAGGCTCTCGATACCGGACTTTCGCCGCCCGAATACGAGGTGGTGCGGCAAGATCCGGAAACCGGGCTCCAGATCTTCAATGTCACCGTCACACCCCTGAGCCCGACCGATACGCGGCAGCATTTCCTCTATGTGAGCGTCCGGGACGTTACCGCGCTCAACCGCCGGGAGGACCTTCTCAACCGGCGCTTCAAGCCGGATGGCAAGACGGCGCGAGTGTTCGAGGAACCGTCATTGCGGTTTCTGCTCGATACCCTGGTGCGGCGGCGCATGCTCCGGGAAAGGAATGGCGTCAGCTACCTCACGTTCGAAAGCTGGCGGCAGTCGATCCGTACCTACCAGATTGCGGCGCTGAAGGCACTAAAGCAGAAAGTGCCGCTCGAACTGAGCGAAGCCGCAGCTGCCCGCCTTGCCGAAGAGGTCAACAGTTTCGTCGGCGCCTCGGCCTTTCGTTTCATCGTGCCGGTGCCGTGCAGCAACAGCAGCGAAGACAGCTGCCTGTCGCTCGAGATCGCGCGTTCGCTTGGCTCGATCACGGGGCTTCCGGTTATACAGTGCCTGAGCCTGCCGCAAGGCGGCGGCGCGTCCCATCCGAAGAAAAATGCCCGGCGGCCACGCATGAAGCTGATCGAGAAGGTCGCGGGGCCTGCGCTGCTTGTGGATGATGTAGCGACTTCGGGGGCGCATCTGGAAGAAGCCACAAAGCTGCTCCGTCCGGTATGCGGCGCGGTAATGGCTATCGCCTGGATCGGCGCCTAGGACTTTGCCTTGACAGCCTTGGCGCGCGCGATCCCTTCGAGGATCATCGCTTCGGCCCTGGCGGCATTGCCCCATTCGACGACTTTCACCCATTTGCCGGGCTCCAGATCCTTGTAATGCTCGAAGAAATGCTCGATCTGCTGGCGGGTGATTTCCGGCAGGTCGGTGTAGTCGTGAACGTTCTCATAGCGGCGGGTGAGCTTGGGCGTCGGCACGGCGATGATCTTCTCGTCGCCGCCGGCCTCATCCTGCATGATGAGTACGCCAACCGGGCGGCAGGCCACGACCGCACCCGGAATGATGCCGCGCTGGTTGGCGATCAGTACGTCCACGGGGTCGCCATCGCCGGAGAGCGTATGCGGAATGAAGCCATAGTTTCCGGGATAGCGCATTGAGGTGTAGAGAAAACGGTCGACAACCAGCGTTCCCGCTTCCTTGTCCATCTCGTACTTGATGGGTTCGCCGCCGACCGGCACCTCGACGATGACGTTGATTTCCTTTGGCGGGTTGTTGCCGATCGATATGGCGTCGATGCGCATGGGGCTTCCTCTGGTTCAGGCTTTCTGGCAGCCTCTCTGCCATGAGAAAGCTCCTCTGGCTATCCGCCTTCTGTCTGTGCCCGGCAGCAGCAGTGGCTGCGGACTACTCAAGCGCCTATACGCCGTTCGACCTCGGGAAGTGCGAGCTGATCGAGAGGGGCGATCAGTATGTCTATGCCGGCACATGGTCCTGTCCCGGCTACAAGGGGATCGACATCATACAGTCGAGTTCGGACGACCGGAGCTTTGCGGCATTCGGCAAGAATGGCGCCCGGCACTGCGCCATCAGGAAGACCTTCTCGCGCTTCAGCACGGCCCTGAGCCCGGTGGAATGGCGGCTGAAGGACGGGGTGCCCATCGCCGCCATTGAGCGCTGGCGGGTGAGCACGGATGACGGGGGCGGTACCGAGACCTGGCTGGTCGTCAATGCGCTGCGGCAAAACGACTCCTGCCACATGCATTATGTGGCGGGATCATACCCCGATGCCAATGATGCCGCCCGGCGCGCGGCAGACGATCTGGCCGAGGGCTTCAATTGCGAAAGCGATGTTCCCACTGTCGATTCAACCGTCGGCGGCCCTGATATCGAGATGACGGCGTGCCGGGAACTTGGCGGCGAGTGAAACCCCGTCTCGACCAGAAAGCTGCCCTCAATTGCCGGGGCAATCCATGATCCTGTCTTAATGTGGCCGCGGCCCATTGTTACTCGCCGCGGTAATGCAACCTTCCAACAACAGGACATCGGCATGGGCTTCGAACTGCAGGGCAGCTACGTCTGGGATTTCTGGACCGCCCGCAATGACGGCGAATATCATCTTTTTTTCCTTACGGCGCCCAAGACCGGAGACCACCCCGACCTTCGCCATCCGCATGCCCGCATCGGCCATGCCACATCGGCGGACCTGAAGAACTGGACCTATCATGGGGTGGTGATCCGCCCTTCGGAACAGCCTGGCTGGGATGACGGCGTGACGTGGACGGGTTCGACCTTCAGGAGGCCCGACGGCAAGTGGATGATGTTCTATACCGGCTGCAGCAAGGCCGAGAACTGCAAGGTGCAGCGGATCGGCGCGGCAATCTCGTCCGACCTCCACACATGGGAAAAGCTCGAGACGCCGGTTCTGGAACTCGATGCCTCTTACTACGAAAGCTACGATCCCACACGCTGGCATGACCAGGCCTTCCGCGACCCCTGGGTCTATCCCGCGCCGGAGGGCGAGGGATGGCGGATGCTGTTCACTGCGCGCGATCCGCAAGGCCATGCCAAGGGTGCAGGCGTCATCGGGCAGGCGTCGTCACCCGATCTCCGGAACTGGACGGTCGAAAAGCCGCTGTTCGGAATCGGCTACTATGGCGAAATGGAAGTGCCGCAGCTCTTCGAACTCGATGGCTGGTGGTATTGCCTGTTCAGCAATTCCTCGCGCCACCGCGAACCCTCCTATCTGGCCAACGGCAAGGCCGGCATGGCGACGGGCACGCACTACATCCGGTCGCGTTCGCCATCCGGTCCGTTCGAGCTTGTCGAGGAGGAGTTCTTCGCAGGTGACGACACCGGCCACTTCTATGGCGGGCGCGTCGTCGAAATGGCAGACGGCTCACTGGCGTTCATGGCCTTCCTCAATCACGACACTGCCGGAAACTTTATCGGAGCGATATCGGACCCGATGCCGATCTGGACGACGGCCCATGGCTATCTGCGGATCGATGGACGGAAATATGGATTGATCCCGCGCGCAGAGGCCGCAGCCGAACCCGTTTCGATTGATCTCAGCCCGTTGATCGTCCAGGTCCTGGAGACGCCGGTGCCGGAACTCTTGCTGCCTATTCAGCTGAGTGTGCCGCCGGAAGGCGATTCCACCGTCGAAATGAGGCCGTGATGGCGGAGGCCGTCAAGAATTCCGGCGGCTGACGGCCATACCGAAAAATAGGTCGTCGGCTCCTCGCGCAGCGCCTCCAGCTCATTGCTGTGGTTGCCGACGACGATGCCCTTGACCATGCCGCGCAGCATGTCGAGGTCATTGCCGGAGTCGCCTGCTGCATAGATGTTGCCCAGGTCGAACTTCCACTGTGTGGCGAGAAAGCGCAGGGCGTGACCCTTGGATGCGCGGACGGGAAGAATGTCGACGCAGTATTGCTTGGACACCACCACACGTGCTTGCAGCAGATTTTTTCGCAGCAGGGACTTGATTGATGCCGCAGTCGCCTCGCCGGCGTTCTTGCAGTAATAGCTGATCTTGTTGGCGGTCTGGGCTGCAGCCTCCTGCGGCTGAAGATACGTCAGGCCCTGCATCAGGCTGCGGATGCGGTCCGGCTGCCAACGAAATTGGATGTGCCGCCGCCATGCCTCGTTCTGATGCAGGCGCCCGAAGTTGGTGTGGATTTCGGTGCCGACGGACGTGATCAGGAACTGCGGATCAACAACCGACCATGACTTGAGCGTGTCGATCGCATCGGCTGCGCTTCGACCGGTGGCGATGCCGAAAAGCAGGTCGTCGCGTTCGGCTACAAATTCGTTGAACTGGCGGATGGTCTGGAGATTGCCGGTCAGGGTGTCGTCGATATCGCAGACCAGAAGATGGCTTGCGGTACCAAGCGGCTTTGGCCTCGTGCGCAACACTGCAGGCGATGTCGAATGGCTGATGATGTTCCGGATGGCTGGAATGTAACGGTCGATGTGGCTCTTCCAGCTGAGATTGGCCCTGCTGGCTGCCTTGCCGCTTTCCGACATCTGCTGCCACGTCTTGCGATCGAGAAGAAGCGCTTTCACTTTCTGTGCGGTCGCCTTCGGATCGTCCGGATCGACAATGGTGCCATGTTTGCAGATGTCGAGAATGTCGGACATGCCGCCGGCGCCGGAACTGGCGACCGGCAGGCCCGCTGCCGCGGCTTCGACGAGCGTCAGGCCGAAATTCTCGTGACGCGACAGTGCCAGCAATGCGCCGCCGGTGTCGCGCGCGTAGTGGAACAGGGCGGCGGCCATTTCGGGCGGATTGGTTTTGGGATAGGCGATGCTGCCATAGAGATCGTAACGGTCGACCAGATAGAAGACATCCTGCAGCAGGTTCTTCTGGGCAGGCTCCATCTCCCGGACATCGTCACGGGCGCCCAGGAAAAGCACCAGATTGCACATCTTGCGCAGGTCCGGTTCGGCGAAGGCTTTGATGGCGGCCAGAATATTCTTGTTGGGGTCGGGCCGTGCCAGCATGATAAGCGCGGGCTTCGCCGGGTCTTTCAGAAAGCGGCCCAGGCTGAGCGCGAGCTGCTCCGCCGAGCGTTTTGCGGGTGGTTTTCCAAAGCGGGCCAGTTCGCACCCCGGCGGGTTCACCATGATCCGCTTGGGATCATAATGATCGTAGAGCCTGTACTGTTCGTTCTCCTCGTTGCTGCTGCTGGCGATGAGGAGGGAGGCGTTCTCGATCGTCTCTTCCTCGGCTTCGATGCGTTCGGCAAACGAGAAGGCCTCGTAGAGACGGCCGCGTTTCATGCCGCGGGCCAGAAGGTTCTGCAGCTTGAAGCGGCCGAGAGAGTGACCGGTGAAGAGGATGGGGATTCCCAGAACCTTCGACAGCCTCGCGGCGACGAAGCCCGCATCCGCATAATGCGCGTGCAGGATGTCGGGCAGTTCGCGCTGCGCCCGGATGGCGGCAAGCGTGCCATCCACGAATTCAGAAAGATAGGGCCAGAGCGATTCCTTGCGGACATAGCGCCGCGGCCCGCAGGCCACCCTGCGGATTGACGCCTTTGCGGACAGGCGCTCGTGCTCGACCGCGTAGTCGGGCGATACACGCGGGTCGATGATCTTTCGCGTCAGCAGCTCGACCTTGCGGACGCGCTTGTCGCGGTCCAGCGCGTCGACAAGGTCCAGCACATAGCGGACCTGTCCGCCCGTATCGACGTCACAGCCGATCTCGGGATTGGTGCCCCGGATCAAGCCGTGAACACTGATATGCAGGATATAAAGCTGGTCAGCTGTCAAATGAACGGAACCCTCCGGGATACTAATGCACCCGGATGCGTGGGGTTCCGTTCCAGCCTGGCTGTTCGCCGCGTCAGGCGGCGCTTTCGGCTTCCTTCTGGCGGCTGACGCGCTTTCTTTCGTTGGGGTCGAGGATCGCCTTCCTGAGGCGGATCGACTTCGGCGTCACCTCGACGAGTTCGTCCTCGCCGACATAGGCCAGTGCTTTCTCCAGCGACATCTTGATCGGAGGCGTCAGCACCACGGCCTCGTCCTTGCCGGAGGCGCGGACGTTTGTGAGCTTCTTGCCCTTGATGACGTTCAACTCGAGATCATTGCCGCGCGTATGCTCGCCGATGATCATTCCGGCATAGACCTTGGTGCCATGCTCGATGAACATGGGCCCACGGTCCTGCAGGTTGAAGATCGCATAGGCCACGGCATCGCCGTCGCTGTTCGACAGTAGCGCGCCGGTGTGGCGGCCGGGAATCTCGCCGAAATAGGGGGCATAGGCATGGAACAGGCGGTTCATGATCGCCGTGCCGCGCGTGTCCGACAGGAGCTCCGACTGGTAGCCGATGAGACCACGGGTCGGGGCATGGAAAACGATCCTCTGGCGGCCAACGCCGGAGGGGCGCATGTCGCGCATTTCGGCCCGGCGTTCCGAGAGCTTCTGGACGACGACGCCGGTATATTCCTCGTCGACGTCGACGATCACTTCTTCCACCGGCTCCAGCTTCTCGCCAGTTTCCTCGTCGGTGCGGAACACGACGCGGGGACGGCCGACGGTGAGCTCGAAGCCCTCGCGGCGCATGGTTTCGATCAGGATGCCCAATTGCAATTCGCCACGGCCCGCCACTTCGAAGGCGTCGGTTTCGTTGACCGATGGCGTGACCTTGAGCGCCACGTTGCCTTCGGCCTCGCGCAGCAGCCGGTCGCGGATGACGCGGGACTGGACCTTGTCGCCTTCCTTGCCGGCCAGCGGGCCGTCATTGATGCGGAACGTCATGGTCAATGTCGGCGGATCGATCGGCTGGGCGTAGATCGGCTCGGTAACGGCAGGATCGCAGATCGTGTCGGCAACGGTTGCGGTGGTGAGGCCGGAAATGGCGATGATGTCGCCGGCTTCCGCCTCGTCCACGGGCAGGCGCTCGAGGCCGCGGAAGGCCAGCACCTTGGAGATGCGGCCCTGTTCGGCGATTTTGCCGTCGCGCGACAAGGCCTTCACCGACTGGTTGGCCTTGATCGAGCCCGACCGGACGCGGCCCGTAAGCACGCGGCCGAGGAAGGGGTTGGCCTCGATCGTCGTCACCAGCATGCGGAAGGGGCCTTCCTCGACGACCGGCGGATTGAAGTGCCGGACGATCAGGTCGAAGAGCGGCGCCATGTTTTCCTGGGAACCGGTGGGCGAATCCGACATCCAGCCCTGCTTGGCGGAGCCGTAGATAATCGGGAAATCAAGCTGTTCCTCGTTGGCGTCGAGGTTGGCGAAGAGGTCGAACACCTCGTTCACCACCTCGTTGTGGCGCTCGTCGGGGCGGTCGATCTTGTTGATGCAGACGATGGGGCGAAGGCCGATCTTGAGGGCCTTCTGGAGCACGAACTTGGTTTGCGGCATGGGGCCTTCGGCGGCGTCGACCAGCAAAACGGCGCCGTCGACCATGTTCAGGATGCGTTCGACCTCGCCGCCGAAATCGGCGTGGCCGGGGGTATCGACGATGTTGATGCGGGTTTCCTTCCAGTTGAGGGAGGTCACCTTGGCCAGGATCGTGATGCCGCGCTCACGCTCGAGATCGTTCGAATCCATGGCGCGTTCGGCCACTTTCTGGTTCTCGCGGAACGAGCCCGACTGCGAGAGGAGACGGTCGATCAGCGTGGTCTTGCCGTGGTCGACGTGGGCAATGATGGCGATGTTGCGCAAGTTCATGAGGCGCACAGACTTTCTTAACTGTGGGAGTTGGAGGTGCCGTTAGCACGTGCGGTATGCAAAGGCAATTTAACGGTTGTTTGGCGTCGAACCCTTAAACTGCCGCAGTCACCGGGATATCGCGCATGTTCGAACCTTCGTCCAAACCTGTCAATGCCAACCGGGCGCTTGTGGCGCTCACCCTGGCGGATGGGACGATCAGCAATGTTTCGGTTCGCCTGCCGATGACCAACAAGCTGGCCGACGCCCTCAACAATGCCGATCAGTTTCTCGACGTGGTGACGAGCGACGGCGCGCAAATGTTCATTTCCAAGGCGGAAGTGAAACGCGCCTGCCTTGTCGACGTGCCGAAGGCCAACCACCTCAACTTCAACCGCCGGTCGGCCGACCGCGCCACGTTCGATCCGTTCGCGGTCCTGAAACTCAAGGCCGGCGCTTCGGCCGACGAGATCAGGCAGGCCTATCACCGGATGACGCGCACCTATCATCCCGACCGGCTTTCAGGGCTGGACCTGCCGGAGGAGGTTCACGAATACGCCCGCGCCATGCAGGTGCGGATCAACCTCGCCTACGAGCAGATCGGCGGCTAGCGGCCGGTATCATCCGTCACGAATGCGTCGAAAGCCGCGAAAAACTGGCGCCGCACGTCGTCGTTTTCGGTCAGGATTTCATGTCTTGCATCGGGAATGACGGTGAGCGCGATGCCCGGAACGCGCCGCGCGAGGTTGCGGATCGCGTCGTTGCTGACCACGCGGTCGAGGCCCGAGGCGATGATGAGGACCGGGGCAGACGGCCGTTCCATGCGGGCAACCGCGGCCATGGACCGGCGCGCGGCGCGCAGCCAGGAGAAGGTGGCGCCGCCCAGCCCCAGATGGGGCGCCAGTTCGAGCGTGCCGCTGTCGCGATTCCAGCGCCGTTCGTCGGACGTCAGCGGGTTCAGAGGGAAGTGCTCGCGCCCCATGGGCTTTTTCATCACGCCGGGCAGGAACATCGCGCCAAGGCCGCAGAACGTGGCAACATTGACCAGCGCGGCAGCGATAGGCCGAGGCCAGGGGCCGTAAATCACGTCAACCAAGGGGGCGACCAGCACGGCCTTGCGAAACCAGTTGGTGTCCCTCAGGGCCCGCAACAGCACGTGGCCGCCGGTCGAGTGGCCGAGGGCAAGATAGGGTGGCGGACAGTAGGTGAGCACCACCTGTTCCATGAAAGCCTGCAGATCCTCGTCGAAGCTGGCGAAGCTCTTGACCGGTCCGCGGTAAATCTGTTTCGACAGCCGCTGTGAACCGCCCTGGCCGCGAAAGTCGAGGGAGGCCACCGCAAAGCCCCGGTCCAGGAGATCGCGCATGGTCTCGAAATAGCGCTCGGCATAGTCGCCACGGCCACCGAGGATCACGACGGTGCCGCGTGCCGCCCTCGGCACAGCCTTCATGGCGCGTAGTTCGACAATGTCCCGCGTCACCACGCGTATGCATTGAGCGCCGGGCGGCAGCGGGTTTTCGGGCGTAGGATAGAGCTTCATCCCGCCTCCTTCGAGGGAGATGAATACCACCGACGTGGTTAAGTTTCCGGCAAGCCAGGTGATGCCGTTAGGGAAGTTTTTTCACTTCCGTCAGTTCGCCGCTGGTGGAATCGACCTTGATGGCGAAGTTCTTGCCGTCGCGCGTGGCATTGAAGGCATAGACCTTGCCCTTGCAGGTTTCGGCCTTGACGCCCGCGAAGCCATAGCCGCCGACGATCGAGGTTGCCTTGTCACAGGTCAGCGCTGCAGCGGCAGGCGCCGGCTTCGCGGCGGCAGTGGACTGGGGCTTTGTTAACGACGGCTTGGCGGCAGGCTTTCTGGCGGTATCGGTCGATGCCGTGGAGAGGTTTTTCGCAGGGGCGGCTTTCTTCGGCGAAGCGATGGCCGGTTTGACAGCCGTCTTCTTCTTGCGCTTCACGGGTGCGGGTTCGGGTTCGTAGTAGCCTTCGTCGAACTCGCGGTCAGTGCCGTAGAGCGCGTCGAATTCGTCCTCGGTCAGGGCATAGTCGCCGAAGAACAGGCGCAAGCCCGGAACGCCGCGGACGACATTGGGCCCGGAGTAGTAGTTGTCGTAAACCTTGACGCGGCGATGTTTCTTGCGATGGTCAGCTTCGGCGGACGACGCCAGAATGCCGAGGCCCAGAAGAGCCGCCAAGGATACCGTGAAAGCGCGCACGAACATGTCTTTTTCCCCGAAGCCTAAAATGCAGGGCGGGCCTGCCGCCCTGCATCAATCCGATCAGAACCCTTGTTGCCAGCCCGTCAGATACGGCTGGTGCCAATGATCCGCTGCGAGACCGCATTCACCTTCACGACGAAGCGGTGACCCTTGCGACTGGCGGTAAACGTATAAATCCGGCCCTGGCATTCGGAAATCCGAACCTTGTTGAAACCGCTGTCATCCACAAGATTTGCAGCCGCGCGGCAGCTCAGCTTGCGGCGGACGGGTTCATAATCGTAATCGTCATAGACCGGGCGATGACGCGGCACATAATAGTAATGCGGGCGCGGAGCATAGCCGCCGCAGCGGCGAGGATGCCGGTAGCAATAGTCGTTGCCGTAACCGTCGTAGTAGCCGGGCGTGCCGATGCCGATGACGATCTTGGTTTTGGCTTCCGCCGGCGTCACCGGCATGAATGCGAACGTGGCAGCGGCAAGTCCTGCCGCGATCAAGGTCTTGATTGCCATAATGGCCTCCTCTCGATTACGGCCCGTCAGGCCGAATGACAGCACACTAGACTGCGTCTTCTGAACGGAGCTCGACTTCCCCATTCATCTGTCGTTCAGCTTCGCGGCGATTATGAGGCAGGCCGCAAAAAACGGGGCGCCTGAAGGCGCCCCGTCCGGTGCGGATGTGGACAATCAGATCTTGTTTACCTTGACGATATTGCCCCAGCGGTTGACGCTGACGACATACTTCTTGCCGAAGCGCCAGCCGGTGTACTTGTAGCGCGGCAGGCTGCAGTCGATCGGCTTCACGTTGTTGAAGCCGGAATTGTCGACGATGTTGCGGCCCTTCTTGCAGCTGATGTGGTTCTTGTAGGTCGGATAGCCCGGGTTGTAGACGGGATAGCCCGGACCGTAGTAGCCAGGATAGCCGCCAACACCGATGCCGATGTTGATGTCGACGCCGGCCTGGGCCTGCGAGGCGGGAAGGGCGAGGGTCATCGTGGTGGCGACGGCGGCGGCAGCGATGAGAGACTTGGCAATCATTTGAGTGCTCCTTGGGTTTCGTGTTTCGACGACCCCAATGGTCATCGTTGAAATGGAAACTAGCAGCCCCTCCTTGAACGCAATCCGAAGGCGGCATTCATTTTCAGTTCATGTGCCGGGGCAGGGCGCGAGGACTTGAAACGGGCCTCGCCCTACCTATCTGAAGTCTCGCGGGCGCCGCTGTTGCGGGTTCGCGGGACTTTCTACAGCCCGGCCATATGGCGGGCTCAACTTGTGACATTGCTCAAGGAGAATGTGACCATGTTCGATCTTACCCCCCTCTATCGTTCGACCGTCGGTTTTGACCGTCTCGCCCGGATGCTCGATGAGGCGTCCTCTTTCGAGGCTCCGACCTATCCTCCCTATAACATCGAGCGCCTCTCGGACGACGAATACCGCATCACCATGGCGGTTGCCGGCTTTGGCCCGTTGGACATCAACATCGAAGTCAAGGGCAATGCCCTGACGGTGTCCGGCAAGAAGGCCGAGCAGAGGTCCGACGAAGCGAAGACCGAGTTCCTGCATCAGGGCATCGCCGCCCGCGCCTTCGAGCGCCGCTTCCAGGTGGCTGATCACGTCCAGGTCCAGGGCGCCGACATGGAGAACGGCCTGCTTCACATCTCGCTGAAGCGCGAAGTGCCGGAGTCGCTCAAGCCGCGCAGCATTCCCGTCAACGGTGTGACCGGCGGCACCAAGGTCATCGAGAACAAGAAGGCGGCGTAAGCCACTTCTCACGTTGAATGAACGAGGGGCGTCCCCACAGGGGGCGCCCTTTTTCGTATTGCCCCTATCATCCTCTCCCGCGCGCGGGAGAGGAGGGGGCCCCGAACGAAGTTCGGGGGAGGTGAGGTGAAACAAGCGAAGGCATCAAGCAGTCTTCCCGCTTGCCCTCATCTCCCCGCAGTCGCGGGTCCCGTCTTCTCCCGCCTTGCGGGAGAAGAAGGTTGGTCAGCCTTTCGCCACCAGCTTCAGGAAGGCATCGACATCCTCTTCCGGCGTGGCGAAGGACAGGACGAAGCGGACGAATATTTCGTCTTCCGCGATGGCGTTGCCCAGACTGTCCGGCATCCAGTCATAGAACTTCGCACCAGATGCGAGGAGGCGATCATTGAGGCTGCGGGGGATGACTGCAAAGACCTCGTTCGCCTGAACCGGGTTCGGGATGCGGATCGTATTGACCTGCAGCAGGCCCCTGGCGAGCTTCTGGGCCAGCGCGTTGGCCCGGCGGGCATTATCCAGCCACAGGTCATTTTCGAGATAGGCTAGCATCTGCGCGCCGAGGTAGCGGCTCTTCGAGACGAGCTGGCCGGAGCGCATGCGGCGGTAGGCGAAATCCTCGGCCAGTGCGAGATCGAAGAACACGACGGCCTCGAGGAACATGGCGCCATTCTTGGTGGCGCCGAAAGACAGCACATCGACACCGGACTTCCAGGTGAGTTCGGCGGGCGCCACATCGAGGCCCGCTACGGCGTTGGCAAAGCGCGCGCCATCCATGTGCAGTTTCATGCCCCTAGGGCGGATAAGATCCGAGAAGGCCTTCACTTCGGCGGGCGCATAGATGGTACCGAGTTCGGTGGCATTGGTAATCGACACGCCCTTGGGCTTCGGGTCATGCTCGCCGCGGATGAAGCCTTTCAGCGTCTTTTCGACTTGCGCCGGGGTGAACTTGCCGGCCGGCCCATGGAGGCCGATGATCTTGGCGCCGCCCGTGAAATGCTCCGGCGAATTGCATTCGTCGACCGCGATATGGGCTTCGGCATGGCAGATGATGGCGCCATAGCCGGGCGTGATCGCCGAGAGCGACAGGCCATTGGCGGCAGTACCCGTCGTCACCAAAAAGGCGCGGAGGTCGCAGCCGAAAATCTTGCTTAGCCTTTCCTCCGATTGTTTCGTCAAGCCGTCGCCACTGTAGGACGGCGCGGTGCCGGCGTTGGCCTCGCCGAGTGCCGCGAGAATTCTGGGATGGACGCCATAGACATTGTCGGATGCAAAATTCATGAGAAACCCTTTGCGAAGGAGCCCTCTTAGCGCAAGTCGCCGCCGGAAAGAAAGCCGCTGTCAGGCCAGCCGCTTGCCGTCCTCGCCGAAGCGGTGAACGAGGGCGGCAGCAGGCGTCACATGCACGGTGTCGCCGGGCTTGAAGGCGGTTTTTCCCTCCTCGCGCACGGTGAGCAGGCCCTGCGGCGTCGCGACATAGAGAAACGAGTCGCTGCCCAGCACTTCGGTGTATTCGACCATGCCCTTGATTTCGCCCGTGGCGGCGGAGAGTTCGAAATGCTCGGGCCTGACGCCCAGCGTATGCGCCTTGTGGCGCGCAGCGGGCTCGCCGGTGATGAGGTTCATCTTCGGGCTGCCGATGAAGCCCGCGACGAAGGTGTTGGCGGGCCTGTCGTAAAGCTCCATGGGTGTGCCAACCTGCTCCACACGGCCAGCCTGCAGCACGACGATACGGTCAGCGAGCGTCATCGCTTCCACCTGGTCGTGGGTGACGTAGATCATCGTCGTCTTCGGCATCGAGCGCTTGAGCTTGGCGATTTCCATGCGGGTCTGGACGCGCAGCGCCGCATCGAGGTTCGAGAGCGGTTCGTCGAAGAGGAACACCTTCGCACCGCGCACGATGGCGCGGCCGATGGCGACGCGCTGGCGCTGGCCGCCGGAAAGCGCCTTGGGCAGCCGCGTCAGGTAGGGGGTGAGCTGGAGCATGTCTGCTACCTTCTCGACCTTCTGCTTGATCTCGGCACGCGGCAGGCCCTGGTTTTCCAGCGCGAAGCCGATGTTCTCGTAAACGCTCATATGCGGGTAGAGGGCATAGGACTGGAACACCATGGCGATGCCGCGTTTGGACGGCGGCACCTCGTTCACCACGGCATGGTCGATTTCCAGCGTGCCGGAGGTGATCGATTCCAGCCCGCAGATCGAGCGCAGCAAGGTCGACTTTCCGCAGCCCGAGGGACCGACGAAGACGATGAACTCGCCTGACGTGATATCGAGGCTCACGTCCTTCAGGATGTGGATCGCGCCATAGGACTTGTTGAGGTCGGTCAGCCTGATGTCAGCCATGGATCAGCCCCCCTTCACGGAGCCGGCAAGCAGGCCCCTGACAAAATAACGTTGCAGCGAGAAGAACACGATGAGCGGCACGATGATGGTGATGAAGGCCGAAGCTGTGAGGATTTCCCAGTTGCCGCCACGCGAGCCCAGAAGCGAGTTGAGGCGTCCCGTCAGCACCAGCTGATCTTCGCCGCTGCCGAGGAACACAATGGCCACGAGCAGATCGTTCCACACCCAGAGGAACTGGAAAATCGCGAAAGACGCCAGTGCCGGAAATGACAAGGGCAAGATGATGCGGCGGAAGATCTTGAAGTCGTTGGCGCCATCGACCTGCGCGGATTCGATCAGGTCTTTCGGCAGGCCGGCAACGTAGCTGCGCAAGAGATAGATCGCGAAGGGAAGCCCGAAGCCCGTATGCGCGAGCCAGATGCCGAGATAGGTCTTCGAGAGGAAGCCTGTCGCGTTATAAAGCTTTAGCAGCGGGATCAGCGACATCTGCAGCGGCACGACGAGCAGCCCCACGATGACCGCGATGATGAAGCCGCGTCCCGGCAGTTTCATCCAGGCCAGCGCGTAGGCTGCAAAAGCCGCGATCAGGATCGGGATGATGGTGGCCGGGATGGTGACGGTGAGCGAATTGACGAAGGAACGGCCGATCCCTTCGGAGAACAGCACGGTTTCATAATTCTCGGCCGTGAAGCGCGGCGGCACCGAGGAGACGTAGAACACGCGGCGGCCGCGCTCGTCCGGGAACGCCGTGGCGCTTCCCCATTCGTAGGAACCATCGGCGTTGACGGTGAGCGTCTGGCCGCTGCCGAGCTCTGCAGTCGCTCCGGGCAAGTTAGCGCCGGGCTTGTTGACATTGGTGCCCCAGGCCGAAAGGCTTGAATGCGCGCTGTCGCCTTCGAAAAGATTGCCGGCGATGACAAAGCGGCCATCCTTCTCGACCTGATCGGCATTGCCCTTGGTGCGGGCCTGGCTGCTCTGCTCGGACGTTGAAAGCGCGGTCCACCATCCGGAGGCGGCGATCTGGTCCTTGTCGCGAAGCGAGGAGACAAGAAGGCCGGCTGTGGGAAAAGTCCACAGCGCCACGATGAAGAGCACCGCGAAGTGGAGCGCGAAGCGCGAGGGCTCGAGCCTGATCCGCTGCCACATGTCAGTGCCCTCCCTTCTGCTCGGCATTGGCCTGGCGGATGTTCCAGATCATGATCGGCAGCACCGCCAGCATGATGACGATGGCAATCGCCGCACCACGGCCGAAGTCGCCGCCGCCCCTGAACATCCAGTCGAACATGAGGTTCGCCAGCACCTGCGTGTCCCACTGGCCGTTGGTCATGGTCAGCACGATGTCGAACACCTTGAGCACGAGAACGGTGATCGTCGTCCACACCACGATGATGGTCGGCATGATCTGCGGCACCATGATGCGCCAGAAGATCTTGAAGGGGCCGGCGCCATCGATCGTCGCGGCTTCGAGCGTGTCTTCCGGCACGCCGCGAAGGGCGGCGCCGAGGATGACGGTTGCGAAGCCTGTCTGGATCCAGATCAGGATCACCATCAGGAAAAAGTTGTTCCAGAAGGGCAATGAAATCCACACCTGCGGATCGCCGCCGAACCAGACGATCAGAGCGTTGAGGATGCCGATCTGCTCCTGGCCTTCGCCGCGATAATCATAGACGAATTTCCAGATGACGGAGGCGCCGACGAAGGAAATGGCGAGCGGCAGGAAGATGAGGCTTTTCGCCAGGCCGCCCCACCAGATGCGGTCGGTCAGCACCGCGATGACGAGGCCGAAGAAGGTGCAGGCGGCCGGCACGACGAGAAGCCAGAGGAAATTGTTGAAGATCGATTGCCGGAATTGCGAGTCGTTGAAGGCCCAGGAATAATTGGCCGTGCCGACGAAAGAGGTGCCGGCCTTGTCGTGGAAAGAGAGCCAGATCGTCTGGAACACCGGATAGATCAGGTAGACGGTGAGCAGGATCAGTGCCGGCCCCAGGAAGAGCCAGGGCCTCACCGATGACTGGATCTTGAGGTTCCGGACGGCGGCCATGTCGTTCGAGGCACTGGCCGGGAACAGCCGGTCGAGGAGAATGTTCGATCCGTAGAAGTAGGCAAGGCAGCCGCCGACACCGAGAACGACGGTGACGAGGGCGGACACGAGTTGTTCGAGCATCGCCGCTGCTCCTCATTGAATGTGAGAAAGGGCTCCCGGATCGCGTTCAGCCATCCGGGAGCAGTCTTTCAGCGCCGGGAGGAAACGGCGCCTACTTGATTTCGTCCCAGGCCTTCTGGATCGCTGCACCCGTGTCGACTGCGGATTTGCCGCCGACGTAATCGACCATGCCGGTCCAGAAGGCGCCTGCACCGATCTTGCCGGGCATGAGGTCCGAGCCATCGAAGCGGAAGGTGGTGGCAGATGTCAGGATGCCGCCCATCTTCTTCAGCGTGTCGTTGGCATAGGCGTCGTTGTTGACGCCCTTCAGCGGCGTGAGAAAGCCCGACTGCGCCATCCAGAGTTCATGCGCGATGGGGAGCTTCAGGAAGTCGATGAAGGCGCGGGCAGCCTTCGAATCCTTGGTGATGGACACGAGCGTTCCGGCACCGAGCACGGGCGTGCCGAGCTCGGGCTTGGACGCAAAGGCCGGGAAGTAGAAGAAGTCGGCGTCCTGGCCGAGCTTCGTTCCTTCCGGGAAGAAGGAAGGGATGAAGGAGGCCTGGCGGTGCATGTAGCATTTGGGCGGCGTCGCGAAGAGGCCTTTGGGGCTGTCGCGGAAATCGGTCGAGGCAACGCCCGCCGCACCGCCATCGACCCAGGCATCGTTCTTGGCGAACTTGCCGAATTCGTCGATTGCGCCGGTGACTTCGGGCGAATCGAACTTGATCTCGTTGGTCACCCACTTGTCGTAGGTTTCAGGTGTCTGCGTGCGCAGCATCAGGTCTTCCACCCAATCGGTGGCGGGCCAGCCCGTCGCACCGCCGGAACCAAGCCCAATGCACCACGGCTTGCCGCCATCGGCCACGATCTTGTCTGAGAGTGTGACCAGTTCTTCCATGGTCTTGGGAATCTCGTAGCCAGCATCCGCGAAGTTTTCGGGGCTGTACCAGACAAGGCTTTTCACGTCGGCCTTGTAGGGGAAGGCAAAGAATTTCGAGGCGCCGTCCTTGTCCTTGTAGGTGCCAAGGCCAACCCAGCTTTCGCCGGCGCCGTAATTGTCCTTGATAAAGGATGCGTCCGCATCGGCCAGCGGCACGAGGCGGCCCTTGGCGGCAAGGTCGGCCAGCAGGCCGGGCTGCGGCAGGATCGCGATGTTGGGGGGCGAGCCTGCCTCGGTGTCGATGACGATCTGCTGCTCGTAGTTCTCGGAAGAGGCGTACTTCACCTCGGCGCCAGTCGCCTCCGCGAAATAGGCGAGGATCGAGAGGACGAGTTTCTCGTCATCGCCGCGCCAGGGACCGAAAATGGTGAGCGTCTCGCCCTTGAGGTCAACCTTCTTCAGTTCCTCGAAGCTGGCCCAGTTGAAGCGGGCATCCTCGCCCGGCTTGAAGACGAGATCGGCAAGGGCCGGCGTGGTGAGCGTGAGGGCGAGCGCAGCGGCGCCCAGGGCCAGACGGAACTTCATGTTTTCCTCCCATGATGACTTCTACGTCGATCAAAGTGCTGCCGGGGATTTTGCCACCCTGTTGCTTTTATTTCCAAAGCGCTTTGAATGATTTTTCATAAGCCGGATTACGCGGGTGGTCAAGAAGAATGCTTAAGATAGCCTTGACGCATCGCATGATTTTGTTGCGCTGCAACATAGCCGCGTTGCTTCCGCCTGCTGTTGTTGCCACATACAATTTGAAAGCGCTTTGAGAATATGCGAGTTTCCTGGCATGAATCTCAGAGAGCTTTCCACGCAGCTTGGCCTGTCGCAGACCACGGTGAGCCGTGCCCTGAACGGGTTCCCCGAAGTCTCGGAAGAAACCCGTGCCCGCGTCCGTGCCGCAGCCGAGCTTCATGGCTACCGGCCAAGTGCTGCGGCGCGGCGGCTGGCCACCGGGCAATCGGGCACCATCGGGCTGGTGTTTCCGGGTGAGCGCCACATGCTCAGCGATCTGCTGCTCACCGAGTTTCTCGGCGGCTGCGTCAGCAAGGCGTCCGAACTCAGTTACGACATCACGCTTGCGATGGCGCATGGCTCGCAGTCCGAGGAAGCCGTCTACCGCCGCGCGGTGCGGAACGCCCGGGTCGACGCCATGATCCTGTCGAGCCCGCTGATTTCCGATCCACGGCCCGCCCTTCTCCGCCAGCTCGGCATGCCCTTTATCGTTCATGGCCGCACGCAGAGTAGCGAGCCCTATGGATTCCTCGACATCGACAATGAGGGCGCGTTTTTTTCCGCCGCCAAGCTGCTGGCCGATCTCGGCCACCGCCGCGTGGCATTGCTCAATGGCGAGAGGCACTACAACTTCGCCGCCGACCGCGAGCGCGGATTCCGCCGTGCCCTGGAAGGACGCGGCATCATAACGAACGATCCGTTCATCAGCGCCGCGCCGATGGTGGAGCAAACCGGCCTTGTCCAGGCGCAGCGCCTCATCGGCCTGCCGGTTTCACAGCGGCCAACGGCCTTCCTGTGCTCGAGCATCGGGCTGGCCATCGGCGTCAAGCGCGCCTGTGCGGCCCATGGCCTGCAGATCGGCAGGGATATCGCGCTGATCGCCCATGACGACCGTATCCATGACATGGGTGCCGAGACATTCGATCCGCCGCTGACTGCGACGCAATCATCGATCGGCGACGCGGGGCGGCGGCTCGTCGAACTCTGCGTGGCGATGCTGCGCCAACCGGACAATCCGCTGCCTTCGGAAGTCTGGCCAGCAGATCTCATCGTGCGCCAGTCGACGATGGCTGCGCCGGGGGTTTAAACTTTCAGCAGCGCCTTCAGCGCAACCGCCGGATCCGCCAGGGCTTCGGCTGCCGGGCTGATGCCCTTGGCGATCAGCATTTCAGCCAGCTTCACATCGCGCCCGATCGAGTTGCCGGGACCGATCCCCGATGCGCCCACCAGTCGGCCCCCCGCTTCACGGTGGAACACGATGAAGGCCTCATCGGAGAGCTGGCGGCGGATGGTTTCGACACCATCGGACGGCATGCCGGCAATCTGCAGCGAGAGCTCGTACTGGTCGGACCAGAACCAGGGCACGGCGAGATAGGGCTTCGATCCACCCAGCATGTTCGCCGTCGCGATGTTGGCCTGATCGGTGGCGTTACGCCAGGCTTCGAGCCTGATGCGGCGGTTGCCGAAGAGGCCATGCGGGAACGAGCAGCAGTCGCCCGCGGCATAGATATCGGGATCGCTCGTCTGCAACATCGCGTCGCAGACGATGCCGTTGTCGAGGGCAAGGCCCGCCTGCCGCGCCAGGCTCATTTCCGGCGCGGCGCCGATGCCGGCGACCACGATATCCGCCTTCACCTTGCGGCCGTCCGCCAGCAGCACGCCATCGGTTTCAATGGCGGACAGCCCGGTTCCCACCTGCATGGTGACGCCCGCTTCCACATGGCGGGCATGGACGACGCTGGCGATTTCTTCCGGAACGCCGCGCATCAGGATTCGTGGCTGGGCTTCGATTACCGTCACTTCGCAGCCGAGCTTCCGGGCGCTGGCCGCGACTTCAAGACCGATAAAGCCGCCGCCGATGATTGCAGCGGACGCACTGGCACGAAGCCTGCTGCGCAGATGGTCGGCGTCGCCATAGTCGCGCAGGGTATAGGCCAGTTCGCCGCCCGGCAGCGTGAGGCGGCGCGGCTTGGCGCCCGTTGCGATCAAGAGCTTTTCGTAGGAAAGTGTGTGGCCGTCCTCAAGCGTCAGGATTTTTGCGGCGCGGTCAAGAGAAACGGCTCGGTTTCCCCGGATGACCTTGGCGTCCAGCGAGGCGAACATGCCCTCGTCGAGCAGGAGAACGGGCTTTGGCTCGCTGTCATCGATCAGCATCGCCTTCGAGAGGGGCGGCCTGTCATAGGGCAGTAGCGTTTCCTCGCCGACAAGCGTGATGGCGCCGGTCCAGCCATTGGCCCTGAGGCTCACCACGGCGCGGGCGCCTGCCATGCCGGCGCCCACAATCACCATTCCAGCGTTCGACATCCTGACCTGCAAATCCTTGACGTGCCTCCGCCCATCCTGCGGCAGGCGGCAAATACGCTGTAGCGGCCAGCAGGGCAACAGGCGCTCTTTTCCGGCATGGCAGGACGCCGCACCAGCGGGCTTCCGGCGGGTGCATAACGTGTTCTAGTATCCATCATCAGGGATGGGAGTGAATTTCACAACATGATCACGCTTGCTGCCGATGTCGGCGGAACCTTCACCGACCTCGTGCTGGTTGATGCCCGTACCGGCCTCATCCTTGTCGACAAGGTGCCAACCGGCAAGCGCGGCAGCGCCGAGGGAATCGTTCCCGGCATCAGGCGGATCGCGGAGCGCGCGGGATGCAGGGTGTCCGACATCGGGCTTTTCGTTCACGGTTTCACGGTGGCAACCAATGCCTTCCTGATGCGGGCAGGCGCCCGCGCCGTGCTGGTGACGACGGAAGGTTTCGGCGACGTTCTTGACATCGGCAGCCAGATGCGGCCCAAGACCTATGCGCTGATCCAGCAGAAGCCGAAACCGGTCATTCCGCGCGAACTGGTCTTCGAGGTGCGTGAAAGGACCGATGCTTTCGGCGGCATCGTCGAGCGGCTGATGCACGAGGAAGTGAAGCGCGTGGTGGCGGGCGTCACCGAGGCGAAGCCTGAAGCCGTCGCCATCTCGCTGGTGTTCTCGTTTCTCAATCCCGCGCATGAAGCGATACTGGCGGAAGCCCTGCGCGCTGCGTTGCCGGGCGTTCCGGTCTATTGCGCGCATGAGGTCAATCCCCAGCTCGAGGAATGGCCGCGCGCCAGCACCACCGCAATGGCGGCCTATGTAGGGCCGGTCGTCACGCGCTATGTCGATCAGCTCGAAGGGCTGCTCGCCGGCATGGGCTTTCACGGCGCATTGCAGCTGATGCGCTCTGACGGCGGTGTCGCGACAACCCGCGCCACGCGCGAGAACCCGGCGCACATGCTGACATCGGGGCTTGCGGGCGGGGTTACCGCGGCGGTGGACCTGTGCCGGCGGATTGGCGTTGCCGATGCGATCACGCTCGATGTGGGGGGAACCTCGGCCGATCTTGCGGCGATCACCGGAGGCGTCTCGCGCACGCGAATGTCACGTGTGATCGATGGGCAGCCGGTGCGGCTTCCGACGATCGACGTCGAGACGATCTCGAATGGCGGTGGCTCGATCGCCTGGGTCGACCAAGGCGGCGCGCTGAAGGTGGGGCCGCTGTCGGCGGGCGCGGTGCCGGGGCCAGCTTGCTATGGGCAGGGCGGCATGAAGCCCACGGTGACGGACGCCGCCGTGGTTCTGGGCTGGCTGGCGCCCGAGGACTATCTCGGGGGCGAGGTCACGATCTCGCCAGAGCTTGCGCATGAGGCTGTGATGCGCGACATCGCCGAGCCACTGGGAATCAGCGCCGAGGCTGCGGCCTTCGGCATCATCCGGGTTGCCAATGCCATGCTGGTGCAGTCGATCCGCGCGCTTTGCGTCGAGCGCGGCATCGATGTGAGGCCATTCTCGCTCGTCGCCTTTGGCGGGGCAGGGCCGCTCTATGGCGGCATGATCGCGCGCGATCTCGGCATGCGCGAGGTTGTCGTGCCGCGCCATCCCGGCGTCTTCGCGGCGGAAGGGCTTCTCGCCGCCGATATCCGCCACATGGCACAGGCGCCGTTTCGTGCTCCTGTTGCAAAGCTGTCTCCATCGCGGCTGCAGGCCGTGTTGCAGAACCTCAAGGACGCAATGACGCAGGAACTGGAAGCTGACGGTGTTCCGCCTGCCCGGCGCTCCTTCCGCATGCTGGGTGATTTCCGCTACATCGGTCAGTTCCACGAAATCCTGTGCGAAATTCCCGATAAACTCCGTCTCGGCTATGACGCGCATGAAGTCGCCGCGATCTTCCACGCCCAGCATGCCGCGCAATATGGCCATGCTGACCACAAGGCCGCCGTCGAAATCGTAAACCTGCGGGTGGAAGCGACAGGCAAGCTCGATACGCCGGACCACGGGGCAGGGGCGATGCCCGCTTCCCGGCTTGCAGAACCGGTCCGCAAGCGCAAGGCGGTGATGGCGCAAGATGCTGCGGCAGCTCTTGTGCCGATCTACGAGCGAAGTGCCCTTGGCGCGGGGCAGATCGTGCAGGGTCCCGCGATTCTCGTGCAGCGCGATTCGACGACAGTGATTTTCGAAGGACAGGTGGCAGAGGCTTCTGCTTCCGGCGTGGTGCGGATCAGGGAGTTCAGGCCATGAAAATCGATTCCGTCAGCCGCGACGTGTTCCAGCACGAGGCTGTGTCGGTTGCCGAGGAAATGTCGGTGGCGCTGCGGCGTTCGGCCTTTTCCGCCATCATCTGGGACATGATCGATTATGCCTGCGGACTGCTCGACGTCAGCGGCTCCACCATCGCGCAGGCGCCGACCATTCCGGCACAGCTCGGCATCATGCCCACCGCCTTCCGCCACATGATCCGGCATATTCCGCTGGAGGACTGGCACGAGGGTGACGTCATCATCTGCAACGATCCCTATCTCGGCTGCACGCACACGCCGGATATCGTGCTGTTCTCGCCCGTGCATTTCGAGGGGAAGCTGATCGCCATCACATCGACGGTTGCGCATCATATCGATGTGGGCGGCTATGTGCCGGGAACGGAATCGGCGACGGCACTCGAAATATTCGCCGAAGGATTGCGCATTCCGCCGCTGAAGCTAATGTCGAAAGGCGTTCTGAACGAGACGTTCTGGAAGATATTCGCGCGCAATGTGCGCGATCCCAAGGCCTCGCTCGGCGATATCAATGCGCAGGTCGCCGCCTGCCGCACGGGCGAACGGCGGCTCAAAGAGCTTGCGGCGAAATATGGCGCTGACGGGTTCAAGGCCCATGTCGCGGCGGTGTTCGACTATTCCGAAGCCTTCGTGCGGAGTGCCTTGCGCGGGGTCGCCGCGCAACAGGCACGGGCCGAAATCCTGATCGAGGACGAGGCGACGAGCGATGACCCGATGCGGCTGGTGGTGAACGTTACGGTTGACGCGCAAGGCCTCGCCATCGACTTCACGGGAAGCAGCGCGCAGCGGCCCAACGGCCTCAATAACCCCTTTGCCTCGACGATCTCGATGACGCATTACGCAGTGAAGGTGGTGTTCACGCCTGACCTGCCGCAGAACGAGGGTTGCAACAGGCCGGTGCGGATCATCATCCCCGAGGGGACGATCCTCAATCCGAAGGAGCCCGCGGCCGTCTCCGTGCGCCACCTCACGCAGCAGGCGGTGGCGGATGTGGTGCTGAAGGCCCTGTCGCAGATCGCTCCTGAAGCCTCGACGGCGGGCTGCCAGATCTCGTTTCCGACCTTCGTCATCGGCGGTTTCGACAGGCGCGAGAAAATGTTGGCGCAGAACGGGGGCGACGCGCCTTATTTCGTGGTCACCGACATCATCGGCGGCGGCATGGGGGCCTCTCCAACGCAGGACGGGATCAGCGCTGTCGATACCCATGGCGGCAATTGCGCCATCCTCTCCGCCGAAGTCATGGAAACCACAGCGCCCGTGCGTGTCATCGCGACACGGATTATCGAAGGTTCAGGCGGTAAAGGCCGGCACAAGGGTGGCGATGCGATTGAGCGCGAATACGAGATGCTGGCATCGGGCCTCGTCATCTCGGGCTATACGCAGCAGACGCACCCGGAAACTGCGCCCTGGGGGCTCGAGGGCGGCGAGCCGGGCGGGCTGGCTTCTGTTCATCTCGTCCGCCGCAATGGGCTGGAAGAAACACTCGGAAGCAAGTTTGTGGCGGTGCCGCTGGAGCAGGGCGAAAGGCTGAAGCTCCACGCTGCTGGCGGTGCGGGCTGGGGGAAGGCCGGAAGCTAGCTGGTTTACGGATTGACCGTGATTTCCGCTGCGTTGACGATGAGAGACGGCGAAAGCCTGCCCGCGAAGAAATCGAGAATGTTCTGAACGGAAGCGATCGCCATGCGGGCCGCGCATTCGGCAGTGAGGCCGGCGGAATGCGGGCTGATGGTCACCTTCGGATTGATCAGCAGCGGATGAGCGGATGAGGGCGGTTCATCGACAAGAACATCGAGGCCCGCTGCCGCAAGACGGCCCTGGCGCAAGGCGGCGTCGAGGGCCGTCTCGTCGATCAATCCCCCACGCGCAGCGTTGATGATGATGGCGGACGGTTTCATCAGCGCCAGCTCCGCCTGGCCGATGACCGGACCATCGGGCGACAGCGGCACATGCAGCGAGACATAGTCGGCAGAGGGAAGCGCATCGTGAATGCGGGCTACATGCGCGACGTTGAGGCTGGCCATCGTCTCCGCCGTCACGAAGGGGTCATGCGCTGAAACGCGCATGCCGAAGGCCTGCGCCAGTTGCGCCACGCGGCGGCCGATCCGCCCCAATCCGAGAAGCAGAAGATGCTTGCCGTCAAGCTCCGTGGTTTCAAACGCGTTGCGGATGTTCCAATGACCTCCGCGCGCGGCATGGTCGTGCGCCACCGTACTGCGAGCGGCGGAAAGCATCAGCATCAGCGTGTGCTCGGCCACCGCGCGGGAGTTGACGTCGCCGACGATGGCAAGCGGAATGCTGCGCGCGTTAAGGGCCTTCACGTCGACTGCGTCATAGCCGACACCATGGCGCGAGACGATCCTCAGCCGCGGCGCCTTCGCCACGATGCCTGCAGTAAGTGGCTGAGTGCGGAGCAGGATGGCATCGGCCTCGCCCACATGGGGAGCATAGGATTCGAGCGATATCTCGTCGATCAGCTTGAAAGTGATGCCGCTCGCAGATTTGAGAAGTTCGACACCGGCCTGATGCATGCGTCCTGCGACGAGGATGTGGGCCATATCAGTAGCTGCTGTTTGCTGGTGATGCGGATGGTGTCTGATGCTCGCCCAGAAGCTTTCGCGTGGTTGCCAGGCTGGCTTGCGCGGCCGTGGCAAGCAGGCGCACGTCGTTCAGCAGCGTCACCATGTCGAAGCCCCATCCGATGGCCTTTGCAGCATAGGCCGGCTGGCCGCAGTGAAGACAGGCGCGGATGCCGGCCGCGTGGGATTTCTTCAAAATGGAGAGGATCGCCTCGACCATTTCAGGCTCCTCGCGGTCGAAACCTGTGGGGTATTTCCGGCCGGTGAGGCCCAGCGTCAGGTCGGCGGGGCCAATATAGACGCCATCAAGGCCTGGTGTCGTCACGATCTCGTCGAGGTTCTTCATGCCGTTTGCCGTCTCGATCATCGCAAGGCACAGGACTTCGCGGTCAGCGTGCTGGCCATAGTCTGATCCGTGCGCGATAACTGCGCGCGTTGGGCCGAAACTGCGCTGACCAAGAGGCGGATAGCGCATGTAGGAGACGAGTTGCTCGGCCTCGGCGCGCGAGTTGATCATCGGGCAGATGATCCCTAAGGCGCCTGCATCCAGCGCCTTCATGATATCGCCAGCGGAGAGCCACGGCACGCGCACCAGGGGCGTGGCGCTGGAGGCCTTGAGTGCCTGAAGCATGGCAGCCATCGCCTCGTATCCGAGGAAACCATGCTGCTGATCGACCGTCACCGCGTCATAACCCTGCGCGGCGATGATCTCGGCGGTAAACGCGTTGCCGATCGAGAGCCAGCCATTGAGGACGGGCTTTCCTTCTGTCCAGAGGCGGCGGACGCCGTTGGGTGTCATATTGGCTTTCTCCTCACACCACGACCTGGGTAAGCTTCACGTTCATGTAGTCGAGTATGCCTTCGGAACCGCCCTCGCGGCCCATGCCGCTGGCCTTGATGCCGCCGAAGGGAGCTTCGGCCGCCGCGAGCGCATAGGAATTGACGCCGACCATGCCGGCTTCGAGCGTCGCTGCAGCCTCGCGCATGCGGGCGGGATCGCGGGTGAAGACATAGGCCGCAAGGCCATGCTCGCTGGCGTTGGCGCGGGCATAGGCGTCCTCTGGCGATGCAAATCCGCTGATCGCCGCGATCGGGCCGAAGTTCTCTTCCGCCATCGCAAGTGCATCATCGGGAAGCGAGGTGATGACAGTCGGCTCGAAGAAGAAGCCCTTGTTCTGTCCCTGCGGCCTGCCGCCACCGGTTTCGATCCGGCTGCCCTTCGCCACGGCATCGGCGATGATCCTCTCCATCGCATCGACGCGGCGTTGGTTGATGAGCGGTCCCATCTGCGAGGACTCGTCCAGGCCATGACCCAGCCTCAGGGCCTTGGCGCGGGCGGCAAAGCCCTCGGTGAACTTCTTCTGCAACGACTCATGCACATAGAAGCGGTCGGCGGTGACGCAGACCTGGCCCGCATTGGCGAATTTCACCGGCACTGACAGGTCCAGCACGGAATCGACATTGGCGTCCTCGAAGACGATGACCGGCGCATTGCCGCCCAGTTCCATCGATACGCGCTTCATGGTGGCCGCAGAATCACGGACCATCTGCTGACCGATGGCCGTCGAGCCGGTGAGCGATATCTTGCGCACGGCCTTCGACGCCATGATCGGATCGTAAGTCGTGGCAGTAGGCCCGATGACGAGATTGACGACGCCCGGCGGAACGCCTGCCTCCTTCAGGCAGTCGATCAGGATCATGGCGGTGCCGGGCACCTCGCGAGAGGGGCGCACGATGATGGAGCAGCCGGCGGCAAGCGCGGGCGCGACCTTGCGGGCAATCAGGAAGGCCGGAAAATTCCAGGCGGTAAAGGCAGCGGCGATGCCCACCGGTTCGTGGCTCACCTCGACGCGGCCGCCAGGCGCCCGGCTTTCAATGATCCGGCCATAGATGCGGCGGGCTTCTTCTGCGTACCAGCGGAACTGGTCGACCGACAGCCCCCATTCGCGGCGGGACTGGGCGATCGGCTTGCCGGTTTCAAGCGTGATCCGCCGGGCGGCGTCCTCGGCGCGTGCCTGCATGATGTTCGCCACGGCGTGGAGCATGTCGGCCCGCGCCCAGGCTTGCGTCTTGGGCCAGAGCTTCAGGCCTTTTTCGGCCGATTCAATCGCCTCCTCGACATCAGCGGCCGAAGCGGCGGGGACCGAACCCAACACTTCACCGGTTGCAGGATCGGCCACCTCGATTGTGCCTGCGCCGCCTTCGGCCCGCCATTGCCCGTCGATGAACAGGCCGAATTTCTGGTACATGTTTTGCAGGCTCCGGAGGATTTGCAAATTCAGTTGTCGAACAGAATTTGCGGCAATGAAAATTTCATGTCAAGGTCAGGGTGTCCGGGACTGTCGGCAGGGCCGGAAAGTTTGTATCGGTTTTGGCGGCGGCGGGCTCCGGTTCCGGCGCCAGACCATCTTCACCAGGTTCAGCATGGCCAAATTGCACGATCCGCCTTCGAATGCCGTCCCGCAGAACTATGAAGGCATCGTCAACCTGATCACCCGGGAATACCCGGAACTGTCGCCGGGATATCAGCAGATCGCGCGGTTCTTCACCCAGAACCCCAATGTGATCGCACTCGAATCGATCAACGCGATCGCCTCGAAATGTGAAGTCCACCCATCGAGTCTCGTCCGTTTTGCCCAAAACATCGGCTATTCCGGCTTCAAGCAGTTGCAGGGCGTGTTCCAGACCAGGCTGGCAACGGCGGCGCCCGGCTTCCGCGAGCGTATCAGCGCGCTCGAAAGCGAACTTTCGCGCAATGTCAGCCATGGCAACAAGGGCTTTCTGAAGGATCTCGTGGTGCGCGACATCGCGGCGCTGCAGGGCCTTCTCGAAACGGTTTCGGAAGATTCATTGGCAGGAGCCGCGAAGCTCCTCACTGCGGCGCAGACGATTTACATCGCGGGCCAGCTCCGCTCCGAGCCGCTGGCGGCGCTGCTCCGCTATCTCCTCACCATGCTGCACCGGAAAGTCATCCTGCTCGATCCGGCAGGGGGGCTTGCGCAGGAAATGGCGCAGACCATGGGCGAGAAAGACGTGCTGGTGTCGATTGCCTTCCGGCACTATGCCAAGGAGGTGGTATCGATCACCGAGCATGCCCGCGACAACCATACGCCTGTGATTGCCATCACCGACAGTCAGTTGTCGCCACTGGCGAAGGATGCCCGGGTGCTGTTCACGGTGCCTGAGGACGAGTATACATTCTCGCGTTCGCTTGCGGCTCCCATGTGCCTGGTCCAGTGCCTGGCGACGGCGACGGCGGGCCTGCTGCAGCCCAATCGCGAGGCCGCACCACGAATTCCCAGCGTCACCGAAATTGCCAGAGACCAGAAGGCACGATTACCAAGGCCATCACGACCCATGAAGCGAAAGCCGGTCGAGCAATAGAACTTGTTAATACGCACGAACTGCAATAAAAGTTTCCGCCACCGGAAACGAATGAAATGGGAGGATACCGCATGTCGACCATCCGCTTGACGATGGCGCAGGCGCTCGTGCGCTACCTGTGCAACCAGTTCACCATCATCGATGGGAAGCGGGAACCACTGTTTGCGGGCCTTTTCGGCATCTTCGGACACGGCAATGTCACCTGCCTTTCGGAAGCTTTGGAAGCCGTGCAGGACACGCTTCCAACCTGGCGCGGCCAGAACGAGCAGTCGATGGCACTCGCCGCCATCGGCTACACCAAGGCCATGCGGCGGCGGCAGATCATGGTCTCGCTGTCCTCAATCGGTCCGGGCGCCCTCAACATGGTGACCGCGGCGGGCTGCGCGCATGCCAACCGCCTGCCGGTGCTGTTCCTGGCGGGCGATATCTTCGCCAACCGCCGGCCGGACCCGGTGCTGCAGCAGGTTGAACATTTCGGCAATCCGACGATCTCGGTGAACGATGCCTTCAAGTCGGTCACGCGCTACTGGGACCGCATCACGCATCCGGAACAGATCATCTCGTCGCTGCCGCAGGCCGTCGCCACGATGCTCGATCCCGGCGATTGCGGCCCGGCCTTTATTGCGCTGTGCCAGGACACGCAGGAAATTGCCTTCGACTATCCGGAGGTTTTCTTCGCACCCACCGTCCACACGATCCCTAGGCCGCGCCCGGACCGCGACCGGGTTGCGCAAGCCGTCGAAATGATCAAGTCGGCGAAGCGCCCGCTCATCATTTCGGGCGGCGGTGTCCGCTATTCGGGGGCCGAAAAAGCCGTTGCCGATTTCGCGTTGAAGCACGGCGTTCCGATGGCCGAGACGATTGCCGGGAAGGGTGCTGTCACCCATGATCATCCAGCACACGTGGGTCCAATCGGCGTCGTCGGCTCGACGTCCGCCAATGAAATGGCAGGTGCCGCTGACGTCATCATCGCCATCGGCACCAGGCTTCAGGATTTCACCACCGGTTCGTGGACGGTGTTCGCCCATGAAGCGAAATTCGTGTCGATCAATGCAGCGCGCTATGACGCCACCAAGCATCGCGCATTGGCCGTTACAGGCGATGCGCTTGAAACGGTGACGGAACTGGAAGCGGCCTTGGGGAACTGGAAAACCGATGCCTCGTGGACAAGCAAGGGCAAAACCGCCTTCAAGGGCTGGAACGAGCTGATCGACAAGCACCAGAAGCCGACGAATGATCTTATCCCAACCTATGCGCATGTGGTGGGCGCCGTGAACAATTGGGCCGGCCCCAACGATACGATGGTAACGGCGTCGGGCGGGCTGCCGGGTGAGACGGCCAAGGGCTGGCGCATCAAGAATCCCAATACCTATGACCTCGAATTCGGCTTCTCGGCCATGGGCTACGAGATCGCCGGCGGCTGGGGCCACGCCATGGCCAAGAAGGGCGATGGCGAGACCATCGTGATGGTGGGCGATGGCGCCTATCTCATGATGAACTCCGATATCTATTCAACGGTGCTGACCGGGCACAAGATGATCGTCATCGTCTGCGACAATGGCGGTTATGCGGTCATCAACCGGCTGCAGAACTTCAAGGGCACGCCATCCTTCAACAACCTCATCAAGGACAGCCGTGTGAAGAAGCCTTTCGCGGTGGATTTCGCCAAGCATGCGGAATCGATGGGTGCGGCGGCGCGCCACTGCGAAAGCCTTGCCGATCTCGAAGCCGCACTCGCCTGGGCCAAGACGACGGACCGCACCACGGTGATCAGCATCGTCACCGATGCCTTCGCCTGGGTGCCAGGCGATGCCGACTGGGACGTGGGCGTGCCGGAAGTCTCCTCGCGGCCCGAAGTGCAGAAGGCGCGCGAGCACCATGATACGATCCGCAAGAAGCAACGCATCGGAGTCTGACACTATGAAAGCCAAACTCGGCATGTCGCCCATCGCCTGGTGGAACGACGACCTTCCGCAGCTCTCCGACGACGTGTCGCTCGAAGAATGTCTGCGGCAGTCGCGCTCGGCGGGCTTTACCGGCATGGAGAAGGGCCGCCGCTTTCCTGAGTCCGCAGCGGAAATGCTTCCCATCCTGAACAAGGCGGATGTCACGCTATGCGGCGGATGGTTCTCGGGCACCATCGTCAACGAGTCGATCGAAGCGAACCAGAGGCGCATCCAGCCGATGATCGACCTGTTCAAGGCGGTCTCGGCACCCTGCATCGTCTATGGCGAGGTGGGCCGCTCGATTCAGGGCGACCAGTCGAAGCCGCTGGCGGCGAAGCCCAAGCTTACCGGCGACGAGATGAAATCCTACGGCCGCCGCATGACCGAGTTCGCCGAATGGGTCGAGGCGCAGGGCGTGCCGCTGGTCTATCACCATCACATGGCGGCGGTGGTCGAGACCGAGCCCGAGCTCGACAGTTTCATGCATCACTCCGGCATCGCGCTCCTCTTCGATGCGGGTCACATGGCCTTTGCAGGCGGCGACGTCCTCCGCTGCATCGACAATCATCACGCGCGCATCCGCCATGTCCATACCAAGGATGTGCGGATGGAGGTGATCAACAAGCTCGACCGCAGCAAGGAGAGCTTCCTCGATGCCGTGATCAAGGGCGCCTTCACGGTGCCGGGCGACGGTTCGCTCGATTTCGAGGCGATCGTGAAGAAGTTTGCCGGCTATGGCTATGAAGGCTGGTTCGTGGTCGAGGCCGAGCAGGACCCGAAGAAAGCGCCACCGATGACAATGGCGGAGGTCGGCCACAAGGAACTGATGCGGGTGATGACGGCGGCTGGATACGAGGTGGTGGCCTGACATGAAGGATATTGGTTACGCCGTCATCGGCACGGGCTTCATGGGCAAGGCCCATGCCTATGCCTATCATTCTGCTCCTGTCGTGTTTCCGGAAATTCCGCGGGTGCGGCTGGAAGCCGTGGCAGACGTCAACGGCCCGGCGGCGGAAGCCTTTGCCCGGCAGTATGGCTTCAAACAGTGGCACGACGACTGGCGCAAGCTGCTGGACAATCCGAAGATCGACATCATCTCGGTAACGACGCCCAACATTCTGCACAAGGAAATGTCGATTGCCGCAGCCAAGGCCGGCAAGCACGTTCACTGCGAGAAGCCGCTGGCGCCGTCGGCTGCTGATGCGGCTGAGATGGTGAAGGCAGTGGAGGCCTCAGGCGTCAAGTCGCAGGTCGGCTACAATTACATCAAGAACCCGATGCTGAAGCTGGCTCGCGACATGATCGCCGCGGGCGAACTGGGCGAGATCACGGGGTTTCGCGGAATTCACTCCGAAGATTACATGGCGGACCCCGAAGGGCCCTATGGCTGGCGTCTGGATGCCGTGCACGGGCCTGGCGTTATCGCCGATCTCGGCTCGCACATCATCGGTATGGCGCGCTTCCTGCTAGGCCCTATCGCCGAGGTGACGGCCGAAATCGAGACGATCGTGAAGAGTCGACCGGTGTCCGCCGGCTCACCTGAGCGCAAGGACGTGCTGGTCGACGACATCGCACGGATGATGGTGCGCTTTGCGCGCGGCTGCGGCGGCACAATCGAGGCGAACTGGGTGTCGACGGGCCGCAAGATGCAGCTTGATTTTGAGGTCCATGGGCCGAAGGGCAGCCTCGTGTTCTCGCAGGAGCGCTTCAACGAGCTTCACTTCTACAAGGCCGGCACCGACCCGCGGACGCAGGGATTCGCGAAAATCGAGGCAGGCCCGCAGCACGCGCCCTACAAGAACTTCTGTATCGCCGGCGGCCACCAGCTTGGCTTCAACGACCTCAAGACCATCGAGGCGGCGGAGTTCCTTTCCGAGATTGCAGGCGGCCCAAAGGCCGGCCCCGATTTCCGTGAGGCTTGGGAAATCCAGAAGACGGTCGAGACTGCGGTGCAATCATCGGCGGCGCGAAGCTGGATGAAGATTACCTGAGGTCCATGCCGCTTGGTGAAGCGGAACTGAACTGCCGTCCTGCCGTTGCCGTGCGGTACCGGATATCTCGGAAGGACCGTTCATGTTCCGCCACCTGCCCCTGTTTTTCTGCTTCGTGTTCGGCTGTGCAGGCGCAATGCCCGCAGCAGCGCAGGAGCTCAGCCTCGAGAGTATCGAGAACGCCGTTCTGAGCGAGAACCCTGATCCTGAGAAGATCGACCCGGCTGTGGTCAAACTGCAGATCCTGCTCGATCGCTCTCGCTATTCGCCAGGCGTGATCGACGGGCATTTCGGTGACAATCTGTCGAAGGCGATCGCCGCCTTTGAACGGGCCAATGGATTCAATGAAGACGGCAAGCCCGACAGAGAGATGTGGGACAAGCTCATATCTGAGCAGAGCACGCCTGCCGTGATGCGCTACGAGATTTCCACGAAGGATGCCAATGGCGATTTTCTCGCTTCAATCCCGGAAAAGCTCGAGGACATGGCCAAGCTGGAAAAGCTGTCCTTCACATCCCCGCGCGAATTGCTGGCCGAGAAGTTTCATATGGATGAGGATCTGCTTCAAGCGCTTAACCCGGGGGCGGATTTCGGCAGGGCAGGCACGGAAATCATCGTTGCCTCGGTCGGCGAGCGCGACGAACCCAAATCAGTGGCACGCATCGAAGTCAGCAAAGCCACCAACTCTCTTCGCGCCTTCAGGGATGATGGCACCGAGGCCGCGTTCTATCCTGCGAGCATCGGCAGCACGGGCAACCCCAGCCCGACCGGCACGCATGAGGTGCGGGCCATCGCGCCCGAGCCCGTCTACTACTACAATCCGAAGGAGCTCGATTTCGCTTCCGTAGAAACGGACAAGGCATTCGAGATTGCTCCGGGGCCTAATAATCCGGTCGGAACGGTATGGATCGACCTGACCGAGAAGGGCTATGGCATCCATGGCACACCGGAGCCGGCGCTCATCGCGAAGTCCGAGTCGCATGGCTGTGTGCGTCTTGCGAACTGGGATGCCGAAGAACTGTCCCGCATGGTGCGGCAGGGAACGATCGTGGAGTTCAGGGACTGACCAGCTGGTTTTTCGGCGTTTTCCAACGGAATTCCGCCAGATGAGCGTGGGCTCAAGTATGATTTGCTTCTGAGGCATTCTGCCATTGATGAGACTGTCGGGCATCAGCCGCGCGGCCTGCCGCCCATTTCGGTGAGCGGCTGCGCAACCGCCGTAATGGCAGGCCGGAAGAATCTCATCCAGCCGAGGTCGCCGAATGCAATCAGAGCGAACAGGGCAGGCCAATGACGCCTGCCTCCGTCACGTCCTCGTCCGTCGCTGCCTTGCCGATTTCATCGTAGCAGCGGAGATCAGCCTGCTATCCGATCCAATTCCCAAAGCGCTTTGATTTCAATGAAGATGCGTGTTTTCAAGGGTGCAATTATCATCGCGGGAAAAGCCAAAATCAACGTGAAATTGACCTGTTTTCGTTTGCGGTTGCGAAGGGGCTTTATCCAAAGCGATTTGAAAACCAGCTTTATCCATGATAGATCGCAGGCTTCAACCCGGGTTTTGGAGGCTCTCATGGCAATTCGCGCGCTGGTCTGGAACGAGAACGAGCACGAGAAGCGCAATGCGCTGGTGAAGAAGCTTTACCCGCATGGAATTCACAATGCGATCGCGGCGGCTTTTGCGGATCAGACGGATATCGAGGTGGACACCGCGACGCTGGACATGCCCGAACATGGCTTGACCGAAGACCGCCTTGCCAAGACCGATGTGCTGCTGTGGTGGGGCCACATGGCGCATGGCAAGGTCGACGATGCCATCGTCGAGCGCGTGCAGAAGCGCGTTTGGGAGGGGATGGGGCTGATCGTCCTCCACTCCGGGCATTTCTCAAAGATCTTCAAGCGCCTGCTTGGCACGCCATGCTCGCTCAAGTGGCGCGAAGCGGGCGAGGTCGAGCGCGTGTGGGTGATCAACCGCAACCATCCGATCGCCGCGGGCCTGCCCGAATGCATCGAAATCGAGCACGAGGAGATGTATGGCGAGCCCTTTACCATCCCCGAACCGCTCGAAACGGTCTTCATCTCGTGGTTCGAAGGCGGCGAAGTGTTCCGCTCGGGCGTTACCTTCCAGCGCGGTGCAGGAAGGATCTTCTATTTCCGCCCCGGCCATGAAGCCTATCCGACCTATCACAATCCATTGGTGCTGAAGGTCCTCAGCAATGCCACGCGCTGGGCCTATAATTCGGCCCGCCCGTGGACCTCGGTCGACGATGCGCCGAATGTTCCGCACGACAAGGCGCCGGTGCCCCTCATCGTGAAAGGGCCACGCCTGCATGAGGATGGCGAGGAAGGCTACCGCTGATGGCTTCGACTTCCAAGGTGCGCCTCCTGGTATTGGGCACAGGCGCCATGGCGGCAAACCATGCGCGCCTATTCATGGCCGATCCGCGTGTCGATGTGGTTGCGGCGACCGATGTCGACGCGGCACGCGCCGCAGCCTTTGCGGAGAAGCATGGCATTACCACGTCCTTCGGCAGCCTTGATGCGGCCCTCGCCTGGGGCAAGTTCGACGCCGTCACCAATGTGACGCCGGATGCCGTGCATCATCCGACGACGATGAAGGTCATCGCTGCAAAGAAGCATGTGCTGTGCGAGAAGCCGCTGGCCGAGACTTTCGCACTGGCCGACCAGATGGCGACGGCGGCGGAGAAGGCCAGTCTCATCAACATGGTGAATCTCAGCTACCGCAATGTGCCAGCGCTCCAGAAGGCCCGGAGCCTCATTGCGGCGGGCGAGATCGGGGACATCCGCCATGTCGAGGCGTCCTACCGGCAAAGCTGGCTGGTGGGCAAGCACTGGGGCGACTGGCGCAGCGAGCCGATGTGGCTGTGGCGGCTGTCGGAAAAGCATGGGTCCAAGGGCGTGCTGGGCGATGTCGGCATTCACATCCTCGACTTCGCGACCTTCGCCATTGGCATGATGCCGGTGTCGCTGCAGGCGCGGGTCAAGACCTTCGCAAAAGCCGAAGGAGACAGGATCGGCGAATATCCGCTCGACGCCAATGACAGCGCCGCGATGCAGGTGGAGTTCGGGAATGGCGCGCTCGGCGTCATTCATGCCAGTCGCTTCATGACCGGCTATGGCAATGTGCTGAAGCTCGATGTGTTCGGTACGAGCGGCGCCATCGAGATCAATCATGGCCTCGACTGGACGGAAATCCGCATGTGCTCGGGCGAGGATGTTCACACCCAGAGCTGGCGGCGCGTGCAGGCCGATCCGGTGCCGACGATCCATACGCGCTTCATCGACGCGGTGGTAAGCGGCGAGAATGGCGAACCCTCGTTCCGCCGAGGCGCTGATCTTCAGGCCATACTCGACATGTGCCTTACCGAAGATGCCGGGCGGGCGGTTGCAGTGAAGAGCACCCGTTAAGCGGGAAGCGGCGATTCAATGGCGCGGCGGATCGCCGCCAGCGGGGCGTCATCGTCGAGGGCCCCCGCGCCGCCGTCATCGCTGCGCACGCCCAGATCGCGCCACAGCGCATCGAGGTCGGTTGATACGGCTGTGGTCCGCATTGCCTCATACTGCTCCACGAGAACGCGCGTGCCGGTGGCGCGATCGCCGATCTCAAGGGTTTCGATAAAGTCCCATTCGCGGCGGAAATCGCGTTCGGCATTGATGGCGCGGAGCGCGTGCTGTAAGCCGAAGCGGCCTTCCGTTTGCCGGCGAATGGCGATATCCGCCACCAGGCAATAGATCGCGCCGCCCCAGTAGGTGCGGCCCCAGTTCACGGTCACGTCGAAGCCGCCATCTCCGGGCGCCGGCAGGCCGCGCGGCATCATGTTGGCAAAGTCCGCCCAGATACGGGCCGGCTCAAGATGCCCTGCATGAACCCGGGCGATCGATTCGACATAGACGGCCAGTCCTTCCGCCATCCAGTTGTTGCGCTGGTTCATCCAGGGGAAGGCCAGATGCACCATTTCATGCACCATGACCCAATCCTTGTGCAGCAGGTCTGCCTCCGACGAGTTCCTGCCGACGCGCGCCCGAATGAGCGGCAGGTCTCCCGGAAATGTCTGCCCGCCGCGCACGCCTGCGCCGCCCGAAACGATGATGTGGAAATAGACCTCCGGAACCGGGAAGCGTCCGTAGTAGGACTGCACAGCCCCGGCACTGCGATCGAGCCAGCGTTTCACAAGGCTTTCAAACTCTGGCCCCGCTTCGCCTTCGATCTCCACCTGCGCGCGGGCGCTTCCGAATTCCACCTGGAATTCGGAAGCCGCTGCAGGCGTGGCAAGAGTTGCCGAAAGGCCGGTTACAAGAAATTCACGCCGTTTCATGCGTTCCACTTCACCGCAAGCCGCCATCACGGGCGAGACACGATTGCGTGTCAGGCTGGAACGCCAACCCCGACCGGGCAGGAGACGCCGGTGCCGCCCAGCCCGCAATAGCCCGCGGGGTTCTTCGCCAGGTATTGCTGGTGATGGGCTTCGGCGAAATAGAAGGGCCCGGCTTCGGCAATCTCGGTGACGATCGCGCCATAGCCCCTGGCTTTCAAGGCCTCCTCATAAACGGCCTTGGCGGCCAGCAGCGCATCGCGCTGCGCGGGGCTCGTCCAGTAGGCGGCAGAGCGATATTGGGTGCCGATGTCATTGCCCTGGCGCATGAACTGGGTCGGGTCATGAGATTCGAAGAACACCTTCAACAACGCCTCGTAGCTGACCTTCGCAGGGTCATAGACGACGAGGACCGACTCCGTGTGTCCGGTCTGGCCGGAACAGACTTCCTCATAAGTCGGGTTCGGCGTGAAACCACCGGCATTTCCAACTGCCGTGACCCACACGCCCGGCACGGTCCAGAACTTCCGTTCGGCGCCCCAGTAGCAGCCCATGGCGAAAATGGCGGTTTCCAATCCTGCGGGGTAGGGGCCTTTCAGCGGGTTGCCGTTGACGAAATGGCGCTCGGCGGTGGCAAGCGGTTCCGGGCGGCCGGGAAGTGCCGAAGCCGCATCGATCAGGCGGGTTTTCTGGCGGGTGAAAAACATCTTGCAGGGTTCCTTCCTGTGTTGCCCGCGACATATAGTGTGGCAATCGCCTCACAGCCACTCAACAGTGCTTGATTTAACCAGTTCAATGGCTTAATCCGCCCAAATCTCAAGGAAGGGTGGCCGAGTGGTTTAAGGCACACGCCTGGAACGCGTGCATACGTGAAAGCGTATCGAGGGTTCGAATCCCTCCTCTTCCGCCACCCAACCCATTGATATTGAAAAATAAAGAGACTTTTTGATCGCAGGGCCGTTTGTGCCCGACATATCCGTGGCTTGGGTCTACTGCCTAAAGTAAAGCCGGTCGCAGAGACACCTTTGGTGCGGCTTCCTAGCGCGATCTGAGGCCAAAGTCTCTTACGCCGGTTTTGGTGGTACCGTTGCCAATTGGGCTGTCGCTATCAGTTAACGCAGTGGTTGCTTCAATTCCGAAAAGATTTACCCATTATTCCCATGTTCTTAGTATTCCCGAGGGACTGGTTGTTCGTCCCTTTAGTCCCCCTCATTACGAAGTGACGCCCGCCTTCCCTATGTCATTTGATATGTACCAAGATCTTATCAGGGATATTGAGCTTGGATCGGAGTTGCCAAGATGACGGATAGGATAGAAATCCGCCTTTCAGAGGACGAAGGATATGATTTCGTCACTTCTCGAGGGCTCGCGGTAAACACTACGGTGTTGTTTGGCGCTAAGCCTTATTCTATTTCCTTTATCTCACGATGGCGGCTAATTAACGAAATTGACGTAGAAATGCGTCACAAGCAACATTCCGCGCTATGCAATTATGAGAAGTACATTGTTGTTTCTGAGGTTACCGAAAGAGAAATAATCGATGTAGTTCAGATTTGCATAAGCGAAGGTTCGTTGAGTTACTATGAAGCCAATAAATCGTACTGATGTTTCAATTGTTCTGAACTTATATGACTTGTAAGGTGTAGCAAGTTACTTTAACAATGAACCAATTAGAGCGGTTTGACGGTTGGCGGAATCGGACTTGGGGTTCCCAAATCAGTGACGGTCTGATTCAAACTGGCCACTGGATTGGAGGCCAGTTTGCATGACCAAGTCTTATCCGATGGAACTTCGTTTGCGAGCGGTTCGGTTCGTCGAAGCTGGCGAGAGCCGCCATGCCGTGGCCGAGCGGCTTGGTGTGAGCGTTTCGTGCGTGATCAAGTGGCTGCAGCGCTTTTCCAGAACCGGCAGCGTCGCTCCCGGGCAAGTTGGCGGCCATGTAAAGCCGAAGATTGCGGGGCCACACCGGGACTGGGTTCTCGCGCAAGTCGAAGCAGGTGACGTCACCCTGCACAGCCTCGCTGCGGGTCTTGCCGGACGTGGTCTGAAGGTCGACGCCGTGACCGTGTGGAACATGCTGCGGCGCGAGGGCAAGCGCTTCAAAAAAAACCGTGCATGGAACTGAACAGAACCGCAAGGACATCGCTAGGCGGCGCTATTGGTGGAAGAAGTATCAGAACCGGATTGATGCCTCTCGCCTGGTGTTCATCGACGAGACCCTCGGGTCAAGCCCGAGGGCAGGCTCTGGACCAAGACCAACATGGCTCCGCTGCGCGGTTGGGGCACCAGGGGTGAACGGCTGAGGGCCTTCGTGCCGCATGGCCACTGGAAGACACTGACCTTCATTGCCGCCCTTCGCCACGATGCCATCACCGCCCCTTGCGTGTTTGACGGCCCCATCAACGGCGAGAGCTTCCTGCGCTATGACGAACAGTTCCTGCTTCCCACCCTCAGGCCCGGCGACATCGTCATCATGGACAATCTCGGCAGCCAAAAAGGCAATGCGGTCAGGGCGGCCATCAAAACAGCAGGCGCAAGGCTGCTCTTTCTGCCAGCCTACAGCCTCGATCTCAACCCCATCGAACAGGTGTTCGCCAAGCTCAAGCATCTGCTGAGACAGGTCAAGGAGCGAACCATCGAAGCCACTTGGCAGCGGATCGGTTCACTCCTCCAATGCTTCACCCCGCGTGAATGTTCAAACTACTTCGTCACCGCAGGATATGGGTCAATCTAGAGGCATTCCGCTCTAGCAGCCAGTTTCCGCAATCATCCCAAGGACTTCGCTTCTCTCCGCCGGGAGCGTTGGTTTCCGGCACTTTTCCCTCCGCCAAACACAATCATTTTGAGTTCCACATGACACTTTACGACCGTTACGACTTTTGCACGCTGAATTGAGGACATTTCCCCGACCATAGTAAAATATCGGTCCCAAGACGCATTTTGCGTGCAGCAGTCATTCTTTCACTGCGCCTGTCATCGAAGATACGTAATAGTCGACAAAGAACGAATAGAGGATGACGACGGGTAGGGAGCCAAAAAGCGCTCCGGCCATGAGTGCGCCCCATTCGAAGATGTCGCCGCGCACCAGTTCGGTGAGAACGCCGACGGGGACCGTCTTGTTCTCCGAAGACTGGATGAAGGTCAGGGCATAGATGAATTCGTTCCACGACAGCGTGAAAGCGAAGATGCCGGCTGAGATCAGGCCTGGCACGGCCAACGGCAGGATGATGCGGCGCAGGATCTGCCAGCGCGTGGCGCCATCGACCAGCGCGCTTTCCTCCAGTTCGTAAGGGATCGAGCGGAAGTAGCCCATCAGCAGCCAGGTGCAGAAGGGAATGAGAAAGGTCGGGTAGGTGAAGATCAGTGCGAACTTCGAATCATAGATTCCGAGATTGAAAACGATGAAGGCGAGCGGAATGAACAGGATCGACGGCGGCACCAGATAGGCGAGGAAGATGAGCAGGCCAAAGGTGCGGGCACCCGTGAAGCGCACGCGCTCGATGGCGTAGGCCGCGAAGACGGAGGCAAACAGCGACAGGAAGGTCGCAGCCGTCGAGATCAGCAGCGTGTTCCACAGCCAGCCCGGATAGGATGTCTCGAACAGCAGATACTTGATGTGCTCGAGCGTCGGGCCTACCACCCAGAACGGGCTGTAGTTTTCATAATCGGTGAGCTGCGAGTTGGGCTTCACCGCGGTAATCGCCATCCAGTAGAACGGGAACAGCAGCACGAAGACGAAGATGGCGAGGGGGATGTAGATGAGCACCACCCTCCGCGGCAGATTGCTCAGGTAGCTCATGCCTTCGGATTCGTCGTGGAACTCGTCCGGGGGAATTGCTTTCTCTGTCTTTGCCATGATGTGCCCCCTCAGTCCTGTCCGCCCTGTTGCCACTTGCGGCGCTGCAGCCCGAAGAAGCTGAACAGGATTGCCGCGAGCAGGAACGGGATCATCGACACGGCAATCGCCGCGCCCTCGCCCAGCTGACCACCGGGAATGCCGCGCTGGAACGACAGTGTCGCCATGAGATGCGTCGCGTTCACCGGGCCGCCTTTGGTGAGCACATAGATCAACTGGAAGTCGGTGAAGGTGAACAGCACCGAGAATGTCATCACCACGGCGATGATCGGCGTCAGCATCGGCAGCGTTACATAGCGGAAGCGCTTCCACGGCGTGGCGCCATCGAGCGAGGCCGCCTCCTGAAGCGACACGGGGATGGTCTGCAATCCCGCGAGCAGCGAAATCGCCACGAAGGGAATGCCGCGCCAGACATTGGCGGCGATGACGGACAGGCGCGCGTTGAGCGGATCGCCAAGAAAATTGATCGGGGTGTCGATGAGGCCGAGCTTCATCAGCGACCACGAGAGAATGGAAAACTGCGCGTCGTAGATCCACCAGAAGGCCAGAGCCGAAAGAACCGTGGGCACCACCCATGGCAGCAGCACGATGGCGCGGAAGAATGACTTGTAGGGCAGCTTCTCGTTGAGGATCAGCGCCAGCCAGAGACCGAGCACGAATTTCAGGATCGATGCGATGACGGTGTAGACGACGGTGTTGAAGACCGAGAGCCAGAAAACCTGGTCGTCCATAAGGTAGGCATAATTCTCGAGGCCAATGAAATCGCCCGCACGGCCAATCCGCGTATCGGTGAAGCCCAGCCAGACGCCAAGCCCCAGCGGATAGGTGAGGAAGCCGATCAGGAAGATTGCCGCGGGCAGCATGAAGATAATGCCCAGCGCGTTCCTGCTGTTGTTGAAGCGCGACAGTATCGTTCCTGACCGCTCAGGTTCTGCGGTGGTGGATGAGCTGGTCATGCCGCGTGCCTCTTTAGCGAACTCTTCGTAAATTGCGGGCCATCCGCTTTGAACGGATGGCCCGCAGCGATGCGAGATCAGACCTTGTAGTAGCGGTTGGCGCGCTTCTCGGCCTGGGCGATCGCCTCTTCAGGCGTTGCCGCACCGGTCACGACGGAGGCGAACATATCGACCACCACATAGTCGGCCATGACGGCGGCGGAGGCATAGCCCAGCGGCCCGGCATAGCCGTTGGGCCGCAAGGTTGCCGAGGCGACGGCATAGGGTGCGTGCAGCGGGTCCGCCGTCCACACCGGGTTGTCGGCGAAGGCTTTCAGTGGCTGGCAGCAATAGGCGCTGGAGCCGGTGATCCAGGCGTTCATCTGCTCGGCTTCGAACATGAACTTCAGGTAGGCCTTGCAGGCGTTGGGGAACTTCGTGTGGTTGAACACGATGGCCTGCGTGGTCTGGTGGAGTTCGACGCTCTTGCCAACGGGGCCGACGGGGAAGTTCACGGTGCGGAGATCGGCCACCATGTCCTTCAGCTTCTCGTCCTTCTTGGCGGCGTAGTAGAGCGAAACACCATTGGCCGTCAGCGACACCTGGCCCGCGAGGAAGGCGCGGTTGTTGTTGATGTCGAGCCAGCTTTCCGTGCCCGGAATGAAGGTGTCGTAGAGCGCCTTGGCGTAGTTCAAGGCTGCCAGCGTCTCGGGGCTGTTGATCGCCACCACGCCCTTCTCGTCCACCATCTTGCCGCCATGACTCCACAGCAGCCAGTGGGCATAGTTGTTGCCGTCGCCCACGGCCTTGCCATGCGCGAAGCCAGCGGGCGTGCCCTTGGCCTGCAACGCCTTGCAGAGTTCGAGGAAGCCTGCGGTATCCTTCGGGAACTCCTTGAAGCCCGCCGCCTCGATGTGGCTCTGGCGATAGCAGATGGCGTTGCCAATGGCGGCCAGCGGCAGGGCGATGTACTTGTCGCCGCGCGTAGCATAGCCCTTGAGGCCTTCATAGAAGCCGCCGTATTTGCCATCGAGATAGGTGCCGAGGTCTGTCAGGTCGACCAGCTTGTCCGGATACTGGTGCGGATCGTCGAACCAGCAGAGAACCATGTCGGGGCCCGATCCGACGTTCGCGGCCACTGCCGACTTCGGACGGATGTCTTCCCAGCTTTCCTTGTCGACGCGGACTTCGACGCCGGTCGCCTCCGTGAACTTCTTGGTGTTGGCCAACCACGCATCTTCATCGCCCTGCACGAAGGGCGACCAGCGCAGGAGGCGAAGGCTGGCGCCTTCTTCGGGTGTGTAGCTCGGTTCCTGTGCAAAGGCTGGGATGTTTCCGCCGAACCCGAGACCGGCTGTGGCGGCAAGTCCTGCGGCCGATACCGCAAGCAGATCGCGTCTGTTGATTTTCATTGCTTTCCTCCTAAGCGTTTCCGGGAATTTGCGAGTTGTCCATCCGGCGCCATCCCGTGGCAGCACCGGAGGCTTGAGCCTTCATCAGAGCCGTTGTCCCGTCGCCCTGTCGAAGACATGGACAGCGGCCTCGTTGATCGCAATCCGCAGCGTATCACCGGGATTGACGAGAATGCGTTCATGGAACACCAGGGTCAGGTCACTGCCGCCGAGGCGGGCGATCACCAGCGTTTCGGCGCCCGTCGGTTCGGTGACGACGACGGTTGCCGGAATGCCGTTGGGATCGAAGCGCACGTGTTCGGGCCGCAGCCCATAGACCAGTGCCTTGCCGTTTGCCGCATCGACGGGCTTTGCAAGTGGCAGCGCGGTGCCATCGCCTGTGAGAAACACCTTCGGGTCAGATGGGGAAATGGTCCCATCGATCATGTTCATCGCCGGGGAACCGATGAAGCCCGCGACGAAGAGATTGTTGGGCCGGTCATAGAGATCGAGCGGCGCGCCGACCTGCTCGACGATGCCGTCATGCATGACCACGATCTTGTCGGCCATGGTCATGGCCTCGATCTGGTCGTGGGTTACATAGACGGTCGTGGTCTTGAGCCGCTGGTGAAGCTCCTTGATCTCGACACGCATCTGGACGCGAAGCTTGGCGTCGAGATTGGAAAGCGGTTCGTCGAACAGGAACACCTGCGGGTTCCGCACGATGGCGCGGCCCATCGCAACGCGCTGGCGCTGGCCGCCCGAAAGCTGGCGCGGATAACGGTCGAGCAGATTGGTGAGGCCGAGGATTTCGGCCGCGGGCCTTACCTTCGCTTCGATCCCGGATTTCGGAATGCCGTTCATCAGCAGCGAGAAGCCCATGTTCTCGGCAACCGTCATGTGCGGATAGAGCGCGTAGTTCTGGAACACCATTGCGATGTCACGCTCTTTCGGCGGCATCTTGTTCACGACTCTTCCGCCAATGCGGATTTCACCGGCCGTGATGTTCTCAAGCCCCGCCAGCATGCGGAGCAACGTCGACTTGCCGCAGCCTGAAGGCCCGACGAGAATCACGAACTCGCCATCGGCGATATCGATGTCGACGCCCTTGATGATCGGCGTTGCACCAAATGACTTGCGGACCTTGACGAACTCGACTGGCGCCATTGGCATACCCATTATTGAAAGCGCAACTGGTGGCCTATTGCTCTTGTTCCACCACGCGACTGATCGGATGGAAATGCCCTTAAGTGCTGTTTTTTCAAACGATGGGGAGTGGATGTCAAGTTTTGATAGCACCTGACCAAAGTTTAATGTGCATTAGTGCTCATGTGGACAGTCGTCTGCAGCAATGCGATTCTTGATTATAGTAGGATCGAACGGCTTCTACGGCTAACAAAAGCGCCACCTTGACGAGAGGAATGCCGCTTGATGACTGAACATGCCTTGCAGGTTTCACGCCGGCTCGAATTGGCCAACAGGATTGCCATCGAAGCGGGTGCCCTCGGCCTTACCTATTTCAAGCGGGTTTCGGAACTCACAGTCGTCAGCAAGGGCCATCAGGACATGGTTTCCGAGGCCGATCGCGATGTTGAGACATTTCTACGCGTTGAAATCATGAAGGCCTTCCCGGACGACAGCATCCTTGGCGAAGAAGGCGGATTGGCCGTAGGTCTATCCGGATACACCTGGGTTCTCGATCCCATCGACGGCACGGCCAACTTCGTCAATGGCATTCCGGCGTGGTGCGTCGTCGTTGCCTGCGTCAGCGACAAGGGAACTGTGGCAGGCGTCATCCATGATCCGAACGCGAGCGAAACTTTCGCGGCATCGCTGGGCGGCGGCGCCACGATCAACGGACAGCCAATGATGGCGTCACGCGCCACTAGCCTCATGCAGGGCTCTGTCGGTGTCGGGTTATCCAACCGTGTCGACTGGCGGCCCGCTGCAGAGTTCATCAGTGCTCTGATGAGCGAAGGGGGGCTGTTCTTCCGCAACGCTTCGGGCGCGCTCATGCTGGCCTATGCCGCGTCGGGGCGCCTGCTCGGTTATGTCGAGCAGCACATGAATGCCTGGGATTGCGTCGCGGGGCTTCTGATGATGAGCGAGGCGGGCGGCCGCGTGCATCACGTCGACAGCGGTTTGATGCTGCGATATGGCGGCCTCGCCATCGCGGGCGGCGCGGGTGTCTATGACGATATCCGCCGCCTTGCAGAAGCCGCCTTCACTGCGGAAGCAGCACCGGGCCTTCCGCGGTAAAGCCGATCGCCACCGGCCCGCCGACCGTCAATCTGTCATCGCCATCCAGTGCCTTGGCAAAAATATTTCCGGCGGCTGATTCCACGCTGTATTCCCAGTGGCTGCCAACATAGGTGGCCTTGCGCAATGTGCCGGTGAAGCCTGATTTCGCGGCTGCGGGCGCAAGCAGGATGCGGTTCGGGCGAACGGCAAGCCTTGCCGGGCCTTTCCCCACTCCGCGTGCCGCCAGCGTGACGGTCATGCCGTCAATGCGGACTTGTGCACGGCCGTCCGTCACGTCCTCCACCACACAGGGCAGGATGTTGGCCTCGCCGATGAAGTCCGCCACGAAGGCCGTGTCAGGCGCTTCGTAAAGCTGGCGCGGCGTTCCCATCTGAGCAATGACCGCATTGTTCATCACGATGATGCGGTCGGATACGGCAAGCGCTTCCTCCTGATCATGCGTCACGTAGACGACCGTCAGGCCAAGCGAGGTCTGGATCTCGCGGATTTCTTCGCGAACCTGACGCCTGAGCTTGGCATCGAGATTGGACAGCGGTTCGTCGAACAGCAGCACCTCCGGCTCAAGCACCAGCGCACGGGCCACCGCTACGCGCTGCTGCTGGCCGCCTGACAGTTCGCTGGGGCTGCGCGACCCGTATCCCTTGAGGCCGACGAGCGCCAGCCCAGCTTCGGTGCGTTCGCGCACCTCATCCTTCGAATGGCCGGAGAGCTTGAGGCCATAGGACACATTTTCCTGAACCGACATGTGCGGGAAGAGAGCATAGGATTGAAACACCATGCTCACGTCGCGGTCGGTGGCGGGAAGCTTCGTCACATCCCGCCCGCCAATCACGATGCGGCCCGCGGTCGCCATCTCGAGCCCGGCGATCATCCGCAGCGTCGTCGTCTTGCCGCAGCCCGATGGCCCCAGCAGCGTCACCAGTGTGCCTGCAGCCACGGCAAAGGAAACATCGTCGACGGCCTTCACCATGCCGCCATAGACCTTGGTGACGTGTTCGAATTCAACCGATGCCGCGTTGCCCTTGATCTTCATGCCTTAGCCGCCTGCTTCCCAGTTGGTGCGTGACTGATCGAACCGCCGGCCAAGCTGGCGCCTGCCAACGAGAAGCTGGAACAGGCCGATGGCCGCGAACATGACGAAGATCAGAACCGTGGAATAGGCGATCGCCAGACCATAGTCGTTGTTCTCCACACGGCCGATGATGTAGCTCGTCGCCATGTCGTAGCGCGCGCTGACGAGGAAGATCACGGCGCTGATCGCGGTCATGGCGCGCACGAATGAATAGACGAGGGCCGCGAGGATCGCGGGCCGCAGCAGCGGCAGGATGATTTTCCGGAAAGTCTGCCAGCTGTTGGCGCCAAGCGTCAGCGAGGCCTCGTCCAGGCTCTTGTCGAGCTGAGACATCGAAGCGACGCCGGCCCTCACGCCCACCGGCATGTTCCTGAAGATAAAGCTCAGGATGAGGATCAGCCCCGTGCCGGTGAGTTCTATGGGCGGCACGTTGAACGCCACGATGTAGGAGACACCGATCACCGTGCCCGGCACGGCGAAGCTGAGCATCGTGGTGAATTCAAACGCCTGCTTTCCCGCAAAACTCTGGCGCACCAGCAGATAGGCCGTCAGCAGTCCGATGGCCGCGGTCAGCGGTGCCGAGATCGCCGAAATCTGCAGTGTCGTCCAGAAACTGTCCCAGGCCGCGCCGCTGAAATGCAGGCCGAACTCATTCCAGCTCAGGCCGAAGGCGCGGACGTAGTGATTGAAGGTCAGGTTGTTCTTGAGGCCCCAGACCTCGACGAAGCTGCCATAGATGATGATGAAATAGACAACCAGCGTGAACACGGTCCAGACTCCGGCAATGGCGAAGAGCACATACCGCAGTTGCTTCGGCAGCAGCGGATGGTGTCCGCTGTCGCCCTTGCCCGTCAGAGTCGTATAGGATTTCTTGCCCAACCAAAACCGCTGCAGGTAGAAGGCGGCGAGCGTGAAAAACAGCAGGACCATCGCAAGCACCGCCGCCCGCCCGGCGTCGTTCTGCGCACCGACGATGGCAAAGAAGATTTCGGTCGACAGCACGTCGAAGTTGCCGCTCAGCACCAGCGGGTTGCCGAAGTCCGCCATGCTCTCGATGAAACCGAGAAGGAAGGCGTTGGCAAGGCCCGGCCGCATGAGCGGCAGGGACACGGTGCGGAAGGTGTGCCAGCGCCCGGCCCGCAATGTTTGCGCTGCCTCTTCCATCGAAGGGCTGACGCCTTCGACCACGCCGATTAACACCAGGAATGCGATGGGCGTGAAGGCAAGAAGCTGTGCGATGAAGACGCCGGTGAAGCCATAAACCCAGCGCGTCGGCTGCATGCCGGTAATGCCGGCGATCGTGGTCGTCACCGTTCCGGACAGGCCGAACAGCAGGATGATGGCGAGACCAATCACGAAAGGCGGCGTGATGATGGGAAGCAGCGTCATCGCCCGTAGGAACCGGCCAAACCGGAAGCCGGTGCGGGTGACGACGAGCGCGAAGACAAGGCCAAGCAACGTGCTGAAAAGACCCACCATCACGGCGAGGAACAGCGAGTTCCAGGCAACGCCGCAGCGTGTGCCGCCTGTCATGCAGGCGAGGCTCCAGATCTTGCGGTCGGCGAATTTCGCGATGAATACCGAGAGCGAATAGCTGCCGTCGTCGGTCTGTAGGCCAGCGATGAACATCTTCATAATGGGGAAGAATATGAAGATTCCGACGACCGCGATGACGAAGCCGATGGAGCCGACGACGAAGGTATCGCCGTTAACCACGCCGCGCGCGGCCAGGCCGCTTGACAGGAAAAACAGAAAGGCGGCGGCCGTGAACAGCGCACCATAGCCCATCCCGAATTGCCGGATGTCCTGCGGGCCGAACAGCGCCTCGAGCCAGGACCATTCGAAACCATTGAGCCCGATGGCGAAGCCCTGCAGCAGCAGCCAGATGAGGCCGCCCGCGCCGGCAAACAGCAGCGTCGCTGAAAACAGCGGGTCAGACTTCAGGCGGCCCCATGCTGCCAATGGCAACAGCAGGAACACGAGATGCGGCAGAAGCCACGGCCGCTCCAGCCCCGCAAACAGCCCGGATGCGCCGGAGCCCCGGAAGGGCCAGCCGCCGGTAATCCAGCGCATGTCCAGATAGCCACGTTCAATGCCATACCATGGCAGCAGCACGAAGGCCGCAAGCCCGGTCAGCAGCCAGAAGGTGACATTGCGGTCCAGCCCGTGCCGGAGCACGGGCCGGTCTATCGAAGCGGCGGTCACCGTTCGCGCATTACTGCGGCAGCGTGCTCACATCGTCATCCCACTTCTTCAGCAAGCGCTTGCGCTCTTCCGAGGAGCCAAACTTCGCGAAATCATAATCGATCAACTTGATCGCCGACAGGTCTGGCGAGAGCGGCGAAATCTTGGCGTTCTTGTTCGACGGCACCTGATAGGACTTGGCCTCAACCGCGCGCGACTGCACATCAGCCGAAAGTGCCCAGTCATAGAACTTCTTGGCATTCTCGGGATTGCGCGCGCCCTTGATGATGCTCATCGAGCCGATTTCGTAGCCCGTGCCTTCGCAGGGCGCCACGGTCTTGATCGGGAAGCCCTGCGCCGTCTGCGCCACGGCATCATGCATGAAGACGATCCCGACGGTCGTCTCGCCCTTCGCTGCCGCCTTGATCGGCGCCGAGCCCGACTTCGTGTATTGGTTCACGTTGACGTGCAGCTTCTTCATGTAGTCGAAGCCGCCGTCCTCGCCGAACAGCTGCACCATCGTGGCAAGCGTCGTATAGGCCGTGCCGGATGAGTTCGGATTGGCGATCTGGATGTGACCCTTGAATTCGGGCTTCAAGAGGTCGGCCCAGCAGGCTGGTGCGGGCAGGTTGTTCTGCTTCAGAAGATCCTCGTTGTAGCCAAAGCCCAGCGCGCCGGAATAGATGCCGATGGTCTTGTTGCCGGAAGCTTCCGACTGCTTGATAGACCACGGCTGCAATTCGCCGCGCATGGGTGACTCATAGGCTTCCGACAGTCCTTCCTCGGCAGCCTGCAAGTGAGGATCGCCCGTTCCGCCCCACCAGATGTCGCCCTTCGGATTGGCGGCTTCCGCTTTCACCTGGGCGAAGGTTTCGCCCGAGCTCTTGCGCGTCATGTCGACGTTGATGCCGGTTGCCTCTTCAAAGCCGCGCGCCATGAGCTGGCACCATTCCTCGTCGGCGCTGCAATAAAGGGTCAGGTCGTCTGCGATGGCCGGAGTTGTCATCAGCATTGAACCGAGTAGGGCCATCGTCGCAAGTTTGAGTTTCATTGGATCCTCCACTGTGACAGGTTTATTACGATTATGTGACAGTCAGATTGCCCCACTTTTCACAGAAGTCAACAAGGCGACCATATGTTTAATATGAGTCAGAGACCCTGGGGTCTCATAGGCGCTGAAGAAGTTCCTGGCGTGACAGATCAGCGAATCGAAGGAAATGCCGGAGTCCGGTAAGACAAACTCGACGCGGCGCGTGCTGGGCAGCACGCTGACGCGTTCCTTCGCCGACTTCGCCTCGTCATAGACCTGCTGGATCGCATCCCACAGCCGGTTGGCAACGACGCCGGAGATATATCCGGCTTCCGCCAGACCCGGCGGAACGGAGATTGGCTCGGTTGTCACACGGTCGCGGAACATCTCGACCACGGCGAGCGGCACGATGGTGACAAAAGCAATGAGGAAGGCCGTGTTCAGCGTCAGGCTGCGGACAGACATCAGCCATGTCTCGAGCCGGTCATTGGGAATACGCCATCACCTGCCGGTAGTGTCGGTTACCTGCACTGCCTCGTGCTGTGCTGGCCGCCGTCGTCTATCGGCGCAATCTGCCGCCGTTGCGAGCTTCAGAGCAAGACATGTCTGATGATTGCACCAAAACGCCACCTGGCCCGGAAAAAACTCTTTTTTGGCAGACGCAATTCCTCACTCGTCAAGATTGCACAAGCCATGGCCAATCACCTTTATGAGGTAACCGGCGAACGTCTACGAAGTTTATGAGCTGGGTAGTCGAGCGGCGCCCGTTCGATCGCCGCCCCAGGTGGCGTTTGATTTTACAGCAAATGCAGCGATTGCAGCAAAGGTGCCAGTTGAATATGAGGACTGCAGTCGCTAGGACTTCAGATAGGAAACATAAACTTACGCCAGAACTATTGTCCTTCCTATCAAACATTTAGAAAACCACGCTGGGTGCCGATTGCCTGATGTTGTCATGACTGCATGATCTTGACCGTCATTGACGTTGCTCGATCCGCCAGGGAGCGGCCATGACGCCGGTTGCCGTATCCCGTGGCAACCACGTAAGGTGTGCCCGCGATGCTGCGATGGCCATGCTGAAGCTGTCGCAAGACGGGCCGTGACGGGCGAAGGAAAGGCGGTCGGCGGGAGCGGCGCAGTTGCGCTTGGCGCGCGGAGTGATTTCTCAGGCTGACACCATGAGTGCCGGCATGAAGCCAGTCCGGCGTGATGCGCGGAACTGGCGTTCTGCCGGCAATTTAATTCAGACGGACCGAAGGAGTGCGACGATGAAATTCCAGCTGGCCATCAATCTCGAGCGGATGGATGCGAGCCTCGACATGCGCGATGTTGCGCGCCACACGCTGGAGATGGTGCAGATGGCCGAGCGGGGCGGCTTTCACATCGCGTGGTCGGCCGAGCATCATGCGCTGGAAATGACGATAGCGCCGGACCCTTTTCAGCTGCTGACCTGGTGGGGCTGCCACACCAGCACGATCCGGCTCGGCACTGCGGTGGCGGTGGCGCCCTACTGGCACCCGATCAAGCTCGCCGGCGAGGCGGCGATGACCGACCTGCTGACCGGCGGGCGGCTCGAGTTCGGCATCGGTTCCGGCGCCTATCAGCGCGAATTCGACCGCATGCATCCGGGCCTCAAGCAGACGGATGGCTGGAGATACATGCAGGAGATGCTGCCCGCGGTTCTGGCGCTGTGGCAGGGCGACTATGAGCACAAGGGCGAGTTCTGGCAGTTCCCGCTGGCAACCTCGGTGCCAAAGCCGCTGCAGACGAAGGTGCCGGTCTGGGTCGCGGCGCGTGCGCCCGTCACCTATGATTTTGCCGTGAAGCACGGGCTCAACATCATGTCCTGGCCGCTGACGCGGCCGATGTCGGAGGCCGAACTCTACAAGTCTAGGCTTGACGAGGCGATGGCAAACAACCCCGGCAAGGCCCGGCCAGTCTTCGCGATGATGCGGCATACGGCGGTCTATGACCGAAAAGACCAGTGGGAGGTGCCGGTGAAGGCGGCACAGCGCCAGCTTGGCCAGTTCGAGAACCTGTTCAAGAACCTGGGCGATGTGAAGAACGGCTTCCCGAAGGAACTCGATCTGGCCGAGATCTCGAACCGGGCGGAGTACGATCCGAAAATGCTGTCCACGAACCTGATGTTCGGTACCCCCGACGAAGTGATCGCCAAGCTGAAGCCCTATCAGCAACTGGGCGTCGACCAGTTCACCTATTATGCCAGTCTCGGCCTTGGCCATGCAGAACAGAAGCGATCACTGGAGCTGTTCTGCAAGGACGTGATGCCCGCGTTCGCGTGAGGCAGGAAAGGCGCGGCGCATGCGTTCCAAGATCATCATCGGTGGACGGAAGCTGTCCTTCTCTGTGGCTGACGAAGCCCGCGGGTTCGCCTTCCCGGACGGCCAGGCGGACTTCAGGAGCAGCGAAGTGAAGATAGCCAGCGCTTGCGGCGTGGCTCGCGGGACGCAATGGCTCGTCAATGTCGATTGCCCGAGACACGATCATGCCGGATAGCCCGCCAGGCGCCGGCATCCTGTCCGGCATCCGCGTACTCGATTTCAGCCGCATGCTGTCTGGCCCCTATTGCACGATGATGCTGGCCGACCATGGCGCGGAGGTGATCAAGATCGAGAGCCCGGAAGGCGACACCAGCCGCACCAACGGTCCCTATCGCGATGACGACCCCGAGAAGATTTGGGCTGGTTACTTCGTCAGCCTCAACCGCAGCAAGAAAAGCGTCGTCCTCGATCTCAAGAGCGAGGAAGGCAAGGCTGCCGTGCGCGAGCTTGCGAAAACATCGCAGGTGATCGTCGAGAACTTCAGGCCCGGCGTAATGGAGCGGCTTGGTCTTGGTTATGAGTCGCTGGCGGAATTGAATCCGGCGCTTGTCTATGCGGCGATCCGCGGCTTCGGCGATCCGCGGAGCGGCGCCAGCCCTTATTCGGATTGGCCGTCCTACGATGTCGTCGCGCAGGCCATGGGCGGCCTCATCAGCATGACCGGGCAAGACCGCGATCACCCGATGAAGACTGGCCCTGGCATCGGCGATGTGTTCACCGGCCTCATGATGTCGTTTGCCATTGTTGCGGCAGTCCGCCATGCGGAGAAGACCGGGCAGGGGCAGTTCGTCGATATCGGCATGTACGACGCGATGCTGAGCTTGTGCGAACGCATGGTCTATCAATACGACATGGAAGGAACCGTTGCCGGACCCTCGGGCAACGGCCACCCGCTGCTTGCGCCCTTCGGCCTGTTTCCGGCATCGGATGGCTGGATTTCCATCGGCGTGGTGGACGATGCGTTCTGGCGTGAACTTGTTCGCATCATGGGCCGTGAAGACCTCGCAGCCGACCGGCGCCTTGCCGATAAGGCCGGGCGGCGTCGCCATGCGGCGGAGGTCAACGCAGCTGTGGCAAGCTGGACACGCCAGTTCAGCAAGGCGGAACTGACTAAGACACTCGGCGGAAGACTGCCGTTCGGCCCGGTGAATGACGCGCGTGACGTGTTCGCCGATCCGCATGTCGCGGTTCGCAACCTCATCGCCAGCATTCCGCATCCGGATGCAGGCCATGCGCCATGGAGGGTTGCGAACAATCCGATCCGCTTCAGCCGGACACCGGCAATCCAGCCGGCAACGCCCCCGAAGCTTGGCGAGAACAATGCCGGCATCCTCACCCCGGCAATCAAGCCTCGCAAGACCTGACACCACAAGAAGGAAAGACACATGGACCTCAGGATCAGAAAGCTCGTCAATTTCGAGGAGGAGATCAGGATCGAAGGAGAGCGCGTTGCAGATCCCGCGCTCCGCGTCTTCGGTGTTGCCGCCGTCGTCAGGAACCCGTGGGCGGGGCGGGGTTATGTTGACGATCTCAAGCCCGAAATCCGGGCCTTCGCTCCCATTCTCGGCAAGCTTCTGACAGACCGAATCCTGGCGCTGGCCGGTGGCGGCGACAAGATCGAAGCCTATGGCAAGGCTGCAATGGCGGGCCTCGATTGCGAACAGGAACATGCCTCGGCTCTCATCCACACGCTGCATTTCGGGAATTTCTTCAGGCAGGCGGTGGATGCCAAGAGCTATCTCGGGTTCACCAACACACGCGGGCCTGCAAATACGCAGATCAACATCCCCCTGATGGACAAGCACGACACGGGGCGGCGGTCGCACTACCTCACGGTGCAGTTCTCGATTTACGACGCTCCGGCCGATAATGAGATTGTCGTTGCCTTCGGGGGCGCGACGGGCGGCAGGCCGCACCACCGCATCGGCGACCGCTATCAGGATCTAGCGGAAATCGGCGCGGACGTGAACAACCCCGCGCGGCTCTAGGGTTTATGTTCTGACCACGCCGGTGTCCTGATGGCCTCATTCCTCGGGGTGAGTGGCAGGCCATTCGGTGCCCGTCTCTCTAAACATCGTATGTTGGCATAAAATATTTGTCGAACGAGCGCGGGTGCCCCGCAGCAGTTCTCGCTTTCGGAGGAGACGCAGTGATGACCGAAGTCCAGAGCTACCGGATGTGCATCGATGGCGAGTGGGTGGGAGCGGCGGACGGCGGCATACTCGAAAGCTATAACCCGGCAACGGGACAGGTCTGGGCCACGATCCCCAGCGCCACCGAGGGCGATGTCAACCGCGCCGTGGAGGCCGCTCATCGGGAGCTGAAGGGCCCGTGGGGCAAGCTCAACGGCACCGAGCGTGGGAGGCTGTTGCGGAAACTGGCGGATCTTCTCGCCGATCAATCCGAAGCGCTGGGCCGAATTGAAACCATCGACACAGGCAAAATGTTCAAGGAAACGCGCTGGCAGGCGCGCTACATCGCCGACTACTTTCACTACTATGCGGGACTGGCCGACAAGATCCAGGGCGACACGCTGCCCATCGACAAGCCCGACATGTTCGCCTGCACCATCCGCGAGCCTCTGGGCGTCGTCGCGGCCATCGTGCCGTGGAACTCGCAGATTTTTCTGATGGCGGTGAAGATCGCCCCGGCGCTGGCGGCGGGCAACACGGTGGTGCTCAAGGCATCGGAACATGCCGCCGCGCCCATGCTGGAATTCGGCAGGCTGGTCGAGAGGGCGGGCTTCCCTAAAGGCGTCGTCAACATCATCACCGGCTCGGGCGAGCCGTGCGGGCGCGTACTGACCAGTCACCCGCTCGTCGCGCGCATCAGTTTCACGGGCGGCGTTCCGGCCGCCCGCAGCATCGTGCGCAATTCCGCGAACAATTTGGCCGAGGTCTCGCTGGAGCTTGGCGGCAAGAGCCCCGTGATGGTCTTCGCCGACGCCGATCTCGAGAGCGCCACCAACGGCGTGATGGCAGGCATCTTCGGTGCCAGCGGGCAAAGCTGCGTTGCGGGTTCACGCCTCTATCTGGAGGACTCGATTGCCGACCAGTTTCTCGACGGACTGGTGCGCAGGGCCAAGGCCATTCGCATCGGAGATCCGATGGCCGAAGAAACCGAGATGGGGCCGCTCGCCACGCTCGGGCAGATTGCGCACATCGAAGCCAATGTCGCCAAGGCGCAGCAGCAGGGCGGAACGGTTCTCGCCGGCGGCCGCCAGCCGCGCGAACACAACAGCGGCTGGTTCTACGAGCCGACCATTGTCGATTGTCCGCGGCAGGACATGCAGATCGTCGGCACCGAGCTGTTCGGCCCGGTGCTGAGCGTGCTGCGCTTCAAGTCGGAAGAGGAAGTCCTCACCTACGCCAATGACTCCGAGTATGGGCTTGCCGCTGGCATTTTCACGCGCGACTCGGCGCGCGCCATGCGTGTGGCCAAATCCGTTCATTCAGGCATCGTGTGGATGAACACCTACCGCATGGTGTCGCCCATGGCCGAGTTCGGCGGCTTCAAGAACAGCGGGCATGGCCGCGAAGCAGGCATGGCGGCCGTCTACGACTATACGCGCACCAAGACACTGTGGCTCAACACCTCTAACAAGCCGATGGCCAATCCCTTTGTCATGAGATGACGACGATCCTTTGGGGCTTGTTGTTGGCCTTGAGGGGCGCCGGCAGGAAGTTGCCGTTTCGCTGCCGTCAACTGGCGGCTATGGTGCCCTCATCTCTTGACGGGACTTGATCCCGCCAACAGGATCAGCCCCTCGAGGAGCAATGCGATGACAGGATCGAAGCGGTTTGCGAAGCGCGCGGAGCGGGCTGTCAACAAGGATACTTTCGTTCAGGAGGATGCAAGTCTCGGCCTTGTGGTGATGGACAGTCCCAATGATCCGAAACCGTCGATCCGGATCGACAAGGGGCGCATTGTCGAAATCGATGGCTGCGACCAGGAGAATTTCGACACCATCGACCGCTATATCGCGCGCTATGCCATAAATGCCGAAGCGGCGGTGGAAGCGATGGCCACGGATTCGCTTGTTCTCGCCCGCATGCTGGTCGATATCAACGTGCCGCGCCACAAGCTCATGTGGCTGATGTCGGGCTGCACGCCCGCCAAGCTGTGCGAGATCGTGTCGCATCTCAATGTCGTCGAGATGATGATGGCCATGCAGAAGATGCGGGCCCGTCAATCCCCTGGGAATCAGGCGCATGTCACCAACTGGAAGGAGAATCCGGTGCTGATGGCGGCCGATGCCGCAGAAGGTGCGCTGCGCGGGTTCGACGAGCTTGAAACCACCTGCCGCGTGGCCCGCGTGGCGCCGTTCAATTCGCTGGCGCTGCTTGTCGGGTCTCAGACCCCCCACGGCGGGGTGCTGACGCAATGCGCGGTCGAAGAGGGGCTCAACCTGCGGCTTGGCCTCAAGGGGCTCACCTCCTATGCCGAGACGCTGTCGGTCTATGGCACCGACGAGGCGCTGCGCGATGGCGACGATACGCCATGGTCGAAGGGGCTTCTGGCATCTGCCTATGCCTCGCGCGGCATCAAGATCCGTTTCACATCCGGCACCGGCGCGGAAACACTGATGGGATATGAGCAGGGCAAGTCGATGCTCTATCTCGAGGCGCGCTGCCTGCTGTTGGTGAAGGGCTCGGGCGCGCAAGGGGTGCAGAACGGCTCGATCAGCTGCATTGCGTTACCCTCGGCATTGCCGGGCGGCGTGCGCGCCGTGCTGGCCGAGAACCTGATTGCCGCCTCGCTCGGGCTTGAGGTCGCGTCAGGCAATGATGCCATGTCATCTCATTCCGACATGCGCAAGGCGGCAAAGCTGATGCTGCAGTTCCTGCCCGGAACCGACTTCATCACCAGCGGCTACAGTTCCATGCCGCGCAAGGACAACATGTTCGGCGGCGGCAATTTCGATTCCGACGACATGGACGACTGGCTCGTCATCCAGCGCGACATGCAGGTCGATGCCGGCATGGAGCCGGTCACGGAGGAGGCCGTGCTGGACGTCCGGCGCAAGGCCGGGAAGGCCCTGCAGGCGGTCTTCGGCGAACTCGGCTTTCCGCCGGTCAGCGACCAGGAGGTGGAGGCCGCGGCCACCGCCTATTGTTCGGACGACATGCCCGATCGCGATCTCGTCGAGGATATCGCAGCGGCCGGTGCCTTCCTTGATGGACCATTGACGGCGCTGGATGTTATCTCCGCGCTGGACCGCAGGGGCTTCGAAGATATCGCCGCCAACATTCTCGGCATGCAGCGGGTGCGCGTGAGCGGGGATTATCTGCAACCCGCAGCCGTTCTGAACAGGCATTTCGAGGCGCAGAGCGCCTTCACCGATCGCAATCAGTATCAGGGACCCGGCACCGGCTTCCGCCTCAAAGGCGCGGCGCTGGCGAAGCTTTCGGCAATTCCGCAGGCAAGAACCGCAGCCGAAATGGTGCCGGCCTCCGCCGGGCGGGCCGGGGTGACGTTAAAATCCATCGGCGGTCCCGGGCCTGGCACAGCACGGGATGTGGTGATTGCCCTGGGGCCTGCCTTTGCCGCCGAGCTTGACACCACCTTATGCGGATTATCGCATGGCGAGGTGCTGAAAGCGCTGACTGCAGGCATCGAGAGCAAGGCCATGCACGCCCGTGTGGTGAAATTCTTCCACACCGCGGATTGTGGCATGCTGGGATTCGAAGGGGCGAAGATCAGCGGTTCCGGGATTGCCATCGGGCTACAGTCGAAGGGCACGGCGGTGATCCAGCGCAAGGGCCTCGCCCCCCTCAACAATCTCGAACTCTTTTCGCAGGCGCCTCTACTGTCGCGCGAGGCCTATTTCCAGATCGGCGCCAATGCGGCATCGCATGCGATGAGATCGCCGCCGTCGCCGGTGCCGGTCAAGGTCGACAATATGGCGCGGCTCCGCCTCATCGTGCAGGCGATGCTGATGCACAAGCGCGAGATCGCCAGCATCGTGCCCGCAAAATCCCCCAGCGAAATGCAGGTCATCCATGACTGACGGAGACGACAACATTCGGCGCAGCCCGCGCAGTATCGATGTCAAGGACATCACGCTGGAGAATGTGCGGGCCGGAAAGATCACACCCGAGGACCTGACGATCCGGCGCACCACGCTGCTGCACCAGGCGGGAGTTGCCGATCAGGAGGGCTATCCTCAGCTTGCCCGCAATTTCCGCCGTGCGGCGGAACTAACGGCGCTGCCCAATGATGTGCTGCTTGGCACCTACGAGAAGCTGCGCCCCTATCGTGCGACCTATTTCGAGCTGCTCGCCCTCTCGCAGGAGATTGCCGCCCGTTATGACGCGCCGGAAACAGGCGACTATATCCGGCAGGCGGCGGAAGCCTATCGCGACAAGGGGTTGCTGAAGCCGGAATAGGCTGACTGGTGCCTGCTTCAGTAAACCGGCGTCGGGATGCCTTCCATGCGGGCTTTCAGCTGCAGCGCCACGAATTTCGAATAGTGCCGCGACAGATGCAGGTTGCCGCCGTGGAACCACAGCGCCTGCTGCTTCAAGGGCTTCCACATGTTGCGAAGCTCGCCTTCCCACGGGCCGGGATCGCCGCGCGCGCCAGATCCATAGCCCCAGTTGGGGCCAACCAGATCGGCGGTCTGGCGCGAGATGATCGCCGCCACCCATTCGTTCATCGGCAGGTAGCCGGTCGCATAGACGATCACGTCGGCCGGAACTTCGCTGCCATCTGTCAGCACGACCGCCTTCGGCTTTACCTCCCTGATCTCGACGCCACTTCGCACCTTCACCTGGCCGCTGGCGATCAGTTCCGAACATCCAACGTCAATGTAATAGCCCGAGCCGGTGCGCAGCGCCTTCATCAGAAGGCCATCGCCATCGATGCCATAATCCGTCTTGAAGCCAGCCGTGTTGAGCCGCGCGACAAGATCGGCATCGCGCCTGGCGATCTCGGCATAGAGCGGGCGCTGCGCGTCCGGCAGAAGGCGGAAGGGAGTCGCGGCGAAGATCATGTCGGCCTTGTCGGCGTCGATACCTTTCTCAATCGCCTCTTCGGAATAAAGCCCTGCGAAAGCGACCTCCATCAGCGATTCGGACCGCACCACCGTCGTCGGCGTCCGCTGGATCATGGTGACGTCGGCGCCATTTTCCCACAAGTCGGCGCAGATATCGTGGGCCGAACTGTTGGCGCCGACGACGATGCAGCGCCTGCCGTTGAAGTCCGACCCATCCTTGTGCCGGCTCGAATGATATTGGACGCCTGCAAAGCTTTCCTGGCCGGGAAGCGACACCTCGCGCGGCGGCCCGTAGGAGCCGGTTGCAAACACCAGCTGCTTCGGCTTCAGCAGGACATCCTTGCCGTCACGCCGCACAAGCAACGACCACTCCTGCGCGGTGGGATCATATGATGCCTTTACCGCCTCGGTGGATGACCAGTAGTTCAGTTCCATGATCTTCGTGTAGGACTCGAGCCAGTCGCCCATCTTGTCCTTGGGCGTGAATACCGGCCAATCATCCGGGAACGGAAGATAGGGCAGGTGGTCGTACCAGACGGGATCATGGAGAACGAGCGTGCGGTAGCGGTTCCGCCAGGAATCGCCGGCGCGCGCGTTCTTCTCGATGATGATTGTCGGAACGCCCAGCCGCCTCAGGCGAGCACCAAGTGCAATGCCGCCCTGGCCACCGCCGATGATCACGCAATAGGGCTGGCGAGAAATCCCAAGTTCGCGCATCTCTGCCTCGCGCTCGTCCGTCCACGTCACGCGGTGCTTCGATGCACCGTGGACGATCCCCTTCCGGCGCGTCCGGCCCTTCCTTTCCTCGTGGCCTTTCAATTCTTCCATGGCCGTCAGGATCGTGAAGCCCTTGCCGCCTTTCAGCCGTACATGGCCCTTGCCGCGGGCAACTGCGGTGTCGAAGCTGAACCAAGCGGAAGTGATGCCGTCAGCGGTTTCAGCCTCGCCTTCCATCCGGAAGTTGCCCGGTCTTGCGCTGGGGATCGTTTGTTGCAGCATCGCCCTAATGGCCTCGCGGCCCTCGAGCGTCCTGATGTTCCAGGTCAACGATACAAGATCGCGCCAAAAGCACTCGGCGCCGAAGAGGGCCACTGCTGCTGCAGCGTCTCCCGCTTCCAGGGCCTTGCTCAATTGCCGAAGCCAGCCGCTTGCCACCGTTGCATCATCTGCCATGTTGCAGTCTCCAGTCTTGCATGTCAGTTCTTGCCGCCCACCAGGCGCCCGGAGCGCGCGACCACGCCCCGATCCCTTGCGAATGACAGCTGCCCGTTCACATAGACCCGCTCGATACCCGCCGAGGGTTGCAACGGGGAATCGTAAGTTGCGCGGTCGATGATCGCGCGGGGATCGAACAGCACGAGATCCGCAAATGCCCCTGCGGTCACGTGGCCCCGGTCCTTCAGGCCGAACACGCGCGCGGGCAGGCCGGTCATCTTGTGGATCGCCGTCTCCATGGAAAACAGCCGAAGTTCGCGCGCGTAATGGCCGATGACGCGCGGAAAGGTGCCCCACAGACGCGGATGGGGATGCACGTCATGCGGCAACCCGTCGGAGCCAATCATGGCGATGGGAGAACCCATCACGCGGCGCACGTCGTCCTCGTCCATCTGGAAATAGATCGCGCCGGCGGGGTCAAGACGGCGTGCCGCTTCATGGAGATCGCAGTTCCACTCCGCCGCTATGCTCGAGAGTTCGCGGCCCGCCATCTCGGGATGCGGCTTCGACCATGAGATGCGGATGGGATAGTCGCCCGAAACCAGATCGGCGCGAAGATTGGTCGAGCCTGCCGCATAGGGGTAGACGTCGAGGTTGACCGGATGCCGCCTCGCCGCATCCTCAAGCCGCGGCAGGGTCTCGCGCGTGCGGCCCCAGTTGGCAGGGCCGGCGCATTTGTGATGCGATACGACAACGGGGATCGCCGCTGCCGCCGCCGTCCTCACCGTCTCGTCGATGCTGTCCAGCACCTTGTCGAATTCATTCCGCATGTGCGTCGCGTAAATGCCGCCATGTCTCGCGAAACGCGCGGCGACGGTGCTGACCTCATCCTCATCGGCTGCCATGTTGGTGGGATAGAAGAGGCCCGTGGAAAAGCCGGTGGCGCCGTGTGCCATGGCCTCGTCCGCGTGACGGCACATCTGTTCGACCTGCGCGGGCGAGGCCTTGCGGCTGATATCCATCATCGTCGCAAGGCGCAAGGCCGAATGGCCAATGAGGGCCGCGACGTTGACGGCTGGCGTCACTCTTCGGAGCGCTTCTGCATAGGCAGCGAAATTTGGGAACTGATAGGCTTCGCAACCACCAAGAAGGTTCATCGGTGCCGGCGGATCGGCAGAAAAGGTCACGGGCGCAAGCGAGATGCCGCAATTGCCGACGACGACAGTCGTAACACCCTGAGATATCTTGGGCAGCATGGCGGGTTTGTCGAGCACGATGCGGTCATCATGCGTGTGCGCGTCGATGAAGCCTGGCGCGAGTGCCAAGCCCCTTGCGTCAATCTCGTTTGCGCAAGGCGCAATCACGCCCGCCGCTTCAACCGCCGCAATGCGCTCGCCTTCAAGCGCCACATCTCCGGTCACTGGCGCGGCGCCCGAACCATCGAAGACCAGCGCTCCTCTGAACACGATGCCGAAGGCATTCATGGCGTCACTCCCCGGTTTCCTGTTCGCGCATCACCGGCGTCGGGTCGGTCGAGGGCGTGGGAATGGCAATGCCGATCCGTGCCTGCGTGTAGCGCACGCGGCGCAGCGACTCGCGGGCCCTGGCCCCCATGCGCTTGGCTACTCCTGCGGCGAGCGTGTCGATCACCGCCATGTGGGCATAGCGTGATGGCGTCGGCATCATTACGTCGGGCCCTTCGGCGATCGTCACCGCGATCACGATATCGGCGGCTGCAGCAAGGGGCGTTCCGGGCCGCGTGACCGCGACGGTGATCGCGCCAAACGATCGCGCGATTTCTACAGCCTCAATCACAGGTTTCGAGCGCCCGCTGTTCGAGATCGCCAACACGCTGTCGCCAGGCCCAAGCGTGGCGGCCGACATCCGCTGCTGATGCCCATCACTATAGGCCGAAACGGGGATTCCTAAGCGGAAGAAGCGAAGCTTCGCGTCTTCCGCCATCGCCGCGGAGCCGCCGCCCTGGCCGTAGATGTCGATCCGCCGGCTTGCCGCAATGGCCTCAATTGCCTTGCCGATCAGCGCGGTGTCGATCTGGTCGAGGCATTCGCGCACCGCGCTGGCGGCGCGGATCATCACGGTGCGGGCAATCTGGCCGGCATCATCATCGAAGACGCGTTCGGATTTTAGATAGGCGGATGCGACGGTCAGCGTCGTCGCAAGGCTGATCTTGAATTCGGTGAAGGACGCGCAGCCCAGCGACCGGCAGAATCGCGTCACCGTGGGCTGACTCACGTCGGCGCGGTCGGCCAGTTCGGCAATCGTCAGGCGGGTCGCCGCCTCATAGTCCGACGTGACGATATCGGCAACGCGGCGCTCGGCGGGCGACAGGTCCTGATCGACCCGCTGCAGGCGCGACACGATGTCGATTGCCGCCGCCTTTCCGGCATTCGCTCGTGCGGTCCGGGCCTTCAAGCCGTCCGTCAAGATCAGCGTCCCCTTGCACTTAGTCCTGCAGATTGCAGATGAAATAAAATTACATGGATTGTGCCCCGGAGCAACAGGCTGCTTTCAGACGCGCTCCATCGTTCCTACTGCACCTGCGAAGAGACTGCTTGTGATTGCGCCTTATTTGATGGGCTTAAACGCATGCAGGCCCGATATGCCCACCAGTTCATGCCGCAAAGAAGCCTATTGCGTGACGGCTGATTTTGTAACATCATTTCAGGATTGGCGATGAAATTGCCGGGGATTGCTGACGTGGCGCAGACGGAAAGAACTTCGAAGAGCACCGGTCTTCACAGCGCTCCGCCCGTCAAGATGGCAATTCGCAACGCCTCCAAGTCCTATGATACGCGTTCCGGCGCCGTTCACGCGCTGGCTGATGTGTCGCTCGATGTGCGGGAGGGCGAATTCCTCTGCATCCTGGGGCCGTCCGGCTGCGGCAAGACCACGCTGCTCTGGTCGATGGCGGGGCTCCATGCCCTGTCGAGCGGCAGCATCACGCTCGGCAATCAGCAGATCACCAGGCCCAATCCCGAAATCGCGATGATTTTCCAGGATGCCAATCTGCTGCCGTGGCGCAATCTCGCGAAGAACATCGAGCTTCCATTCGAATTGAAACGCAAGCCGCCGGACCGCGAACGCATCGCCAAGCTGCTGGACCGCGTCGGCCTCGCTGGTTTCGAAAACAAGTTTCCGCGCGAATTGTCGGGCGGCATGCAGCAGCGCGCGTCCATTGTGCGCAGCCTGTCGGTCGATCCCTCGGTGCTGCTGATGGACGAGCCTTTCGGCGCGCTCGATGCCTTCACGCGCGATGAAATGAATCTGCTGATCCAGGAAATCTGGATGGAGACGAAGAAGACAATTGCCTTCGTCACCCATTCGATTTCCGAGGCGATCTTCCTGGCGGACCGGGTGGCGGTGATGTCGGCCCGGCCAGGGCGCATCGCCGAGATCTACGACATCGACATTCCGCGGCCACGTTCCATCGATATCCAGACGGAGCCGGATTTCATCAAGCGCGTGCTCGACATCAAGTCGCGTATCGAGCATGGGCGCGGCGCCAGAGTGGCGATCACCTGAGGCAGGAGGCTGGACTTGGACAAGGTGCTGGGCGACAAGATCCCGGAGTTCAACAAGAAGCAGGGCGGCGGCGGCAATGTGGGCCTCAGCGGCGCGTCCTTCAGCCTTGGCGACCATCGCAGCAAGTTCGAGATTCTCGTCATCATATTGGTCGCGGTCGTCATCATCGGCGGAACGGAACTGGCGCTCCTCGTCATGAAGGTGCCGCAATACGTGCTGCCGCGCCCAAGCCTGATCGTCACGGCACTGTTCACCGAGTGGAATTTTCTCTGGCCGCACATTCTCATTACACTCTATGAACTGCTCGTCGGCTTCACGATTGGTGCTTCGATCGGCTTCGTGCTGGCAGCGGTCATCACGCAGTTTCCCTTCGTCGAGAAAATCGTGACACCCTATATCCTGCTGCTGGTGACGACGCCGATGCTGGCGCTCGTCCCGCTGCTGATCCTGCGCTTCGGCTTCGGCAGCGAGCCGCGCATCATCGCGGTGGCGCTGGCGAGCGGCCCCATGGTGATGATCAATTCCGCCACCGGCTTCCGCCGCGTCGATCTCGCCAAGATCGCGCTGGCGCGTTCGTTCGGCGCCAGCACGCTGCAGATCTTCACAAAGATCCGCATTCCCATGGCCATGCCGATGATCATCGTCGGCCTCATGGTCGGCTCGATCTTCGGGCTGCTCACAACGATCGGCGCTGAAATGGTGGGTGGCGCCGAGGGCCTGGGCAACCGGCTTACCTATTACTCGGCGCTGATCCGCATGCCGCAATTCTTCGCGATCATCCTCATCCTCGCGGTGATGGGGATCTCGATCTACGTATTCTTTTTCTGGCTCGGAAAGAAATGGGCCAGTTGGGAAGCCTGACCGGCAAGAAGACGGGGTGACACCCCGCGATGAGCAAAGCCGGTGGACTCGTCGGACGTCAAACAGAGGAGAAGACAGGAATGATTGGCAATATGATGATTGGACGCCGCCGCTTGCTGACGCTCTCGGCAACCGGCATTTCCGCCATGGCCATCGGAGGGCTCAGCGCCCGCGATGCGCGCGCTGCCGACACGGTCCGCTGGGTCAGCCCGCGCGGCACGGTCGAGGTGCTCGACGACTATCCCTATTGGGTGGCCAAGAAGTTCGGCTATTTCGGTGACATCGAGACAACGCTGGAACCCGGCCCCTCGGATGCGACGGCGACCGTAAAGCTCGTCGACCAGGAGCAGGCCGACGTCGGCTATCCCTCGCCCGGCGTGTTCTCGCTGGCGCTTGCGCAAGGCATGCCGCTCGTTTCCGCCTTCCACATGGGCGGCGGCGACGTGTTCTCCTTCGCCTTCCGCAAGGGCGAGAAGCCTGCGAGCCTCAAGGATCTCGAAGGCAAGACCGTGGTTCTCGGCAGCGCCGGCTGGCAGTCGATCTGCGATCCGATGCTGAAGGCGGCGGGCGTCGACATCACCAAGGTGAAGTATGTCGATGCCGGCTGGCCGACATGGGGCACCGCGCTGAAGGAAGGCAAGGGCGACTCGGCACTGTCGTGGGAAGGGCTTCGCGCCCAATGGAAGGGCCAGGGCTTCGACTTCGACTATTGGCTGGGCCGCGACTTCTCGAAGCTTCCCGCCAACAGCTTCGTGATGCGCAAGGCCGATTTCGACGATGCGGCGAAGCGCGAGGTCTACGGCCGCTACTTCCAGGGCTGGGCCGCGGGCCTTGAGTTCGGCAAGCACAATCCACGAGCCGCGACGCAGATCGTCATGGAGCAGTTCCCCGGCCTTGCCTCGCAGATGACGCCCGATGTCGCGGTCGAATCCCAGATGCAGCTGGCGAATGTCTTTGCCGGCCGCATGGATGAACGCAAGAAGTGGGGTTATCACCTGCCGTCGAGCTGGCAGCTGTTCTTCGACGTGGGCCGCGAGATCGGTCAGATCACCACCGACTTCAAGATGGAGGACGTGGTGAAGAACGACCTGATCGATCAGGCCAACAGCTTCGATGCAACCAAGGTCAAGGCCGATGCCGATGGTTTCAAGCTGTCTGACGCCTATGGCGCCGTGAACGTCGAAGAGATCGCGAAACGCATCTGATGAAGAAGGGAACGGCGGCATCTTCAAGACCGCCGTTCCCGCTCCCTTGACATATACAGGGCGGCCCCATGTTCGAGTTCGATCACGTCGGCATCACAACGGCAATCAGGCAGCCGGACGAGAACTGGGTGGAGCAAAGCCGGGTGTGGGTTACCAATCCGCGGCATCATCCCGAGCATGTCGAATTCCTGCGCTACGAGCCGGACAGCACGGTGCCCGAGGTCATCAAGGCCAATCCGCACATCGCTTTCCGTGTTGCCTCGCTTGGCCAGCATCTCGATCAGCCGGGCGTCGAGATCATCATTCCGCCCTTCGTGGTCGGCGATTTTCTGGAGGTGGTGTTTGTGAAAAAATACAACACCATCTTCGAATACATGCATTACCTGAAAGAGGGCTGGTTCGGAGTGAAGGAGCCGTGAGCCGCTACCGCGCCATCTACGCCTATGCCTGGGATATCGCCGAAACAGGCGTGGCGGAGGCTGTCCGCGAGTTCCAGGGCCTCGGCCTCAACACGGTGACGATGGCGGGAAGCTATCACGCCGGAAAATTCCTGAGGCCGCATGGCAGGAGCGGCAAGGTCTATTTCCCGGAAGACGGCACGGCCTATTTCAAGACCACGCCGTCGCGCTACGGCGCCATCAAGCCTGTCGAGAACCATCTGCTGCAATCCCGCGATATCCTCCGTGAACTGACGGAAAATGGTGGCATGGCGGTAAATGCCTGGATGGTGCTGCTGCACAACACGCTGCTGGGCACCCGGCACCCGGAGGCCACCGTCGCCAACGCCTTTGGCGACCGTTATGTCTACAGTCTCTGTCCCTCGCACCCTGAAGCCCGCGCCTATGCCATCGGCCTCGCGCGGGACGTGACCCAGTCCTATCCCGTCATGGGCGTCTCCATGGAATCGCCGGGCTTTGCGCCTTATGCCCATGGCTTCCATCATGAATTTGCACTGAACCAGCCGAACCGCTGGCTCGACAGTCAGCTGGGCCTCTGCTTCTGCGATCACTGCATCGCGGGTGCGGCCAAGGCCGGGATCAATGCAAAGCCGCTCAAGGCGCAGGTAGCGAAGGACATTTCGGATTATCTCGCGAGCGACATCGATTTTCCAACCGACATGGCGGAAGCCTTCTGGGCTGCTGACACGCGGCTCGACGGCGAGCTGAAGGCCTTCCTCGACTGGCGCTGCACCGTCGTCACCTCGCTCGTTGCCGAAATCCGTGACCGGGTCCGCAAGGATGCGAGCGTTGCCGTCATTCCCTCGGTCGCACGGCCGACGGGTGGCGCGTGGTATGAGGGAAGCGACCTTCGCGCGCTGGCCGAAGCGGCGGGCGCGATCGAGGCCTGCTTCTACGAACCATCCGCTGCCCGGGTGAAGGCCGACCTCTTCGACGTGAAACGCAGGCTGAAGGGCTCAGGCGAGCTCCGTGGGATCATGCGCCCGGCCTATCCCGATCTTTCCAGCAAAGGCGAATTCCTCGCCGCTGCCGAAGCACTGGTCGCTGGCGGCGTGTCGGGTCTCGCCTTCTACAATTGGGGCCATCTGCGCAAGGCCAACCTTGCCTGGATCGCCGACGCCATGAAACTCTTTGGTCAGGAGTCATGATGTTCAAGGGAAAGATCGTTGCTGTCACGGGAGCCGCTGGCGGCATCGGGCAGAGCCTTTGCCGCCACTTTGCAGGGCAGGGCGCTCATATCGCGGCCATTGACAAGAGCCCTGCCCTGGAAGGCTTCATGAAGGAAGCCTGGAGCAAAGATATCAGGTCCTCCCACGCCATCATCGACGTTGGCGATCGTGATGCGGTGAGGGACGCCTTCAATCAACTGTCCTCTGCGCTCGGACCTGTCGATATCCTCGTCAACAATGCCGGCTTCTCGTCGCATCCGACCTTTGTACGGACCGATCCTGAAAGCTGGCAGCACGAGGTGAATGGCAATCTCAACAGCGCCTATTATTGCGCCCATGCCGTGCTGGACGGCATGAAGGCGAAGGGTGGCGGTTCGATCGTCGCCATCGGATCGGTCAATGGCCTTGGCGCGCTGGGCGATCCGGCTTACAGCGCGGCGAAAGCCGGGCTGATCTCGCTAACGAAGTCGCTGGCGGTGGAATATGGCCGTTTCAACATCCGCTCCAACATCGTGCTGCCCGGCACGGTGAGAACGCCGCTTTGGGAATTGCGCGCCGCGAAAAATCCGGCGGTGCTGGAAACGCTGCGCAAGTGGTATCCGCTGGGCCGCATCGTCGACCCGGATGATGTGGCGCGGGCCGTTGCCTTTCTGGCGTCCGACGCCGCCGCTGCCATCACCGGCGTGGCGCTCCCCGTCGATTGCGGACTTTCCGCCGGCAACATCGTGATGGCGCGCGAGCTGACACTGGAGGATTTCTGATGATCGACAAGCTGCGTATCGGCGTCATCGGGCTTGGCTGGTTCGGCGAAATCCACTGCGAGACGATCCAGGGCATTGCCAACATGGAACTGGCAGCACTCTGCACCCGCAGGCCGGACCGGCTGGCTGAGCAGGCCGCAAAGTACGGCGTCAAAAAAACCTATGCCGACTACCGCGACATGCTGGCGGACAAGGACATCGACGCCGTGTCGATCGTCACCATGTGGGACCAGCACACCGACCCCGCCATCGCAGCGCTTGAAGCCGGAAAACATGTCTTCCTCGAGAAGCCCATGGCGTCGACCGTTGCCGACTGCGCCAAGATCATCGCGGCCTCGAAGAAATCCAGGGGCATTCTCCAGATCGGCCATATCTGCCGCTTCAACCCGCGCTATCGGATGGCGAAGCAGGCAATCGACGAGGGCCGCATCGGCACGATCGTGGCGCTGTCCTCCCGCCGCAACATTCCCGCCGCCTGGACGCCAACCATCCTCGAGAAGATCGGGCCCATCGTCGGCGATGCGATCCACGACACCGACCTGATGCTGTGGTTTACCGGCGACACTGTGGCCACCGCCTATGCGCAAACCGTGAGCGTGCGGAACCTGAGATTTCCGGACATCGGCCAGACCATGTATCGCTTCAAGGGCGGCGCCACGGCAACACTCGAAACCGTGTGGTGCATGCCGGAGAAGACGCCCTTCGACATCGACGAGCGCATGTCGATCATCGGCACCGAGGGGATCATCCATATACAGGATACCTTCCCCAATCTCGGCATCGTGGACAAAAGCCGGCTGCACAGCCCGGACACGACCTATTGGCCGATGTTCGACGGCGTTCGCGGCGGCGCACTGCGGGCCGAGTTCGACTATTTCGCCAATTGCGCGCTGAAGGGCATCACCCCGGCGATCGGCAGGCCCGAAGATGCAGCGGCCGCGCTCGCGGCGACGCTCGCCGCCGAGGAATCGGCGCGCACCGGCAAAGTCATTCATATCGGATAGGAGAGACAGATGGCGGACAAGAGATTGCGGGTTCTGGTCGTGGGCCTCGGCAACATGGGAATGAGCCACGCGCTCGCCTATACCCGCATTCCGGATTTTGAGGTCGTCGGCGTCTGCGAACGCCGCATCGCCAGCCGCGAACTTCCCGAGGCGCTGAAGGGTGCAAAGAAGTTCGACAATTTCGAGAAGGCGCTGGCGGAGTTGAAACCCGATGTCGTCTCGATCAACACGCTGCCCGATACCCATGCGCAATTCGCCATCAAGGCGATGGAAGCCGGCGCACACGTGTTTGTGGAAAAACCTCTCGCCGATACCATCGAGAATGCCGAGAAGGCGGTTGCGACCGCGAAGCGCACCGGCAAGAAGCTGGTGATCGGCTATATCCTGCGCCAGCACCCCTCGTGGGTGAAGTTCATCGAGATCGCGCAGCAGCTGGGCACGCCGCTCGTTTTCCGCATGAACCTGAACCAGCAGTCGAACGGCCAGACCTGGGACTGGCACAAGCGGCTGCTTAATTCCTTCCCGCCCATTGTCGATTGCGGCGTCCACTATGTCGATGTCATGTGCCAGATGACCAAGGCGAAGCCCATCAAGGTGCACGCTATCGGCGCGAAGCTGAGCGACGAAGTGAGCCTGCAGAACTACGGCATGCTGCAGGTGATCTTCGATGATGGCTCGGTTGGCTGGTATGAAGCGGGCTGGGGCCCGATGATGAGCGAGACCGCCTTCTTCGTGAAGGACGTGATCGGCCCCAAGGGCTCGGTCTCGATTGTGATGGCCGAGACGGCTGGCGATGTGAAGTCTGACGATATCAACGCCCATACCAAGACCAACCAGATTCTCTGGCACCATGCCGACATGAAGACGCCTGACACCCGCATCGACATGAGCGACGAGCCGAGCCATGACGACCTCTGCGAGCGCGAGCAGCGCTATCTGCTGAAGGCGATCAGGGAAAATCTCGACATCACCGACCACATGAACGATGGCGTCAAGAGCCTCAAGATCGTGATGGCCGCGGACCGCTCGATCCACGAGGGCCAGGTGGTGATGCTGGACTGATCTATAGCGGACGGGCCTCGCAAATGGCGTAGCTCGCGGCCCAGGGCCGCAACCGCTCGAAGGCAGCACTCGCCGCAAACACGTCGGCATCGGCGAGACGCCGTCCGATAATCTGCATGCCGACCGGCAACCCATCAACCATGCCAGCCGGAATCGAGGCCGCCGGATGGCCGGTGAAATTGATGGGATAGGTGAGGCACCAGCCGATGAGCGGGTCGACCTCCTCGCCATTGATGTGCGTCGGTCCCACGGTATTCCCGTCGTCGCGGTTCTTCACCGGCAATCCGGCGAGGGTTGGCGTGATCAGCAGGTCGTATTCGGCGAACACACTCTGGATCGCGTCATAGACCTCGCTCCGCACCCACTGGTCGCGCGCCAGATCGTTCAGCGTCATTTTCTCGCCAATCTCGATCCACCGCAGATATTCCGGCGGAAAATCCGCGCGGTGATCTTTCAGCAGGTCGACACCATACATTTTCATCGTGGCGAATGTGCCGAGATTGAGCGGCATCATCAGCCGCGACCATACATCGCTCAGCTCGCGCTGGGGCGTGGTAATGCCGGTCTTCACCTCTTCCACGATTGCGCCGGCCTCCTCGAAGGCGCGAACGGCTCTCGCCACCGTCTCCGCGATCGCAGGCTCCACCGGAAACACATCGAGATTCGGGCTGTAGGCGATCCGCATGCCCTTTACCGGGCGTTTCAGTGCACTTAAGTAGTCGACCTTCTCGTCGAGGCTGTGGGGATCGCGCGGGTCATAACCATCGAGCACGCTCATCGCCAGAGCGGCATCCTCCACCGTCCGCGTGATTGGGCCCTCATGCACGAAGGGCAGGTCGCCCGCGAAGGCATTGGGCCGGATCACCACCGGCACGCGGCCATAAGAGGCCTTGTAGCCATAGACGCCGCACCAGGCGGCAGGGATGCGGATCGATCCGCCCGCATCGGTGCCCTCGGCAATGGAAAGCATCCCGTCTGCCACCGCGGCCGCACTGCCGCCCGAGGAACCGCCGGGATTGCGCGTCACATCGAACGGGTTTCGCGTGGCGCCGAACAGGTAGTTGTCGCACACGCCGCGCAGCCCCATCACCGGCGAGTTGGTCTTTCCAACAAGGATTGCGCCCGCCTTCTCGATCCGCTCCGCGAAAGGGCAGTAAAACTGCGCGATATTGTTTTTGAGCGCCCGCACGCCGCCAAACGTGGTGGGCCAGCCGGGCTTGAAGTCGAACAGATCCTTGATGGCCGAGGGAACGCCGTGCAGCGGGCCCAGCGCTTCGCCCTTAATGACCGCATCTTCGGCCTTGCGGGCAGCCTTCCGCGCATCCTCGAAGCCCAGATAGATGAGAGCGTTGAGGCTTGGGTTCCGGTGCTCGATGCGTGCGATGGTGTCTTCCATCACCTCGACGGGGGAAAGCTTTCGGCCGGCAATCAGCCGGGCTGTCTCGCTGGCACTCATGCAGGCGGTGTCTGTGCTCATGACATACTCCCTGAACGGCGCCACTCCATCACCACTCGAGGCATGGCACAAGTGATCCCATGCGCATCTCCGCCCCGGCATTGCCGCATAGGCGTGCGGTCGCGCGCCGCCGCTCAGCGATCAGGTCGAGATCATCTTCTTCTCGATGCCCACGCCTGCCGCGAGAGCGCGCTCATATTCAAGCGGCACCGTGGCGGAGTCCTGCAAGGCGATGCCGGTTGAATCGAAGATGGTGATCTCGGTGTCGGACGTGCGCCCCGGCTTGCGCCCGGTGATGACCTCGCCGATCTCGCCCGCGATGTCGGCCTCGGTGATCAGCCCTTCCGACAGCGGCACGTTGATTTCGCCATCGGTGCGGCACTGGCGGATATCATCGACGAAGATGCGGGCACCTTTGAGAAGCCGCCCTTCCAGTTCCTGGTCGCCCTTCTTGTCGGCGCCCACCGCCGCGATATGAGTGCCGGGCGAGATCCAGTCGGCCATCACGATGGGGCCGCGCGCGGGCGTCAGCGTCACCACCACATCTGCGCCGCGCACCACTTCCTCGAGATTGGTCGAGGTCCTAATCTCGAAGCTGTCGTATTTCGGCTGCTGTTCCTTCTTGAAGGTATCAAGGGTCGACTGCGTCCTGCTCCATACGCGCACATCCGTCCAGGGGAAGACTTCGTTGCATGTCGCCAGCGCGCCTTCCGCCATGTGGCCCGCGCCGACGATTGCCAGCCTGCGCGAATCCTTGCGTGCCATCCACTTGGCCGAGACCGCAGCGGCGGAACCCGTCCGCATCACGGTATGATAGCTGCCATCGACGATCGCCAGCGGAAAGCCGGTTTCGGGGTGCGTATAGATCAGGATCGAGAAGACCGTGGGAAGATTGTATTTCTCGCGGTTCTGCTCGCGGATCGACACCCACTTGCAGGCAGCCGCATGCGGCTCCTCGATATAGGAGGGCATCGCCTCCCACTCGCCGGGAAAGCGGTCGAGAACGATATGGCCCTTGGGGTCCATGTAGTAGCGGCCTTCGCCATGCATGCGGTAGGCCTGCTCGACGCAGTCATTATACTCATGCGGCTTGAGCAGGCCGATCATCTCGGTGCGGCCGAGAATGAGCGTCTTCCGGTTTGCCCAGTTTTCCATTGTGCGTTCCTCTCTCTGTCAGTTCATCCATCCAGCTTTTCGGCGCTGGCTCAAGTCAGGGTTCCATTCGAGCCTGGGAAGGTCGGAGGGATAGGCCATCGCGAGATCGTTCGGCGGCTTGATCACGTAGCGGCGGTTGAACGGCGTCCAGTCATATGCCTCGCCGGAGCGGATGATGTGCGGCCAGTCGGGATGCGCGAAGAGGGGGCGGCCCACCGCGACGAGGTCGCCCGCGCCTGAGTTGAGAACCTCTTCGGCGTGAGCGCCCTCGGAGATGCCGCCATTGACGATCACCGGCTTGCCGCTGGCCTCGCGGAGGACGTGCGGAATCGGCGTCGCACCATCGCTGGCGCGATTGTCCTTCCAGGCGAAGCTCGACCAGTGGAGCGCGTCCGCCTCGGCGTCGGCCAGCGCCTTGCCGACAGCGCGCGCATAGGACAGCCCGCCCGGCCAGGCGCCCGTGAAATCGTCGACGCCATCCTGGCTCAGGCGCAGCGTGATGATCTTGTCCGGGCCGATGGCCTTGCGCACGCGCTCGCAGACGAGCTTTGCGAAGCGCACGTTATTCTCGGCCGAGCCGCCATATTCATCGTTGCGGAGATTGGTTTTGGGATGGATGAACTGATAGAGCAGATAACCGTTTGCACCGTGAATCTCGACACCGTCGAAACCGGCCTCCACGGCGCGGGCCGCACCTTCGGCAAAGCCATCTGCCAAACGCGAAATCTCGGCCTTCGTCAGGGCGCGGGCCGGCGGGAAGGTCACCTTGGGCCAGTCGCCAGTGATGCCACGGTTGTGCTTTTCCTCATCGGTATCGGTGTAAAGCACCCAGCCCGGGCTTTGCGTATCGCTCGCCGTCACCGCCTGCTCGCCTTTGTGCAGGCAGCGGGGATCGCTCACCCGGCCGCCATGCATCAATTGCAGGATGATCGGAACGCCATGGGCGTGCACGGCCTCGGTCACTTTCCGCCAGCCCTCGACGTGCCGGGGCGTGGCGATGCCGGGCTGGTTCAGATAGGCGGCGCAGCCCAGTTCGTCATTCTCGAAGGTCCCCTCGGTGATGATCATGCCAAGGCCGCCCCGCGCACGGCGGGCATAATAGGCGGCCATTTCATCGGTGGGCGTGCCATCGGCTTCAGCGCACTGGCGCGTCAGCGGCGCCATCACGATGCGGTTCTTCAGCCTCACGCCGCCAAGCCGGAATTCAGAAAATGTCTTCGCCAATCCTGTCGTCACGTTTCACCGTCCCTGTTGTGAAGTGTTGCCTGCCGAATGCGGGTTGCCTTGCGTGTCATACCAACATGTAGTGCTTGCCCACGGCAAGGCTCGTGTCCACGAACCGGCGCATGGCTCCACTGATGCTGGCGCGGCGCCAGGCGAGATGGGTCTCCACGATCACCGGCGGATCGGTGACGATGGGGCGAGCCGCGATCACGTTCTCGCCGCAGAAGCGCGGCACGCCGCAGAACACGGTGATGCCGACGCCGGCGGTGACCAGACCGAGAATGCCGGTGAGGCTCGAGGCTTCCTGCCCGATCGACAGCACTTGGCCCGCCTTCTGGAAGGCGTCGATCACGATTCGGCGGAAGGTCGGCCACTCGGACGTGGTGCCCATGATCAGCTCCTCGCGCGCCAGATCCTCGATGGTGAGGCTCTGCTTCCGCGTCAGCGGATGACCGGGCGGCAGCAGCGCCATCAGCTTGTGGCGAGCCACGGGGCGCGATTCAATCTCGGAGCTCTGGAACGCACCCTCGATGAAGCCGAGATCGATCTCTCCCTGCAGGATCTTGTCGCGCTGGGCCGGAGAGGTGAGATAGGTGAGCTCGAGCTGCACTTCCGGGTTGGTGCGGCGGAATTCGCGGGTGATATCGGGCACCAGCGAATGCCCGGTGATCGTCGTGTAGCCGATGCGCAGCCGCGCCTTGGTGCCCGAGGCCAGCAGGCGCACGGTGCTTTCGGCGATGTCGACGCGCCGCAGGATGTCCTGCGCTTCCTCGAGCAGGTAGCGCCCCGACTCGGTCAGCCGCACCTTGCGCGTCGTCCGCTCCAGCAGCTTGGCGCCCATGCGCTCTTCCATTTCCAGAACGATGCGGCTTACCGCCGGTTGCGCCATCGTCAGCCGTTCGGCAGCGCGGTGAAAGTTGAGTTCTTCCGCCACTGCCACAAACGTGCTGAGATGCTTCAGGTCATAGCGCATTGATTGATGCGTTTTTCGCATTAACGGATTGCGTATTCATTATTTCACAGCGCGCCGGTGTGTGTCTAGTATTTCGGAAAAAGGAAACGATCCCGGGTGGCGCGAGACACATTCCAGTCCAAGGACGGAAGCCAAGTCGCGAGAATGGCCTATAATCAGGCATTCGGAAGAATTGTTCGTGTGCCTTTCTCATTGCGAAGGAAGTCAGCCGGCCAGCCGAAGGGGGCGGGTTACGGATGCAGCGGCAAGACCTTTGGCACTTTATCAATCGGCATGAAAAGGACCTCAAGATGATCCGGATCGGTGTGGATGTCGGCGGCACCTTTACGGATATCGTATTCGAGCGTTCAGGTCATGGCAGCGAGCAACAGGTTGTCGTCACTAAGGTGCAAAGTACGCCCAACGACCAGTCGGAAGCGGTCGTCGAAGGCATCCTGAAGGTCTGCAAGCTTGCGGGCGTCGAGCCTTCGCAGATCGATTCGGTATTTCATGGAACGACGGTTGCCACCAACATGGTGATCGAGCGCGCCGGCGCGGAAGTGGGGATGATCACCACGCGCGGCTTCCGCGACATCATGCACATGGCGCGGCACAAGCGGCCGCATAATTTCTCGCTGCAGTTCGATCTGCCCTGGCAAACGAAGCCGCTGGTGCGCCGCCGGAATCGTCTCGTGGTGACCGAGCGCATCATGCCGCCCGATGGCACGATCGAGGTTCCGCTCGCCGAAGACGAAGTGAAGCAGGCAGCCGAGCTGTTCGCCAAGCGCGGCATGGATGCGGTGATCGTGGCGTTCCTGTTCTCCTTCCTCAACAACGCGCATGAGCAGCGCGCCAAGGAGATCGTCAAGTCGATCCTGCCCGATGCCTTCGTCTCGTGCTCGTCCGATGTCGTCAACACGATCCGCGAGTATGAGCGGTTTTCGAGTGCCGCCATGAACGCCTATATCGGGCCCAAAACCGCGCATTACCTGCGCTCGCTCGAAGGGCGGCTGCGCGCCAACGGCATCAGGGCCATGGTGCGCATCATGCAGTCGAACGGCGGCATCTCGACGATCGAGAATTCGAGCGAATTGCCCATTGGCCTGCTGCTGTCGGGGCCTGCTGGCGGCGTCATCGGCGGGCGCTGGACGGGCGAGAACTGCAACAAGGGCAATATCATCACCATCGACATCGGCGGCACCTCGGCCGATATCAGCGTGATCGAGGATGGCGAACTCCGCATCAAGAACCCGCGCGACACGGAAGTCGCCGGCCTTCCCGTGCTCGTGCCGATGATCGATATCGACGCCATCGGCGCCGGCGGCGGATCGATTGCCTATATCGATCAGGGCGGGGCGTTCCGGGTTGGCCCGCGGTCGGCGGGTGCTGTGCCGGGGCCGGCCTGCTATGCGAAGGGCGGCGAGGAACCGACCGTCACCGATGCGCAAGTCGTGCTGGGCCGCATGGACCCGGAGCACTTCCTCGGTGGCGACCTGACGATCGATGCCTCGCTGTCAGAGAAAGCGATCCGCAAGCACATTGCCGAGCCGCTGAACATGACAGTCGAGCAGGCGGCGCTGGGCATCCTCAAGATCGTCAACAACAACATGGCGCTGGCGATCAACGCGAACTCGGTCGCGAAAGGCGTCGATCCACGGAATTTCTCGCTGATGGGGTTCGGCGGCGCCGGCCCGCTTCACTCCGTATCGCTGGCCGAGGCGATCTTCGCAAAGGACGTCATCTCGCCGGTGCAGCCCGGCATCACCGCCGCGACTGGGCTTCTCGTCACGGACCTGCAGTACGAATATACGCGATCGACACTCATCGTTCTCGACAAGGCGAGTCCGGCGGAATTCGAGCGCGTCAATGTGGTGCTGAACGACCTGATGGCGCGCGCCAACAGGCAGCTCGATGCCGATGGCATTCCGCAGGCCCAAAGGCGGTTCCGCCAGATTGCCGAATGCCGCTATGTGGGGCAAGGTTTCGAACTCAGGGCCGAAGTTCCGGATGGTCCCATCAACGCCGCCAGCGCCGCCGCGGTCATCGAGAATTTCTATAACGTCCACAAGCAGGTCTACGGCCATGCCTTCCGCGACCAGGGTTGCGAGATGGTCACGCTCCGCGTCGTTGCGACGGTTGCGGTCGAAACGCTCAGGCTGCCAAAACTCGCGCATGGCGGACGACGCAACCCGGCTGGCGCCGTCATGTACCGGAGGCCCACCGTCTTCGATGACGGCAGGACCCTTGAAACGCCGCGATATCAACGGGAAAAGCTGCTCGGCCTCGATACTGTCGATGGGCCGGCGCTGGTCATCCAGCACAATTCCACGACCCTGGTGCCACCCGGCTATTCCGCTTCGGTGATGCATTACGGCGACATGCTGATCAGCAAAACCATGGAGGGCAGGTCATGACCGGCCATGTCGATCCGATCAGTCTTCAGGTTATCGGCGGCGCTCTGCACTCGATCGCCGAGCAGATGGGCAATGTGCTCTACCGCATGAGCTATTCCTCGATCATCCGCGAGAGTCAGGACCTCGGCGCCGGGCTTTTCGACCGGGACTACAACACGCTTTGCGAATCCGACTCGACGCCCATGCATATCGGCTCGCTGCCGGGCTATCTGCGCGGCATCGAAAAAACCGTGCCGCTCGACGCCTGGAAGCCGGGCGATTGCGTCATTCACAATCATCCCTATTTCGGCGCCAGCCATTCTCCCGACATCGCCATCGTGATGCCGGTGTTCTTCGATGGCGAGCTGGTCGGGTTTTCGGCCAACACCGCGCATCACGTCGATATCGGTGCCGCAACTCCGGGCCTCGTCATCGACATTCCGGACGTGTTCGCCGAGGGCATGCTGCTCAACGGCCTCAAGCTTTACAACGAAGGCGTCCGGAACGAGGCGTTGTGGAAATACATCCGCGACAACACCCGCGTTCCGGGCCTCGTCATGGGCGACCTTGAGGCGCAGATCGCCTCGGCCGAACTCGGCGTGCAGCGTTTCGTCCAGCTGATGCACACCTATGGCAAGGAGACCGTGCTGCAGGCCACGCGGCAGCTGATGGATTACACCGAGAACATGCTCCGCCGCGAGATCGCCAAGATCCCCGATGGTGAATATGTCGCCGAAGGCTTCCTCGACGATGACGGCCGCACACGCGGCAAGACGCTGCCGATCAAGGTGACGGTGAGGGTGACGGGGGACGATGTCGAGGTCGATCTCACTGGCTCCTCGCCCCAGGTGCCAACGGCCTTCAACGTGCCCTTCGATGGCTCGACCAAGGTTGCCTGCTATTTCGCCTTCCGCGCCCTGCTGCTCGACACCTATACCCACAGCGAATATATTCCGCAGAACGAGGGGTCCTTCAGGCCGGTCAAGGTGACAGCACCGCTCGGCACCATCTTCAATCCGATCTGGCCCGCCGCGGCGGAAGCCCGGTTTAGCCAGATCCAGCGCGTTGTCGATCTCATCATCAAGGCGCTGGCGCCGGTGCTGCCGGACAAATGCACGGCCGGAAATGCCGCCGTCCTGTCATTCGCGGCCTATTCGGGCATCAGGCCCAGCGGCGACTACTGGGTGTTCCTTGAGGTGAACGAGGCCTCGATGGGCGGCCGGCCGCAGTCGGACGGGCCCGACACTGTCGAAGAACTGATGCGCAACACGCGCAACAATCCGCTGGAGGATCTCGGCATGCACCTGCCGCTGATCTGCGACCGATATGAAGTGCGGGATGACGTTCCGCCCGGCGCGGGAAAATTCCGCGGCGGTGCCGGCGTCGTCAAGTCGCAGCGTTACCTGACGCCTGGCTTCATGACGCACGAGTCTGACCGCAACGAGGATGCGCCCTGGGGCATCTTCGGCGGCAAGCCGGGGCATTGCAGCAAGGTCGAGCTCCGGAACACCATCACGGGTGCGGTATCCTACCAGCCGGCGAAGTTCTCGGGGCTTCGCACCGAGATCGGCGATGTAATCACTTACTACTCTCCGGTCGGCGGGGGCTATGGCGACCCGCTGGAGCGTGATCCGCAAAAGGTGCTGGACGATGTGCTCGACGGGTTCATCACGCCCGCTCACGCGCGCGACGACTATGGCGTCGTGCTGCGCGAGGTCGATGATGGCTATGGCTGGGCGCTCGACGGCGAGGGTACCAAGGCGCTGCGCGGAAGCATGGCGCAAGGTTAGGCTGGAAATGGTGAGTGCGCGTGGTTTCAACAGTTTGCGGCTGGTTTTGCTTGCAGAAGATGTTGGCGTGAAGGATAGTTGGAGACAATCGCCAAGCCGGTGGCGGGTTGCCGCCTGCCCAGCGATTGCGCGATGGACATAGCTGTCAAGAACAAGAGCAGACACAGGGAAATCTGCATCAATCCAGATGCGGTGCGTGGAAACAAAGGAAACTGACATGACGAAGAAACTGATTGGCAAGAAGCTTTCGAGACGTTCGGTTCTGAAAGGCGGCGCTGCGATTGCCGCATCGACGGCGGTGACCGGCTTCCCCACCGTCTGGGCGCAGAACATCAAGGACGTGACGCTCGTTCACACGGGCATGTCCTATTCGACCATTGCCGACATCGCGCGGCAGGCCAGCGCCGACCTTGGCTTCAAGGTCGAGATGTCGGTTGTCGATCATCCGGGCCTCATCAACCGCATGGTGAACGACCCGAACTCGATCGACATCGCCGACATGGAAATCTGGCAGAGCAAGATTGCCGTGCCGCAAGGCGTGACCCAGGGGATCGAGATCGGCAAGATCAAGAACTGGGGCCAGCTGACGCCGCTCTATACCGAAGGCAAGTTTGCCGGCAAGGACGTGTCCCGCCAGGGCGACTCGCCGATCGAGTTCATGTACCGTGACGGCAAGGACGCCAAGGCCTTCGCCGCCGGCAAGACCGACTGGGCCACCTTCGTGCCGAGCGTCTATAATGCCGACACGCTGGGCATCCGCCCCGATCTCACGGGCCGCGCGGTCACCACATGGGCCGATCTCCTGTCGTCCGACTTCAAGGGCAAGACGGCGATCCAGAACATTCCCACCAACGGCATCATGGACGCCATGATGGCGCTCGAAGCCGCGGGCGAGATGACTTATGGCGACAAGGGCAATCCTTCGCAGGACGAAATCGCCAAGACGGTCGCGAAGCTCATCGAGCTGAAGAAGGCCGGCCACTTCCGCGCGCTGTGGAACACGTTCGACGAGAGCGTCAACCTCATGGCATCGGGCGAAGTCGTCATTCAGTCGATGTGGTCTCCGGCAGTGACGGCCGTTCGCACCCAGGGCGTGAACTGCGTCTACCAGCCCCTGAAGGAAGGTTATCGCGGCTGGGGCAACGGCCTTGGCATCATGTCTCACGTCGAGGGCATCAAGCTCGATGCCGCCTACGAGTACCTGAACTGGTACAATTCCGGCTGGGTCGGCGGTTTCATCGCCAAGCAGGGCTACTACAGCGCCAACGTCGAGACGGCGAAGGCCGCGCTTAGCGAGAACGAGCGTGGCTTCTTCTACGAGGGCAAGGCCGCTACGGCGGATATCACCAGCCCCACCGGCGAGAAGACGAACTCGGCTGGCGAAGTGCGCGACGGCGGCTCCTATGAAGAACGCTTCGCGCAGGTGGCCGTGTGGAACAACCTCATGGACGAAGCCGAATTCCTCTTCGCCAAGTGGAACGAGTTCAACGCCGCTTAAGGGCGCGACCCACAGCTTGAGAGCAGGGTGGCGGCGAAGGCCGCCATCCTGTTCCGGCGCCCAACATTCATGGAGCCACCGCTCCATCAGGACTCCGTCATGGCCTCAACGTCGAACAGCAGCAAATCCCCACTTCTGATGACCTATCTGCAGGTCACGCCTCTGACGGTGGTGCTCGTCTTCTTCTTCCTCATTCCGGTGGCGCTGGTCGTGGCGGTGAGCTTCTTCCGTTACCAGATGCTCGTCGGCCTGGTGCCCGACTTCACCTTCAAGAACTACTACGACCTGCTGAGCAATCCGACGACCTGGACGCTCTATCTCTCGACCCTGAAGTTCACGCTGATCGTTCTCGCCATCACTTTCGTGCTGGGATTCTGGATCGCGTATTTCCTCGTTTTCCATGTGCGCAACCTGCTGGTGGCCATCGGGCTGTTCCTGGTCTGCACCGTTCCCTTCTGGACGTCGAACATCATCCGCATGATTTCGTGGCGGCCGGTGCTCGGCAAGGAAGGGCTGATCAACAGCGCACTTCTGAAGATAGGCGCCATCGACCAGCCGATCGAATGGCTGCTCTATTCGGATTTCTCCGTCGTCGTCGCCTATGTTCATCTGTTCACGCTGTTCATGATCGTGCCGATCTTCAATTCGATGGCGCGTATCGACAAGTCGCTGCTCGAGGCCGCCGTCGATGCCGGCGCCACACGCTGGGGTGTGGTCTGGAACGTCGTGCTGCCATTGTCGAAGACCGGCATCGCGCTCGGCGCGCTGTTCGTCGTCACGCTGGTGATGGGCGACTTCTTCGTGGTCACGGTGATGAGCGGCGGGCTTTCGGGCTCGGTCACGTCCGGCATCTTCAACGACCTGCAATTCCTGAACTATCCGCGCGCCGCGGCCAATGCCGTCATCCTGCTGATCATCGTGCTGCTGATCGCGGCGGCGATCTTCAGGCTTGTTGACGTGCGCAAGGAACTCGTGAGGTAATCATGTCGGCTTCGCCATCCTATGGTTCGAGACCCTGGACATTCTATGTCCTTGCGACGCTCTTCGCGCTGTTCGTCATCTTCCTTTACGGACCGATGATCGGCGTTCTGATCCTGTCGTTCCAGGGGCCGTCGGCGTCCCTCGTGTTTCCGCTGCGCGAACCTTCGGTGATGTGGTTCGACGAGTTGTTCAACCCGCGGCGGACGGGAGACGTGGTGGGCGCCTTCTACCGTTCGCTGCCGCTTGCCGCTTTCGTCATGGTGCTGACAGTTCTGATCTCGGTCACCGCCGGATTTGCCTTCCGCCGCCGCTTCAAGGGCGCGACGGCGATCTTCTATACGGCCATCGCCAGTCTCATCGTGCCGGGCCTGGTGCTGTCGATCGGCATCCTCGTCACCTTCCGTTACCTCGGCCTCACGGCGAACTGGTACACCTCGGGGCTTGGCGCGCATCTCTCCTGGGCGCTGCCATTCGGGCTTCTCATCATGTTCGCCGTGCTGGGCCGGCTCAATCCGTCCTATGAGGAGGCGGCCTATGATCTCGGCGCCACGAAATGGAAGACGGTCAAGGAAGTCGTCGTGCCGATCGTTTTCCCCGGCATGATCGCGGTGGCGCTGTTCGGCTTCACGCTCTCCTATGACGAATTCCCGCGCAGCTGGCTCACCATCGGCTCCAAGAATTCGCTGCCTCTCGAAATCTGGACCATGACGACGAATGTCACCTCGCCCGCGCTTTATGCACTCGGCACGGTGACGACGGTCGTCTCCTTCATCGTGATCGCAATCGCGCTCTCCTCGATCTTCCTCATTCAACGCAAACGGTCATGACGAACATGAACAAGACTGCCAGCTCCATGACAGCCAATTCCGCAACGGCGCCGAACCGCCACGAGTCAGGCGAAATCCGCCTTGTCGACATCGCCAAGAAGTTCGGCAACACCTATGCCGTGCAAAACATCAACCTGACCATTCCGCACGGCTCCTACTGCTGCCTGCTGGGGCCGTCCGGTTGCGGCAAGACGACGATCCTGCGCATGATCGCCGGGCACGAAACGCCAAGCTCGGGCGAAATCTACATCGGCGACCAGATGGTGGTGGGCAAGACGCCGGTCGAGCGCGGCACCGCCATGATGTTCCAGAGCTACGCGCTGTTTCCGCATCTCACGATTCTCGACAATGTCGCCTTCTATCTCAAGATGCGCAGTGTGGGCAAAGACGAGCGGCGGCAGAAGGCCGAGGAGATGCTGCGCCGTGTGCAGCTTCATCACCTGCGCGACCGCATGCCGGCCCAGCTTTCAGGCGGGCAGCAGCAGCGCGTGGCGCTGGCCCGCTCGCTCATCACCAATCCGCGTGTCCTGCTGCTCGACGAACCCCTGTCGGCGCTTGACGAGTTCCTGCGCCTGAAGATGCGCGGCGAGCTGAAGAGCCTGCAGAACGAGCTCGGCATCACCTTCGTCCATGTGACGCACACGCAGCCGGAAGCGATCGCACTCGCTGACATGGTGGTGGTCATGGACACCGGCCGCATCGACCAGGCCGATTCCGCCAAGGTCATCTTCAACAGCCCGAAGACGCCCTATGTCGCGCGCTTCATGGGCGGCCAGAACGTGCTCACCGGAAATGTCGAGAAGGCGTCCTCCGGCACGGTGCGGATCGTCACCGCCGGCGGCGCCACTTTCGAAGCCGCATCGGGCGAAGCGAAGGCAACCCCGGGCCAGCCGCTGTCGATTGCCGTCCGCCGCGACCGCATCAAGTTGCGGCGACGTTCGGCCGATCAGAAGTCGGCCGCCGTGAACGAGATTTCGGGCGTGGTCGAATCTACCGAGTACCAGGGCAGCTACGTGAAGGTCACGCTCGATCTCGGCGGCGACGTGTTCGTCGCCAATGTGTCGGATGCCGACTATTTCGCCGAACCGGTGGACAGGGGCGATGCGGTCACGGCCAGCTGGCTCAAGGCCGATGTTCACACGCTGTCGAAGGTCGACACCGGGGCCGCGGGCGATCCTTACGCGAATTCGAGCCATTGAGCGTGCGAGAGTGATCCGGCTGCTGCGGTGCTGAACCGCCGCGTGCACAAATTTGACGCCAGGCCGGCAGGATTTGGGAGTTTGACGTGACGGATATCGAAGCGATCGCCAACCGCACCGGCGCCGGAATAGCTCTCGCCTACCGCTCCGGCGAAACCACTCCGATGGAACTTGTCGACTGCCTTCTGGCGAGAATCGAAGCCGCGAAAGCCGATAACGTCTTCATCACGGTAACAGCCAGCCGCGCCCGGGCGGAAGCGAAAGCATCGGCGGAACGCTATCGCGCCGGCAGGCCCTTGTCAGCGCTCGATGGCGTCCCCATTGCCTGGAAGGACCTCATCGATATTGCAGGGGCGCCCACCACGGCGGGCTCGAAGTTCTTCGGAAGCGGGCCTGTCAAGACGGCCGACGTCGCCTGTGCGGCCAATGCCGCCGCCGCCGGCATGGTCACCATGGGCAAGCTCAACATGACGGAGATGGCCTATTCCGGCCTCGGCCTCAACCCGCATTACGGAACGCCCTTGAACCCCAATGACCGCAAGACGCCGCGCTCGCCCGGCGGCTCGTCGTCGGGCAGCGGTGCTGCCGTCGCGGCGAAGCTCGTACCCTGCGCCATCGGCACCGATACGGGTGGCTCGGTGCGGATCCCGTCCGCCTTCAACGGCGTCGTGGGCTACAAGTCCAGCTGCGGGCGGATCGATGCAACAGGCCTTTTTCCGCTGGCGCGGACCTATGACACCATCGGGCCGCTGGCACGCTCGGTCGAGGATTGCATCCTTCTCGACCGGGTTTTGCGCGGGGCGATAACTGCCGAAGCCTTGCGCGGCGATTTGCGCGAGATTTCCCTGCTGGTTCCAACCAATGTGGTGATGAACGAGGCTCAGCCTGCGGTTACTGCAAACTTTGAACGCTCGCTCGAAGCGCTGGCCAAGGCCGGCGTCGCGGTGCGGCGTGAGCGTGTCGACGTACTCGACGACATCATCGCGATGAATGCCCGGCATGGCACGCTGACGGCCGCCGAAGCCTATTGCGAATATCATGAGCTCGTCGATAGCGAGAATGTTTCGCAGATCGACAGGCGCGTCGTGAAACGCATCATGGACGGAAAGCGGATGACGGCCTTCGACCTGCTATCGATCCAGCGGGGCCGCCAGCGGATGATTCCGCAGCTCGTCCGCCAGCTGCGCGGCGCGCTTCTGGTGATGCCGACGTCGCCCATCACGGCGCCGGAAGTGGCACCTCTGGAACAAAGCGACGAGGTGTTCCACAAGGTCAATCTGCTGGCGCTCAGGAATACCATGCTGGGAAACATTCTCGATCTCTGCGCCGTGGCCATGCCCAACGGAACCGACGCTGCCGGCATGCCCACGAGTATCCTGTTCTCGGCGCCGCATGGCGAAGACGAGAAGCTGCTTGCGGCAGCCATGTCGATCGAGCCTGTGGTCGCCGCTGGCAAAGGAGAACGCAAGACATGACGCAGAAACCGAGGTCCGAAAAATTCGAGCGCGGCCTGAAGACGCGCCGCGAGGTGCTCGGCTCCGAATATGTCGAACGCTCGCTGGAGCAGGCGGATGATTTCAACTGGTCGATGCAGCAGCTCACCACCGAATGGTGCTGGGACGAAATCTGGAACCGTCCCGGCATCGACCGGCGTTCGCGCTCGATCCTCAACCTCGGCATGCTGGCGGCCGCGAACCGCCCGCACGAGTTCAAGATCCATGTGCGCGGCGCCATCAACAATGGCCTGACCAAAACCGAACTGAAGGAGCTGTTCCTGCAGATCGGCATCTATTGCGGCGTGCCTGCGGCGATGGACTGCTTCCGCATTGCCAGGGAGGTGTTCAAGGAAATGAATCTTGACTGATCCCGCACCCGGCATGGCGGCTGCCTTCATCGGGCTTGGCGCCATGGGCCTGCCGATGGCATCGCGGCTTCTGGCTGCGGGCTTCACGGTTCACGGCGCCGACGCCTCGCCCGAGGCCCGCAATGCCTTCGCAGCACGCGGCGGACAGAGTTTCGCTACCGCGCGGGAGGCCTGCGCGGGTCTATCCATTGTCATCACCATGCTGCCGACGGGCGCAATCGTGCGGGATGTGCTGCGGGGAGACGGCGACGCGGCAACGGCGCTCGCACCCGGCGCGCTGGTGATCGACATGAGTTCATCCGCACCCATGGGTACAAGGGCGCTGGCGGATGATCTCGCAGCGCGCGGCATTGCCTTGATCGATGCGCCCGTCTCGGGCGGCGTCCGGCGGGCGGCAGACGGTACGCTCTCTATCATGGCGGGCGGGGATGCACAGCAGATCGAGCGGGCGCGGCCGCTGTTCAAGGCCATGGGCAGCAACATCTTCAGCACGGGGCTGGTCGGTTCCGGCCACGCCGTCAAGGCGCTCAACAACTATGTGTCGGCCGCGGGGCTGCAGGCGGCCTGCGAGGCGGCGATCATTGCGGAGAAATTCGGCATCGACGCGCAGGTGCTCGTCGACGTGCTGAACGCCTCCACGGGCCGCAACAATTCCACCGAAGTGAAGATGAAGCCCTTCATCCTGTCGGGCACATTTGCCTCGGGCTTTTCGATGGCGCTGATGACCAAGGACCTCCACACCGCCGCGGATCTTGCCGGCGAGCTGGGCGTCAACGCCACGATCGCCCGCGATACCGCGGAACTGTGGTCGGAGGCTTCCGCGGCATTGGGTGCCAAGGCCGACCACACCGAAATCTACCGCCATCTCGCCGCGCTGTGCGGCGTTCAGAATTGAGATCATCATGACACGGATCATTCAAGCCGCCGCCGCGCAAATGGGACCCATCGCCAAGTCGGAAACCCGCAACGACACCGTGCGCCGCCTGATCGCGATGATGCGGCAGGCGAAGGAGCGGGGCGCCGAACTCGTGGTGTTCACCGAAATGGCGCTCACCACCTTCTTTCCGCGCTGGCTGATCGAGGACGAAGCCGAACTCGACAGCTATTACGAGCGCCAGATGCCGGGCCCAGACACGCAGCCGCTGTTCGACGAGGCCAAGAAGCTGGGTGTCGGCTTCTATCTGGGCTTTGCGGAACTGGTGATGGAAGGGGGCCGCAAGCGCCGCTTCAACACGTCGATCCTTGTTGGCCGCGACGGCGAGATCATCGGCAAATACCGCAAGGTCCATCTTCCGGGCCATGCCGAGCCGCAGCCCAACCGCACGCACCAGCATCTCGAGAAGCGCTATTTCGAGCCGGGCAATCTCGGCTTTGGCGTATGGCGCGGCTTTAACGGCGTCATGGGCATGTGCATCTGCAATGACCGGCGCTGGCCGGAGACCTATCGCGTCATGGGGCTGCAAGGAGTGGAGATGGTCATGCTCGGCTACAACACGCCCTTCGACCACACCGGCCACGCCGATATTGACGGGCTGACCAGCTTCCACAATCATCTTTCCATGCAGGCCGGGGCGTATCAGAATGCGACCTGGGTCATCGGCACCGCCAAATGCGGCACAGAGGAAGGTTCGAAAATGCTGGGCCAGAGCGTCATCATCGCGCCATCGGGCGAGATCATCGCGCAGGCCGTGTCGCTCGATGACGAGGTCATCACGGCGCGCTGCGACCTCGACCTCGGCAAGCGCTATCGCGAGACGATCTTCAACTTCGCCAAGCACCGCGAGCCGGAAGCCTACCGCCTCATCGTCGAGCGCAAGGGCGCCATCCCTCCGCCGGAGGATTGAAGTTTCGCACACTTAATCTGTTAGAAGTCGTCAAACGGGAGAAACACAATGTCGAAGGTCATCAAGGGCGGTACGATCGTAGCGGCCGACCGCACCTATGTTTCGGACATCCTCATCGAAGGCGAACAGATCGCCGCCATCGGCCCCAATCTGAAGGGCGATACGGTCATCGACGCCGAGGGCGCCTACATCATGCCGGGCGGCATCGATCCCCATACGCATCTCGAAATGCCCTTCATGGGAACGACGGCGGCTGAGACCTGGGAGAGCGGTACCTTCGCAGCGCTTTCGGGCGGCACCACCACGATCGTCGATTTCGTCATTCCGGGGCCGGACGGCATGCTCGCCGCACTGAACGACTGGGAGAAGAAGGCGACGAAAAGCGCCTCCAGCGATTATTCCTACCACATGTGCGTCAACGGCTGGTCAGAGAAGCACTTCGACGAGATGGGCAAGGTCGTCGAGCGCGGCATCAACACCTTCAAGCACTTCATGGCCTACAAGGGCGCGCTGATGGTGAACGACGACGAGATGTTCGCCTCGTTCCAGCGCTGCGCGGCGCTCGGCGCCTTGCCGCTCGTCCATTGCGAGAACGGCGACATCATCGCGGCGCTGCAGGAAAAATTCATGAGCCAGGGCGTCACTGGCCCTGAAGCCCATGCCTTCTCGCGTCCGCCGGAGGTCGAGGGCGAGGCCACCAACCGCGCCATCATGATTGCCGATGCGGCGGGCGTCCCCGTCTATATCGTCCACACCTCGAGCGAGCAGGCGCACGAGGCAATCCGCCGGGCGCGGCAGAAGGGCATGCGGGTTTATGGCGAACCGCTGATCCAGCACCTGACGCTGGACGAAGGCGAATACTTCAACAAGAGCTGGGACTATGCCGCGCAGCGCGTGATGTCGCCGCCGTTCCGCGACAAGAGCCACCAGGATTCGCTGTGGGCCGGCCTTGCCGCGGGCTCGCTGCAGGTGGTGGCGACCGATCATTGCGCCTTCACGACAAAGCAGAAGCGCTTCGGTGTAAACAACTTCCCCAAGATTCCCAACGGCACCGGCGGCCTCGAGGACCGGCTTTCCGTTCTCTGGACCAAGGGTGTCGAAACCGGTCGCCTCACGCCCAACGAGTTCGTGGCGGTGACGTCGACCAACATTGCGCAGATCCTCAACATCTATCCGCAGAAAGGTGCGCTCATGGTGGGCTCCGACGCCGACGTCGTCGTCTGGGACCCCGGCATCTCCAAGACGATCTCGGCCGCCAACCAGAAGTCGATCATCGACTACAATGTCTTCGAAGGCTTCAAGGTGAACGGCCAGGCACGCTACACGATCTCGCGCGGCGAGGTGGTGTGGTCCTACGGCAAGAACGACAAGGCGCGTCCGGGCCGCGGCAAGTTCGTGCCGCGCAAGACGTTTCCGGCCATCAACAGGGCGCTTTCGACGTGGAAGGAGCTGACGGCACCGCGCGCCGTCACACGCTCGCCCGAGCACATGCCCATTGGCGTGTAAGCTTTGCTTTTTATCCTTCTCCACCCGCGTTAGCGGGTGGGGCAAGGTGGCGCGCGACGCTTGCGTCGCGTGACGGATGGGGTTCTTCGCCCGGGTGGCGGACCCCGCCCGTCACCTTCGGTGACACCCTCCCCGCAAGCGAGGAGGGAATATTTCAAAACGACCTTGGCAGGCCGAGGATGTGCTCGGCCACGTATGACAGGATCAGGTTGGTCGAGATTGGCGCCACCTGATAGAGCCTGGTTTCGCGGAACTTGCGCTCGACGTCGTAGTCTTCTGCAAAGCCGAAGCCGCCGTGGAATTGCAGGCAGGCATTCGCCGCCTCCCATGAGGCATCAGCCGCCAGCAGCTTCGCCATGTTGGCTTCCGCGCCGCAGTCTTCATGGGCGTCGAACTTGCGGGCCGCCTCGAAGCGCATGAGGCTGGCGGCCTCGACGTTGATATAGGCGCGCGCGATCGGGAATTGCACGCCCTGGTTCTGGCCGATGGGCCGGTCGAAAACCACGCGCTCCTTTGCGTAGCCCACCACTTTATCGGTAAACCAGTAGCCGTCGCCCACGCATTCCGCCGCGATCAGCGTGCGCTCGGCATTCAACCCGTCGAGGATATAGCGGAAGCCGCGGCCTTCCTCGCCGATGAGGTTCTCCGCCGGAATTTCGAGATTGTCGAAAAACAACTCGTTGGTCTCATGATTGACCATGTTGCGAATGGGCTTCACCGTCAGGCCATTGTCGACCGCCCGTTTGAGATCAACGAGGAAGATCGACAATCCTTCCGACTTCTTGCGCACCTCGGCGAGCGGTGTGGTGCGGGCAAGAAGGATCATCAGGTCGGAATGCTGGACGCGCGAAATCCACACCTTCTGGCCATTCACCACATAGCGGTCGCCCTTGCGCACCGCGGTGGTTTTCAGTTTCGTCGTGTCGGTTCCTGCCGAAGGCTCGGTGACGCCCATCGACTGAAGACGCAGTTCGCCGCTGGCGATCTTCGGGAGATAGAGGTCTTTCTGGGCCTTCGATCCATGGCGCAACAGCGTGCCCATGTTATACATCTGGCCATGGCAGTGCCCGGCATTGCCGCCCGAACGGTTGATCTCCTCCATCACCACCGAAGCTTCGGTGAGGCCGAGGTTCGAGCCGCCATATTCTTCCGGTATCATGGCGGCGAGCCAGCCGGCCCTGGTCAGCGCATCGATGAATTCCACGGGGTAGGTGGCGTCTGCGCCATGCCTGCGATGATATTCGGCAGGGAATTCGGCACACAGCGCACGCAGGGCTTCGCGCATCTCCTGGTGCCGGTCGGGCTTGGGGATCATCATGGCGAGTTGTCTTTCGCGTTATCTGCGGCAATGCCGAATTCGGCGAGAATGCCGGCGGTATGTTCGCCAACGGCTGGCACTGGGTCGAAGCGCGGCTCCCAGGCCTCGCCCGTCACCGGCCGAAGGCCTGGCAGCGGCCCCGCGGGCGAGCCGAAATCCTGCCACCGCTGCCGGGCGGCAAGCTGCGGATGGTTCCACAATGCGGCCATGTCGTTCACCCGCGCCGTGGCGATCCCTGCCTGTTCGAGCCTTCTGATCGCCTCCGACGTCGGCAGTGACCCCAACACGCCGGCGATGACGGGTTCGAGAATGTCACGATGGCCGGCGCGGCCGGAGTTTCCTGCAAACCGCGGATCGCTGCCAAGCTCCTCGCGCTGGAGCACGAGTTTGGAGAATGACAGCCATTCACGGTCGTTCTGCAGGCCGAGGAAGACCGTGCCGTCCGCGGTCGCATAGGGACCATAGGGATAGATCGTTGCATGGTTCGGGCCGCTGCGCTGCGGCGGCGTCGCGCCATCCATCGCGTAATACATGGGGTAGCCCATCCATTCCGCCATCGCCTCCAGCATCGAGACTTCGATGTGGTCGCCCGTGCCGGTCTTCATCCGATTGAGGAGGGCCGCAAGGATCGAATGATAGGCCGTGACGCCAGCCGCGATGTCGGCAATCGAGATGCCGGCCTTCGCCATGTGATCCTCGCTTCCGGTCACTGACAGGAAGCCGGCTTCCGCCTGGATCAGCAGGTCATAGGCCTTGCTGTGTTCATAGGGCCCGCCCGAGCCATAGCCGGAAATCGAACAGGTGATGAGGCGCGGATGGTGGCGGCGCAGCTCCGCATGGCCAAGGCCCAGCCGTCCGGCAGCGCCCGGCGCGAGGTTCTGCACCAGGATATCGGCCCTGGCGATGATGCGCCTCAGGATGCTGACAGCGCCTTCCTCCTTGAGGTCGAGCGCAAGGCTTTCCTTCGACCGGTTGGTCCACACGAAGTGACTGGCGAGCCCCCGCGCCCGCGTATCATAGGCACGCGCAAAGTCGCCTCCGTCGGGCCGTTCGACCTTGATCACCCTTGCGCCCTGATCGGCCAGCAACCGGGTACAATAGGGGGCTGCAATCGCCTGTTCGAGCGAGACCACCAGAAGGCCATCGAGCGGGCGGCTCATTCCCGGTTCACGCCTTGTCGAAGCGGATGGGTTGCGCGCCTTCCCACAGCGTGCGCTTGCCGATTTCGGCTAGGCGCTCGAGGTTCGAGGTCAGCGTGATGAAATGATTGCCGGCGAGCTGGCCCATCTTGCTCGCAAAATGCACGCCGCCATAGGCGAGAAGGATCTCTGTCTCCGAGATGCCGCCAGGATAGAGCAATATCTGCCCAGGTGCCGGAAAGCTGGTGTGGTTCTCATAGCCCACGCCGAAATCGAGATCGCCCAGCGGAATCCACACCGCTTCGCCGCTCCACCGCACATGCACGATCTTGCCGGAGAAGGGCATCTGGCGCAGGAAGGCGGCGCAGGTCTTCGGCGCCTTGTCCGTCTCAAGCCGCGCCTGAAACACGATATCGGAAATTGTAACATTCAGCGCCGTCATCAGTTTTTCCTGTCTGCCATCAGTGCTGGCTGGTTGATAGAAATCGAGCAATCACAACCACGCATCGATTGATGTGTGTTTCTTCTCAATCGCGGGTCACAAGCGACTAAACTCCTATACAGCATAAAGAAGATTGTGGATTTTTCAAACTCAACATGGTTCTATTCCGCCATTGCAGGGTTCCAACGGACCGCATAGGCGGCAAGAACAGGAGACGCGAGACATGGCAAAGAAAGAAATCATCTGTGCATTCGGGACCGATATCGACTCGGTCGCGGGCCAGATCGGCTCTTACGGCGGCGGCGATTCGCCGTCCGATATCCAGCGCGGCATCTTCGCCAGCGAAGTCGGCAACATTCGCCTCCTCAACCTGTTCAAGAAGTACAAGCTGAAGACCAGCTTCTTCATTCCGGGCCATTCGATCGAAACCTTCCCCGACCAGGTGAAGCGCATTGCGGACGAGGGCCACGAGATCGGCGCGCACGGCTATCTGCACGAAAACCCGATCGCCATGACGCCAACCCAGGAAGAAGCGGTTCTGGTGAAGTCGATCGAGCTGATCGAGAAGCTTTCCGGCAGCAAGCCGCGCGGCTATGTGGCGCCGTGGTGGGAAATGTCGGCCTCGACCGCTGCCCTCCTGCAGAAATACGGTTTCAAGTACGATCACAGCCAGGGCTATCGCGACTTCCAGCCCTTCTATGCCCGGGTCGGCGATTCCTGGAACGTCATCGACTATTCCAAGAAGGCGGAAGAGTGGATGCATCCCCTGAAGCATGGCACCGAGATCGACCTCGTCGAGATCGGCGCCAACTGGTATGTCGACGATCTTCCGCCGATGATGTTCATGAAGAAGGTTCCGAACAGCCACGGCTTCGTCAACCCGCGCGATATCGAGCAGATGTGGCGCGACCAGTTCGACTGGGTCTATCGCGAGATGGATTACGGCGTGTTCCCCTTCACCATCCACCCGGACGTCAGCGGCCGTCCGCAGGTGCTGCTGATGCTCGAACGCCTGATCGAATACATCAACGGCCATGACGGCGTGAAGTGGATGACTTTCGAGGAGATCGCCGAAGATTTCCGCAAGCGCTTCCCCTTCGCGGGCGGCAAGCGTCCGGAAGTCATCTGAAACACTGAATGCGCAAGGGCGGCACCACGCGTGCCGCCCTGTCGATTCCAGCGGAAGGAACATCATGTGCGCGAACTGCGGCTTTCCCGCCGCTCCCGGCCACTGGACGGAAGCCGGCGCCACAACGGGGCCCGACCGCCTGCGCGAAAGATTCCGCCGCGCGCATGTGCTGCAATCGGTGCTGCGCCCTTATGGCCTCACCGCTTATGACGGCGGCCTGGTGCCGGGCATCCAGATCTCGACGCTTTCCGGAAATCAATCGATCGTCCTCACGCTGGAAGATGTCTGGCCTCTCGCCGAACGGTTGACGGGTAAGCCCATAGATCCGCTCGATCCGCGCTTCACAGGAGATGCGGAAGGCAGGGGCTGACATGGCGGCCCATTCCGAATCGCGCGTGCGACTGACAATTCTCGGCGGCTATCTCGGCTCCGGGAAAACCACATGGCTCCGCCATCAGCTGCATGCGGGGCGCTTTGCCGATGCCTTCGTCATCGTCAACGAGGCCGCTGAAACGCCGGTCGATGACGCGCTGCTCGGGCGCTCCTCGAAGCTCGCTGTCCTGGCGGGCGGCTGCGTGTGCTGCACGGCAAAGGCCGATCTCATTGCACTGCTGCGAAGGCTCTGCGACGAGCGCAGCCGGACGGCGTCGACCGCTTCCCGGCTCGAGCAGATCGTTCTCGAAACCAGCGGCCTTGCCGATCCCGGTCCCATTGTCGAGGCGATCCGCTCCGACCCCATCCTCGTCTATCATATCGTGGTGGGCGAAATCATCGTCGCGGTCGACGGGTTGCACGCGCTGAGCCAGTTGCGAAGCGAACCGCTGGGCCGCCGCCAGATCGAGATCGCCGATCATCTCATCGTAACCAAGGCCGATGTGGCGGGCGAGGCCGATCTGAAGCGCCTGCTTGCCACGCTGGCGCAGCTCAATCCGGGCGCGCGCCTCTCCGGCGCCGCCATGGGAACGGACGTTCCGCTGCCGGATTTCCACGGATGCGCGCCGGAACTTCTTCCCGTTCTCCCAGCTGAGGAAAACCGCCCGCCAATCTTTCCAACGCGGCTCCACCTCGGAGAAGGTGTCGACTGGACGGCTTTCACCGTATGGCTTTCGGCACTGCTCCACGCGCGCGGCGATGATGTCGTCAGGGTCAAGGGCGTGGTGCGCACGCCTGCCGGGCGGTTGCTGCTGCAAACGGTGCGGAAGGTCGTGCAGTCACCGGAAATCCTGCCGGAGCAGAGCGATGACACCGGACGCGAGGACGACACCATCGTCGTCATCGGCCGCGGCTACAGCGCCGAAACCTTAAGCCGTTCGCTCCGTCACTTCGCGGGCGCGGGAAGAACCTGACGGTCGAGCGTGGCGATCACATCGCCCGCTGTCAGCAGGTCGGCATATTTCTGGCCCATGTCGAAGAGGTTCGCTTCATGCGGGCCAATCGCACGGTCGCCCACGCAATCCATCGCGACGATCGGCCGGAAGTTCCAGCTCATCGCATCGATCACGCTGGCGCGCACGCAGCCGCTCGTCGTGCAGCCGGCGACGACGATTGTATCGACGCCCTTCGAAATCAGGGTGCCGCACAGGTCGGTGCCGAAGAAAGCGGAGGCTTGCGTCTTGCGGATCACCATCTCGCCTGCGCGTGGCGCCAGCTCCTTCACCACCTGGCTTGCGTCTGCGGCCTCGGTCAGTTCGCGCAAGCGCGGCGCCTTCTGGCACCACACTCCGGCATTCGATCCGTCATCGGCATAAACGATACGCGTGAAAGCCACGGGCAGGCGCCGCCCGCGGAAGAAGGCCAGCAGCGGCACGGTTGCCTCAACAGCATTCAGGATGTTGCCGCCGCCAAAAATATCGGGATCGGTAAAGCCATTGACGAAGTCGACGATGAGCAGAGCCGGCATTCGCCCGAAACCGGTCTTCTGCCCGAATTGCTGCCGTGCATAGATATCATCGCTGGTCATCGCCGCTATTCCCGCTGCTGTAGCCATGATATTGTCTGCCCGCGCCCTGTCTGTGAAGGCTGAAATATTGACCTTGAGTGTCACGCTGTTCTGGTCGTTCCGCAGCCCATATTCCTACGTGCTGCTGCCGCGCATTAACGAGCTGCACCGGAGATACGATGTCGAGATCGATATCCGCATCGTCCATCCCGCCGCCATCCGCAACCCATCCTATTTTGCGCGCATGGACCCGCTGGCACGGCCCTATTTCATGCAGGATTCAGCGCGCGTTGCGGCTTTTCACGGCATGAGTTTCCGCCGCCCGGTGCCTGATCCCATCGCGCAGGACCCGGTCACGCTGGCGATCGCGCCGGATCAGCCACTAGCCGTCCGGCTCGGGCGGCTGGGCATCGCAGCGGCTGAACGCGCGCGCGGGCTGGAATTCGCAACGGAAGTGTCGCAACTCCTGTGGGATGGATCGGTAACGGGGTGGGACGAGGACGATCACCTTGCCCAGGCCGCCCAGCGCTGCGGGCTGAACCTTGCCGAACTGGAACAGGCCGTTTCCCGCAATCCCGCCCATCACGATGCCGCTCTGGAAACCAACGGACAAGAGCTGCGCGCCAGCGGCCACTGGGGCGTGCCGACCATGGTCTTCAACGCGGAAGTCTTCTTCGGGCAGGACCGCTTCGAGGTTCTGCTCTGGCGGCTGGCGCAGAACGGGCTGAAGGAACGTGCCGCACGCCGCTGACGGCAGGCCCGCCTAAAGCCTCGCCGGTTTTGCGCTGCGGGCTTGCAGCCAGTCGCGGTAGGAACGGATTCCATCTTCCAGAGACACAGCAGGCCGATAGCCGAGATCGCGCTCCGCCGCTGAAATGTCGAAGCGCTCCTGCCGGTCATCGACGGGGTCTGGCCCCTCGGCAACCTCGATATCCGCCGATGGCATCACCTTGCGAACGACAGCGGCGATTTCGCCCAGTGTCATCCATGTGCCACCCGTCACCGTGTAAGTGGAGCGCGGCAGATGAGGCTTGTCCAATGCCGTGATGAGCGCCTGCACCGCATCGTCGATATGAATGTACTGCCTTGGAAAGTCGCGCCCGAATGGAAGCCGCGTCGGCCGGCCCTCCAGCGCATCGGTGATCATCATGCGGATGGCGCAGGCTGTCGTCCGCCGCGGGCCGAAGACCCACGAGAGACGCAGACTGACGCCGTCGACACCATGCTGTTCAGCGTAGGAACGCACCAGATGCTCGCTCGCCGCCTTGCTGGCGCCATAGACGGTCGATGGCTTGAGTGCCACGTCCTCGGGCACGGGGCCGGGCGGCGTCGGGCCATAGGCGCTGGTCGAGGAGCAGAACACCACGCGCGGTCCCCTGATAATGCGGGCCAGTTCGAGGATGTTGGCGGTGCCGACGATGTTCACCTGCACCATCTGGGCAGGGCTGTCGGCCGCGACCATCGGGCCTGAGAAGGCGCCGCAGTGAATAATGCCCGCAATGTCGTTGCGGCGGGCGATGTTGTGAAGGCCGTGGATGTCGGTCACGTCGCATTCGATGACCTCGCGGCCGTCGATTGCCGTTCCGACGCGATCGATTGCCACGGTTTGGCGGCCGGCTTTCTCCAGCATGACGCGCACAGCATTGCCAACCAGCCCCGCCGCACCTGTAACGAGAACGCTTTCACGGCCCATATTGCAACCTTTCCCGATCCGATCCGGTCCCAGTATAGCAAACGCGCCGGCGGGGGAAACCGGCAGAGCGGCATTGCTGCCCGGCGCTGCCGCAACAGGCTTCTCGGAGATTTCGTTTGTCGGCGGCGGGGGGATATGTTGATGTCAGGCCCTTCTGTCCAGAGCGGCCGGCTCGTCCCGGAAAGCTCAACATACCGCTTGAAATGACCGGGGCCATTTTCCGCAATCCGAAACTTCTTCCCGCAGCAGCAGCGTTCGCCGTCATTTCCATCGGCGCGCTGATGCGGCTCACCGCGCTCGACTGGGACGACATGGCGGGACTCCATGCGGATGAACGCCACATGGCCTTCATGGTCTCCGGCGCGCTCCGCGGGCTGAGCGAGTGGGGGCTTGGCAAACTGCCGCTCGACTGGACGGGCCTGTGGTTCGATACCGAGCGCTCTCCCCTCAATCCGCGGCTGCAATCGGGCTTTTATGTCTATGGCGAAGCACCGCTGCTGGTCATGGTTCTGCTCAGCTATGTACAGGGCTGGTCCGAATGGACTGAGGTGCTGCTGACTGGCCGCATGCTGTCCGCCATCGCTGACAGCTGCACCATCCTGCTGGTGTTTCTGACCGCCGCGAGATGGACGAGGTCGCGGGCGGCGCCGGTGCTGGCCTGCAGCTTCTATGCGTTCACGCCGGTGGCGATGCGGGAAGCGCATTTCTTCACGGTGGACACGCTGAGCACGGCCTTCGGCCTGGCTGCGGTCTATGCCGCAAGCTTCTGGAACGACAGTGCCTCGCGGCTGCGCAATTCAAGCCTGGCAATTGCCATGGGAGTGCTGCTCGGTCTTTCGGTTGCCAGCAAGCTTTCTGGCGCATTGTTCGCGTTTGCGCTGGTTTTCATCGTGATCGCAAAACTGTGGGCGGCGCGCGGCTGGCGCGTCACGGATGTAGCCGTTCAGGCCGTCTTCTGCCTTCTGGCCGCGGCCGTCGCTTTCCGCCTCGCAAATCCCTTCGCATTCACAGGCCCCAATGTCTGGAATATCGGTTTCGATCCACGCTTTCTCGACGATGTCGCCGAACAGTCCCGTCTTGCCAGTGCGGGGGCGGGCTGGGTTCCGAACTGGTTCTGGCTCGACCGCAATTCGTTCCTGCAGTTCCTGCAGGATGTATTCCTGTGGGGTTTCGGCCCCGCCATCGTGGCTGCGGCGTGTCTCGCAGTCCTGCTGCGCTGGCGAACGTTCTCGCCGTTTCATCTCGCCGCCTGCTGCTTCGTCGCAACGGTGCTTGCCATCTTCTCCACCTATCCCACGCCGTATCTGCGCTACGTGCTGCCCATTGCACCGTTCGTCATGATCATTGCGGGCCAGTTGCTGGCCGGACTGCGCCATCGCGGCCTGAGCGTGGTGGCGGTGAGCCTCGCAGCGGCAGCCGCGATCCAGGCGCAGGCCGTTCTCGGCATGCTGATCGCGCCCCACACGCGGGTGGAGGCATCGGTCTTCATCTGGAAAACGCTTCCGCTCGGTAGCGTCATCCTGAACGAAACCGGCTGGGATGAAACGCTGCCCGCTGTGGTTCGCGTTCCGGGAGACAAGGAAAGCCGCTGGCCCTTCGTCGAAGGCAAGTACGAGCTTCAGATGCTGAACATTCAGGAGCCCGATTCCGCCCAAAAGGCGACGTGGATGGCGGAACGGCTTTCCCGCGCCGACCTGCTCGTGCAGAGCAGCCAGCGCTTCTTCGCAGTCGTGCCGCGCATGGCGGACCGGTTGCCGATGAGCAGCCGCTATTACCGGATGCTGGACGATGGCAGCCTGTGCTTCGAGAAGTTCCGCGAATTCCGCCGCGGATTGACGCTACTCGGCTTTCTCGAAATCGACGATAGCTTTGCGCAGGAATCGTGGTTCATCTACGATCATCCCATCGTCAGGCTTTACCGGCGCACCGGCTGTTTCGACCGCCAGAAGGTCGAGAAAGCGCTTCTGGACGCGCTGCCGAAGTGACAGACTGCCCGCAAACGGGACGAGGGTTTCGATGCCCCGCATGACGATGCTCTCCGGATGGGGGCGGTTCCCGAAGCTCCACTGCAAGGTTAGCCGTCCGCGCACGGAAGCCGACCTGAGAAATTTGCTCGCCGAAGGAAGCCTGATCGCCCGGGGCAACGGCCGCGCCTACGGCGACAGCGCGCTGAACACCCGCGCCACCGCCGACATGCGGCAGTTCAACCATATGCTGGCCTTCGATGCGGAGACAGGGCAGCTTACCGCCGAGGCAGGCGTCATGCTCGGCGATGTCATCGCGGCGTTTCTGCCACGCGGGTGGTTTCCGCCGGTAACACCCGGCACCCAGTTCGTGACGCTTGGCGGCATGATCGCCGCGGATGTTCATGGCAAGAACCATCACAGGCATGGCTCGTTCGGCAACTTCGTCGACTGGATCGACGTGATGCAGGCGGATGGCGAAATTCTGCGTTGTTCACCGGACGACAACCGCGATCTCTTCGAATGGACGATCGGCGGCATGGGCCTCACCGGCATCATTCTTCGTGCCGCCTTCAGGCTGTCACGCGTCGAGACAGGATGGGTGAAGCAGACGGTCATACCAACCGCGGACCTTGAGTCCACCATGACGGCATTCGAGGCCGCTCAGGATGCCACCTATTCCGTCGCCTGGATCGATTGCCTGAGCAGTGGCACCAGGCTCGGCCGTTCGCTGCTGCTGCTGGGCGAGCACGCCAGCCGCGGCGAGCTTTCGGCGGCGGCGCAGGCAAATCCCTTCGCCATCCTCAACAGGCGCAAGCTGGCCATCGCATTCGACATGCCGTCCATCCTGCATGCTGTGCCGCTTGCGAGAGCCTTCAACGCGTTGCATCACTGGCGGGGCGCGGCCGGCACCCGAAGCCGGCTGGTGGACTGGTATCGCTATTTCTATCCTCTCGATGCAATTCCCGGCTGGAACCGCCTCTATGGACGAGAAGGGCTGATACAGTTCCAGTGCGTGCTACCGCTCGATAGATCGCGCCAAGGCCTGCATGTCCTGCTGGGCGCCATCGCGGCGTCGCGGCAGGCGCCGCTGCTTGCAGTGCTCAAGCGCATGGGCAGGCAGGACAGCCGGTTTTCGTTTCCCATGGAGGGCTACACTTTGGCACTCGATTTTCCAGCCACCCCGGCTGTGCTTGAATTGCTGAAACGCCTCGACCGGATTGCGATCGAGCATGGCGGGCGTTTCTATCTGGCGAAGGACAGCCGCATGGCAGCAGCCACATTCCGTGCATCGGAACCGAGACTTCCGGAGTTTCTCGCCATGCGGGCGGAGAAGGGGAGGGCGCAGGCCTTCGCATCTGCGCAATCCGAAAGGCTGGGCCTGTGAGCGGGGGGCCGGTCCTGATCCTCGGCGGACGGTCCGACATCGGGCTTGCAGCTGCCAGAAGATTCGCGGCAGCCGGGCACCCGATCCAGCTTGCCGCGCGCAACGCCGAAAGCCTGCAGGCCGCGCGGACGGACATCGAAATCCGTTACGGCGTGCCTGTCACGCTGCATGAATTCGATGCGCTCGACACCGGCTCCCACGCCCGGTTCGTGGACAGCCTGAACATTCTCCCAAACATCGCCGTCTGCGCGGTTGGCGTCCTCGGGGACCAGAAAGAAGGCGAGCGCGAATGCACGTCCGCGATCCTCGTCATGCGGAGCAATTATGAAGGCCCGGTCGCGATCCTGTCGGAGCTTGCCAACCGTTTCGAGACGCGCGGCAGCGGCACCCTCGTCGGCATCAGCTCGGTGGCGGGCGAGCGGGGCCGCGCCTCCAACTATATCTATGGTTCTGCGAAGGCAGGCTTCTCGGCGTTTCTCTCCGGCCTCCGCAACCGCCTTTCGGGGTCTGGCGTTCATGTGGTCACTGTGCTGCCGGGCTTCGTGGCAACGCGAATGACCGAAGGGATGGACCTGCCGCCGAGGCTCACCGCGCAGCCTGAAGACGTGGCCGCCGCCATCCTGCGCGCTGTGGAGAAGCAGAAGAACGTCGTCTATGTCAGGCCGGTGTGGCGGCTGGTCATGGCAGTCATCCGTAATATCCCGGAACCCATCTTCCGGCGGATGCGCATATGAGGATCAAAACCTGGCCCGTTGCAAAGTGAAGGCGGCGGGCGTGGCGTCAGCCGGCTGGCTGGCAGTGAGCTGGCGCCGCCAGAATCTCCTTCTCGATCCCCGCCTGGCTCAGCCGGCCGGTATTCCGGAAAACGAAGACGGTGGGGCTGTCGAACACCGAAAAGGTCTCCTCCGCGAGGGGTGAGGGATCGAGCGCCGACAGGAGGCCTCTGCCCCTGCGGCTGAACCGCTGCTGCATGTCATATCCCAACCGCCCGCTCCACAGGGCATCGTAATAGCCGCACATTTCGGGAAAGCGCCGATGCATGCCGGGCAACACGCCATGATGCCGGCGACTGGAAACGATCATCCATTGCCCGGCCGCCAGGATGCCGGCAATCGCCTCGGTCTTCTGCGCGCTGGGCGGTTCGATCAGGGGAAGCGGCGTCACGGCGATGGCAAGGTGTTCGCCGCCCGGAAAGGGCGGGCCGACCTCGACGGGTTCGACCACGAGCCGGTCGCCCTTCTGCATGTTGGAAACAAGATAATTCCAGCCCGCGACGCGGCTGTCGGTGCGCAGATAGATCGCCGCCTGCAGGCTTCCTGCGACGAATACCGAGAAGGCCATGGCGGCGGCAACCGCGATCCCCGCATCGCGGCCAAAGTGCCTGGTGGCTTCCCGGCAGGCAGCCGCTGCTGCAAGGATGAACAGCGGCAGCAGCGGCAGCAGGTAGCGCATGAACTTGGCATGCCATGAGAAGATGATGGCGGCGTAGGCGAGGCCGAAGAGAAGCAGGGGCAGCAGCAGACGTGCGGTTCCGCGCCCCGATGCCGCCTGCCACAGCAGCAGGATCAGCCCCGGAAGAACAAGCAGCGCGGAGACGGGATCGAGAAGCCACGGAATTTGTTTCAGTTCGAACAGGACGGCCTTCGCATCGTGGAACTGATAGGTCCAGAACACATCGACGGTGCCGCGCACGACGCCACCCTCGAAGGTCATCGCGCCGAAATAATCTTGTGGGGAAAGCAGGATTTGCGGTGTCGTCAGGCACAGGATCGCCAGCGCGATCAAGCCGCTGACGACGAGCCACACAAGCCGCATGGCGAGGCTTCCGGCATCGCGCCGCATCAGGAACGCTACCAGCGGCAGCAAGGCAAAGGTTGCCGCCGTGGTCTTGAACCCAAGCCCCATACCCAGCGTGACGCCGCAGAGGATTGCTGCCTGTCGCAAGCCGAGGCTGTGACCGAGGTATCGGGCCGTGATCAATGCAAGAAGTGAAAGCGTCAGGACCAGCACCGATTCCGTCGTGCCGAAATGCGCCGCCTGTATCAGGGCTGGCGCCAGCGCCGCCAGGAAGGCCGCAAGGAGTGCGGAGGGCTGGTCAAACACCGTCCTCGCGATCCTGTAGATCACGAACACCGTTGCCAGTGAAAAACAGGCCGAGAGCAGCCGGGCCGACCATGCGATATCGGCAAGACCGGTGGAGCGCAGGATGCCTACCTGATGCAATGCCTCGGCCAGCAGCCTTGGAAGGTAAACGGCCAGTCCGTTGTAGGCATGGAAATCCGGCACGAGCGCACCGGGATAGGACAGGCGCTCAGCGGCGGCAGCGAGATTGCGCTCGTCGGGGTGCAGCATAAGCCCGGCGTCCCACGACAGGCCCCGGAAGCGCACCAGGAGCGCAATCGCAAAGATGGCCAGAGCCAGCAGGCGCGCCGTTGGCGCCGGAAGGGCGAGCGGCCGGTCGCGATCCGGCTCAGCCATTGCGGCGCCTAGGTTGCGGGCGTGACGGCACCGGGGAAGGCCGCTGCGGCTGCTCGATGAAGAAGATCGCATAGGGGAGGACGAAGAGGTTGAAGTGGACGAAACAGTTCTGGACCGCGGCCAGAATGGCGCGCATCAACGCCTGCGGCGGCGCGTAGGATTGAAGCTGCCCGCCGGCGATCACTTGCGCCAATCCCGCCGCTGCAGCCTCGCCCTGTGCTTCTGCATAGGCTGCAATCGACATCGCTGCCGCCATCACCAGCAGCGCCGCCACGGTCAGCAGCAGTTTGGCTTTGACCGGCTTCTGCGACATGACGAATGATGCCGCAACCAGCGGAACGGCCAGGCTGAAGGCTTCGGGGGCAAAAGGAAGAGATGCTGCCCGCAAAGGTGTCAGCGACGTCACCAGATTGGTGTTCACGAAATACCGGCTATCCTGGAGATCGATCGCATTGGCGAGCGCACCGGGAACCAGCGCCATCAGCAGATTGGCAAGCGGAACAAGAACCAGACCCGTTACCGCCTGGCCGATGACGTACCAGAGAAGGCCCGCCGCAATGGCGACGGCGACCCACAGGAAAATAGTCCTTACAGCGGCCGGTGGTATCAGATTTCCGGCCGCCGCCACCAGCAGCGCGACCAGAGCCGAACTCGCCAGCGGGAAGACGTCGAAATGCGTCGCCTCGAACATGGCGCTGCCGGCGGGCAGCATGGCATAAAGCAAGACGATGCGGACAAGATTGACGGCCTGAATGATCAGGAATCCGGCAAGCGCCGCCTTTGCCAGCGACATCCACGCAATCGCGCCGCGCTGGAGCGCGACGATGATCGCCAGGTAGACGACGCTGATGCCGAGGCCGTCGCAGGCATCGGTGACCGACAGGGCATATCCCGTGGACGCCTGGCGGAGTTCGACGCCGGTGCGCATGATGCTGCCGTCCAGCATCGACAGGAAGCCACCGGCGATGACCGCCAGTGCAGTTGCGACGGCAGTCGAGAGATGGTCGGCCAGCGACGTGCGGAGAAACAGGAAACCCAGTAGCAGCGCAAGCGAAACCTTGAGAACCCTGTCCGCTGAAAATCTCGAATCGAGGTTCAGGCGCGGAAAGTAGTCGCCCATCATCTCCTGTCGGCGCGGCGGGCCCAGAGCAGGAGGGAAATCATCGACCCGAGCATCAGGATCAGCAGGATCGGAATGCTGGGGCCGCTACCGCCGCCGGGGACGCTGTCCACATCGGCAGGCGTCGACGTCGCGGTCACGGATGGAACCGTGGTCGGAGAATCGGTCGGCGTGCCCGTCGGCTCCACAGGTGTGTTGGTCGGCGTATTCGTGGGCGTATCTGTGGGGAGGCCCGTGGGTGTGTTGGTCGGCGCTTCAGTCGGCGTGACTGTCTGGTCGGGGGGCGTCTTGGTCGGTGTATTGGTCGGCGTATTCGTGGGGGTATTCGTGGGCGTGTTTGTGGGTGTGCTGGTCGGCGTATTCGTGGGCGTGTTGGTCGGCGTATCGGTCGGCGTGTTGGTTGGTGTATTCGTCGGTGTGTCGGTGGGCGTGTTGGTCGGCGTATTTGTGGGGGTAATCTCGAGTATTTCGGTGGGCGTCGCGGTGGCCGTTGCCGTGGGCGTTAGCGGAATTTCGGTGGGCGTCGCGGTGGCCGTTGCCGTGGGCGTTAGCGGAATTTCGGTGGGCGTCGCGGTGGCCGTTGCCGTGGGCGTTAGCGGAATTTCGGTTGGCGTCGCGGTGGCCGTTGCCGTAGGCGAACCCGTCGGCGCAGGCTGCGCAAATACGGCAGCTGGCGACCAGACCGCTACGGCCGAAACGACGAGAGCCACATGCAGGGTGTGCTTCAGGGCCGTATTCATGGATGACGCCGCCTCGCCCAGAAAAAGACACCGGCGATCGATGGGACCGCGGTACAGATTTGAAAGCTACCAAAAATCAGGGACGCAAGCAATGCATCATGTTCCGCAACGCCATAGAGCGACAGGCCATAAACGACAGACGCTTCACGCACGCCCCAGCCCCCAAAGGAAATCGGCAGGATCGACATCAGCAGTGCCGCCGGAAACACGATGAGCGTCGTCGGCAGCGGAATTTCGATGCCATAGGCCACCGCGAGCAACTGAAAGATCAGGACCGAGAAGGCATGCCCGGCAGCCGCCATGGCAAGAAGCACCAGTCCGCGAATGCCGGCGAGCCGCATGAGCCCGCCGCCGAACCTGACCAGAAGGCTTGCCAGCCTGTCCTGCAGGACGGCGATCGCGGCAGCGCCTGCGGCGAGGACGAGCACCGCGATGCCGGCAATCCAGAAGGAGGGAAGCACAATCATGCCGCTGGCGGCGGCGCCGGGGACGATCAGCAGCACCAGCCCCGCGAGGCCGAAGACGCGGTCAACGACGACCGCGCGCGTTGCGGCGCCCAGCGGCATGCCGTCATAATGCAGTCCGGCGATGCGCAGGCCATCCCCGGCCACCAACGCGGGCAGCACCTGGCTCACGGCCTGGCTGAGCCAGGTCAGATGAAAGAAGCGGGGAAACCGCAGGTCCGGCAGTGCCGGGCCTGTGTCCGCGAGGCTCCGCGCTGTCACCAGCCAGCGGTAGGCCAGCAGTGCGATCTGGAGCAGCGCCGCCGGCACACACACCAGCAGCAGAACAGGATGGACGAGTTGCAGTTCCGACCAGTCCATTCCATCGGGCAGGCTTGCCCAGATCCAGTAGAGCAGCCCTGCCGACAGGCAGAGCTTCGCCAACAGGATCAGGACGGTGCGCCAGCCCTTCGCCCCAAACCGCTGCGGTAATCCGGATGTCATGATGTCAAGAGAGGCGGCAAGCCGGAATCCGGCAGGCCAGGGCTCAGAAGTTCTTGCTGTAACTCAGGCGGATGTCGAAGCCCCTATAGCCGTCCTCGCCGAAATGGATGCCGCTCGACGCCGACAGCAGGCCCGCGAGCAGATTGGCATCGATGCCGATGCCAATGCGGGCGGTGAGAACTTCATCGTCGACGCCGCCGCCGAGAAGCCCAAGCGACTCGTCGTGGACGAGGTCAGCCAGGCCTGAAAACTGGATGAAGGGCCGGATATCGTCGATCGTCGTGCCGATCTTGAAATCCGCCACCGCCGACAAGAGGAACAGGTCGACACCTTCGACGTGATTGACCTTCACGCCGCCGCTTTCCTCGTCATAGGACTCGTTGTTCTGGTTGATGACGCGGAGGCCGCCGCGATAGATCAGCCACAGTGTCGGCGAACCGAGTTCGCCGCTCAGTGCGGCATCGGCAAACAGGCGCATCGCGTCATATTCGCCCTCGAACGCGCCCTTCGAGCGGCTGACATCGTAGTTGAGCCACTCCGCGCCGCCGAACAGGTTCAATGCCATCTGCGGAGAGATGTGATGGATCACGCCGATGGTGCCGCCCACGCCCTTGCGTTTCACTTCACCGTCATTGTAGTCGGTATCGGTCTGGCCAACTTCGAACAGGATGCCGCCAACCAGCACGGTGTCCGGCGAAATCCACCGCGACAGCATGATGGTGCCCATGCCGTTCGTCGATTCGTAGCTGTAGCCGGAAGGACTGTCCTTCAGGTAGAGCATCTCGCCTCTGGCGGAAAAACCCCATTCGCAGGTATTGCGGCGGCCGGTGTCCACCACTTCCTCGTCGCGCTGATACTGGCAGTCGGAGAATTGCAGCGACTCGAGCGCCGCCGCCACTGTCATGTTGATGAGGCCGGACGCCACCAGACGGTCCACGCGGCCTTCAACGGCGGCGGCGGAGCCGGGAACATTCTTCGCTTCGGCCGTGTTCGCAAACACCAGAAGGAAAGGCAGCAATGCCAGCATCAAAAGGCGCAAGCGCATCATTGTCCAACCCGGCTCTTATGCGAAAATGTGAAGTCCCCAGAGTGTCCACTTTTATGCGATTTTACAGGCTCCCGCAAGGACCACTTTCCATATCGTAAATCTGTGTGGAGCCAGCCTCCGCCCGCAACCGACCGGCTGCCTTGAGAGTGTCCTCGCGAAGTTCGGGATAGGCCCTGCGCTCGACATCGCCGACAATCACGTAGCGAACCGACAATTCTCCCAGAAGCCGGCACAACTCGTCAGTTGTCTTGGCGTTGTAAACCGCCGCAATGCGGCCCGAGATGGCGGCAACCGTGTCCCAGTCGCCTCGCCACAGCCACTCATGATTTCGCCAGCCCAAGGGTGACGGCTGGCCTGTCAATGCGGAGAAGCGCGAGGCATAGGTGTAGCTGTCGCCATCCGCCTCGAGAATCGTCTGCCCCGGATCGAGAACCAGAGACCTCACCACCGGCAGCAGCCTCTCTTCGCCCGGCGCCTCGCGCGCTACGAAGTCCAATCCGCCAAGCGAGTAGTCGTGAATGCGCATATGCGCCAGGCGGTCCTTCAGCCAGTAGTTGGGGTAGATGAGAGGCATCGACAGCGGAATGGCAATGACGAAGGGCAATAGCTGCGTGTAGCGGCCCTTGAGCCGGCCGAGAAACAGGCCCGCCGTGATGCCCGCCGCGATGATGCCGATCGCCTGGCCCTGGAAGGTGAACTTGAACATGGTGTTGGCGCGTGCATGATCGCTGCCGTAGATGTCCTTCACGTAGAAGATTTCGGGCAGCAGGAGAATGATCAGGGCCGCAGCCGCCAGCGCCGCAGCGAAGACCGCGGGGCCTGATCTGTGGCGGAAAAAAACATAGGCAATGACGGCGGCAATGCAGCCGGGCAGGATATTCATGTAGAGCACCAGCCACTGCCAGGCCGGCGTCGTCTTCTCGACGAGGCGGACGCCTTCGCTGAAGGGCCGGAACTGCGCCAAAAACGGCATCGCCACGAGCAGCGCGACGGCGATGACCGCGAGCCCTTGCAAGGCCAGCCGCAGCAATGCGCCAGCAGAGAGCTTGGGCGAAGCCTGCCACGACAAAAAGCCGACAATCGTGATCACCAGCCCGTAGAGAATAAAATCCCAGGTGTTGGTCATGATCGAAAGGCCGAGCAGGAAGCCCGCCGCAACAAGATGCAGGATCCTGATGCGGGTGTTGGGAGGCAGGCCCGGGGCAGCCGGCGCCACAGCGTGGAACAGCACGAAGAGCAGCAGCATGTTGACGGTGAGGTTCAGCACATGGCCGTGCATGTCGCCCACGGCAAATCCGTAAGCCGTCATCTCGGTGAATGCCTTGTCGTCGGTCGGAGGATCGAAGCCGATAAAGCGCGTCGAGTCGGGATAATAGAAATAGTCGCGCCCGGTCTTCGAATTGGCCCAGTCCCGGAAGGTGCCATAAACGACGGCGTGAAAATTTCCGCCCAGCACCACGCAGCTGGCGGTGAGGGCGGCGGTGACGCGCGAAACATTGCGGCCGGCGGTGGACAGGGCGTCGCGCACCAGGGCGTAAACAAGGCTTGCGACCAGCGCGAAGATGGTCGCCATCATCAGGTTATAGCCGTGGTCCGCCGGCACGCCGGAGGCCAGCGCCAGCCATGATGCGGTGATATGTCCGAAGTAGTAGTAGTTGATCGGGTCGCCGCCGTACCACATGTCGGGCGGCGGCATGGCATCGGCGCGCATGCCGGCATTCATGAATCCGAAGTCCATGAATTTCTCGAGCCCGTAGATATCGGGGTTGGTCACACGGATCAAGGCGCCGATCGCCAGGAAGCCAATGAAGACAAGTTCGCGCCCCGCGGCATCGCGCAGCGGCAAGGGCAGGTGCCGCGCCCGCAAGAGGAAACCCAGCAGGGCGAGGCAGGCGATTCCGGCAATGACGCCCGAGCGCGCGAACGACAGCAAACCAAGCGAGCTTGCCAGCCACGCGGCATAGGCCGCGAGCAATATGCCGGCCGCCTTCGCCGCCAGGTAGCCGCGATCGATGCTATATGGAAACAGCCTTGCGCATAGCGGCCAGGCCAGAAAACCGCAGAGGGTTATCGCAATCCACCAGGCCCCGAGAGAGGCCAGGGAACCGTCAGTCAGCGCTCTCATGGACATAGGCCCCGAAAGCCGCAGACTTCACCGCCGCACCGAAGACCCTGATCTCGGCCAGTGCAAACCAGCAGAAGCGCATCAGGCGTTTGGCGTTGAGCGTCGATTCGCCATGCGGGCGCTCGAAATGCGCCACCGGCGTCTGCACCACGCGCAGCGAGTTGTTCTTGAGCAGGGACGCCGCGAGCAGGACGGAGGGAATCCAGCTTCCGGGCTTTATCAGCCCGCTCGATGCCTTCCAGGCGCGCCGCGACACGATCTTGTAGGGTGCGCCGCCGTCCTGTGGCGCGACGCCGGCATAGAGCCGCAGCGCCGCCTTCATCAGCGCCGATATCACCAGCCGCAGCGCCGGATCGCGGCGTGGCAGCCGCACGCCCAGAAAGGCATCGTAGGTGTCGCGACTTGACCAATGCGCCGCAAATTCCTGTAGGCCGATCTGGCAGTCGCTGTCGAGCAGCAGCAGCCAGTCCCCCGTCGATACATCGATCCCGTGGCGGAGCGCCGCGCCATGACCGGCGTTCGCCTGTTTCACCAGCCTGATGAAGGGATATTGCGCCTGATACCCGGCCACGATTTCCGCCGTGCGGTCCTTGCTGCCGTCGTCGATGACGATGAATTCCACATCGCCGGCGGCGGGCACGACGTGCTTCACGACGTCCGCCATTGCGTCGGCAATCGTCATTTCTTCGTTGTAGGCAGGCATGACGACGGACAGCGCGGGCATTTCAGAACTCTATGGAGGGAAAGCAGCAGCGATCACATTGCATCAATTCCAATGCCGTGTACAGTGACGTCTTGCCGGGAAAATCCTGTTATTAGAGCAAGATGACAATCACGAAAGCAAAGGTGCTGATCGCCGGTGCAGGGTTCAGCGGCGCGACGCTCGCCCGCATCCTGGCGGAAGCCGGCTTTTGCTGCGTGGTGCTGGACGAGCGGCGCCACAGCGCCGGCAACTGCCATACCGAGCGCGACGAGGCGACCGGCATCATGGTGCACCGCTATGGCCCGCACATCTTTCACACCGACGACGACCGGATCTGGCGCTTCATCCGCCGCTTCGGCGAATTCATGCCCTACCGCCACCAGGTACTGACGACAGCGGGCGGGCGCGTCTACAGCATGCCGGTCAATCTTCTGACCATCAACCAGTTCTTCGGGAAAGCCTTCACCCCTGAGGAGGCCGAGGCCTTCGTCGCGTCGAGGACGCTGGCCATTGCGGAGCCCGAAACTTTCGAAGATCAGGCGCTGTCGACGATCGGGCCGGAACTCTATGAAGCATTTTTCCGTGACTATACCGCCAAGCAGTGGGGCCGCAGTCCACGCGAGCTTCCGGCATCGATCCTGAAGCGCCTTCCCGTCCGCTTCACCTATGACAACAATTATTTCCGGCACTCGCAACAAGCGATGCCGCGCCACGGCTATACGCAGGTGGTGGAAAACATGCTGCGCCACCCCGGCATCGAAGTGAGGCTTGGCGAAAGCTATGACGCCGCCGCGCCTCATGACGGGTTTGCGCATGTCTTCTATACCGGCCAGATCGACCGCTATTTCGGCTACCGTCTAGGCAGGCTTTCCTACCGCACGCTTGACTTCGAAGAGGTCAGGTCGCGCGCCGTGCTGCAGGGAACGGCCGTCATGAATTTCGGCGACTTGAGCGTTCCATGGACGCGGGTAACCGAGTTCCGCTATTTTGCGCCGTGGGAAACGCCTTCGGGGGAGGGCTCGATCTCCTATCGCGAGTATGTGCGCGAATGCGGTCCTGACGACATTCCTTATTATCCGGTGCATCTGGCAAAGGAACAGGCGCTCCTGCGTGACTATGTCGGCCTGGCGGAAGTGCAACACGGTGTCACGTTCCTCGGGCGCCTCGGAAACTATGCCTATCTCGACATGGACATGGCGATCGCCCGCGCCATGGAAGTTGCCGAGCGGGCCATCCGCTCGTTCCGCGAGCGGGTTGCCATGCCGGTTTTCGTGCACCGGCCCCAATGAGCGGAGAGCGCGGATGACGCATGCCGGGCAGGCCAAGGCTACCAGCGCCGCCGAATACGCGAGGCTGCTGCGCGTGCCCTACTGGAGCAAGAACCTGTTGATCTTCGTGCCGGCCTTTCTCGCCAATGCCCTCGAGGCTCCCGGCGTGTTGCTCGACTGCGCGCTCGGTTTTCTGCTGCTCGGTATCTGCGCGTCCGGAACCTACATCGCCAACGATCTCTACGACGTCAAGACCGACCGGGCGCATGCGACGAAGCGCAACCGCCCGCTGGCGCGGAAGTCCGTCGATCCGGTGCGGGCGGCGCTGCTTGCGGGAGGCCTCATCACCGTGCCGCTGATCGCGGCATCGTTCTGGAACCCGCCTTTCGCAGCCTGCCTGCTGGCCTATTGCGTGGCGAGTGGCATCTACACCGTGCTGATCAAGCCGCTGAAACTCGCCGATGCGTTCTGGCTCTCCGGCATGCATACATCGAGGCTGCTCATGGGCGTGGTGCTGGCCGATGTCGTCCTGTCGGGATGGCTTATCGGCTTTTCCCTGTTCTTCTTCCTGTCGCTGGCCTTCGCAAAGCGCCATTGCGAGGTCGTTCTCACTTCACGCAGCGCCGGCAGCAGTCTTGCAGACAGGCCCTATGGCCCTGCCGACATGCCGCTGATCCTGGCTTTCGGCGCCAGTGCGGCCATGGCCTCGCTTGTTGTCCTGGCGCTTTACGTGACCGACGGCGAACACTCGGCGCAATACTACCGCCAGCCTGCCTATCTGTGGTTCGCCGTCGCCATCGTGGGGGCATGGCTGGTCCATATCTGGCGGCATGCCCACGGCGGCACGATGACGGCCGATCCCGTGAACCACGCGCTGCGCGACCGGACGAGCCTCGTTCTCTTCATCCTGCTCATGGTGACGATGCTGCTGGCCAAGTGATCGGACCGAGCGGCGGCCCGTATCCAGATCGCATGCTGCGATCATTGCGGCTTCAGAATATAGACCGTGCGGCCGCTGCAGGTTTCAATGGCGCGCGGAGCGGGCAGCGCCGCCAGGGCTACCGGATCGAAATAATTCCGGTCGACGATCATCTCGTATGGCCTGTCGAGGTCCAATCGCCGCGTCTGGTTCCAGTTCCGGGGTTTGAAATCGCGGCCCGCGGATATCAGTGTCAGGCCCTGCCGGCTCAGGGGCCGCATCGGAATGGCATCCCAGTATTCGGCGGCGCCGTAGGAAACGCCGTAGCGCCTCGCGAGATCGTCGAGGCATTCCGCCAGCGGCAGAATCAGCGGCGTGCCAAAGTTGCGCTGCGAGGGCATGATGACCGTATGGGTGGCGGACAGGACGATCGCCGCGGCGACGAGCATGAGCCCCGGCTTTCTCATGCCCGCCAGAGCCGCTAGGCGCAGGAACAGGATCGGCAGGAAAACGCAGGCCATCACAAGGTCCGTCAGCCGGTAATGGAGAACCGGTTCAAGCGTGCTGCCGGCATGAACAACGGCCATCAGCGGAAAATAGACGAGCACATAGACCGCCAGCAGAAGCCATGGCGTGTCCTGCAGGAGAGCTAAGCGGCGCGCTATCATTTCCGCGGCGAGACCGGCGAGAGCGAGAACGGGCGCGGCGATCGTGCCGTAGAATATCCACGGCAGCGAAACGCGCAGATCATGCGCCAGGCGAAACATTTCGAACATGTTCGGCCAGAACTCGGCAAGGCGCGGCGCCACCACCACGCCCGGGTTGTCAGGGCGCCACAGCATGTCGGCCAGCACGCCTGCCGCCGCCGCCAGCGCCAGCGAAGCTGCCAACCACAGGCAGGCCCTGCGATGCCGGGGGCTGGCAACGGCATGCGCCAGCAGGCTGGCGGCGAGCGGTGCCGCGATGCTGACGGCGGCAAGCCGGTCGCTGAAGGCGAGGAGCCCCGCCAGCAGCGTGGCGAAGGCCGCCCAGCCGCGGCTGCCGCCTTCGCCCAATCGCCGCGAAACGCCGCGGATCGCCGCAGCGAGGATGAGCGGGGTGAACACCGCCATTCCGGAATGGAAATTCGGCGCGGCGATCAGGTTGCCGGGGTAGGGGCCAACCAGCAGCAGCGACCCGGCGAGCGTCACCGTCAGGCTCGCCGCCGCTGCCGCCGCCCAGCCTGCCAGGCATCGCCTGGCGAGCAGATAGCTGCCCAGCGTCAGCACCAGCAGGGATATCGCGCCATAAAATGGGATGACGGCGTCGAAAGGCCATCCGGCCACGGCAAAGGGGTAGAGGAGGAACAGTTCCGGGAAAAGATAGTTGGCGTTCGGCAGCGTCCAGTCCAGCACGGCGGAGGGATCGGCGGCGACGTCGAGCGCGAGATTATAGGCCGACGCCATGTCGGCCGTCAGAAACCGGTCGAGGCTGGCCCTGTCGCGGGTCAGCTGCAGATAGAACAGCGACGACATCGCCGCCCAGGCCGCCAACGGCATGGCGATGCCGGCGAAGGCCGCCGGCGCGCGGTGCTTGCCGATCGGGGTCACGAGGGGGGCCATTCGGAAAAGCGGCCCGCCGCCGCCCTATTCCGCCTTGTAGCCCGTGTAGGCGGCCGTGAAGCCCTTGAGCGATACGGCGAGTGCCGCGGCCTTGGCATTGAGCGGCGTCAGCGTCAGCGTCGCCTTCTTGCCGGCCTTCAGGGCATCGACGGTCTCACCCGTCAGTTCGGCCACGGCTTCGCAGAACTTCGGCGTGCAGGTGCGGTATTCGACCTGCAGGAGGTTCGCGTCATCGACGTCCAGCCGCACGCCGGGCTTCAGCAGCATGCCGGTGGGCGTCTGGAAGCTCATCACCTCGCGGCCCTCGTTGTCGCGGCCGATCAGCCAGGTGAGGATGACCTGCTTGCTCTTGGCGGTGCCCACCTTCTGCAGCATCTTGCAGCGCTTGCGGTCGCCCGGCCTTTCGGTGCAATCGAGCGTCCAGTCGCCGATCTGCTGGGTGATGCGCTTGACGTTCGTCGACAGGGCGGCCTTTTCCGGCGGCTGGTCCTCGGTCTGCGCGGTGACGATCGAAGCACTTGCGCCCGCCACCGCGAGGCCCAAGAGAAGTCCCGAAATCTGCAGTGTTTTCTTCATGTGATCACCTTGTTTGTTGGTCAGCGCCGATGGCGTCGTTCAGTGTCGGCGCCGGACGGCCGCGAAGCCAGTCCCTCCGGCCGCCCTCTCAGGCTTATAGCTTGCCGCGCAGGCGCGGCGGAAGCATCTCGTTCAGATAGTCGATCTGGGCCGGAAGGCAGACCGAGTTCAGGTCGTAGTGCTTGACGATATGGGCGCGCGCCTTGCGGCCGATTTCGGCGTAATTGTCGCGGTGGGCGAGAACGTCGATCACCCGGCGGGCCAGCATGTCGGGCGAGAAGAAATTGACGAGGAAGCCGTTCTTGCCGTCGGTGATCACCTCGCGCACCGGTTCGACGTTGGAGGCAACGACCGTTGCCTGCATCGACATCGCCTCGAGCATCGACCACGACAGCACGAAGGGCATGGTCAGGTAGATGTGGCAGCGCGACAGCTGCAGCGTGCCCACAAAGGTGGAGTAGGGCACCTTGCCGAGGAAGTGGACGCGCGACCAGTCGAGCTGGGCGCCGACCTCGCGCTCCATGCGGGCGCGGAAGCCGCCCTGGTCGCCGGAGCGCACGCCGTAGGACACTTCATTGCCGCCGATGATCAGCGCCCGGGCCTTGGGCCTTGCCGCGAGGATCTGCGGCAGCGCGCGCATGAACACGTGGAAGCCGCGCATCGGCTCCATGTTGCGCGCCATGTAGGTGAAGATCTCGTCCTTGCGGGTGACCGGGCTTTCCAGCCGCCCGAGCTTGGCGGAGGTCTTGTTGCTGGCCACCAGCAGGTTGGTGTCGATCCCCTCGTGCAGCACCTTGATCCGGTCGTGGAAGGCGGCCGGATAGGTGTTGCGCTGCCACTCGGTGGGCGTCACCCCGCCGGTGCAGGCGGCATAGCTCAGGTAGTTGACCGCGTTGCGCGCCGACATGGCGTATTCCCCTTCCTCGGTGATGGGGAATTCCGGGTCGAAATCCATGCAGGAGTTCTTGGCGCTGTAGAAATACTCGAAATAGGACACGATCGGCGCCTGCGGCCAGACATGGCGGAGGAACAGCATCTCGCCCCAGCCGGTGTGGCCGATGATGAGGTCGGGCTTGAAGCCCTTGGCATCCAGCTCCTTGCAGATGTTGGCGACCTTCTCGCCCGCCGCACAACTGACCTCGAAATAGCGGCTGACGGCATAGGAGTTCTTCGGCAGCTTGTGATCGGGCTTGTACTGGATGATCTGGTGGGACGTGGTCTTGGGCACCTTCGGAGATTGCGTCAGGAACACGATCCGGTGCTTGCGCATCAGGCCGAGCCACTCCACCAGATGCTTGTACTGGGCAGGGTAGTTCTGGTGGATGAAGAGGATATTCATGCGCAACTTCCGATATCGCCGCAACGCCCGAGGTTGCCACGGCAGGGGGTGGGGGGTGGCGTAATCATGGCGTCATGACTCCGGGGAAGGACCGCATGGCATGGCCGCAGCTTGCAAGCTGCCTCCCCCCGCGCCCGTGACCATGACTTAAACCCATGTTTTTCAATATATTGGAGATCATCTTAAGTGCAGCACGCGCAAAGTGCAACAGTGCACTCGTTACAGCGATCTGTGGCATCTCCGCAACAATCGGGCGAAAACATGTTGATTTGTCGTTAACCGGGCGGATGGGTGCCTTATTTCGCTTCAACCCATGGACGTGATCGGCTAGGTGTAAATGTGAACTCTCAGATTCTGGCGCGCCTGTGCCAGGAAAACGATCACGGGGAAATACAGATGACGGTCACCGCAGCCTCCACTACCTCGCGCAACGAAACCAGCCTCCGTTCGGGCCGCAACTGGCGCCGCGCCCTGCTGGCGACGACGGTTCTTTCGGCGGCATTGCTGGGGCTGACGGCGCATGGGCAGAAGGTTCAGGCGCAGACGGTGAACACCTACACGTCGTCTTCCACCAACATCCCTGCGAATAACAGCAACACAGACACCACGGTCGAAGTTCTGAACTGGACGGGTGCCATCACCGACGTCGACCTGGTGCTGACGAACTTTACCCACACGTTCGCGTCGGACATCGACATGTCGTTGCTGTCGCCGAATGCCGTGGGAGTCGTGGTGATCTCGACCATACCCGGCATACAGGGCGATAATGATTTCAACGGCACCTACACGCTGGACGCTGACGCGGGTACGAACATCGCTGCGGCTCCGGTCGTTGCCGGCGTCATCACGCCGGGAACCTATACTTCGGAGGG